>CAJYOI010000046.1 GCA_913776045.1 uncultured Sphingomonas sp.
CGTCGCGGTCGGCACCATCACCAATCTGCTGCCCCACTTGGCAGCGCTGTTCACGGTCATCTGGACGCTGATCCAGATCTGGGAAACCAAGACCGTGCAGCGGATCCGACGCCGGCGGCGCTTTGCCTGCCAGCAGCGCCTGGCGGAGCGCGGTCGATGATCGCGGCGAAGATTGCGAAGCGCACGCTCGCAGGTATCGTCGGCCTCGTCGCTGCGGTCGGGCTGATGACGTCGACACCGCTCGAGGAAAGCGGGCGAACCGTCGCGGCAACGCCACGAGCCGATACGTCGATCGCGCTGCGCCATGTCCGCGGGCCCGAGTATCTGGCGGCCTATGCCGATGTCGTCGGTGTCTGGACGATCTGCGACGGCCTGACGAGTGGCGTACGGCGTGGTCAGATCGAGACGCGCGAGGGCTGCGAGCGTCGGCTCGAGGCGGACCTGGTGCGCCATGCGGACGAGGTGCTTGCGTGCGTCCCCGAGCTGCGCGCGCCCGGCCGCGATCACCAGCGCTGGGCCTTCGTGTCGCTTGCCTACAACATCGGCGCCGGGCGGACTTGCACCTCGACTGCTGCGCGCCGGTACCGCGCGGGGCAATGGGTCGCCGCGTGTGACGCGTTCGGCATGTGGTCGAAAGCCGGTCGTCCGCTGAAGCGGCTGCGCGGCCTGGTCCTCCGTCGCGAGCGTGAACGCCAAATCTGCCTGACCGGGCTTCCCGGCTACCCGGCGACGACGCTGGACACGCGTCTGAAGGCGGTACGATGATCGGCGCGCTCGCCAAGCTGGCCGTCGCGATCGGCGTGCCTGCCCGCGGAGCGCACCTCGCTGCCTGGGCGACGATCGTCGTCGCGATCGTCGCGATCGCCGGCGGCGCCTATTGGTGGATCTACGACCGCGGCGCCGACGCCGGCGCGGCCAAGGTCACCGCCAAGGTCGAAAGGCGCGACACCGCCCGCCGGATCGAAGTGCGGGCCGACGAGCGCGCCGCCCAGGACGTCGCCGGCGCGATCGCCGACGACGTCGGCCGCCGCACCCGCGCGGCCGACGAGCAGCAGCACACCACCTCGAAGGATCTTCAACATGCGTTCGACACGATCCCTGCGCCTCAGCCTGGCGCTCTGCCTCCTGCCGCTCCTGTCGACGAGCTGCGCGCAGCGATCAATCGAAGCACCGACGGCGCGAACCGAGCGGCCGCGACTGCCGAGGCTCGACGCTGAGCTGACGCGCACCGAGCAGCTGAAGCCGCTCGAGGCGAAGCCGACCGGCGAACTGGTGACGATCGACAAGGGCATCCTGTTCGAGGTCTACCTGCGCCTGGCTGAGGCAATCGCCGCGGTGACGCGCGGGAATGATCGCGCCGGCGCGGTGCTGCTCGAGCGGCGTTGTACGACCGCGATCCTGGAGACCGGACTCGCGGCCGCCGGCTGTCACCCGATCGATCCTGCGCGCTGATCGACAGAATTTCCAGCCCTTACGTTCTCTTTGTGTTCCGGCATATTGCAGACGATGGGCGCGAATCTGAAAATCCTGACGCTGTTCGACGCCGAGAGCCATGGTTTCCAGGTCCGCTTGACGTGCCCGGGCTGCAAGAAGTCAGCGATCTATGGGATCAGGGGCGTCGCGGACTATTTTCGCTTCGGCCGCCGTCCGCGCAATGCCAGCCTTGAGGTGGCCGGCACATACTTTCGCTGTGAGGATTGCGGGCACAAGGGTGCGGCGATCGAGCTGGTACCGCCACATCGGGCGCCCGACCTGCCTAACCCAGTGAAGAGCAAATACGAGCAAGTCCAAGCGGAGCGTCGCCGGCGAGGATGATCGCGATTGCAGACGCCACGATCGGCGTGCCATAGCGGCGGCGCTCTCCCGAGCTTAGCCGCAGAGGAGGGTCCGCGCGCGCGGCAATAGGCCAACCGGTTCGCCGGGTGGCCTGCAAAATATAAGACCTTCGGGGAATACGCAGGGCGCAGTCGCCTATTCTGCGCGGCTAACCACCCGGTACCAGGTGGCGATGCCAAGGGCCCTAAGCCCACGTATTCCCCGAGCCACGCTTCGACATTTCCAGAAATCCCGCGGCCAGCCGGCCGGGGCCCCGCCGATCGCGTCGATCGGCGGCCACTCAGCGCGCGTAGCCGACGTGCTCCTCTCCCGAGAGCTGAGATCATGACTGCCTGCAACGCCAATCCCCCCGCACCGTACCTCGGGGGCAAGCGCAACCTGGCCAAACGCCTTTGCGCGATCATCGAGACCGTCCCGCACCATAGCTATATCGAGCCTTTCGTCGGCATGGGCGGTGTATTCCTGCGCCGATCGACACCAGCCGCGGCCGAGGTCATCAACGACCTGTCGGGCGACGTCGCCAATCTCTTTCGGGTGGTCCGCCGCCATTACGAGCCATTCGTCGACGAATTCCGCTGGCTGATGGCCAGCCGCGAGGAGTTCGACCGTCAGAAGCAGCTCGACCCGCGGTCGCTCACAGACATCGAGCGGGCGGTGCGCTTCCTCTACCTTCAGCGCCTGACCTTCGGGGGCAAGGTCGACGGCCGCACGTTCGGCGTGCGCAAGGATCAGTCATCGCGGATCCAGCTATCGAAGCTGCGGGCGGATCTTCGCGCGCTCAGCCGGCGGCTCGAGCGGGTCACGATCGAACAGCTGGATTATGCAGACCTGATCCGCCGCTATGACAGCCCGAAGGCGCTGTTCTATCTCGACCCGCCCTACGACGAGACCGATGGCTATGGGCTCGTCTTCGGTCGCGACCGCTACGTCCAGCTCGCCGAGCAGCTGCGCGGCATCCGCGGGTCGTTTCTCATGTCGATCAACGCGACCGATTTCATTCGGGAGACGTTCCGCGATTTCCGGATCGAGGAGGTTGAGACGACCTGGACGGTGTCGGCCGCCGGCGGCAGTCGCGTGACCGAGCTGATCATCGCCGGTGGCGCCGCAGCGATCAGCGCGCTCGAGCTCAGGTCAGTGGCCTAAGCTATGTTTTAAGCCGGGGTACGGCCCGGGGTACGCGCCCCCGGGCCGTATTGCCGAAATCGGCAGAAATGCGTCTTTTCTCGATTTCCGCGGCAGACGTTTGGTCTGCCGCTCAATCTCCGCTTTTGGGCGTTAGCGGCCTGTCCGCTTTTGTGTGGAAAGCGGACATTCAAGCCGGGCGCTGCAACGGCCGATTTTCGATGGTCCGCCTCGGCCTTCGCCAAACGGGCAAAACGCGGTTCGCGCCATAGATGGATCGCCAGCGGCCGTTGTCCCAGACTTGTAGAACCCGGCCCCAAGGTCCGGTTACAGCAATCCTCGCTTCCCCGACGATCCATGCATCTAGTGCATGCTCAAATTGGTCAACGGCCTTCTCAAACGGGAAGAAGTAAGACCAAAAGTCTGATACGCCGAAGTTTAGCTCGTCACCGTTTTGCAACCCGAGGACGAATGGCAAAGCCACGCCATTCTGCGCAGGGAAGTTCCACAGAACTTCGACTGGCGCGTCATACTCAACCTCGTAATGCAGCCCGTGCCGTTCAGCGAACCGCGTGAACAATTCCGTAGCTTCTTCGGTGAAATCCCCGCTGCCCATGCCGCATCGTATCGGGCGCATGCGAATGTCCGCAAGTGGGCGTGAGCGGAAATCCGGCGGCCGGGGTACGGCGGGGGTACGAGATCGCTAGTACCCGCCGTTTCCGGTGCGGCTTAGCGCGTCCGCGGCAGACGATTGCTCTGCCGTTTGCGATCAGGTTGGTAATGCTGACGCGCTGCGGAATGCGACGTGATCTTCTAGTGTCGCTACCGCCACATCCACGTACTCAACGAAATCGGAAGCATCACTGAAGTAGTTCCTGAAGGCGTCTCGGACGTCTTTCCGAGAACCGCGAACCAACACGATGTCGGCGGATCGGGTGTCCTCAGCGGTCTCTAGGTCAAAAAGATCGATCAAAGCCTCCGTGGCATCCTTGTAAGTTCGGACCTCCAACGGCCTGCCCTCGCGGAAGATCAGTATGATGTTCGACCGATTGCCCTTCATGCCGACCTGCGAAGCCTCAAGCTTGCGCAGCATCTCCATAAACCCGAGCGCTTCGTCGTAGGTCTTGAATTGCGTCAGAAGGTCCAGATCTGACAGATGCTCGAGAGGGCCATATTGCCCCTCAAAGGTCCTGGCGATCATCTCCGACGCGAGCGTAAGGACCGTCTCATACCGCTTGTCGCCTGATTTGAACTTGGGATTACTGGCAGTGACGAAGCCAACAACCTCGACGCATGTCGCCCAAGCATGCTGGTAGATGGTTCGGTACTGGAGTTCGATCTGAAGTCCTTTGTACGCGGCACCGTGGTGACTGTTGACGTCGTATTTGTAGACGTCATGGATGCCGCGATAGCCGTCAAGCTTTGGCCTCTTGATGTAATCATACTTGTCCGGATCGTTACGCAATTCGTGTTTGAATCGAGCCGCGTGCAGCTCTTTCCTGAACTCGTACAGGTCATTGGTGCTTTGGAAGATGAGGCGGCACCCAGCGACATCGTCCATGCGATGCAATTCCATGGATGGAAATCGCGCGAGCTTTCCAAAGATGGTCGTTCGCCTTTTATGACGTTGTCCGACCACGACACCGCGGCCACGAGTTCGCGCACGCAGTAGCGCCTGAAAGCTGTTTAACACGTGGCGATGGGCAGCGCGCCAGCGCTCGATAACGCCCAAATCTTCGCTCGTGGCAGCGCCGTCACGCACTGCATCTCCGGCTTTGCTAACACGCCGCCGCGATCCGCCCGGGTACTTCTCGACAATTTCAACCATCGCCGGAGCGTAGCGACTGCTCGCCTCGAGTCGATAGCCCCCTTTTTAGAGGTCCGCATGCTCTCCAACGCCACCGTGAAGGCGGCGCGCGCCAAGTCGCGCCCATACAAGCTCTTCGACGAGCGCGGTCTTTACCTTCTCGTGCGTCCGTCCGGCCAGATGAACTGGCGCGTGCGGTACCGCTGGGGCGGACGCGAGCAGCTGCTGACGATTGGCTGCTACCCCGATATCGCACTGAATGACGCGCGCCTGGCCTGCGAGGCGGCGCACGAGGATCTCGCTCGCGGTCGGCGGCCGCAGCGATCCGCGCCGGCGCCGGTGATGACCTTCAGCGCGGCTGCGCATGAATGGCTCGAGCTTCGGCGGCCGGGCTGGACCGCGACGCACGCGGCCGAGGTCGAAGCGAGCATGGCGCGCGATGTGTTCCCAGCGATCGGCGCCGACCCGATCGATCGGATCACGTCGCCGATGATCCTGGAGCTGCTGCGTACCGTCGAGCGTCGCGGCGCCGGTGAGACCGCTCGACGGCTGCGTCAGCGAATCTCCGACGTCTTCGCCCTCGCCGTTTCTGAGGGCTGGGCGAGCGAGGATCCGGCGGCCGTCGTCGGCCGCGCGCTCAAGCCGATACGCGCGCGCGCGCGCATGTCTGCCCTGACCGACGTCGGCGAGCTGCGCGAGCTGCTCGCTGCGGCCGATCGCGTCCAGGCCGCGCCGGCGGTGTTGCAGGCCTCGACATTCCTTGCGCTCACGGCCGTCCGCCTGGCGGCGGTGCGAGGCGCGCGGTGGGACGAGATCGAGGACCTGGACGGCCCGGCGCCGATCTGGCGGGTACCGGCCGCGCGGATGAAGCTGGCGGCAGCGAAGAAGCGCGACGCGGCGAATGACCACATCGTGCCTCTGTCGCCGGCGGCCGTCGCCGTCCTGCTCGCGGCCCGATCAAAAGCCGATCAAGAAGCGCGCGCCGCGGAAAACTGCGGAAATTGGCGCGGCGGGCTGATCTTCACGGGAAAGCGATCAAATACCGCGATCAGTGAGGGCGCGATCGGGGCGCTTTACATTGCGGCCGGCTACCGCGGCCGTCACGTCCCGCACGGCTGGCGCGCTGCATTCTCGACGGTGATGAATGAGACGATGCCGGCGGCGCGCGAGGTAATCGACCGCATCCTCGGCCACGGGCTGAAATCGGCCGATGGGAAGGTCGCGACGGTCGAAGGCGCGTACAACCGGGCCCAGCTGCTCGATCAGCGTCGCCTGGTGCTCGATCGCTGGGCAGAGCTGATCCTCGGAGCCGCGAGCGAATAGATACTCGAAAGCACGAAGTCTCTCAGCGCGCTGTCGCGCGCGCATGGCGAGACGTCGGCGGGGGCGTGGCACGCTTCGTGCTCATCCCCCTCCGCCGAGCATAGCGGCGCGCAGCGCCGCCTGTCCCGACAGCCGCGGCAGGCTATCGGGGGGAGGGGCGGGCCGACGGTGCGGCTTTGGGGGATCGGCTTACTGGAGCATTGAGGCCCCAAAGGGCCTCAATTCATCATCCCTGATCCCCTGACCGGGTGTACTCACCCGTTTCGGGATTCGCGCCCTCTAGTCGCGCCTCCATCGATAGGAGGAGGGCGCGCATCGCAGGATCGCTTGGCAGCCGGCGCTGGCCGGGCTGTGGGGCGTTTGTGGCCGCGACCGGGGCCTCGGACTGCCGTCGGCGCCGGCGACGCTCTCGCAGGTCTTTCCATCGCTGCAGCACGGCCTTGGGTAAGCCGGACATCGGGAAGTGATAGGCGTTGCTGACCTGCTCGCGCTGGGGGCCCGCGTCGCCAGCGCGACGGTCGGTCGCCTGCGATCGGCGCACCCAATCGAGGAAGCCGTGCTTCTTCAGCCGCGTGAGCGCCGAGTGCACAGTCTTGTAAGTGTAGCCGGTCGCCAGGGCGATCGTGCGCACGGCCGGGTCGAGCTGACCCGATGCGAATCGCAGGAAGCGGGTGCACAGGATCCGCAGCACGCGAACGCCGGATGCCTGTAGCGGTCCGCGTTCGCCGGGCTTGCGATACTGCAGATCGAATTCCTCGGCGAGTTGCACGATATCGTCGATCCAGCCGAGGCCGCCCGATCGCGACCCATCATCGATCCGGGAGAAGACCTGCGCACGACGATCGTCGACGTCGTAGCTGAGCCGGCGGACCTTTCGATCTTGGCCGCGCGGTCGACCAGTGAAGCCGGCCGAGGTGGACTTGATGAGCTGCTTTGTCTCGCGGCGAAGTGCGGCGTCGCTCATGCTGCCACCGCTGCGGTCGAAATGCTCGTTACCGGCGCGGGCCGTCGATCAAAGTCTCGGGAGCGTCGAGCTCTGCAGTCAAAGCGTCGGCCCACTCCTGTGCCAATTCGCGCCGCCGTGTCATGTAGGCGGCCCGATTGTAAGTCGGCTCGACGCCGTCCTGAACGTGCGCCAGCATCAGGTCGATGATCGCGCGATCGCCAATCCTGGTCAGCGCGTCGCGTGCGCGATCTTGACCGGCCAGCTCGTTCATCACAGTGCTGAAGGTTGAACGCCAGCCATGCGGGACGTGCTTCCCGGAATAGCCGGCGTCCCTGTACGCCTTGCTCAGCGTGCTGTCGCTGATCGGCTTGCGCGCTGACCGCACGCTGCGGAAGATGACACTTCCTCCGCCAGAAAACGCGATTGCCGCCTTCACTGTGGCCACGGCCTGCGTTGACAACGGCACGATGAACTCGAACGCCTTCTCCTGCTTCCGGTCGACGTCGAGCTTCATCTTTTCGGCAGGGACGCGCCAGATCGGCTCCGGTCCGTCCAGATCCTCGAACTCCCGCGGATCCGCGAGCCGTAGGACGCCCGGCCGCACCGCCGTGAGCGCGAGGAGTCGCGACGCGATCTTCACAAGAGGATGGCTCGGCCTCGCTTCGACTGCTTTCAGCACGGCAACCGCCTCGGCCACCGTGCGGACGGCCGGCTGCTTGCCGCGCCGCACACGACTGAGAGCCTTGTGCATGTCGGCGGCTGGATTGCGGTCCGCAGCGCCGGCGACGATCGCCCGCACGTACACTTCCGAAATCCGCTGCTGGATCCGGTGCGACGTCTCCACCGCCCCCCGCGATTCCACGCGCCGCAGCACCGCCAGGATCATCGGTGACGTGATCTCCGCCAGCGGCAGCGCGCCGATCTTCGGGTACACGTCCTTCTCGAACCTGTTCTCGACATCGGCGCGGTGCTTCGTCGACCAGGTCGCCGCCTCGCTCGAAATCCAATCCTCCGCCCACGATCGGAAGGTGTTGGCGTTGCGGAATGCCTGCTCGGCCGCCCGCTGCTTGCGGACGATCGACGGATCCTTGCCGTCCCGAAGCAGCTGCTTGGCTTCGTCCCGCAACTGGCGCGCACGGGAGAGGGGCACCTCCGGATACGAGCCAAACACCAGACGCTTCTCGGTCTTGCCGACGCGGTACTTGAGGCGCCAAGATCGATAGCCCGAGGGAAGCACCTCTAGATAGAGGCCCCCGGCGTCGGACAGCTTGTAGGCACGATCCTTCGGCGTCGCTTTCCGGCACGCGACGTCGGTCAGCATCCGATGCCCCCGAGCCTATTCGATCGTGCCCCCAAGATGCCCCCGAATCGTCTGCGCTGCCCTGAGGTCGAATGAGACCGTATGAGACAAACGGCAAGCCTCTAACCCGCGGAAAACTGCCAATCGCGAGACAACATGAGACAACCCAAGATGTCGTGTTGGCGGAGAGAGTGGGATTCGAACCCACGGTGAGCTTCCACCCACGGCGGTTTTCAAGACCGCTGCCTTAAACCACTCGGCCATCTCTCCGGGTCTGCAGCGCCTTACCGTCTGCGATCATTTGTGCAAGCGCCGGGATGTTAGGGGTTCCCCCCGCGGCGCTCGCTGTGGCATCACTTGCCCTTGGTAAACAGGGGTTGCGTATGCGTTGGCGTGGATGGGCGAACGGTCTGGTGGCGGCAACGCTGCTGCTGGCCACGGGCGCGAGCGCTCAGGACGAGGCGGGCTTCCAGAGCTTTCTCCAGTCGATCCGCGGGCGCGCGCTTTCCGAAGGGGTTAGGGCGGATACTTTCGATAGCGTGGCATCGTCGTTGACATTCAATCCCCGCGTTGTCGAACTCGACCGCCAGCAGCCCGAAGCTTCTCCGAACGCCCCCATCCCGAACTTCGCACCGTATAAGGCGCAGCATGTCGATGCCGCGCGCATTTCGCGCGGGCGGGCAGTCTATCAGCGCGAGCGACCGCGCCTGGAACGGATCGAGCGGGAAACCGGCGTGCCCGAATCGATCATGGTCGCGATCTGGGGGCACGAGACGAACTACGGCGCCTACACCGGCAATTTCGATTTGCCGCGCAGTCTCGCCAGCCTCGCCTACGAAGGGCGCCGTCGCCAGCTCTTCACCGACGAATTCATCGCCACGCTGAGGATGATCGACCGCGGCGTGCCGCGCGATCGGTTGAAGGGCAGTTGGGCGGGCGCGTTCGGCTACCCGCAATTCCTGCCGTCGGTCTATCTGCGCCTTGCCCGCGATGGCGATGGCGATGGACGGGCGGATATCTGGTCGAACCCGGCCGATACGCTGGCGTCGATCGCCAATTACTTCGTCAACGCCGGATGGCGCGCAGGACAGCCGTGGGGTCTGGCGGTGACGGTGCCGGCCGACTTCAACCGCGCCGACATGAAGAACCGGACGCTGTCGCCGCGTTGCCCGCGCGTGCATGACCGGCACAGCCGCTGGCGGACGATCGCTGAATGGCGGCGGATGGGGATCATGCCGCAGGACAAGCCGTGGCCGGCGGACGACGTGCTGGCGACGCTGATCGAACCGGACGGTGCCGGGCGCACCGCCTATCTGCTGACCGTCAATTATCGCGTGATCCTCGATTATAACTGCTCGAATTTCTACGCGCTTTCGGTAGGGCTGCTCGCCGATGAAGTCGCTCGTTAGTCTTGCCCTGATCCTTTCTGCGGACGCCGTCGTGCAGGAGCCGCCCCCCGGCGACGGTCCGCGCGGGTCGTCGCAGGTGGCGGCCGGCGAAACGCGGTACGACGTCGTCGGCCGCGCCGATGTCGGGCAGATGCCGGGCGTCTTCGTCGTCGCACGCGGGCTTCCGGTCGGCGGCTATGCAGAGGTGACGGCGCTCGACACCGGACGCACGATCGTCGCCAGCGTGGCGGACGGCGTCCCCGCATCGGGCATGGTCGCGATGTTGTCCGCCGATGCAGCCGCCGCGCTCGGCGGGGCGACCGGTGGGGTGCGTGTGCGCCGGGTCGTCGCGCTGCCGCAGGACATCGCGCAACTGCGTGCCGGCCGGGCAGGGGAGCCACGCCCCGACGCGCCGCCGGCTTTGTTGGCGGCGCTTCGTCGCAAGCTTGCACCGATGGCGCCGGCGACGCCGACCATGCTGCCGCACACCAAATTTCCTGCGCCGGCTCGATCGTCGATCCGCACCGCCGCCGAACGGCCCACGCCGGCTCCGGCCGCGATGCCCGTTGCTCGCGTGACCGCCGGCTATTCTGTGCAGGTCGCAGCCGTCTCCAGTGCCGAGCGGGCGAAGGCGCTCGCCCGGACGCTGGGTGGTGCTGTCATCGCCGGCCCACCGGTCTGGCGCGTGCGCCTCGGCCCCTATCCAACTCTCGCCGCTGCCGAGCGTGCCAAGGCGGACGTCGCCCGCCGCGGCCATTCCGGCGCGACGATCGTCCGATTCCCATAATATTCAGCGTAATGGACCGACCCATGATGAAAGCCCCCGCTCTCGCCTCGATCTTCGCCCTGCTGGCGGCGACACCCGGCATCGCCCAGGCCCCGCCGTTCCAGACGACGGCGCGCGTTGCGTATCTGGAGGATCTGTCGACTGGCGCGGTGCTCTACGCCAAGGACGCCGACGTCCGCATGCCCCCGGCCTCGATGGCCAAGATGATGACCGCCTATGTCGCGTTCGACCTGATCAGGAAGGGCGAACTGAAGCTCGACACGATGGCGACGGTGCGACCGGAGACGTGGCAGAAGTGGCATGGGCCGCAGGCGGGCTCGACCATGTTCCTGTCGCCGGGCGAACAGGTCAGCGTCGACAATCTGCTGAAGGGCATCGTCGTCCTGTCGGGCAACGACGCCTGCGTGGTGCTGGCCGAACAGATCGCGGGCACCGAGGAAGCGTTCACCGCGCTCATGAACAAGAAGGCAGCCGAGCTGGGGTTGAAGAACAGCCATTTCGGCACGTCGAACGGCTGGCCCGACGGCGGCGTCACCTATGTCACGGCGCGCGACCTCGCCCATCTGGCGCAGGCGACGATCGAGAACCACCCGCAGCTGTACAAGCGATTCTATTCGCTGAAGGAATTCACCTGGGGCAAGACGCTGGGTTCGGGCAGCGACATCACCCAGGCGAACCGAGATCCGCTGCTGGGCCGCGTCGCCGGCGCCGATGGGCTGAAGACGGGGCACACCGAAGAGGCCGGCTATGGCTTCACCGGCTCGGCCCAACAGAACGGCCGCCGACTGGTGATGGTCGTCGCGGGTCTGAATAGCTTCAACGAACGGATCAGCGAGTCGGTCAAGTTCATGGACTGGGGCTTCCGCGCGTGGAAGGCGAAGCCCGTCGTCGCCAAGGGCAAGCGGGTGTCCGCAGCCGAAGTGCAGGGCGGTAGCGAAGGCGAAGTCGGCCTGGTCGCGCCGAAGGACTTGAAGATCACCATCCCCGCCGGCAGCGATCCGAAGATGAATGCCAAGGTCGTCTATAACGGCCCGGTCCAGGCACCGATCAAGGCCGGGCAGCACATCGCCGACTTGGTCGTCCAGACCGATGGTGGTCCGACGTCCACGATGCCGCTGGTCGCCGAGGCCGATGTGGGCGAGGCCGGCTTCTTCGGCCGCGCCTGGTCCGGGCTGATGTCGCTGTTCGGCGCGTGACACCCGGCAAGTTCATCTCGCTGGAGGGCGGGGAGGGGGCCGGCAAATCGACCCAGGCCGCCGCCCTAGCCGCCGCTTTGAAGGCGCGCGGGCTGGCGGTCGTCGTGACGCGGGAACCCGGCGGTAGCGAAGGCGCGGAGGCGATCCGCGGTTTGCTGCTGGGCGGCGACGTGTCGCGGTGGAGCTCGCACAGCGAAGCCCTGCTGTTCGCCGCTGCGCGTGCCGACCACGTCGAAAAGCGTATACGCCCGGCGCTGCAGGCGGGGCAGTGGGTGATCTGCGACCGCTTTGTCGATTCGACGCGGGCCTATCAGGGGGCGCAGGACATAGACGATGCCGCGATTCTGGCGCTCCATGCATTCGGATCGAAGGGGCTGCTGCCCGACCGGACATTGGTGCTGGAGATCGATCATCACCAAGGCGCCGAACGCGCCGCCGCACGCGATGCCGGAGCCGCGGATCGTTTCGCCCAGCGCGGGCCCGATTTCCATGCCGAGGTCGCCGCCCAGTTCCGTCGTATCGCCGAGCAGGACCCTGAGCGCGTTCGGCTCGTCGATGCCACGGCGACGCCTGGGGTCGTGACCGAACGACTGTTGGAAGCGCTCGCCGACCTGCTGCCATGACATCACTCGTCGGTAACGACGTGGCGCGGGCGGCAATCGAGGCCGCGGACGCTTCGGGCAACCTTCACCACGCCTGGCTGATCACCGGCGCCGAAGGGCTGGGCAAGGCGAGTTTCGCCAAATACGCCGCCGAACGCCTGCTCGCGCGGGCGTCGGGCGGTCATGCCGGCCGCACCGCGGCGATGATCGCGGCCGGTGCACATCCCGATTTCCGCGTGCTCGACCGGCTGCCGGTCGATGCCGACAAGCCCGATAAGGGCACCGCACGCTCGATCAGGATCGATCAGGTCCGCGCGCTCGGCCCGATGCTGGGCGTCAAGCCGTCGATGTCCGACCGCCGCGTGATCGTGATCGACGCGATCGACGACCTCGAACGCCCCGCCGCCAACGCGCTGCTCAAGAGCTTGGAGGAGCCGCCCGCGGGGACCATCTTCCTGCTCGTCAGCCATGCGCCCGGCCGCTTGCTTCCCACCATCCGCTCGCGGTGTCGCCTCCTGCGGTTCGACGTGCTGGATGAAGGGAATATGCGTACGATCCTACGCGACGCCGTCCCGCAGGCGACGGAAGCCGAGTTGGCGGCCCTCATCCGCGCCGGAGCCGGCTCGCCGGGCCGTGCGCTGCGCTTCGCCGGGCTTGACCTCGCGACGATCGAGACTGCGCTGGAGACGATCGCTCGCGACGGCGATGCAGATACGCAGCAACGCGGGAAGCTGTCGAAGGCGCTCTCGCCCAAGGCCGCGCAACCCCGTTATGAAGCGTTCCTCGAACGCGTCCCCGCCTTCATCGCGGAACGCGCGCGGACGCTGACCGGGGAGGGGCTGCGCGAGGCGCTCGACGCCTATGCCGCTGCCGCCGATCTGGCGCGCGCATCGCTCGCCCAGTCGCTCGATGCGGCGACGACGACGTTCGAGATGGGCGGCTATGTCGCACGGCTGGCGCGGGGCCGCTGAACTGGCTAGGGCACTCGCATGTCCGAGCCCTATTACATCACGACCGCGATCCACTACCCCAACGGCCGCCCGCACATCGGCCACGCTTACGAGATGATCGCCGCCGACGCGATCGCGCGGTTCCAGCGCCAAGCGGGGCGCGACGTCCGCTTTCAGACCGGCACCGACGAACATGGACTGAAGATGGTCAAGACTGCGCGCGACCGCGGTGTCGAGGTGCGCGCGCTGGCAGATGAAATGTCGGGGTATTTCCATGACATGGCTAGCAAGCTGAACATCGGCTATGACCGTTTCATCCGCACGGTCGAGCCCGATCATTATGTCGCCAGCCAGGCGATCTGGCGCGCGATGGCGGACGCCGGCGACCTGTATCTCGACCGCTACGAGGGCTGGTATTCCGTCCGCGACGAAGCCTTTTACGAAGAGAAGGAACTGACGCTCGCGGAGGACGGAGCCAAGCTTTCGCCGCAGGGCACGCCGGTCGAATGGACCGCGGAGGAAACCTGGTTCTTCCGTCTGTCGAAGTATCAGCAGCCGCTGCTCGACTTCTACGCATCGCAGCCGGACTTCATCCGCCCGGAAAGCCGCCGCAACGAGATCCTGCGCTTCGTCGAGGGCGGCCTTTCGGATCTCAGCGTCTCGCGGACCAGCTTTGACTGGGGTGTGCCGGTGCCCGACAGCCCGGGGCACGTCATGTATGTCTGGGTCGATGCGCTAACCAACTATATCACTGGTGCCGGCTATCCGGACGATAACGCCCTGTTCTCAAAATATTGGCCAGCGAACCTTCATCTGATCGGCAAGGATATCGTCCGCTTCCACACCGTCTATTGGCCCGCCTTCCTGATGTCGGCGAAGCTGCCGCTGCCGAAACAGGTGTTCGGCCACGGCTTTCTGCTGAACCGGGGGGAGAAGATGTCGAAGTCGGTCGGCAATGTCGTCGATCCGATGCAACTCGCAGAACTCTACGGCGTCGACCCGCTGCGCTATTTCCTGCTGCGCGACGTCAGCTTCGGCCAGGACGGTACGTTCAGCGACGAAGCGATCGTTACCCGGTCGAATGCCGACCTGTCGAACAGCTTCGGCAATCTGGCGCAACGCACGCTGGCGTTCATCGCCAAGAACCTGGGCGGCCAGCTGGAAGCAGGGCGTAGCGAGCCGGCCGATGCGGAATTGCTCGCAGAAGTTGACGCCGCGACGCGCGAATTCGTGACGCAGTTCGACGATCTGGCACTCAGCCAGGGGATCGAGGCGTGGATGCGCGGCGTCTTCGCCTGCAACGCGTACATCGACACGCAGGCTCCCTGGGCACTGCGCAAGACCGATCCGGAGCGGATGCACGCCGTGCTCGGTACCTTGGTCGATGCGATCCGGCGGCTGGCGATCGCAATCCTGCCGGTCATCCCGACCTCGGCTGCGGCGGTACTGGATCAGCTAGGGGTCAGCGGTCGTGACCACGCCGCATTGCTCGGCGATTGGGATCCGACGACCGCGCAACTGACTGCGCCCAACCCGGTCTTCCCCCGCCTGGAGCTCGCCGCGGAATGAAACTCGCCGACAGCCATTGCCACCTGAATTACAAGGGGTTGGCCGAGGATCAGGAAAGCGTGTTGGAACGCGCCCGTGCCTCCGGTGTCGTCGCGATGCTGAATATCGCCACGCGCGAGAGCGAATGGGATGCGGTTCTGGCCACGGCCGAAAGCGAGCCCGACGTCTGGTCGACCGTCGGCATCCACCCGCACGAAGCCGATCAGCATCCGCACATCGACACCGCCAAACTGGTCGCCCGTGCGGCACACCCGCGCGTCGTCGGCATCGGCGAAAGCGGCCTGGACTATTATTACGACAAGAGCGACCGGGAGCAGCAGCAATCGAGCTTCCGCGCGCATCTTGCCGCCTGCCGCGAAACCGGTCTGCCGATCGTCGTGCACACCCGCGATGCGGAGGCCGATACGCTGGCCATCCTCGAGGACGAATTGGGGAAGGGAACCTATCCCGGCGTCATCCATTGCTTCACCGCCAGCGGGGCCTTCGCGGACGCGGCGTTGGCGATGGGTTTCTACATCTCGATCTCCGGCATCGTGACGTTCAAGAACGCCAAGGATCTGCAGGAAACCGCAGCACGCCTGCCGATCGATCGGCTGCTGATCGAAACAGACGCGCCGTTCCTCGCGCCCGTGCCCCATCGCGGCAAGACCGGCGAGCCAGCCTATGTCGCCGACACCTGCCGCTTCCTGGCGCAGTTGCGCGGCGAGGATGCCGAGGTGCTCGCCGAGCGGACGCGCGAGAATTTCCACACGCTGTTTGCAAAGACGCGAGGCGCATGAAGCTTCGTATTCTCGGTTGCGGCACATCCTCGGGCGTCCCGCGGATCGGCAATGACTGGGGTGCGTGCGATCCCGCGGAGCCCCGCAACCGCCGACTGCGCGTGTCGATCCTGGTTGAGACGGACGACACCCGGATCCTGGTCGACACCGGCCCCGACCTGCGCGAACAATTGCTCGCAGCCGACGTCGCGACCGTGGATGCGGTGATCTGGACTCACGATCATGCCGATCACTGCCACGGCCTCGACGATCTGCGGCAGGTCTATCACGCCCAGCGCCAGCCGGTGCGCGGGTTTGCGCGGCCGGCGACGCTCGCCAGCCTGACGCGCCGCTTCGCCTATGCGTTCAACGGCCGGGACGGCTATCCATCGACGGTCGAAGGCGAACTGCTGCCCGATCAACTGACGATCGGTTCGATTGCGATCCACGTCACCGATCAGCCGCATGGCAATATCATCAGCGCAGGCCTGCGGTTCGAACATGCCGGTTCAGCGATCGTTTATGCAAGCGACTTCAATATCTTAACCGAAGATATGCGAAGCCTTTATCAAGATGCCGACGTGCTGGTGATCGACGCCCTGCGCCGCGCACCGCACCCTACCCATCCGACGCTGACCCAAGCGCTCGACTGGATCGCGGAACTGCGGCCCAAGCGCGCCATTCTGACCCATATGGATCAGTCGATGGATTATAGAACGCTGCGCGACACGCTGCCCGCCGGCGCCGAGCCAGGCTATGACGGACTGGAAATCCGTCTGTGAGCGACGACAGCGCGTCTTTTCTATGGGGCATCGGCGCGCTGGTGCTGGTGCTGAGCGCACTGTCGGCGCGGCGGCTGTCGTTCGGGCAGATCGTGCGATCTGCGCTGGGTTGGATCGTCATCTTCGCAGTGGCGACGCTGGCCTTCGCCAACCGCGACCGGATTGCGCCCATCGTCACCGACATCGGGGAGCGCCTCGGCATCGGCGGTCAGACTGTCGTCGGCGATACCGTGCGCATCCAGATGAGCGAGGATGGTCATTTCTGGGCACGCGTCACGTTGAACGGCGTCGAAAAGCGGATGCTGGTCGACAGCGGTGCGACGATCACCGCGGTGTCGGAAGCGACTGCGGCGGAAATCGGGATCGAGCCGAATGCGGTCGGCTTTCCGGTCGTCATCAACACTGCCAACGGATCGGTGACCGCACGTCGCGGGCGGGTCGAGCGGGTGTCGCTGGGCATGCTGGAAACCAAAGACCTGGGCGTCGTCGTGTCGCCGACATTCGGCGACACCAATGTGCTGGGCATGAACTTCCTGTCACGATTGGGATCGTGGCGGGTCGAGGGGCGGACGTTGATCCTCGAACCGAAGCGCATACCGCAAAACTGACACGATTTTACATAATGTTTATTATCGAACTAAAGGCTGAGCGATGATCGAACGGTTGGTGACAATCATGGCCCGCCTCCGCGATCCCGAGCGTGGCTGTGAATGGGACACGGTGCAGACGTTCGAAACGATCGCGCCCTACACGATCGAGGAAGCCTATGAAGTCGCCGACGCCATCGCGCGCGGCGACATGGCCGAGTTGAAGGACGAGCTCGGCGACCTGCTGCTCCAGGTGGTATTCCATGCGCGGATCGCCGAGGAAGCCGGGCATTTCGCGCTTCCGGATGTTGTCGCCGCGATCAGCGACAAGATGGAGCGCCGCCATCCGCATATCTTCGGCGGTGCAGCCGACCGCGGCCATCATCTGTGGGAAGTCATCAAGGCCGAGGAACGCGCCGCGAAGACCGATCCGAGCGCACTCGCCGGCGTCGCGCTGAGCCTGCCGGCGTTGCTGCGCGCGGAGAAGCTGCAGAAGCGTGCGGCACGCGTCGGGTTCGACTGGACCGATCCTAACGATGCTCGGGCGAAGATCGATGAGGAAGTGGCCGAAGTCGAAGCTGCGTCCGACGCCGAGCGCGCCGAAGAGGTCGGCGATCTCCTGTTCGCGGTCGTCAATTGGGCGCGCAAGCTCGGTGTCGAGCCCGAGGCCGCGCTGCGGGCGGGCAACGCCAAGTTCGAGCGGCGTTTTCGTGCGATGGAGGCGATTGCCGGCGATGCGTTCGCCGGGCTGACGCTCGATCAGCAGGAAGCGCTGTGGCAGAGGGTCAAGGCCGGCGAGAAGTCGGGCGTCTAACCCATTGTCGTCGTGCCGGACCTGATCCGGCACGACGGGGATTTGGGAGGCGGGCAGCGTGCCCGATCGAGCGTGCCGCTCGACCGCAGGGCTCCGCCCCCTCCCCGCTTACTCCGGCTTCACCACCGCCGCGATCGGCTGGGGGCTCCCACCTGCCGCAACGCCCGGCTTCGCCTGTTCGGCCACCTTGATGCTCAGTTCCTTCAACTGCTTCGGCATCGCCTGGCTCGGCGCGCCCATCAGCAGGTCTTCGGCGCGCTGGTTCATCGGGAACAGCGTGATTTCGCGCAGGTTCTGCGCGCCACAGATCAGCATGACGATGCGGTCGACGCCGGCGGCCATGCCACCGTGCGGCGGCGCGCCGTACTGGAACGCGCGGTAGAGGCCGCCGAAGCGCTCCTCGACGTCGGCCTTGCTCAGACCCACCAGCTCGAACGCCTTCACCATCAGTTCGGGCGACTGGTTGCGGATCGATCCCGACGCGATCTCATAGCCGTTGCAGACCAAGTCGTACTGATACGCCTTGATCGTCAGCGGGTCCTGGCTCTCCAGCGCCTCGAGCCCGCCCTGCGGCATCGAGAAGGGGTTGTGCGCGAAGTCGACCGTCTTGCTGTCCTCGTCCCATTCGTAGAAAGGGAAGTCGACGATCCAGCACAGGCGGAACGCGCCCTGCTCGATCAGGCCGAGCTGATCGGCGACGCGCGTGCGCGCGGCACCGGCGAGCTTTGCGGCTGCCTCTGCCTTGCCGGCGGCGAAGAACAGCCCGTCATCCGGGCCCAGACCAAGCGCGGCGTACAGCGCCTCCATCTTTTCCGGACCATGGTTCTTGGCGATCGGCCCGCCGAACTCGCCGCCCTTGCGCGTGACGTAGCCGAGGCCCGCATGGCCTTCGCTACGCGCCCATTCGTTCATGTCGTCGAAGAATTTGCGGCTCTTGTCCGCCGTCCCCGGCGCCGGGATCGCGCGGACGACGCCGCCCGATCCGACGATCTTCTCGAACAGGCCGAAGCCGCTCTGCGTGAAATGCTCCGACACGTCGGTGATGATCAGCGGGTTGCGGAGATCCGGCTTGTCGCTGCCGTACTTCAGCATCGCTTCGTCGTACGGGATGCGCGGGAACTGACCCGACGGCGTGACGCTGCGGCCGTCGGCGAACTGTTCGAAGATGCCGCCGATGACTGGCTCCATCGTCTCCCACACCTCTTCCTGGGTGACGAAGCTCATTTCCAGGTCGAGCTGGTAGAATTCGCCCGGCAGGCGGTCGGCGCGCGGGTCTTCGTCGCGGAAGCACGGCGCGATCTGGAAATAGCGGTCGAAGCCAGCGACCATCAGCAGCTGCTTGTACTGCTGCGGCGCCTGCGGCAGCGCGTAGAACTTGCCCGGATGGATGCGGCTCGGGACCAGGAAGTCGCGTGCGCCTTCCGGCGACGACGCGGTCAGGATCGGCGTCGAATACTCGGTGAAGCCGACGTCTTCCATCTTGCGACGCATCGCCGAGATGACCTTGGTCCGGCGCACGATGTTGGCATGCAACGTCTCGCGGCGCAGGTCGAGGAAGCGGTAGCGCAGGCGGATGTCTTCCGGATATTCCTGCTCGCCCGCCACGGGCATCGGCAGTTCGTCGGCGGCCGACAGCACCGTCGCCCCCCGCGCGAACACTTCGATCTCGCCGGTCGGCAGGTTGGCGTTCACCGTGCCGGCAGCACGCGCCTTGACCTCGCCATCGATGGTGATGACCGATTCGACGCGCGCGGCCTCCAGGATCGGCAGTGCCGCGGAATCGGCATCCGCGACGACCTGCGTGATGCCGTAATGGTCGCGCAGGTCGACGAACAGCACACCGCCGTGATCGCGCTTGCGGTGGATCCAGCCCGACAGGCGGATCGTCTGACCGACGTCGGTAGCGCGGAGCGCGGCACAGGTGTGGGTGCGGTAGGCGTGCATAACGTTATTCTCTAACAGCCGTCATTCCCGCGGAGGCGGGAATCAATTCTGGCTGACGCTGAGGCTCCTGCCGAGAAGCCAGCCAGAATTTATCCCCGCCTTCGCGGGGATGACGTTCGTGGAACGGATGGCCGGCGCCCTCCCCCACCACGCGCCCCTTTGTCAAGCCGCGCGCACGGGTCTATGGCCGGCGGCCTATGCACATTCACCCGTTGATCGAAGACTCGGCCACCCTCGCCAATCTCTGCACTCGTCTCTCGCGGTCGCCGTTCATCACGGTCGACACCGAATTCATGCGCGAGAATACCTTCTGGCCGGAGCTGTGCCTGATCCAGGTCGCGAATACCGAGGAGGCCGCGGCGATCGATCCGCTTGCGGCCGGCATCGACCTGAAGCCGCTGCTCGACCTGCTGACCGAGAATGACGACGTGCTGAAGGTCTTCCACGCCGGCGGGCAGGATCTGGAGATCGTCTACAATCTGACCGGCAAGACCCCCTTCCCGCTGTTCGACACCCAGATCGCGGCGATGGCGCTGGGTCAGGGCGAACAGATCGGCTACTCCAATCTGGTCGACAGCTATCTGGGCATCCAGGTCGACAAGGGCGCACGATTCACCGACTGGAGCCGCCGCCCGCTCGACGATCGCCAGATCACCTACGCCATCGCCGATGTGACGCATCTGTCGAAGATTTTTCCCAAGATGCTCGACAAGCTGCGCAAGACCGGGCGCGGCGACTGGCTCGATCAGGAAATGGAGCGGATCGGCGATCCCGAAAATTACCGCCAGGATCCCGACGCCGCCTGGCAGCGCGTGCGGATCAACAGCCGCAAGGCCGAAGTGCTTGGCCGATTGAAGGCCATCGCCCGCTGGCGCGAGACGGAGGCGCGCAACAAGAATCTGCCGCGTGGACGCATCGCCAAGGACGAGACGATCGCCGATCTGGCGAGCAACCCGCCGCGCAAGCAGGCCGATCTGTCGAAGGTCCGCGGCCTTTCGGCCAGCTGGGCGGGGAACGACATCGGCGGCCGGCTGATGGCGGCGATCGCGGACGCAAAGCCCCTGCCCGCCGCTGAAATGCCCAGCCGCGACGAACGCGGGCCGGCGCTCGGCAAGGAAGGTGCGCTGGTCGCCGACCTGCTGAAACTGCTGCTGAAGATCCGCGCCCGCGACATCAACGTCGCCGCCCGCCTGCTCGCCCGGTCGGACGATCTGGAGGCACTCGCGGCCGGCCAGCACGACAACCTGTCGATCCTGGAGGGCTGGCGCTACGAACAATTCGGCCGCGATGCGCTGGATCTCGTCGAGGGACGTCTGGGGTTCACCGTCCGCGGCGGGAAACTGACGATGACCCGTACCGATAGCGAGGAGGACGCCTGATGCGCGCGCTGCTAATGATCGCCCTGATGCCGCTCGCCGGCTGCACCATCCCCCTCAACACCCGCGGCGTCTGCGATGCCGGCCGCGTGCAGGGGTTCGTGGGGCAGGTCTATAACGACTCGATCGCCGGTCGCATCAAGGACCGGTCGCTGGCGGTAAAGGCCCGCACGCTGCGGCCGGGCGACGTCACGACAATGGAATTCAACAACAAGCGCGTGAACATCGCCGTCGACGACAACAATCGCGTCACGCGGATCTATTGCGGCTGATCGCGCTTCAGCGGATCACCAGTCGCGCCTGCCGCCCCATTGCGGCGGCAATCGCACGGTGGCGTTTTTCGACCGTATCGCCGTAGAGCGCTCTGTCGGCGGCGGTGACATGCAGCATCAGCGCGCCCTCGTCGACTGACAGCCGCGTCCGCTCCAGCGGGCCCGCGACGCCGCCCGACAGCCGCTGTCCCAGCCGCATCGCAAACCCCCATTGCTGCGCGACCGCGAGTTCGTCGTGCGGCGCCAGCCGGCCGAGCGGGTCGGGCGAGGTCGCTTCTCCGCCCAGCGATGCGTGCAGCGCCTGCGCAACGAGCGCCCGCCCGCGGGCATCGATCGCCACCCAATTGCCGTGGAGCGCGATCTCGACCCCGCGCTCGGCGCGGAACTCGGGGTTCGCCCGCCAGCCGACATCGGCCAGCAGGCAGGCGGCATGCCGCAGCCGGGCGCGCTCGGGCGGGTCGTCGGCGAACAGCGGTGCGATCCAGCGATCGAGCACGTCGCCATGTTCGGGAAACCGCCCCGCCACCCGCGCCTCCTCGCGCGCCGCGACGATCAGCGCGTCCTGCGCGCGAACGTCGGTGGGCAGGCGCTGGTAGAGCAGGCCCTCGCGAAGCCCGTGCGACGATGCGACGGCCTGGGTGGTCCCCAGGCGCTTCATCAGGATCGCCAGCAGCGCGGCGGCATCGCTCAGAGTCGGGGCGCGGGCAGAGGAAATCCCGGCGATGACCTTCATCCGCGCCTTGTCGAGATGCGACAGCGACCGGCCCAGCCGCGCGACTTCGTCGCCGCTCATCGCATAGCCGTGGATGACCGGCAGCGGATAGCCGTTCAATTCCATGTCGAGCTTGGCAAGCGCGCGCCACGATCCCCCGACCATGTAGAGCGGTAGCCCCTTCCCCCGCCCTGCCCAGCCGGTGTCGGCCAGCAACGCGGCGACGCGGCGGTCGAGCGACGACTTGCCCTTCGCCCGGATCGCGGCGAGGCGCAGGACACCCAGCGGAAAGGACACGCGGTCGGTGACGGTACCGGCGACGATCCGCACGAGCTCCAGGCTACCGCCGCCCAGGTCGCCGACGATCCCGTCCGCGTCGGGATTCGCCGACAGCACGCCCATGCCGGCGGCGGTCGCCTCTTCCTCGCCGGTCAGCACGTCGACGGTCAGGCCCAGACTCTCGGCGACTGCGAGCAGGTCCGCGCCGTTGCTTGCATCGCGCACCGCGGCGGTGGCAACGGTGCGGATCTCGTCGACCTGCATCTCGCGCGTCAGCCAGGCGAAACGCGCGAGACCTGTCTCGGCCAATCCGAACGCCTCGGCATCGATCGCGCCGGTTTCCGACAGCGACCGGCCAAGGCCCGCCATCACCTTTTCGTTGAAGATCGGCGCCGGAACGCGCCGCGCCCCCTGATAGATGACCAGGCGGATCGAATTGGACCCGATGTCGATGATCGCCGTCCGACGCGGCGCGGTCATCCCGTGACGCGCCCGCGCCGGGCCAGCGACAGCGTCGGCACCTTGCCCCGCCGCCCCTTGCCCTCGCCGCGCCCCGACAGCGACGGGTTGGTCATGAAATAGCGGTGCAGGTTGAACGGCTTGGCGCCCGGCGCGACGCGCGCATAGCGGCCGTCGCTCTGCAATTCCCAGCTCTGTTCGCTGTCGAGGAGGTTGGCGACCATCACCTGGTCGAGCACCTGATCGTGAACGGTTTCGTTGAGCACCGGCAACATGAACTCAACCCGGCGGTCGAAGTTGCGCGGCATCCAGTCGGCCGACGACAGGAACACCTTCGCGCCGTCGTTGGGCAGGTCCTTGCCGTTGGCGAACGCCCATATGCGGCTGTGCTCCAGGAAACGCCCGACGATCGATCGCACGCGGATGCGCGCCGACATTTCCGGCACGCCCGGGCGCAGGCAGCAGATGCCGCGGACGATCAGGTCGATCTCCACGCCGGCATTGGACGCCTCGTACAGTTTCTCGATGATCGCCGGGTCGACCAGCGAATTCATCTTCGCCCAGATCGCCGCCGGCCGCCCGGCCAGCGCATGGCCGATCTCGGTATCGATCAGCTTCGACAGCTCGCGGCGCAGGTCGCGCGGCGAGATGTGGAGCAGTTCCAGCGAATCGGGTTCGACGTAGCCGGTAATGTAGTTGAACACCGCCGCTGCATCGCGCCCCAGCCGCGGGTCGGCGGTAAAGAAGCTGAGGTCTGTGTAGATGCGAGCGGTGACCGGGTGATAGTTGCCGGTACCGAAGTGGCAGTAGGTCTTGAACGCGTCCCCTTCGCGGCGCACGACCATCGATATCTTGGCGTGGGTCTTCCAGTCGATGAAGCCGTACACGACCTGCACGCCGGCGCGCTCCAGCGCGGAGGCCCAGAGCAGGTTCTGCTCCTCGTCGAAGCGCGCCTTCAGCTCGATGACCGCCGTCACCGACTTGCCGGCTTCGGCGGCTGCGATCAGCGCGTTGACCACCGCCGACTGCTTGCCCGCGCGGTAGAGCGTCTGCTTGATCGCGACGACGTCGGGGTCGGCGGCGGCCTGTTTCAGGAATTCCAGGACGACATCGAAACTTTCGTACGGGTGATGGACGATGATGTCCTTGGCCTTGATCGCCGCAAAGCAATCGCCGCCGAATTCGCGGATACGCTCGGGGAACCGCGCGACGAACGGCGCGAAGCGCAGGTCCGGCCGCTCGATCTCGACCAGCCGCGACAGGTCGCCGATCCCTAAGAACCCGCCGATTTCGGTCAGCAGCGCGCGCGCGCCCCCCAGTTCCTCCTTCAGCACCTGCTCGAGTTCGGGATCGATGCCGCTTTCCATCTCCAGCCGGATCACGCGGCCGCGGCGGCGACGCTTAATCGCGCTGCGGAAGTAGAGGACCAGGTCCTCCGCTTCTTCCTCCAGCTCGATGTCGCTGTCGCGCAGGATGCGGAACGCGGCCGACGCCTTCACCTCATAGCCGGGGAACAGCGTGCCCGAGAATCGCTTGATGACGTCCTCGATGGTCAGGAAGCGGAAGTCCTCACCCGGCAGCCGCACGAAGCGGGAGACGCCTGCGGGCAACAGCACCAGCTCGCGAATCGGTTCCTGGTCCGACAGCCGGACGAGGTCGAAGATGACGCTGAGGCCACCGTTCGGAATGAACGGGAAGGGATGCGCCGGATCGAGCGCCTGGGGGGTCAGGATCGGGAACAGCTGTTCCCGGAAATGCGTCGCCAGCCACGCCGCGCCGTCCGCATCCAGCGCCTCCCCGTCGACGATGCGGATGCCCTGTTCGGCCAGCGCCACCAGCAGATCGCGCCAAACGCCCTGCTGCGAGTCGACCAGCGCGTCGCCCACTTCGACGATCGCCGCCAGTTGCTGCTTCGGCGTCCGTCCATCGGCCGAGCGCTGCTCGACCCCGCGGATCTGCTGGCCGATCAGCCCGGCGACCCGCGTCATGAAGAATTCGTCGAGGTTCGATCCCGAAATCGACAGGAACCGCAGCCGTTCGAGCAGCGGGTGCGCGGTATTGCACGCCTCCTCGATCACGCGGCGGTTGAACGCCAGCCACGAGAGTTCGCGGTTGAAATATCGGCTCTCGGCATCCGGGCGTACCGGCTCCGGGGTGACGGGCGACACGGGGGCTTGGCTGGTCTGCGGGGGAATCATCCGGCGCACCTGACAGCTTCATGTGACGGATCGATGATAAAGCCCCCGCCGGCAAGCGCTGCGCGGGCCAGCGGGATCGACAGGCGGCGCACGCGGCGACGGTCGGCCTCCTCCTCGATCCGTTCGACCGCACGCAGGACGGCCAGGTGCGTGCGCTCCAGCCGGCGGTCGAGCCAGGCGATGACGTCATCCCGCGCATCGAGATCCCGCCGTTCGAACAGATAGCGCATCAGGTCGCCGACCAGCGCGTCGTCGGGATGATCGATCAGCAGTTGCGGCGACGCTCCGATGCGCGATCGTAGATCGGGCAGCCGGATCGCCCATTCGGGCGGCGTATGGTCCGCGATCAGCAGTTGCGGGCGGTGCTCGGCCTGCGCGCGGTTCCAGGCGTGGAACAGCTCCGATTCGCTCGAGCGGTGAGCGTCGTCGATCACGGTGCCGCCCGACTTCGCCAGAAACGCGCGCGCCAACAGGCTGCGGCCCGATTTGCGCGGGCCGACCAGCAGCGCGGTCATCACCGGCCAGCTGCCCCAATGCTCGATCCCGTGCACAGCCTGGGCGTTGGACGGCCCGACCAGAAATTCCTCCGCGCGCAGGCTGATCGGCTTTGGCAGCGGCAGGTCGAGCTGCTGCATCAGCCCGCCGGCGACGGCACGGCCAGCGGCGCGCTCGGTGCCGCAGCGCGGCGGATGCGGAGCGTGCCGCCGCCTTCCTGCACGGTCCACCCGCGCGCTTCGAGCGCGGCGCGCAGCCCCGCCACATCGCCGGCATAGACGACGCGCATCACCGAAACGCCGCCCAGCGCCAGGCTGGCGGTGGTCGCCGACGACACGCCTGGAATAGCGCGCACCGCGGCCTCACCGCTCGTGACCGCGCCGACCGAGGGCGTGTCGAACTGGACCTGGATCGCCTGTCCGCCCGTCGCGGCGATGATGTCGCCGATCGGGTCGGCGCCGCCGGTCGGTATCGGCGTGGGCGTCGGCGTGGCTTCGGGTTTCGGCGGCGGCGCGAGCATCGCGTCGGGGGTCAGACCGCCGCCGCGCGATGCGGTCTGATACGCTTCGTCCAGTCGCGCGACACCGGCGTCGAGCAGCGCGTTCAGTCCGTTCGCGTCGGGCGCCCGCAGCGTGAAGCGCGCCAGCGGCACGCGATCCGGCCCGTGAAATGCGGTGAACACGCCGATGATCGGCCCGCCGGGATATTGGCGGTACAATCGCGCCTCGGGCATGACGACATCGCTCGCGCCGTACTGGTCGAGCACCGTGCGCCACCAGCCGCGCCCGCGCCGCCCGGTCTGGCCGACGTTCAGCAGCAGCGGATCGGACCCGGTGCCGACTGGGCGGACGTAATCGATGACGCTGTTACCCGTGCGATAGCGTGCCCAGGCCTGTTGCCAGGGGGTCGTTCGTTCGAACACCTGCCCCGACCCGCCCGACCACAGGACCGGAATGACCAGCATCGGGGGGGACCGCGTGAAAGTCGTCGCGACGCCCAGTATCTGTCCGGCACGCGCCCGGTCGAACAGCACGCCCAGCCGCGCGATGTAGCGGCCGGGGCCGATCTGCTCATTCTCGACGACGATGCCGGTCACGATCGAATCGAGCGCGCCATCGGCCAGGCTGCCGTTCGCGCCGGTCAGCCGCTGCGACAGCGTGTTCCACGCCTTGCGCTGCGCGATCCGCCAGCCGGCCAGCCGTGCGGCCTCCGCCGTCTTGCCGGTGGTATCGACGGTGACACCGCCGACCTCGAAATCGCCCGAGCTGTCGATCGGCGCGGCCCCACGATCCTCACCCTCGATCTGGGCCGAGACATAGCCGGCACCGGCGAGCAACGCTGCTGCCAGTCCGAACTCCAAGGCGCGGGGGATACGGCGGATGACCATCTGAGCGCCCTTTTGGCGAAGCGGGCGTGGAAATCCAAGCGGCTTGTCGTTACGGGAACGCGCGACACCGCCCCTTTTTCGGGCGAACAATCGATCCCGGGGCGATGACGCGATGACCGAAAGCTACACCTACGAACAGGCCGGCGTCTCGATCGCCGCAGGAAATGCGCTGGTCAGGGCCATCGTCCCGCTCGCCAAATCGACCCGCCGCCCGGGCGCCGACGCCGCGCTCGGCGGGTTCGGCGGGGTCTTCGATCCGAAGGCGGCCGGTTTCAAGGACCCGTTGCTCGTCGCCGCCAACGACGGCGTCGGCACCAAGTTGAAGCTGGCGATCGAACATGACGCGCACGACGGCGTCGGCGTCGATCTCGTCGCGATGTGCGTCAACGACCTGATCGTCCAGGGCGCCGAGCCGCTATTCTTCCTCGATTATTACGCCAGCGGAAAGCTCGACAACACGGTCGCCGAGCGCGTGATCGCCGGCATTGCCGAGGGCTGCCGCCAGGCCGGCTGCGCGCTGATCGGCGGCGAAACTGCCGAAATGCCCGGCATGTACGCCGATGGCGACTATGACCTCGCCGGCTTCTGCGTCGGCGCGGTGGAGCGTGACGAGCTGCTGACGGGCGACCGCGTGGCCGACGGCGACGTGATCCTCGGCCTTGCCTCCTCGGGCGTCCATTCGAATGGCTTCAGCCTCGTTCGCCGCCTCGCCGCCGACAAGGGCTGGAAGCTTGATCGCCCCGCGACCTTCGATCACGAGGTGCGGATGATCGACGCGCTGATGGCGCCGACCCGCATCTATGTGAAGCCGCTCCTCCCCGAACTCCGTGCCGGCCGCATCCACGGCCTGGCGCACATCACCGGCGGCGGCTTGCTCGAGAATATCCCGCGCGTCCTGCCGGAGGGGCTTCACGCCCACGTCGATGCTGACGCCTGGCCGCAGCCGCGCCTGATGGCCTTCCTTCAGGCGCAAGGATCGATCGAGCCCGAGGAAATGGCCCGGACCTTCAACTGCGGCATCGGCATGGCGGTGATCGTCGCAGCCGTCGACGCCGAGACCGTTGCCGCCAACCTGACGGCGGCAGGCGAAACGGTTGTCCGCATCGGCGACGTCCGCGCCGGCCAGCGGGGCTGCACCGTGTCCGGCTCGACCGAAACGTGGAGCGCGCGAGGCGACTGGTCGGCGACCCACACCGACTGAAGGGGCGGCTGGTAATGTTGGAAATTTCCTGTCAGCCGAAATTGATGAAAGCGGCACCGAGTCCCAACATGCGAAATTTCACTTCGGTTTTTCACGCCCCTATGGGTGACCTTCGTGAACTTTGCCGCCGATGACCACGCGCGTCGGCATCCTCATTTCGGGCCGCGGCTCGAACATGCAGTCGCTGGTTCGCGGAAGCGGTGACGCCTACCGGGTCGTGCTCGTCGCCAGCGACAAGCCCGACGCCGCGGGCCTCGCCTGGGCCGCCGACCAGGGCATTGCGACCTTCACCCACCCCGGCAAACGCGGGGAGCGCGAAGCCGCCTTCGATGCCGCGTTGCGCGCAGCCGGCGTCGAGGTGATCGCGCTGGCGGGTTATATGCGCCTGCTGTCCGACGATTTCGTCACGCGCTGGGCCGGCCGCATCCTCAACATCCACCCGTCGCTGCTGCCGCTCTACAAGGGTCTCGACACCCACGCCCGCGCGATCGCAGCTGGTGACACGGAGGCGGGCTGCTCGGTCCACGTCGTGACCGAGGAACTCGATGCAGGCGAGGTGCTCGGTCAGGCGCGCGTACCGATCCTGCCGGGCGACACCGCCGACAGCCTCGCGGAACGAGTTCTCGGGGTCGAGCATTCGCTCTACCCGAAAATACTGGCGGAGTTCGTGCAACGATGAACCCGGATCACGACGGCGATCTCGAAAGATTGCGGGCGATCGCCCTCGCCCTCCCCGGTGCCGAGGAACGTGAATCCCACGGCGCCCCCGGCTTCCATATCGAGGACGGCAAGTTCTTTGCCTATTTTCGGCACGATCATCACGGCGACGGTGAAACCGCTGTTTTGGTGAAGACGACCGGCGCGGACGAAATGGCGACGCTGATCGATGCCGATCCGGCGCTCTACTTCAAACCTGCCTATCTCGGCCCCTCGGGCTGGATCGCAATCCGTACCGATGCTCCCGGCAGCGACTGGGACCACATCGGCGACCGCATCGCGCAAAGCTGGGAAATGGTCGCGCCACGCCGCTATCTCGAAGCCGGCGGTCGATGACCGACGAGACGCCGGCCGAAAAGGCGGAAACCCGCGCCATCCGTCGTCGCTGGATCTCGATCGGCGAAGCGGTCGCGGTCGTTGGCGTCGTCATCGCCGGCCTGACCTTCTGGAGCGGCTACCAGGACCGCCAGGACGCCGCGGCCGACAAGGCGGCGACCAGGGCCGAACAATCCGCGCAGCGCCACCGCGTGCCCCTGACAACGGCATCGGTCGACAAGCGCGGGATCGAGCTTCGTTCGGCTGCCGACTGTCCGTTGTCGAGCACCGATATCCGCTTCCCCTCCGCTCTGGGTGTCGGCCAGCAGACGACGGTCGCGACGCATCTTATCGAAGCGGACTGGCTCGCCCGGCCGATGCTCAGACTGACGGACGGCGGCGCCGATCGCCGAGAGGGGCGCGTGCCAGTCCTCATCACCGCAACTTGTACGACCGACGATGGCGACCGCAGCGAAATTGCGATCTACGATCTGCTTTGGAAGACCGAACCGGGCGGACTGCTCGGCGGCCGGTCCTTCGCCTTGCGCGGGTTGGTGCGCCGGCAGTCGGGTGGTGACCAGCGCACAATCGATTGGTTGTGGGCCGCCGCTGCGCCGAAACCGGCGACCTGAACTGCGACCGATCTGGTTCAATCGACACCATTGCAGCGCCTGATTTGCCGCCTAAACTGACGATCCGCCGCCTCTAGCGGGGAGATGGCGCAAAGGGGGGATCATTGATGAAGACGCTCGTCGTCACGGCCGCGCTTGCGGCTGCATTGTCCATATCAGCCGGACTGTCGGCACAAACCGCAGAACCGCTTCAGGCCATCGCCGCAGCCAAGCCGTCCGACCCGGCAACGACGCTGCCGGCCAACACGGAAGTCGTCCTGTCGATGAACCAGGATTTGACGACGAAGGGCGCCAAGATCGACGTGGGCAGCAAGTTCGACCTGTCGGTCGCCTATGACGTGATGATGGGCGATTATGTGGTCATCCCGAAGGGTACCCCGGCAGTCGGCGAGGTCGTATGGAAGACCGGCAAGGGCGCGTTCGGTAAATCGGGGAAGATGGAAGTCGAGATGCGCTCGATCAATCTGAACGGTCGCCGCATTCCGGTGTCGGGCAAGTACCGTCAGGAAGGCGAAGGCAACACCGTCGCGACGGTCGCGTCGGTCGCACTGATCTGGCCGGTCGCGCCGTTCGTGACGGGCAAAAGCGCGCGCATCCCGCAGGGGCGCGAATTGAAGGCCTATACGATCGATGCGCTGCCGGTGTCGCTGCCGGCCGGGGCCGTGGTCGCCCCGGTTGCCGCCGTCGCACGCCCGGCAAGTACGACGACCAATTGAGGCTCGGAACGGGCGGCCGGGTCACCGGCCGCCCGCCAGAGATCAGCCGACGATTTCTTCCGGCTGGAAGAAATAGGCGATCTCGATCGCGGCGTTTTCGTCCGAGTCCGAACCGTGGACCGAATTCGCTTCGATCGACTCGGCCAGTTCCTTGCGGATCGTTCCCGGCTCGGCGTTCTCCGGATTGGTCGCGCCCATGATGTCGCGGTTGCGCTGCATGGCGTTCTCGCCTTCCAGCACCTGCACGACGACGGGACCCGAGATCATGAAGCTGACCAGGTCGTTGAAGAACGGACGCTCCTTGTGGACCGCGTAGAAGCCTTCGGCCTGTTCCTTGGTCATCTGGATGCGCTTCGACGCGACGACGCGCAGGCCGCCGTCTTCCAGCATCTTGGTGACCGCACCGGTCAGGTTGCGGCGGGTGGCGTCGGGCTTGATGATCGAAAAGGTACGGTTCGCGGCCATGATGGTCACGGGCTCCTGTCTTTATGAGGTGCGGAAATTGCGGCGCCGCCCTAGTCGCGGGGCGGCGTTTTGGCAACCGTCAGGCCGCCTGTGTCCATTTGCCCGCGTCGTCCTGCTTCCAGTACCGCCGCTCGATGCCATCGCGGCCGGCCAGCGCCTTCCACGCCTGACGCGCAGCACCAACGCTGTCGCCATCGAAGAAATGGAAGGCGCGGTCGAAGTTCAGGGCCGCGTCTCGCCACACGCCGTCGACCAGCGCGACGTTGCGGGCGCCATTGGTGGCGACCGCCTCGCTTGCGATCAGCACCGGCTGATCCGCATCGCGCTCGCCGCCCGCCTGGGCATGCGGCAGAAAACTGTCGGGCGTGTAGGTCCACAACAGCCGGTCGAGCGTCGCGCGCTGGCGCTCGTCGCGGGCCACGATCACCAGTCGCCCGTCGCCGCCGACCACCCGCTCGGCGATCCGCGGCAACACCCGTTCGAGCGGGCTGGCGACAAGGTGATAGAAGTCGACCTGCACGGGCGGCGCGTCAGCGCTCGAATGCGTCGCGAATGAAGCGGTCGAGCAGGCGCACGCCGTAGCCGGTCGCGCCCTTGCCGTAATTGGTGCCGTCCTTGTCCGACCAGACCATTCCCGCGATGTCGAGATGCGCCCACTTCACGCCCTCGTCGACGAAGCGCTTCAGGAACTGCGCCGCGGTGATCGATCCGGCACCACGCGGGCCGACGTTCTTCATATCGGCTATCGGGCTGTCGATCAGCTTGTCATAGGCGTCGGCCAGCGGGAAGCGCCACAGCTTGTCGCCCGAAGCGAGGCTCGCGGCGAGCAGCTGACCGGCCAGATCCTCGTCGTTCGAGAAAAGCCCGCCATATTCGTTGCCCAAGCTGACGATCATCGCGCCGGTCAGAGTCGCGAGGTCGACGATCGTTGCCGGCTTGTGCGCCTGCTGGACCCAGGTGATCGCGTCGCAGAGCACCAGGCGTCCCTCGGCGTCTGTGTTGATGACTTCGATCGTCTGGCCCGACATCGACGTCACCACATCGCCCGGGCGCTGGGCATTACCGTCGGGCATGTTCTCGACGAGGCCCATGACGCCGACGACGTTCGTCTTCGCCTTGCGCTTGGCAAGTGCGAGCATTGCGCCGGCGACCGCACCCGCTCCGCCCATGTCCCACTTCATGTCTTCCATGCCGCCGGCCGGCTTGATCGAGATGCCGCCGGTGTCGAAGGTCACGCCCTTGCCGACCAACGCCACGGTCGGCGCGCCTTCTCCGCCGCCGTTCCACTTCAATGCCAGCAGCCGCGCCTCGCGCCGCGACCCCTGACTGACGCCCAGCAGCGCGCCCATGCCATGCGCGTGCATCGCTGCCTCATCGAGCACCTCGATTTCCAAGCCCAGCCCGTCGACCGCCTGGGTAACACGCTCGACGAAGCTTTCCGGATAAATGATGTTCGCAGGCTCGGCGACCAGGGTCCGGGTCAGCGCCATGCCCTGCGTAACCGCATCGACGGCGGCAAAGCTGCTGTCGGTGTCGCCAGGCGCACCGACGATCGTGAACGTCTTCAGCGTCGGCTTCTGCTTTTCGGGCAGCTTGGTCCGATAGATGTCGTACCGCCATTCGCGCTGTGCCGCGGTCGCCGCAAAGCCGGCGACGGCCTGCGCCGTCGGCGGCGTGTCGAGGCTCGACAAGTCGACCGCGATCGAGGTCGTGCCGCCGACCTGATACCGCGCGACAAGCGCCCCGCCCGCCTTGTCCCAATCGCGATCGGCTCCGGCCCCGACACCCAGCAACGCGACGCGGCGGACGCCGGTGGTGCCGGGCACCACGAACTCGGCGATCGTCCCGGCGTCGCCGTCGAACTTCGTCGCCCCCGCCCCGCCCCGAACCAGCGCCGCGGCGGCATCGTCGAGCCCGGTCATGCGGGCGCGGGACATCCCGTCCTTTTCGACCGGCAGCACGACGACGTCGGAATCGGCGGGAACGGCGGTGGCGAAGGTCAGATGCATCGATTGGTCCGGGCAATTGTGATTGAGAACGTCCTATCTAGGCACGCATGCCCTGTTTCGCAAAGCACCGACAGAGCGATTGCGGGCGGCGACGTCCGGTGCGATAGGGCGCGGGGTTAGGCCCAGGGCGGCCGTGTGGAGACCGTGATTTCGTGAAGCGTCCCGCCCTGCTGTCGACCGGCGCCCTGACGCTCGCGCTCCTGACGCTTCCGGCCGCTGCGCAGGATCTGCAGGACCGCGCCGTCCCCCCGCCGCCGCCGTCAGAGACGCCGTTGCCGACCAGCGATGATCAGGTGCAGTTCAGCGCCGATACGCTGGAGTATGAATTCGACGATGACATCGTGACCGCCAAGGGCGACGTGCGGATGTTTCGCCAAGCCGATCGGCTCCGCGCCGATACGGTCACCTGGAACCGAAAGACCGGACAGGTCGTCGCGAACGGCAATATCGCGGTTGCAAATCCCGGCGGCGACGTTGCGTACGGTGACCGAATCGAGCTGACCGACTCGTTGAAGGACGGCGTGATCGAGAACATGCTCGTTGTCCTAGAGCAGGGTGGGCGCATTGCGGCGCGACGGGGCAGCCGTGCGGATGGCGGTGTCATTACCGTAGAGGACGCGGCCTACACGCCCTGTTCCGTCACCAATAGTGCCGGCTGTCCGAAGGAACCGTCATGGAAGATCAGCGCGGTGCGCGTGGTCTATGATCCGGAGGCGGGGCGGATCAGGTACAAGGGCGCGCGCCTGTCGCTCTTCGGCCTGCCGACGATTCCGCTGCCGACCTTCTCCCACCCGATCGGCGGGCGACCGGCGAGCGGTCTGCTGTTGCCCGACGTCCGGATCGGCCGCGTCAACGGACTTGAGATCGGGCTGCCCTATCTATTCAAACTCGACGATAACCGCGACCTGACGATCACGCCGCGCATCTTCACGAACGCCGTGCCCATGCTGTCGGGCGAATATCGGGAGTTGAACAGTCTGGGCGCGTTCCGCATCGCGGGCTGGGCGACATCGAGCCGGCGCAGCGATGACCCAGGCATCAGCGGCGTGACCGGAACGACCGAATATGCGTTTCGCGGCTATCTCGACAGCTCGGGTCGGTTCCAGCTGAGCCCGGCGTGGAGCATCAGCGAATCGATCCGTCTGGTTACCGACAAGACCTTTCTACGCCGCTACGACATCTCGGCCGACGACCGCCTGCGTTCGACCGTGCGGGTCGAGCGAATCGACCCCGACAGCTATTTCTCGATCGCCGGCTGGTCGACGCAGACGATGCGGCTGACCGAGAACGATAAGCTGCAACCGGTCGCGCTGCCGGAAATCGATTATCGTCGTCGGATCAACGGGCTGCTGGGCGGTCAGGCGCTTTTGCAACTGAACACTCTCGCACTGACCCGGCCCGAAGGTCAGGACACCCAGCGTGTCTTCGCCTCGCTGCGGTGGGACCTGCGTCGCCTGACGCGCTGGGGGCAAGAAGTCACCTTCACCGGCTTCGCGCGCGGTGACTTGTACAATGCCCGTGACGTGCTCGCGACCACGGTTGCCAGCTATCGCGGCGAAGAAGGATTTTCGAGCCGGGCGATCGGCGCGTTGGCGGTCGATGTGAAATGGCCGTTCATCGGCAATTTTCTGGGCGGAACACAGCGCTTCACGCCACGCGCGCAGATCGTCGCCAGCCCCAAGATCGCAAACCTGAAGATCCCGAACGAAGACGCCCGCGCGGTCGAGCTCGAGGACTCCAACCTCTTCGCGCTCAATCGCTTTCCCGGATACGACCGATTCGAGGATACGGCACGTTTCACCTACGGAGTCGACTATGCGCTCGACCTGCCAGGTCTGGCGGTCGAGGCCAATGTCGGTCAAAGCTATCGGCTGTCCAACCGGCTTTCTATCCTGCCCGACGGCACCGGACTGTCGGATCGGTTTTCCGACATCATCGGGCGGACGACGATCCGGTACCGCGATTTCGTTTCGCTGATCCATCGCTACCGCGTCGACAAGGATGGGTTCGCCGTCCGGCGCAATGAAATCGACGCGATGGTCGGCACGCGCTCGACTTACGTCCTGCTAGGCTACCTTCGGCTCGATCGGAACATCGATCCGACGCTGGAAGACCTGCAGGATCGCGAGGAGGCGCGGGTCGGTGGCCGCGTGCAATTCGCCCGTTTCTGGTCGGCGTTCGGATCGGCCATCGTCGACCTGACCGATCGCCGCGAAGATCCGATGTCGCTGTCGGACGGTTTCTCGCCGGTGCGCCACCGCGTCGGCGTCACGTACGAGGACGATTGCCTGAGACTTGGCGTGACGTGGCGTCGCGACTATCAGGACCGCGGCGACGCGCGTCGGGGAAACAGCTATCTCCTGACCCTGTCGTTCAAGAATTTGGGGCGCTGATAGCGCGTAAGCCACGGTTCAGCCGAAATTGGTGTATAGCGACATTTCCATTCGCGCCACTTGGCGCATGACGGGATAGCAGAAACGACGTGATGAAGGTTTCTCACCTGGAGCGGCTCCGCCGCCCGGCCGCACAAATCGCGGTGCTGATGACGACGGTGGCAGCGGGGACGCTGGCGGCGCAAACGGTGCCGGACGCGCAAGTGCCCGCCACCGGCCTGAACCTGCCGCAGAACCTGCAGATCTTCGGGAAGGCCGACCCCAATGTCCGCAAGCCGACCGCGATCGTCAACGGTGCGGTGCTGACCGGCACCGACGTCGACCAGCGCATGGCGATGACGATCGGCCTCAGCGAAATCCAGAACGGCCGCAAGGTCAACCTGCCGGCCGATCAGGTCGATCAGGTGAAACTGCAGATGCTGCGCGAACTGGTCGACGATACGCTGAAGGTGCAGGAGGCGAAGGCTAACGACATTGCCATCCCGCAGGCGCAGATCGAACAGAGCTACGCTCGCGTCGCGCGCAACTTCGGCAAGTCGCCCGAAGAGCTGACGAAGCTGCTGCGTGGCATGGGATCGTCGGATCGCGCGCTGAAGCGGCAGCTGGAGGGCGATCTTGCCTGGAACCGTTTACTCAGCAAGAAGGTGACGCCCCAGGTCAACGTGAGCGAGGAAGAGGCGAAGGCGATGATCGCGCGCCTCGAGGCGGCCAAGGGAACGGAGGAGTATCACCTCTCCGAAATCTTCCTGCGCGTCGATGCGTCGCGTCCGGCCGAGGAAGTGGTCGAGGCGAGCCGCAAGATGATCGAACAGATGCGCGGTGGCGCGCCGTTCGAATATTTCGCCCGCAATTTCTCCGACGCGTCGACCAAGGCGGTCGGCGGCGATCTCGACTGGGTGCGCCTCGACGTACTGCCACGCGAGCTGCAGACCGCGGCCGCGGGCCTTCAGGTCGGGCAGATCGCCGGGCCGATCGAGGTTCCGGGTGGCTATTCGATCCTGTACCTGGTCGATAAGCGCCAGGTGCTGACGGTCGATCCGCGCGACGCCAAGCTGGCGCTACGCCAGCTGACGGTGAAGTTCCCGGCCGGCATTTCGGAAGCTCAGGCCAGCCAGCGCGGCTCGACGGTTGCGGCGGCGGTCAAGCGGATCAACGGCTGTGGTAGCGTCGCGAAGATCGCCGATGAAATCGGGGCCGAAGTCGTCGACAATGATTCGATCAGCGCTCGCGAACTGCCTCCCGCGTTGCAGGATGTGATCCTGAAGCTGCAGATCGGCCAGTCGACCCCGATCTTTGGTGACCCGAAGGAAGGCGTGCGTGCTTTCGTTCTTTGCGGTCGCGACGATCCGAAGTCGGCCAATCTGCCGTCGGTCGAGCAGGTCCAGGCCAAGCTGGAGGATCAGCGCGTCAACCTGCGCGCCCAACGTATGCTGCGCGACCTGCGCCGCGACGCGGTCGTCGAGTATCGCTGACATGACGGCGGTCGCCCGGCCCGACATGGCGCCGATTGCCGTGTCAATGGGCGACCCCGCCGGCATCGGGCCGGAGACGATCGCCAAGGCGTGGGACCTGCGCGATGTCCACGCCCTGCCCTGTTTCCTCGCGATCGGCGATGTGCGGGCGATCTCGGCGGTTTGGCAGGGACCGATCGCGCGCATTGCAGCGCCTGTTGAAGCTGCATCGGTGTTTGCCGATGCGCTCCCAGTCCTGTCGGTATCGGACACGGGCGAGATCGTGCCGGGGCAGCCCGACGTCGATGGTGCGCGCTGCGCGATAGAATCGCTGGAGCTGGCCGTGGGCGTTACGCGGTCGGGAGCGGCCAGCGCGCTGGTGACCGGGCCGGTGTCGAAAGCGGAGCTCTATCGGATCGGTTTTACGCACCCCGGCCAGACCGAATTCGTCGCCGAGCGCTGCGGTATCGCGCGCGAGAATGCAGTGATGATGCTGGCTGGCCCGACGCTGCGCGTAGTCCCAATCACCACGCACGTCGCGCTCGCCGACGTGCCGAGGCTCGTCACGACCGATCTGATCCTCGCCAAGGCACGGGCGACGGCGCGCGGGCTGCAGCGAAACTTCGGGATCGAGCGGCCGCGCCTAGCCTTTGCCGGCCTCAATCCGCACGCCGGCGAATCGGGGGCGATCGGGCGGGAAGAGATTGATGTGCTCGAACCCGCCATCGCGCAGCTGATCGAGGAAGGAATCGATGCGGTCGGTCCGTTGGCGGCTGACAGCATGTTCCATGCCCGCGCCCGCGCGCTCTATGACGCGGCGATGTGCCTGTATCATGACCAGGCGCTGATCCCGCTGAAGGCGCTGCATTTCGACGAGGGCGTCAACATGACGCTCGGCCTGCCGATCGTGCGGACCTCGCCCGACCATGGCACCGCCTTCGGGATCGCCGGTAAGGGGCTGGCCGAAGCTGGCGCAACAATCGCCGCGATCCGACTGGCCGGTGACGCCGCCGCCCGCCGCGCCGCGCAGTGATGCCGCCGGCCCTGCCTCCGCTGCGCGAGGTCGTCGCGCGCCACGGCTTGGCTGCCTCGAAGGCGCTGGGGCAGAATTTCCTGTTCGACGGCCAGTTGCTCGCTCGCATCGCGGCGATCCCCGGCGATCTGACCGATGCCGAAGTCCTGGAGATAGGTCCTGGTCCCGGCGGTCTGACCCGCGCGCTTTTGGCGGCGGGCGCTCGAGTCACGGCAATCGAGCGCGACCGGCGGTGCATCCCGGCGCTCGCCGAACTGGAAGCGGCCCATCCGGGCAAGCTGACGGTCGTCGAGGGCGATGCGATGGCGATCGACCATCGCAGTCTGTTCACCGGCCGCCCGCACATCGTCGCCAACCTGCCTTACAACATCGGCACGCCTCTGCTCGTCGGGTGGCTATCGGCCGAATGGGCGCCGTGGTGGGCTAGCCTGACGCTGATGTTCCAGAAGGAGGTCGCCGAGCGCGTCGTCGCCCCGGTCGGCAGCGATCATTACGGGCGGCTGGCGGTGCTCAGCCAGTGGCGATCGACCGCGCGGATCGCGTTGCCGGTCCATCGTTCGGCTTTCACGCCGCCGCCGAAGGTCATGTCAGCGGTCGTACATATCGTGCCGACCGAGGCGCCCGAGGGCGTTCGGATTTCGACATTGGAACGGCTGACCGCGGCGGCGTTCGGACAGCGCCGCAAGATGTTGCGGCAGAGCCTAAAGTCGGTGCCGGGCGCGCTTGAGGCGCTGGAACAGGTCGGGATCGATCCGGCCCGTCGGGCGGAAACGGTCAGCGTGACCGAGTTCGTCGCGGTCGCCCGCTTGCTCGGTTAGTTCTTCGCCTCAGGCACCTTGGTCGCGTCCTGCTTGGCGACTTGCGCGGTAGCGGCTACAATCGGCGGCCCCTTGGCGATCACCGCGAAAAGCTGCGTGCCCTCCGCACAGGGCTTGGCCGCGCAAAGTTTCTGGATCTTGGCGAGGTTTTCCTTCGCCTTCTCGACTGCGCCCTTCTGGACCATCGCCTCGCCCTGCCCCTTCAGCGCGGCGACGTCGTTGGGTTCGAGCAGCAACGCCTCGCGGTACAGGCGGATCGCCTTGCCCGGCAGGTTCTGTGCACGCGCGATCTCGGCGAGCAGCAAAAAGCCCGGGCGGTTGCGCGGATCGACGACCAGCGCGGTTTCGACCATGTCGGTCGCGCCGGACAGATTGCCCGCCGCCTTCAATGCGCGGCCCTTCTCCAACAGCGCGGTCGAACGCGGATCGATCTGATCGTCCCGGCGCTGGCCGTGGAGCGACGTCGACAGCGACACGAGCGTCAGGCCCACCGCCGCCGCGACCGAAAGATACCGCATCACACTCTCCCACCCGATCATCGCGGGCAAACTATCACGCAGCCCTGAGGCGTGCGACAAAAAAGCCGTCGGTCCCGTCACTTGCCGGGGTCAGCCGCGCGCCAGCGCCGTGTGGGGTGCCGACTTCCGGCACCTCCGCGCTCCATCCCGGATGGCGGGCGAGGAAAGCGTCGACCTGCGCGCGACCTTCGGCGTCGAGCAGTGAACAGACGATGTACGTGATCGATCCGCCCGGCTTCACCAGCGTCGCGCCGAGATCGAGCAGCCGCGCCTGGGTCGCGACCAGTCGATCGAGCCTCGGCGAGGTCAGCCGCCAGCGTGCTTCGGGATTGCGACGCCAAGTGCCGGTGCCCGAGCAAGGGGCGTCGATCAGGACGACGTCGGCCTCGCCGCGGAGGTTCGCGAGCGCATCAACCTCTTCACCCGGATCGAGCAATCTCGTTTCGACGATCGTCACCCCGGCTCGGTCGGCACGCGGCTGAAGTCGCTGGAGGCGGGCACGGTCGGTGTCAGTCGCGACGATGCGACCGTCGTTACCCATCAACGCGGCGAGCGACAGCGCCTTGCCGCCCGCGCCCGCGCACAGGTCGATTAGTGTCATGCCGGGCGCGGCCTGGGCGACGGTGGTGACCATCTGGCTCCCCGCGTCCTGGACTTCGATCAAGCCGCCTACGAACGCCGGCGAGCGTTCGACCGACGTGTCGGCGGGCAGGCGCAGGCCAGCGGCGGTGCCGTCGATCGGTTCAGCGCCCTCGAACAGATCGCGCGCGTCGTCGCGAGTGCCCATCAGCGTGTTGATGCGGATATCGAGCGGCGCGCGGTCAAGCAGCGCGGCAAGCTGCGCGCGGTCCAGGCCGGAGCGCTGAAGCGCGTCGACAAGCCACGCGGGGGCGACGCCGGACAGCGCCGCCGGCTCCTTGGCGTCGATCGGCGTGGGGCCGTGGGCGCTGCCGTCGAAGGTTTCGGCCACGTCCGGGCGGTCCTTCGCCAGGGCAATCATCGCGGCGCGACCGCTGGCCGGACGTTCGCCGAGGCTGCGGATCGCGTCGTAGACCAGTGTGCGGACGGCGCGGCGGTCCTTCGAGCCGGCGTAGCGGCGCTGGGCGAAGTAGCGGGCGATCAGCGTGTCGGCCGCGGGGCCGCCGTCACGCGCGGCGGTAACGATGGCGTCGAGCAGTTCGATCGCGGCCTGGGTGCGGGCAGCGGGGGTCATGCGACGCTCCAAACTTCACGAACTTCGCCCAAATGAGCCTGTTTTTCGCGTGTGAAGTTTATTTGCGATTTTGCCGTGGGCCAGAACGAGATGATCATCCCTCGCGTGGAGCAAATCGCTTCCAACATTGCCAGCGCTTTGTTGGCCTATGCCTCACAACCGTCGGTGCCGTCGAGGCGGGAACGACGGTGGAAGTCTCAGCCCCGCGTCGGGTAGTTCGGCGCTTCGCGCGTGATCGTGACGTCGTGGACGTGGCTTTCGCGCAGGCCGGCACCGGTGATGCGGACGAACCGCGCGCGCTGCTGGAGGTCGGGGATGGTTGCCGAGCCGGTATAGCCCATCGCCGCCTTGATGCCGCCGACCAGCTGGTGGATGACTTCGCGCGCCGAGCCCTTGAAGGCGACCTGGCCCTCGATCCCCTCGGGCACCAGCTTTAGCTGGTCCTTGATATCGCCCTGGAAATAGCGGTCGGCCGAGCCGCGGCCCATCGCGCCGACACTTCCCATGCCGCGGTAGGATTTATACGCACGGCCTTGATACAAAAAGGTTTCGCCCGGCGCTTCTTCGGTGCCGGCGAGCAGCGAGCCGACCATGCAGGTCGAGGCGCCGGCCGCGAGCGCCTTGGCGAGGTCTCCCGACGTGCGGAGACCACCGTCGGCGATCACCGGAACACCCGACTTCGCGGCTTCCTCCGCGGCGTTCATCACCGCGGTCAGCTGGGGCACGCCGACGCCGGCGACGATGCGGGTCGTGCAGATCGAGCCCGGGCCGATCCCGACCTTCACCCCGTCCGCGCCGGCGTCGATCAGCGCGCGGGTCGCCTCTGCGGTCGCGACGTTGCCGGCGATCACCTGAACCCTATTGGATCGGGCCTTCACCCGCTCGACCGCGCGCGCCACGTCCTTGTTGTGCCCGTGCGCGGTGTCGATGACGATCAGGTCGCAGTCGGCGTCGATCAGCGCTTCGGTGCGCTCAAAGCCCTTGTCGCCGACCGTCGTCGCGGCGGCCACACAGAGCCGGCCGGCAGCGTCCTTGGTGGCGTCCGGATATGTCACCGCCTTTTCGATGTCCTTGACCGTCACCAGCCCGACGCAGCGATAGGCGTCGTCGACGACCAGCAGCTTTTCGATGCGACGCTGGTGGAGCTGGCGGCGCGCCTCTTCCTGGCTGACGCCGACGCTGACGGTCGCGAGATTTTCGTGCGTCATCAGCTCGGCGACGGGCTGGTTCGGGTTTTCGGCGAAGCGGACGTCGCGGTTGGTCAGGATGCCGACCAGCTTGCCCGAGGTTTCGGTGACCGGGATGCCGCTGATCCGGTGGCGGGTCATCAGCGCCTGCGCCTCCGCCAGCGTCGCGTCGGGCCGGATCGTGATCGGGTTGACGACCATGCCGCTTTCGAATCGCTTCACCACGGTGACTGCGGCGACCTGCTGTTCGACGGTCAGGTTGCGGTGGAGCACGCCGATGCCGCCCAGCTGCGCCATCATGATCGCCATCGCCTCTTCGGTGACGGTGTCCATCGCCGACGACAGGATCGGAATGTTGAGCGCCAGATCACGCGTCACGCGGGTTCGGGTGTCCGCCATCGACGGCAGCACTTCGCTTTCGGCCGGCACCAGCAGGACGTCGTCGAAGGTCAGGCCGTAGGGGATGTCGATCATGGGTGCGCCAATCTGGGTCGAGTCGAGAGTTGGCGGGCCATGTAAACAAGCGGGGTGGCGGGCGCTAGTCCCCCGCAGCGCTCATGCGCGCCAGCAGCGCCCGCGCCTGATCCACGTGCATCGCTTCGATCATGCGATCGCGAAACCGCTCCGCGCCGCCGGTGAAGGCGGCGATCAGGGCGCGGGCCTCTTCGATTTCGTCGGGCGTCGGGGCGAAGGCGGCGTTGCAGGGATCGACCTGCGACGGGTGGATCAGGGTCTTGCCATCGAAGCCGACGTCGCGCCCTGCCCTTGCTTCGGTCACGAACCCTTCCGCGTCGTTCAAGCGGTTGTAGACGCCATCGAACGCCCAACCGCCGGCTGCGCGGGCGGCGAGAATTATGGTCTGGAGTGCGTGCGAAAGGCTTTCGCGCGGAGCCGAGGGCGGTAGCCGCAGCGTCGCGCGCAGGTCGTTGGTACCGGCGATCAGGCCGATAACTTCGGGCTGGGCGGCAATCTCCGCCGCGGCCAGCACGCCGCGCGGAGTCTCGATCATCGCCAGGAGGGGCTTGCTGCTGGCCGCCGCCACGGCCGCGGCGTCGGCGGCGATTTCAACTTTGGGCAGGACGATCACGTCGGCCGCGGACGCTGTCACCGCCATCACATCTGCGGCGTGCTCGGGATGGTCGGTCGCATTGACGCGGATCGCGACAAGCTTATCGCCGAACCCCTCCCTCACCGCGGCCACCGCCGCGTCGCGTGCCGCCGCCTTGACGTCATCCGCGACGGCATCTTCCAGGTCGAGCAGTACCGCGTCCGCTGCCAGCGTCCTCGCCTTGACGATGGCGCGCGGGTTCGATGCCGGCAGGAACAGGAGCGATCGGGGCGCAAGGTGGGGTGTGGTCATGCGGTGCGCTTATGCTACCCCTCAGGCTTCAACGGGAGTGGGAATCGCCGACATGGAACTGACCATCGCCGCCCTGGTCGCGCTGCTGATCGTGGTCTTCTACCTGTTCGCGTCGATCAAGATCGTCCGGCAGGGCTATCAATATACGATCGAGCATTTCGGCCGGTATACGACCACCGCCTCGCCGGGGTTCAACTTCTACCCGGCCTTCTTCTACCGTGTCGGTCGCCGCGTGAACATGATGGAGCAGGTGATCGACATTCCGGGGCAGGAGATCATCACCAAGGACAATGCGATCGTGTCGACCGATGGCGTCGTGTTCTTCCAGGTGCTCGACGCGCCGAAAGCGGCGTATGAGGTGAGCGACCTGTACGTGGCCCTCCTTCAGCTGACGACGACCAACCTGCGTACCGTCATGGGCAGCATGGACCTGGACGAGACGCTGTCGAAGCGCGACGAAATCAACGCGCGACTGCTGTCGGTCGTCGATCATGCGACGGTGCCGTGGGGGGTGAAGATCACCCGCGTCGAGATCAAGGACATCCGCCCGCCCGCCGACATCGTCAGCGCCATGGGCCGCCAGATGAAGGCCGAGCGCGAAAAGCGCGCGAACATCCTGGAGGCAGAGGGCAGCCGCGCGTCCGAGATCCTGCGCGCCGAAGGGCAGAAGCAGGCGCGCATCCTTGAAGCCGAGGGGCGTCGCGAGTCGGCCTATCGCGACGCCGAGGCGCGCGAACGTGCCGCGGAGGCGGAAGCAAAGGCGACGCAGGTCGTGTCCGAGGCGATCGAAAACGGCGGCACCCAGTCGCTCAACTATTTCATCGCGCAGAAGTACGTCGAAGCAGTCGGCAAGTTCGCGACCAGCCCGAACGCGAAGACGATCCTGTTCCCGGTTGAGGCGACGCAGCTGATCGGCACGCTGGGCGGGATCGGCGAGCTGGCGAAGGCGGCGTTGGGGGACGCCGCGCCCGCCCCGGCGAAGCGTGACGCGACACCGTCCGTACCGCGGGTGCAGGCACCCGAATGAGCATGACGCCCGGCCTGATCTGGCTGATCGCCGCGCTGCTGCTGGGCGGCGCGGAATTGATCGTGCCCGGCGTATTCCTGGTCTTCCTCGCCTTCGCCGCGGCGGTCGTCGGCGTGTTCCTGCTGTTGTTCCCCGACCTGCCGCTCTGGGGCCAGTTCCTCGGCTTCACCGCCTGGTCGGTGATCGCGGTGCTGGTCGGGCGGCGCTGGTACGTCGACAATCCGGTCGCGACGAGCGATCCGCTGCTCAACGACCGCGTCGCGCGGCTGCTGGGCGAAGTCGTGACCGTGACCCAGGCGATCGATGGCGGGCGCGGACGCGTGCGGGTCGGCGACAGCGAATGGATCGCCGTCGGCGCCGATGCCCCGGCCGGGGCGCGGGTCCGGGTGACGGGCGTGCGGGATACGGCGCTGGTCGTCGAGACAATGATAACTCCGGAGCTTGAACGATGACTTTCTCTCGCCGTGAGATGCTGGCGGCAGGTGCCGGCTCGACGTTGCTTGCCACCCTGCCCTCGACCGCGCGGGGCGTGATCCCGGCGAGCACGATCGACGATGTCGCGGACGAATGGCTTCGCCTTTCGCCGGAGGCCGCGACGTCCCTCGGCATCGACACGGGCGCGCGCGCCGACTTGCGCGGGCAATCGTCGGACGTGAGCCCCGCCGGCGTGGCGCGGGTTCATGCGTGGGTACGGGGCGCGATCCCGCGACTGCAGGCGGTCGTCGCCGGCCCGGGCGACGCGGCATCGAAGCGGACGGCGGACGTGGCGCTGGCCGCCTATCGGACCTCAGCGGACGGCTTCGCCTTTCCCTATGGCGACGTGTCGATCGCAGGTTGGCGCAACGGACCCTATGTCGTCTCGCAGAACATGGGCAGCTATCTCGACACGCCCAAGTTCCTCGATGGCGACCATCCGGTGAAGACCACGGCCGACGCCGAAGCCTATATCGCGCGGCTGGCAGCCTGGCCGAAGCAGCTGGACGGAGAGACGGCACGGTTGAAGGCCGATCGCGGGCGTGGCGTCATCGCGCCCGACTTCATCCTCGACAAGGCGCTCGGCGCCATGGCGCTGACGCGCGGCGAAGCGCCCGCGCAGATGCTTGTCGTGACGTCGCTGGCGAAGAAGGCCGCGGGCATCCCCGGCGATTGGGCTGCGCGTGCAGAGCGGATCGTCGCGAGCGGCGTCATGCCCGCGCTCGACCGGCAGATCGCCGAGCTGAAGGTGCACCGCGCGCTTGCCAAGTCCGATGCGGGGGCATGGAAGCTGCCGCAGGGCGACGCCTATTACGCCTGGGCGCTGCGCGCGGCGACGACGACGCGGATGACGCCCGACGAGGTCCATGCCGAGGGTCTGCGCCAGCACGCCGACTATCACCGGCAGATGGATGCGATCCTGCAGTCGATGGGGCTGACGCAAGGCTCGGTCGGCGCGCGGATGCGGGCACTGAACAAGGACCCTCGCTTCACCTTCGCGGCCGGCGACACGGGCCGCGCGCAGATCCTGACGTTCATCGAGGGCCGGATCGCCGACATCCGCCCGCGGTTGCCGAACGCGTTCCACACGCTGGTGCGTGGAAATGTCGAGGTGCGGCGGATCGCGCCCGCCGAGGAGATCGGGGCGCCGGGCGCCTATGGCGGACCCGGCTCGATCGACGGGACGATCCCGGGTCGGTTCTGGATCAACCTGCGCGATCCGGCGCGGCATACCAAGTACAACCTCCCCACCCTCACCTATCACGAGGCGATCCCCGGCCATGTCTGGCAGGGCGAATACAATCAGAAGCTGCCGCTGCTCGGCACGCTCGTCGGCGGCGGTTTCAGCGCCTACCAGGAAGGCTGGGCGCTCTATGCCGAGCAGCTGGCGGGCGAGCTGGGCGTGTACGACGGCGAGAGCGTCGAAGCTCGGGCCGGACGGCTCGGCTATCTCGATTCGATGGCGTTCCGCGCGGCGCGAATGGTGGTCGACACCGGCATCCACGCCAAACGCTGGACCCGCGACAAGGCGCGCGAATGGTTTGCCGAGGCGACCGGCGATACGGTCGAAGGCGTGACGAGCGAGATCGACCGCTATTGCGTCTGGCCCGGCCAAGCGTGCGGCTACAAGGTCGGCCACAGCGAGATCAATCGCCAGCGCGAGCGCGCCAAGGCGGCGATGGGCACGCGGTTCGACTACCGGGCGTTCAACGACATGGTGGTGGGTGGTGGATCTCGGCCGCTGAGCTTCGTGGCGCGGGATACCGATCAGATGATCGGGGGGTGAAAATCCTCCCCGAGCTTGTCTCGGGGAGGGGGACCGGCGTAGCCGGTGGAGGGGCTTGCCAGACGATCGCAAGCGGAGGGCTAGCCCCTCCACCACGCCCTGTGGGCGCGGTCCCCCTCCCCCCGACGAGCTGGGGGAGGAATATGCGACTTACGCCGCGACCGCTTCGCGCGTTACCTTCGGCGCCGCCTGGCGGACGCCCTCGTCGACGTGATCCGCGAACTGCGCGAAGTTTTCGGTGAACTGGCCGACCAGCTTCGCCGCCGTCGCGTCATACTCCGCCGCATCCGGCCACGTCTCGCGCGGGTTGAGGATCGTCGAATCGACCCCCGGCACCGCGACCGGCGCCTGGAACCCGAAATTCTCGTCGGTGCGGAATTCGGCGTCCTTCAGACTACCATCCAGCGCCGCGTCGAGCAGCGCGCGCGTGACCCTGATCGGCATGCGACTGCCGACGCCGTACTTGCCGCCGGTCCAGCCGGTGTTGACCAGCCAGCAGTCCACCCCGCCCTTGGCGATCCGCTCCTTCAGCAGATTGCCATAGATGCTGGGGTGGCGCGGCATGAACGGCGCGCCGAAGCACGTCGAGAAGGTCGCATCCGGCTCCGTCACGCCGATCTCGGTGCCCGCCACACGCGCGGTGTAGCCTGACAGGAAGTGATACATCGCCTGTTCGGGCGTCAGCTTCGCGATCGGGGGCAGTACGCCATAGGCATCGGCGGTCAGGAAGATGATGTTCTTGGGCACTCCACCCATGTTCTTTTCCGACGAATTCGGGATGAAATCGATCGGATAGGCACCGCGGCTGTTCTCGGCGAGGCTCGCGTCGTCCAGGTCGAGCTGGCGCGTGACGGGATCCATCACGACGTTTTCGAGCACCGTGCCGAAGCGCTTGGTCGTCGCGAAAATCTCCGGCTCGGCGTCTTCCGACAGCCGGATCATCTTGGCGTAGCAGCCACCTTCGAAATTGAAGACCGCGGTGTCCGACCAGCCATGTTCGTCGTCGCCGATCAACGTGCGCTTGGGATCGGCCGACAGCGTGGTCTTGCCGGTGCCGCTGAGGCCGAAGAACACCGCGGTCGAACCATCGGCACCCATGTTCGCCGAACAGTGCATCGGCATGACGCCGGTCGTCGGCAGCAGATAGTTGAGCAGGCCGAAGACGCTCTTCTTCATCTCGCCGGCATAGCGCGTGCCGCCGATCAGGATCAGCTTTTCGGTAAGGTTGACCGCGATCACCGTCTCGCTGCGGGTGCCGTGGCGCGCGGGGGTGGCGCGGAAGCTCGGCAGGTCGATGATCGTGTAATCGGGCACGAAGCCGCGCAGTTCATGCTCTTCGGGCCGTACCAGCATCGTGCGGATGAACAGGTTGTGCCAGGCGAGTTCGTTGATGACGCGCACCTTGACACGGTGCTCGGGCTGCGAGCCGCCGAAGAGGTCCTGCACGTACAGGTCCTCACGCCGCTTCAGCGCGGCCATGAAATCTTCCTTCAGCGCCGCGAAATGCTCAGGCAGCATGCCCTTGTTGGTCTTGCCCCACCAGACGGTGTTTTCGGTTTCGGCGTCGCGGACGATGAACTTGTCCTGCGCGCTGCGACCCGTGTGCGGGCCGGTTTCGACGACCAGCGGGCCATCGGCGCTGAGCTTGCCTTCGTTTCGGCGGAGGGCGGCGTCGACCAGACGGGCGGTGACGAGATTCCAGTGGATGTCGGCACGGGTTTCGATGCCCTGCGACTCGAGGCCGGCGTCGGGAACGCGATCGCTCAACTCTATTCTCCTCCATGCCCGGCCTGTCGCCGATGCATACGTATGTTGTCGTTGTTCGCGGCGCTTATCCATGGGCTGACGGGGGGTCAAACCTGCTACCGGTGTCAACTATTGAGATTGCGTCAACATCGTATTTGTCTGACAAACGCGCCGATTGGTCTTGGCCGTTGTCCTCCCGCAATTTGGCGCTTAGGTGTTGGGCATGACCGCAACGATCGCGCTCGTCGACGACGACCGGAACATCCTGACTTCGGTGTCGATCGCATTGCAGGCCGAAGGATTTCTGACCCGCGTCTATTCGGATGGCGAGACGGCGCTGAAGGCGTTGCTCGACAATCCGCCCGACCTGGCGGTGCTCGACGTGAAGATGCCGCGGATGGACGGGCTGGAACTGCTGAGGCGGCTCCGCGAGAAATCGATGGTGCCGGTCATATTCCTGACCAGCAAGGACGACGAACTGGACGAGGCGCTGGGCTTGGCGATGGGCGCGGACGATTACATCGCCAAGCCGTTCAGCCAGCGGCTGTTGATCGCGCGCATCCGCGCGATCCTGCGCCGGACCGAAGGCGCTGCCGTCGGCGTCGAGGCCGAGGGGCAGGAAGCCGCGGTGCCGATCGAGCGTGGGCGGCTGGTGATGGACCCGGCGCGCCACCGTGTGACCTGGGCGGGCAATCCGGTGACGCTGACCGTCACCGAATTCATGATCCTGGAGACGCTGGCGCAGCGGCCGGGGATCGTGAAGACGCGCAATCAGCTGATGGATGCGGCGTACCAAGACGACATCTACGTCGACGATCGGACGATCGACAGCCACATCAAGCGCGTGCGGCGCAAGTTTCGCGAGGCGGATCCGGAATTCGATGCGATCGAGACGCTGTACGGGGCCGGGTATCGGTTTTCGGACGAGTGAAGTTGCCACCCATGCCCGTCCTCCCCTGCAAGGGGAGGTGGCCGGCGAAGCCGGACGGAGGGGTGTCGTGCTATCGAGGGGGTGACACCCCTCCGTCATCGCTTCGCGATGCCACCTCCTCTTACAGGGGAGGATTCTGAGTGCCCTCTGACGATCCAATTTCTCCGCGCGACCTGTCGCTGACCTGGTCGGCGCGCGTGTCGCTCACCCCGCGTATCCTGGCGGTGAACATCATCGCGCTCGCCATGCTGGCGGGCGGCTTCTTCTACCTCGACAGCTTTCGCAGCCGCATCCTCGACAGCCGTATCGCGCAGGCAAGCCGCGAGGCGCGGTTGATCGCCGATGCCATGGCTGCCGTCGCGCCCGAAGAGCGGGGAGCGCTTATCATGGGCTACGCTCGCGATACCGGAGCACGGTTGCGGCTCTACACGCCGGAGGGTCGGCTGATCGACGATACCCGGTTGCGCGGATCGACCAATGCCATCCTGCGGGACCCGGACAAGGACCCCTGGCGGCAGGACGTCGCGCGATTTCTCGATGGCGCGATCGACACGATCGTTGGGGCGACCCGCGCGCCGTTGTTCCGGGAGAAGCGCAACGGACTCGACTGGCCCGACGTCACGGCCGCGCTCGATCCGACGGTCGCGCGGGCGAGCGTCTGGCGCGCACCCGATCGTACGCCGGTGATCACCGCGGCGGCGCGTTATGGCGACGGCATCGTGCTCACGACCGCCAATGCGCGAGACATCACCACGACGGTGCGCACCGAACGTTTCCGCCTGTTCGTCGTGCTCGCCATCGTGTCGCTGCTGTCGATCCTGCTGTCGCTGTTTCTGGCGCGCACGATCGTCCGCCCGTTGCGTCGGCTGGCGCGCGCCGCGGTTCGCGTCCGCCTGGGCCGTGCGCGTGAAGTCGTCGTGCCGCGCCTGCCCGATCGGCGCGACGAAATCGGCCTGCTGGCCCGCGCACTGTCCGACATGAGCGGCGCGTTGCGGGCGCGGATCGATGCGACCGAGGCGTTTGCCGCCGACGTCACGCATGAACTGAAGAACCCGCTGGCCTCCATGCGGTCGGCGGTCGATGGGCTCGGGCGGGTGAAAGATCCCGCACTCCAGGAACAGCTTCTCGCGGTGGTGCGGGACGACGTGCATCGGCTCGACCGTCTGATCACCGATATTTCCGACGCATCGCGCCTCGATGCGCAACTCAGCCGCGCGAAGTTCGAAAGTGTCGATGTCGGCGCGATGATCGCCGCGCTGATCGATGGTCGCCACGCCCGCGGGATCGAGCGGGATATTCGTCTGTCCTTCACACCCCGTGAAGACGTCCCGCTGAGCGTCTATGGCGAAGGCGCGCGCCTGGAGCGGGTGTTCGAAAACCTGATCGACAACGCCATCTCGTTTTCTCCCGATAACGGGACCATCGCACTGACTGCGACCCGCGCCGACGACATGCTGGTGATCCGGGTGGAAGACGAAGGACCCGGCGTTCCGGAAGCGGAGCGCGAGTCGATCTTTCGCCGCTTTCATTCCGTCCGCCCGGCCAGCGAAGCCTTTGGCCGACACTCGGGACTGGGCCTCGCGATTGCCCGGACGATCGTTGAGGGGCATGGAGGCAACATCATGGTCGAATCGCGTGAGGATCGGCGGAGCGGGGCCGCCTTTGTCGTCCGCCTGCCGCTGGCGGGGCTGGACTGATGGCGTCGCTGTCGAGCGAGACGATTCACGCGAGCTGCGTCGCCATCGACGGGCGGGCGGTGCTGATCGAGGGGCGGTCGGGTACCGGCAAGTCCGACCTGGCCCTGCGCCTGATCGATCGCGGCGCGCAGCTGGTCAGTGACGATTACACCATGCTGCTGCGGCGCGGCGACGATCTGATCGCCAAGCCGCCGGCCAATCTCGCCGGCAAGATGGAAATCCGCGGCATCGGCATCGTCGAACTGTCGCATCAGTCCGATATTCCGGTGGCCATGCTGGTCGTCATCACCGAACAGCCGCCGCGGATGCCCGCGGGCGGGCGAAAGCGGATCATCGCCGGGGTTGAGGTGCGCGAGATCGCCCTGCCCTCGCTCGAACCCTCCGCACCGATCAAGGTCGAATGGGCGTTGCGTAATCCGCGAGCCATCGCATGACGATGCCACGACAGATTCTGCTGGTCACCGGCATGTCGGGCGCGGGCAAGTCGACCGTTCTGCGCACGCTGGAGGATATCGGGTGGGAGACGGTCGACAATCTACCGATGGCGCTCATCGCGCATTTGCTGGAAACGAAAGCGCCCGAAGGCGGTGACGGTGCCGACCGGCCGCTGGCGATCTGTATCGGCACGCGCACCCGAGGGTTCGCCGCATCGCAGGTTATCGACCGGATCCAGGCTTTGAGCCAGCAGCTGGGCACGGACGTCGGGACGCTGTTCCTCGATTGCGCCGGCGCCGAGCTTGACCGCCGCTATTCGGAAACGCGACGACGGCATCCGCTGGCGCTCGATCGGCCGGCAAGCGACGGTATCGCGCGCGAGCGAGAGATCCTCGCGCCGTTACGCGACTGGGCGAACCGCGTCATCGATACGACCGACCTCACGTCCAATCAGCTGGCGCAGGCGATTCGTGCGACCTTTTCCGGCGAAGAAATGGGCCGGCCGGTGCTGTCGGTCATGTCGTTCGGCTTCGCCCGAGGATTGCCGCGCAATGCCGATCTAGTCTTCGACATGCGGTATCTGCGCAATCCGCATTGGGTGCCCGACCTTCGACCCGGGACCGGGCTGGATGCCGATGTCGCCGCCTATGTCGCGGGCGACCCCGCCTATGCCGATTCGGTCGGCCGGATCGAGGATCTGCTGCTGCTGTTGCTGCCGCGCTACAGGACGGAGGGGAAATCGTACGTTACCATCGCGATCGGCTGTACCGGTGGGAGACACCGGTCGGTCCATGTCGCCGATCGCATCGCGCGGCGGTTGCAAGCCGAGGGGTTTTCGCCCACGGTAACCCATCGCGACCTCGGCACGGCGCCGCAGGACTCGCTCGAAGGTGCGCCGAAGGCGAAGTTGATTTCTTGATGAGCCCTACTTCCAAGACTGAAGCCATGATCGGCCTCGTTCTCGTCACGCATGGTCGCCTGGCGGAAGAATTCGTGGTGGCGATGGAACATGTCGTCGGCAAGCAGGAGCGGATCGCCACGATCTGCATCGGGCCGGAGGACGACATGGAAGGCCGCCGCGCCGACATCGCCTCCGCGATCGCCGACGTCGATCTGGGGGCGGGCGTCATCGTGCTGACCGACCTGTTCGGCGGTACGCCGTCGAACCTCGCCATTTCGCTGATGCGGCCGGGCAAGGTCGAGGTGATCGCCGGCATCAACCTGCCGATGCTGATCCGCCTGGGCGGCGCGCGCAAGGCGATGAAGGTTGCCGACGCTGTCAGCGCCGCACGTGATGCCGGGCGCAAATATATCTCCGTCGCTTCGGAAGTTCTGGGGGAAGCCGCTGCATGAGCGAAAAGGCCGAACGCACCGTCCTGATCGCCAACCGCCGCGGGCTGCACGCCCGTGCCAGCGCCAAATTCGTCACCCTCGCCTCGTCGCAGCCGTGCGAGCTGGTCGTCCGCAAGGACGGATCGAGCGTGACGGGGACGTCGATCATGGGCCTGATGATGCTCGGCGCGGCGATGGGGGATCACATCGTGATCTCGGCCGAGGGCGAGCATGCTGAAGCGGCCGTCAGCGCGATGTGCGAGCTGGTCGAGGCGAAATTTGGGGAAGACTGACGCCGTCAGGTGAATAGCGTCGCACTTCACCGGATCGGACGGCGCCGCCGCCGATGTCGGAGCAGCGACGACGGACGACGCGGGCTTTGCCCGCGGCGCGCGTCGGTGTAGCGCTGTCGACGATGCCGAAGCACATAACCGCCTTCTCCAACCCGATCGTCAAGGCCACCCAACGCCTCCGCGACAAGAAGCATCGCCGCGACGCCGGGCTGTTCCTGGCGGAAGGGCTGCGCATCCTGACCGAAGCGCGCGAGGCGGGGCACCTGCCCGAGACGTTGTTCTTCACCCCCACCACTGCCGACCATCGGCTGGTCGGCACGCTGGTCGACGCGGTCGAGGCCGCAGGCGGCGATGCGATCGAAACGACGGCGGACATACTGTCCAAGCTGTCGGGCAAGGACAATCCCGGTTCGGTCATAGGTGTTTACCGCGAGTTTCTGACGCCGCTTGAGAGGATCGACCGGACGGGCGCCAGCATATGGCTGGTCGCCGAACGGCTGCGCGATCCCGGTAATCTCGGCACCATCCTGCGTACTGCCGACGCGGTCGGGGCTGGCGGGTTGATCTTGATCGACGATTGCGTAGATCCCTTCTCGGTCGAAGCCGTGCGCGCAAGCATGGGTGCGTTGTTCACCGTGCCGGTCACCCGCGCCCGTTGGGAGGACTTTCGCGATTGGCTGCGCGGCGGCCCCGGCCAGCTTGTCGGCCTGAGCCTCGACACGACGAGCGACTATCGCGCCGCCACCTATTCCGCCCCGACGTTCCTGCTGACGGGCAACGAGGCACAGGGCATGCCCGATCACATGGCGGTGGAGTGCGACCTGCTGGTCAAGATCCCGATGCTCGGCAAGGCCGACAGTCTGAACGCCGCGGTGGCGACAGCGGTCATGGCCTATGAGGTGCTCGCGCAAACGCGGGGATGAACGCGGGCGCCACGCTGCGTTCAGGCGGCGCGCGACAGTCTCCGGCGAAAGGAGATGGTCAATGAAAGCCGTGTTGCTCGCCCCTGCCCTGCTTCTCGCGTTGCCCGCCGCCGCGCAATCGGACCGCGCGCCCTATCGGGCGCTGGGCACCGAACCCTTTTGGTCGCTGACGATCGACGGCCGCACGATCCGCTACGAGCCCGCCAGCGGTCGCCCGATCAGCGTCGCCAAGCCGCGGCCGATCGTTGGGATCAATGGCGAACTCTATCGCACGCAGCCCATCACCGTGGACATAACCCACACGCGCTGTTCCGACGGAATGAGCGACCGCGTGTATGCCGATACGGTCCGCGTGCGGATCGGGCGGCAGGCCCTGAACGGCTGCGGCGGGCGGATCGTCAGCGACGGCGAGACGAACGCGTTGACCGGGACGTGGCGGATCGATGCGCTGAACGGCCGGCCGGTTCGACTTCAGCGTCCGGCCACCGTGACGTTTGCCGGTAACCGGATGTCGGGCAAAATCTGTAACGGCTTCGGTGGCACTTATCGCTTCGAGCGCGGCACGCTGACGACGCGCGACGTCATCGGCACGCAGATGGCGTGCATGGACGGTCGGACGCACGTGGAGACCGCTCTGCTCGCTGCGCTCAGCAGACCACTCAAGGTGTCGAGCGGCAGCCGGGTGGATACGCTCGTGCTTTCGGATGGCCGGTCAAGGGTGACGCTGCGGCGGATGCCATAACGTTTACTCCGCGGCTTCCTTCTCCGTCACCCCGTCTTCGGGCGGCGGCAGGTCGGCGACCGGCAGCATCGCGACGTCGACCGCGGTCTGGCGGGCGAGCGAGTCGACCGTCTCGACGCCTTCGATCTCCTTCGCCCCCGTTCCCACGCTCAGGTCGCGGAAGCGGCGGGCGGAGACGAGGACGCGGCCTTCGAAGCTCGCGACGAACTTGTTGTAATTGTCGACTGCCGAATTGAGCCCGCCGCCGACCCGCTTCAGATGCGTCGCGGCGGTCGCCAGCCGCTCGTGCAATTCCTTGCCGAGCGCGTCGACTGCACGGGCGTCGTCGATCAGCTTTTCCTGGCGCCAGATGTTGGCGATCGTCTTGGCGATGGCGACCAGGTTGGTCGGGGTTGCCAGCAGCACGCGTCGCTCGATCGCCCATTCCCACAGCCGCGGGTCCTGCTCCAGCGCAGCGAACAGGAAATGTTCGCCCGGGATGTACATCACGACATAGTCGGCCGCGTCGCCGAACTTGTCCCAATAGCTCTTGGACCCGAGCTGCTGGGCGTGGTTGCGCACCGAGGCGGCGTGCGCGTTCATCGCCCGCGTGCGCGTCTCGTCGTCGATCGCGTCGCTCGCGTCGAGGAAGGCGTTGAGCGAGCATTTGGCATCGATCACCAGACGCCGCCCGCCCGGCAGGCGGACGATCACGTCGGGGCGCAGCACGCCGTCGTCGGTGCCGACGACGACTTCCTGCTGGAAATCGGCAAAGGGCGACAGACCCGCCTGTTCGAGGACGTTGCGCAACGACTGCTCGCCCCAACGCCCGCGCGCCTTCGGGCTGGTTCGTAGCGCGTTGACCAGCTTGGCGGTTTCGTCGCGCACCTGCCCCTGCCCGGCCCGCACCTGCTCGACCGCTTCGCGCAGGCCGGCATAGCTGTCGATCCGGTCCTTTTCGACGCGATGCAGCCCTTCCTCGTAGCGCTTGAGCGTCGTCTCGACCGGCGCGAGCAGCGCCTTGATCTTGGCTTCGTTCGCTTCGCCCGCCTGTCCAAAGCGGGCGTCGGCGCGCTTCAGGAAATTCTCCTGCGCGGTGTCGAGCACCTTCGCACCCAGATCGCGGAACTGTGCTGCCATCGCTTCGCGATCGGCCTTGAACTCGGCGAAGCGCGATTCGAATGCCGCAGCCTTGGTGCGCAGCTCGACGCATTCCAGGCGAGCGCGGTCGCGTTCTTCCGTCGTGACCTCCAGCGCCTCGCGCAGCTCGGGCATGTCACGGACGCGTTCGGAGGCGACCGCAAGTTCGGAAATGGCGCGCTTGAACTCGCCTTCGCGCGCATCCCGCTCTGCCCGTACCTCCGCCACGCCGCGGCTGCCGAGCAGCCAGCCTACCCCCACCCCGATCACGAGCGCGAGGACGATGAGAAGGAAGGCAGTGGAATCCATGGAATTGCTCGACGCTGACGGGAACAGACGTCGAACCTATCCCGCGACGGGACGGGCGACAAGCGGTGTGCGGTGAGGTGTTTGAGCGACCCACATCGTCATCCCCGCGGAGGCGGGGATCAATTCTGGCTAACCTCACGGAAGGAGCCGCACGCCCTCCATCAATCTATCCCCGCCTTCGCGGGGATGACGGCGGTTAAGGGCTTCAGCCCGCGCGCCGCGCCTTGTTCAGCTTCTTGACGATCATGTCGCGCTTCAGCCGCGAGATATGGTCGATGAAGAGCACGCCGTTCAGATGGTCGATCTCGTGCTGCATGCACGTCGCCAGCAGGCCGTCCATCTCCTGCTCCTGCTCCTTCCCGTCGCGGTCGAGCCACTTTACGCGGCAGCGCGCGGGGCGTTCGACCTCGGCATATTGCTCCGGGATCGACAGGCAGCCTTCGTTGTACTTCGACAGCTCTTCGCTGACCGACAGGATTTCGGGGTTCACGAACGCCTTGGGGTCGCGGACGGGCTTGCCCTCCTCATCCTCGCCTTCCTGCAGGTCGATCACGACGACACGCTTTTCGACGCCCACCTGGGTCGCAGCGAGGCCGATTCCGCGGGCGTCGTACATGGTATCGAACATGTCGTCGATCAGGGTACGGACGGCGTCGTCCACCTGCGCCACGGGTTCGGCAACGGCACGAAGCCCGGCATCGGGGATTTCGAGAATGGTCATCACGGTCATGGCGTCCGGCTAATCCCGTGAGGGGGAGTCAGTCAAGCAAGCGGGCGCCGCGCGCGGAGCGCCTGGGCGAGCGTCCCGTCGTCGAGATAGTCGAGTTCGCCCCCCACCGGCAGGCCGTGCGCGAGTTGCGTCACGCGTACCGGAAACCGCTCGATCCGCTCGGCGACATAGTGCGCGGTCGTCTGCCCCTCCAGCGTCGCGTTCATCGCCAGCACGACCTCATCGATCCCCCCCGCCTCGATCCGGCGGACCAGGCTGTCGATCGCCAGATCCTCAGGCCTGACGCCCTCCAACGCCGAGAGGCGTCCGCCGAGCACGTAAAACTTGCCCGGAAACAGCCGCGACCGGTCGAGCGCCCACAGATCGGCGACCTCCTCGACCACGCAGAGCGAACGCTGGTCGCGGCGGGGGTCGGCGCAGATCGCGCATGGGTTCGACGTGTCGACATTCCCACATGCCGAGCACGTCTCGAGCCGGTCGTTGACCGCGGCAAGTGCGTTCAGCAGCGGCGCCAGCGTCGTCTCGCGGCGCTTCAAAAGATGCAGGACGGCACGTCGCGCCGACCGGGGCCCGAGACCGGGAAGCCGCGACAGCGCGTTGGTCAGCGCCTCGATCTCGGAAGAAGCCATATCGCGGAACAGATAGGGGGTTGCGCGGGCGCGCGCCAGCGTGGAAGCGCGTGTCCCATGCGGATTGTCTTCATGGGAACCCCCGACTTCGCGGTGCCGGCGCTCGACGCGCTGGTCGCCGCCGGGCACGATGTCGTCGCGGCGTATAGCCAGCCCCCGCGGCCGGGCGGGCGACGTGGCAAGGCGGCGGTGCCCTCCCCCGTCCACATGCGGGCGACGGCGCTTGGCATTCCGGTGGTCACCCCGGTCAACCTGCGTACGCCGGAGGCGCAGGCTGAGTTCGCCGCGCACGCCGCCGACGTCGCGGTGGTCGCGGCTTATGGCCTCCTCCTGCCGCAAGCAGTGCTCGATGCCCCGCGCCACGGCTGCCTGAACGTCCACGGTTCGATCCTGCCGCGATGGCGTGGCGCCGCGCCGATCCAGCGCGCGATCCTGGCAGGCGATGGGGAGACGGGCGTCGGCATCATGCAGATGGAGGCCGGGCTCGACACCGGGCCGGTCCGGGCAGAGGGGCGGACGCCAATCGACGACAAGACCGCGGGCGAGCTGAGCGCGGAATTGTCTGAGATGGGCGCGCGGTTGATGGTCGAGGTGCTGGCCGACTTCGACGGACATCCGGCGGTGGCGCAGCCGGACGACGGCGTCACCTACGCGGCGAAGATCGACAAGGCGGAGACGCGGCTGGATTTCAGCAGGACGGCACGAGAGGTCGAACGGCAGGTCCGTGCGTTCAATCCGCCGGGGGCGTGGTTCGAACATGCCGGTGAGCGGGTGCGCGTCCTGGCGGCCGATGTGCTCCCCGGCGACGGCCGAGGTGCAGATGGCAATGGATCGGACCCGGACCCCGACCGTCGCCGGGGAACGGTAATGGATGCTGCCTTCACCATCGCCTGCGCCGACGGTGCGATCCGCCCCACCCTAGTCCAGCGGGCGGGCCGCGGCGTCATGACGTCAGCCGACCTGCTTCGGGGGTTCCCGATCCCGGCCGGCACGCAGTTGTGACCCGTTTCGCGCTGACGATCGAATATGACGGCCGCCCGTTCATGGGCTGGCAGCGTCAGGATCATGGCCCTAGCGTTCAGCAGGCGGTCGAAGAAGCGGTGACACGGATCACCGGCGAACAAGCGCTGGTCTATGCGTCGGGCCGCACCGACGCCGGCGTCCACGCCCGCGCCATGCCGGCGCATGTCGAACTCACCCGCGAGATCACGCCTTTCCGATTGATGGAGGCGCTGAACGCGCATCTTCGCCCGCAGCCCGTCGCGATCGTCGCCTGTCGCGTGGTCCCGGGCGACTGGCACGCACGATTCTCGTGCCTTTGCCGCCATTATGAATATCGCATCGTAAACCGCCGCGCGCCGCTGACGTGGGACAAGGGCTTGGCGTGGCAGATCGGGCGCCCCCTCGATGCCGACGCCATGGCTGCAGGTGCAGCGCAGCTAATCGGGCGGCATGATTTCACGACCTTCCGCTCCGCGCATTGCCAGGCCGACAGTCCGTGGCGCACGCTCGACCGCCTGGATGTCGAGCGGTCGGGCGAAGTCATCGCGATCCGCGCGTCGGCACGGTCCTTCCTTCATCATCAGGTGCGATCGATGGTCGGCTGCCTCGCGCTCGTCGGTCAGGGTAATTGGGCAGCCGACGACATCAGCCGTGCGCTGGCGGCACACGATCGCGCCGCACTGGGGCTGAATGCGCCGCCCGACGGACTGTTCTTCGTCGGCGCCGACTATCCCGAGGACGTCAGCCCTGCCGACTGAACGCGGCGGCCAGTTCGACATGCGTCGACCAGGTGAACTGGCCGACGGGCTGGACCCAATCGAGTGTGTACCCCCCTTCGCACAACAGCTTGGCGTCGCGGGAGAAGCTACTGGGATTGCACGAAACATAGGCGATCCGTGGCACCTTCGCAGCCGCCAATTGCTGGGTCTGTTCGCGCGCGCCCGCGCGTGGCGGATCGATGACGATCGCGTCGAACCGATCGAGCTCGGCGGTTGCCAGCGGGCGGCGGAACAGGTCGCGGTGTTCGGCGAAGACCGCTCGGCCCGCCCGGCCGGCGGCGGCCTTGAGCGCCAGGATCGGCTCGCGCGCGGCCTCGCCCGCGTAGATCTTGCCGGGCAGCGACAGGGCAAAGGTTCCGAGGCCGGCGAAGAGGTCGGCGATCATCCGCGCGTCGCCCACCGCCTCCTGCACCGCGGCGATCAGCGCCGCTTCCCCATCGGCGGTCGCCTGGAGGAAACTGCCCGCCGGGAACGGGACCGCGACGCCGCCCAGCGTGATCGTGACAGGTTCGGGCTCCCAGCGCGCTTCCGCACCAAAGCCGTCGTCGATCGACAGGCGGGCGAGCTTATGGCGCTCGGCGAAGCGGGTGACGCCTTCGATCGCTTGCAGGTCATCGGCGAGCTTGCCTCCGATCAGCACATCGACGCCCTGATCAACACGCGCAAGGTGTACATCGACCCGCCCGCGCTCGGTCAGTACGGCCGCGAGCAGCCCGCGCATGGGCGCCAGCATCGCGAAGAGTTCCGGCAGCAGGACATGACATTCCGCGAGATCGATCAACCGATGGCTGCTGCCCTCCGTGAAGCCCAGCAGCACCTGCCGTCCCCGCCGTTCGGCGTGCAGCGTCGCGCGACGACGGCTGCGGGGTGGCGAGACGATCGGTGCGCGAACGGGCGCGGCGAGGCCCTGCCCCGCGATAGCACCGGCCACGCGGTCATGGACGAAGGTGGAATAGCTCTCCTCATCAAGCTGTTGCAGCTGGCATCCGCCGCAGGATGGGAAGTGACGGCAAGGCGGTTCGCGGTGATGCGGTCCGCGCGTCAACACACCCGATGCAGACAGCAAGTCGCCGGGAGCGGCCAGCGGCGCGTGACGGCCGTCTTCGGTCACGCCGTCGCCGCGGGCGGCTATACGGACGATCGGGCTCAGCGGGTCGGGCATGCGTTGACTTCCTGGGTAATCCGTTCGGGCAGCGCATCGACGGCGAATATGGCGCCCATATGGTCCGCCGCGCGCGCGTGAAGCCACACGCCGGCAGCGACGGGGTCGGTTCCTTCTTTCCCGGCTGCCATCCGCGCGCCGATGCTGCCGGCGAGCAGATCGCCGGTTCCCGCGCTCGACAGGCCCGCATTGGTGCCGGTGGATATGATCGCCCGCCCGTCGGGATAGGCAACTACGGTGTCGGGCCCCTTATGGACGATGGTCGCGCCGGTCGCGCGGGCGGCGGCGCGCGTAGTGGTCAGCTTGTCGCCGTCGGTATCGAACATCCGCTCGAATTCGCCGCCGTGCGGGGTCAGGCAGACGCGGCGGCGGTGGGTGGCGAGGCGATCGCCGAAGTCGCGGCCGAGCAGGGTCAGCGCGTCCCCGTCGATGACGAGGTCGCGCGACGACGCCAGCGCGGCGTCGAGCAACGCCCGCGCCTCGTCGTCCCGCCCAAGCCCCGGACCGACCACGACGGTCCCGATACGGGGATCGCCCAGAATGTCGCGAAGATCCCGCGGATGGGCGATCGTTCGGCGGACAAGCGCATGTGGATGTCCCTCCTCAGGCTGTCGCCCGATGAGCTGGACATAGCCCGCCCCCGCGGCCAAGGCCGCGCGCCCGGCCAGCCAGCCCGCACCGGGCATCGCGCCGGAAATGACCGCGACCATCCCGCGGCTGAATTTGTTGACGTCATGCCGCCAGGCGGGAAGTATCGGGCGGGCGATCGTCGTGACGGCATCTTCCACGCGCACGCCAATGTCGGCCAACACGACGTGCCCGCATGATGCGCCGCCTTCGCCCAGCAAATGCGCTGGTTTCAGCGCTCCCAGGGCGACGGTCACGTCTGCGCTACCGGTTCCCGCGCCGGTGTCGGCATGGCGTCCGCTCGGCAGGTCGACCGCGACACGCAGTGCGGCGGCCGCGTTCAGTCGGGCCAGCGACGCAGTCGTTGCCGGATCGAATGGTCGAGGTGCACCGATGCCGAGAAGAGCGTCGACGAGGATCGGCCGGGGATCCGCTTCGCCGAGCGTCGATATCGGCCCCTGCCACCGTGCTGCCATCCGCGCTGCCGCGCCCTGCTTCGGCGCCCCGAGTGCAGCCACGGTGACCGACAGGCCGCGCTCCCGCAGCCTTCGTGCGACGACATAGCCGTCACCACCATTGTTGCCGGGCCCCGCCAGCACGAGCACCGAGCGCCCCGCGGCCAAGCGCGCGACCTGGTCGGCGACCGCGATACCGGCGCGTTCCATCAGCGCGTCCTGGGACACACCGCCGGCGAACAGCGCTTCCTCCGCCGCCCGCATTTCGGCTGCGGTGACGACGGCTGCCCCTTCGGGGATGCGCCGGATCACGGATTGGCGAGTGGCAAGCGGTACCGGGCGTCGCCCAGCGCTACCTCCGCAACACCATCGCGAACGGTCACGGCAGGGGGCAAAGCGCCGTCAGCCGCACTGACCTGACCATCGCGCGAGACGCGCAGCCGGCGGAAGCCGCCGTCCGGGTGACGGATCGTCACCAGCGTGCCACCGTCTTCTTGCGCGCGATCGATGGTGCAGGCCTGCGACAGCGGCGCGTCACCGACCGCGCAGGCGATCCGCTCGACCGGATCACCCGCGGGCGTGCCGGTTTCGTCGGACGACACACGCGCGTCGTCAGGAGGCGCCACGCTATCCGGCGGGCCGCCGCAACTTGCGAGAGCGAAGAAGAGGCCGGCGCTAAATATCCGCAAAGACATGGGTTTCCGAGTTCGCTCCGGGATGGGTCACCGCGCCCGCCCAGGCCGGGCCGACAATTTGGGCATAGCGCCACAAGGCCCCGGATTGATAGTCGTTAGTCCGCGGCGTCCACGCTGCCCGCCGCTCGGCCAGCACGGCGTCGTCGACCAGCAGGTCGATCGTCCCCGCCTCGGCATCGATGCGGATCATATCGCCGTCCTGGACCAGGGCGATCGGCCCGCCCTCGGCGGCTTCGGGCCCGACATGGCCGATGCAGAAACCGCGGGTTGCGCCCGAGAAGCGGCCATCGGTGATCAGTGCGACCTTTTCGCCCAGCCCCTGCCCATAGAGCGCGGCGGTCGTCGACAGCATCTCGCGCATGCCCGGCCCGCCCTTGGGGCCTTCGTAGCGGATCACCACGACCGACCCTTCGGCGATGTCGCGCGCCTCGACGGCAGCGAACGTATCCTCCTCGCAGTCGAACACGCGCGCGGGGCCTTCGAACTGCAACCGCTGCATGCCGGCGACCTTCACGATCGCGCCGTCGGGCGCCAGTGAGCCGCGCAGGCCGACGACACCGCCGGTCGGCGTGATCGGCGACTTGGCGTCGTAGATGACCTTCTGGTCCGGGTTCCACGTAACCAGGTCGATGTTCTCGGCCAGCGTCTTGCCGGTCACGGTCAGACAGTCACCGTGGAGCAGCCCTTCGCTGAGCATGGTCTTCATCAACATGTAGACGCCGCCGGCTTCGTACATATCCTTGGCGACATACTTTCCACCCGGCTTCAGGTCGGCAAGATAAGGTGTTGATTTGAATATCGCCGCGACGTCATGCAGCGAGAAGTCGATTCCAGCCTCATGCGCCATCGCCGGCAGGTGAAGCCCGCCGTTGGTCGATCCGCCGGTCGCCGCGACGATGCGCGCCGCATTCTCGAATGCTTCCCGCGTGCAGATGTCGCGGGGGCGGATGTTCGCGGCGATCAGCTCCATCACCTGAGCGCCCGCCGCGACGGCGATCTGTTCGCGCGATGTGTAAGGTGCCGGGACCATGTTGCTGTTCGGTAACGACAATCCGATCGCCTCTCCGACGCACGCCATTGTGTTGGCGGTGTACTGGCCACCACAGGCGCCGTGGCCCGGGCAGGCGACCTTTTCGAGCGCATGGACTTCTTCGATCGGGCACGCCTTTGCAGCGTAACGTCCGACGACCTCGAACACGTCGACGACCGTGACGTCACGATTTTCGAACCGGCCGGGCAGGATCGACCCACCATAAACGAAGATCGACGGCACGTTCAGCCGCAGCATCGCCATCATCATGCCCGGCAGCGACTTGTCGCATCCGGCAAAGCCGACAAGGGCGTCGTAGCAATGGCCGCGGACGCTGAGCTCGATCGAATCGGCGATGACTTCGCGGCTGACCAGCGAGGACTTCATGCCCTGATGGCCCATCGCGATGCCGTCGGTCACGGTGATCGTGTTGAACCGTCGCGGCATGCCGCCGCCCGCCTCAACGCCCTTGCGTGCGGCATCGGCCTGCGCGTCGAGCGTGGTGTTGCACGGCGCACTGTCGTTGCCAGCGGAGGCGAGCGCGACGAACGGGCGGGCTATCTCTTCCTCGGTCAGACCCATCGCATAATAATAGCTGCGGTGGGGGGCGCGCTCGGGGCCCACAGAGACATGCCGGCTGGGCAGGCGGGATTTGTCGAAACGCTGGGTCATGGCGGAAAGCCTATGTCGCGACAGGCACCCTTTGCGCAAGACTATTGCGTACGGCATCGATCGTTTCGGCGATGATATGCGTCCAGTCACAGACGCCCGCGTCATCGCGGATCAGATCGTTGCGGACCTCGACGCTGAACGACGGGATTCCCCGCGCCTCCGCATGGCGGTTGAGCGTCAGGTTGAGTTGGCGGCCGCTGTATGGCGCGTTGTCGCCGGTTGTCAGCGACGTGCGCGCGGATAGCGACGCGAGAGCGACGTCGGCCGCGCGGCGGTCGCGATTGGACAGGATGCCGACGTGCCACGGCCGGTCGATGCCATCGCCGGCCTCGAGCCGCGGGGTGAAGCTGTGGATCGCGACGATCAATTGGGGGCGGATTCGCGCAACGACGTTGCGGATCGCGCGATGATAGGGCGCGTAGAAACGCGCGATTCGCGCTGCGCGGTCGGTCCCGACGTTACCTGGAATTGTGTGGCCGTCGCTTTCGACCGGGATCAGGCCGGGATGATCGGGCTCGCGGTGCAGGTCGATCACGAGGCGGGAAACGGTGCCGAGGACGGCGGGCGCCGATAGCTCAGCCGCCAGCGCGCGCGTCAATGGCCCCGCGCCGATATCGACGCCGATGTGCCGGTCGAGCAGGTCCGGCGCTATGCCCAGGTCGATGTCGTTAGGTACGTGATTGCTGGCGTGATCGCACAGCAGGAGAACGGGGGTCTCGCCGGTAAGTATCGCCGGCATCATCGGGCGCGGTTCCGAAAGGCGGTGAGGCGATCGGCGAACTCTTGGCCACCGAAGGCGGCGTCGAAGCCCGCGTCGCCATCGTTCGGACGAAGGATCGTGCGCTTCAGCAGGTGCACCGCGCTCGACGCATTGCCGGTGATCGTTTGTGCCACATCCGCCGCGGCCGCGTCGGCCGAAGACGCCCCCAGGTCGGCGAGGCCGATTCGCAGCGCCTCTTCGGCGGCTACCGGAGCGGCGGTGAAGAGCATACGGCTCGCCTGCCCCCGGCCGATCCGGGCGGTCAGGCGGGCAACGTCGGCAGCCGGATAGCCGATCCCAAGCTTGGCGGGCGTAACCGCGAAGCTGGCGGCGTCGCCAGCGATGACGATGTCGGCCGCCAGCACCAGCGCGACCGCGGCGCCGTAGCAAGCGCCGTCGACCGCCGCGATCACCGGCATCGGCAGGGCGGCTAGGCCCTCCACCGCCGCTGCCATCCGCTGCCGGAAACGCGGACGCTCATCGGGCTCATGGTGCAATATGCCGAGCATCGACAGATCGGCCCCGGCAGAGAAGATGCCGGGAACGTCGGACGTCAGGACGACGGCCGCCGCATCGCTCCTGCCGGCCAGGTCGATCTTCCGCGCCAGATCGTCCCATCCGGCCGCGTCGATCGCATTGCGGGCGGTCGGTCGATCGAAAGCGATTCGCAGGATCGGCCCGTCGCGGCGCGCGACGATCATCGCCTGCGCCCACCAAGGGGCGGTGGCGCGTGGACAGGCCACGGGCCACCGGCGGACGCTTCGCTCCCGGCGTTCGATCCGCTACCCACGTCCCTCGCACGGATCGTGCCAGTAGTGGTCCGCCTCGATAGTCTGCCACCGGTCGTTCGGGATGGTCCCAAAATGAAACGGATGACTGTCACGTCAGCACCGTTTCGAGACACCACCAGTCCGGGTACGCGGTGCGGATCGCCTCTGCGCCAGCATGACATGCGGACGCAGTATCGAAGATCGCAAAGCAGGTGGCGCCAGACCCCGACATGCGGACGAGCGAAGTGTTCGTCAGTCGATCGAGCGCGTCGATGACTTCGCCGATCATCGGCGCGAGCAGCTTGGCCGGGACGGCAAGGTCGTTGCGGCCCCGCAGCGCGACCTGCCAGGCGTCGCCAACCGGCAGGGCCCCACGGTCGACACCGTCCCAGCGCGCGAAGACCGGTCCGGTCGGAACGCCGACGTTGGGGTTTACGAGCAGCACCGGGCGACCGGCCAGACCGGCGACCGCCTCAAGCGCCTCTCCCCGGCCCGATCCGAACGCCGTCTCGCTCAGCAGACACGCCGGCACGTCCGAGCCGAGCGCCGCGGCAATCGCCATCAGCCGCGAATCCTCGAACGGCACATCGGCGATCCGCGCCGCGGCCCGCAGCATCGCTGCCGCGTCCGCCGACCCGCCACCGATTCCCGATGCCACCGGCAGGCGTTTGTCGAGCGTGATCGCCAGCGGCGGCAGTGGCGCGATCCGGTGGGTGAAGGCATCGCGCGCCCGGGTGACCAGATTGTCGCCATCGGGCGCCAGCCCGGCGGCATAGGGCCCGACGATCGCGAACCGGTCGCGATCGGCGCGCTCCACGGTCAGCACGTCGCCGTCGGCCACGAAGGCGAACAGCGTTTCCAAATCATGATAGCCATCCTCGCGTCGCCGACGGACATGAAGGGCTAGGTTGAGCTTTGCCGGCGCAGGCTCGACGATCATGCGGTCGGTCGCCATGCGATCAGTTTGCCGGCCCGCCAGCCAGCTTCGCGGCGATCCGCGCGGCCTCTTCGGGATCGGCATATACCGATGCCGCGCGCCAGGCATAGCGTGCCTCATAGCGCCGGCCGAGCGCCCAATAGGCGTCGCCAAGATGGTCGTTGATCGTCGCGTCAGCCGGTTCGGCGATGGCGGCGCGTTCGAGCAGCGGCAAGCCCTTGGCCACATCGCCGGTGCGGACATAGGCCCAGCCCAGCGAGTCGGTGATCGCAGCATCGTCGGGTTGCAGCCTGGCCGCGCGTTCGAGCAGGGCGCGCGCGACGGCGAGGTTCTCGCCTCGCTCGATCTGCGCATAGCCGAGATAATTAAGCGCGTGCGGCTCCTCCGGCGCGAGCGCGACCGCGCGTTCGAGGAACGGCTTGGCCTCCGTCCAGCGTCCCGCTTGTTCCAGCGCCCCGCCCTGCTGGATGTACAGAGTCCAGTCCGCCCGTTTGCCCGCGCGTTCGAGCGCAGTGGCGTAAGCGGCGGCAGCCTCCCGGTGGCGACCCGCGCCGTCTAGCAATTCGCCAAGCCGCTGGGCATCGTCGACCCCGGCGCCCTTGGCCGATGCGGCGCGTTCGGCAGCGGCAAGTGCGCGGTCGGTTTCCTTCATGCGCGACAGGATCGTCACCGCCATGCCGGTCGCGGTCGCGGCATAGGGGCCGGCGCGATCGACCGCCTCCACGGTCGCCAGCGCCTTCGCCTGCGCGCCGTCGTTGGACAGTGCCCCCGCCAGCGTCAGCCGCGCGCGATCATCTCCGGGATCGAGTATCAGCGCCGCGCGGCACAGCACGATCGCCAGCGGTCGGGCATCGCCGTCGACGATGTCGCCGGCCAGGCGGACGAACAGCCGCGACACGCCGAACGCCGCGCTCGGCTTCGCTTCGGTGACGCCCTCGCGCAGCGCGGTCAGGACGGCGTCGTTACCCGCCAGCAAGGCGCGCGCATCGTCCCGGCGCCCCTGCCCGGCGAGCAACTGCGCGGCAGCAGCGCGGATTGCGATGTTGTCCGTACCGCTTGCCACCAGCGAGCGCAGCGCGGTGACGCCCGCATCCGATCGGCCCGCTGCGATGTCGAGCAAGGCGTGGTTTTCGAGGTTGAAACGGCGCTCGATCCCGCTTTTCGCATTCGGATCGAGCCCAACGCCCGCATCCGCATCGCCGCGGGCGAAGGCGAGCCACGCCTTGATCGACGGCGTCAGGAAATCGAGCGGCCCCTTGCCCAAACGGTCGGCAGCGGCATTGGCCTCCTGCCACCGCTTGCCCGCGATGGCATCGGCGACGTCGATCACCGCGACATCGGTCGGGGCGATGCCGGCGACCTTGAGCGCCGCGGCCGACTGGCGGACCAGTGGCATGTCGCCGGCCAGAAGCGCCTCGCGATACGCCCGTACCGCGATCAACGGGTTGCCCGGCGAGGCGGCAAGGGCTGCGCGGTAACCGTCGACCGCGACGTCGGTCTTGCCCGCAGCGTCCGCGGCGCGGGCGCGGACGTAGGCGTTCAGGCCTTGCGGCACGTCGGCGTGGGCGGGGAGAGTGGCGATCGCGGCCAAGGTTGTTGCGATCAGCCCGAACATTCGGCGGGTCGCCACTGGAGTGAATCCCGTGGCGTCGGACATCCGCCCAGCCGATGCCGGCCGGCCTGGCGCCGTCTCGCTTGCAACTCCGCTGCTCGCGTGCGGCTTGGGCTTACATGTTCGGATAATTCGGTCCCCCGCCGCCTTCGGGCACCACCCAGTTGATGTTCTGGGTCGGGTCCTTGATGTCGCACGTTTTGCAATGGACGCAGTTCTGCGCGTTGATGACGAATTTCGGGTCATCCGTTTCCGCACCGACCACCTCGTAGACACCGGCCGGGCAATAGCGCTGCGCCGGCTCGTCGAACATCGGCAGATCATAGGCGATCGGAATGTCCGGGTCACGCAGCGTGAGGTGAACCGGTTGATCTTCCTCGTGATTCGTATTCGACAGGAAGACCGAGGACAGTCGGTCGAAGGTCAGCTTGCCGTCCGGCTTCGGATAGTCGATCGGCGGGACCAGGTCCTTGCGCCACAGTGTTTCGTTATCCGGCTTGTGATGTAGCGTGAACGGCACCTTCAGGCCGAAATTTTCCAGCCACATCGTAACGCCGGCAAGGCCGGAGCCGATGAAGTCGCCGAACTTCTTTACCAGCGGCACGACGTTGCGGACCATCGACAACTCGGACTTGACCCAGCTCGCCTCGAACGCTTCCGGATATGCGGTCAGCTCGTCGTTCGACCGACCCGCGGCGATCGCCAGGAACGCGGCTTCGGCGGCCATCATCGCCGATTTCATCGCGGTGTGCGTGCCCTTGATCCGCGGTACGTTCAGGAAGCCCGCCGAACAGCCGATCAGCGCGCCGCCGGGGAAGACTAGCTTCGGGATCGACTGCAACCCGCCGTCATTGATCGCGCGCGCGCCATAGGACACGCGCTTGCCGCCCTCCAGGATCTCGGCGATCGCCGGATGCGTCTTCCACCGCTGCATTTCCTGGAACGGCGACAGATAGGGGTTGGTGTAGCTGAGCCATGTCACGAAGCCCAAGGCAACCTGCCCGTTCGCCTGATGGTACAGGAACCCGCCGCCGTTCGACCCTTGGGTTTCGCTCAGAGGCCAGCCCTGGGTGTGGATGACGCGACCGGGAACGTGCTTGTCGGGTGCTATGTCCCACAATTCCTTGACGCCGATGCCGTAGACCTGCGGGTCGCTGTTCGCCGCAAGGTCGAAATTGCGGATCAGCTCCTTTGTCAGATGGCCGCGCACGCCCTCGGCAAGGAAGGTGTATTTTGCGTGCAGTTCCAGACCCGGCTGATAATCGGGCTTGTGCGTGCCGTCGCGCGCGACGCCCATGTCGCCGGTCGCGACGCCCTTCACGCTGCCGTCTTCGTTGAACAGCACTTCGGCCGCGGCGAAGCCGGGGAAGATCTCGACACCCAGTTCTTCGGCCTTGCCCGCCAGCCAGCGGCAGAGGTTGCCGAGGCTGCCGGTATACGTTCCCTTGTTGTGCATGAAGCCGGGGGTGAGGACGTGCGGCAGGCTGCGCCGCCCCTTCTTCGTCAGCACCCAATGCTGGTTGTCGGTCACCGGGACTTCGGCGAGCGGACAGCCGTCCTCGCGCCAATCGGGCAGCAGTTCGTCGAGCGCCTTGGGGTCGATCACCGCACCCGAAAGGATATGCGCGCCGACCTCGGAGCCCTTTTCGAGCACGCAGACGGCGAGTTCGCTGCCGGCCTCGTTCGCCAGCTGTTTCAGCCGGATCGCCGCCGACAGGCCCGCGGGGCCTGCGCCGACGATGACCACGTCATAGGGCATCGACTCCCGATCGGCCATGTCCGTCTCCAATCCTATTCTTCCGTCGCGCGCCCATCCGTCGCAGTGGCGGGGCGCCTTGCCTTTCCTCCGGTTCCAGCAGATTGACGGCCGCGTCAAGACAGCATCCAACGGGCACATAATGGGGGCGGACCAGCATTTCGATTGGGCGGCGAACGCCCGCAGCGTGCTCGACTGGTGGCGGGACGCAGGCGTCGACGTGCTCGTCGACGACGAACCGCGCGACTGGCTGGCGAAGGCGCCGCCCCCTCCCCGGCCCGCCGACGCTACGGCAGCGCCCGTCGTTGCGGCACCGGCACTGCCCGATACGCTTGACGCGTTCCTCGCCTGGCGGGTCGGCGAAGACGCGCCGGAAGGGGCACGGCCGGGTGCCGTCATGGCGGAGGGCGACCCTGCCTCGGCAACCGCCGTCGTCGTCGATTTCGGCGGTGAAGACGGCCTGGTCGGCGGTCAGGCGGGCGCGCTGTTCGACCGGATGCTCGCCGCGATCGGGCTGTCGCGCGAATCGATCTATCTGATCGGCCTGACAACCGCGCGTCCGCTCGGCGACCGGTTGCCGCCCGAAATGCTGCCGCGGCTCGGCCCGTTGGCCCGGCACCATCTTTCGCTCGTTGCGCCGGACCGACTCCTGCTGCTCGGTCAAGCGGTGAGCCGTGCGATCGGCGGGACGGACGGCGGGGTCGATCAGGGAAATTTACAGCCCGTTAACCTAAACGGATCAGAGATTTCCGTGGTTTCCAGTCTTCATCCGCGCTTCCTCCTGAAGCAGCCGGCGATGAAGGCGGAAGCGTGGAAGGATCTGCAATTGCTGATGGGGGGATCGCGCTGATGCGCTCCAGCTTCGTAATCGCGGTACTCGCCGCTACCCTGCCGATGGCCGCGCACGCCGCCGATCCGGTGGCCGACGCTGCCCCGGACGTCCGCTTCCCGACCACATCCGCCGCGCCCAAGGGCGACGGCATCCCCGATCAGCTCGACGGCGAGCAGCGCGCCGCCTATCGCGCGGTCTTCGCCTCGATCCGCGCGGGCAAGTGGAGCGACGCGCAGATCCAGCTCGACGCGATGAAGCCGGGGCCATTGCACGCCATCGCGCGCGCCGAAATGGTCACTGCCAAGGGCTCGCCCAAGGCCACGCTCGAGCCGCTGCTCGCGCTGCTCGCCGAAGCCCCGGAACTCCCACAGGCGGCGCAGATCGCGCGCCTCGCCAAGCTGCGCGGCGCCGCGACACTGCCGACGCTGCCGGCCGAACAGCGGCTGGTCTGGTACGATGGCGCCCCCAACCGCCAGCGCGCCGCCACCGTGAAGAGCGATGCCGCCGCCGTCGACCTGGCGGTCGCGATGCAGCCGCTGATCAAGGACGATCGCGGTCCGGAAGCCGAAGCGCTCGTCGAAAGCAAGGCCGCGCTGCTGACGCCCGAGGCGCTGGTCGAATGGCGCCAGCGGGTCGCGTGGATCTATTACGTCGATGGCGACGACGCCGCCGCCCGCCGCGTCGCAGCCCTCGCGCAGACCGGGTCGGGCGACTGGGCCGCACAGGCCGATTGGGTCGCTGGGCTCGCATCGTGGCGATCGAAGGATTTCGCATCCGCCTCGGCCAATTTCGGCAACGTCGCCCGTCGCGCGTCGGACGCCGACATGCGCGCCGCCGGACTCTACTGGGCGTCGCGCGCCGACATGGCGAGCGGCCGGCCCGATATGGTGCAGGGTCGCCTCCAGAGCGCCGCGCAGTTCAGCGAAACCTTCTACGGCCAGCTGGCGCGTCAGGCTTTGGGCATCTCCGCGCCGCTGACACCGGCGGGCGAGAAGACGACGGCGGAGGACTGGCGCGACCTGTCGCGGCGTCCCAACGTCCGCGTCGCCGCGGCCTTGGTCGAGATCGGCGAGAGTGAACTGGCCGACGACGTCATCCGTCAGCAGGCGAAGATCGGCGACCGCGCCGACTATGCCGCACTGACCCGCCTTGCCGGGCGGCTCGACTTGGCCGAAACGCAGCTGTGGCTGTCGCACAATTGTCCGCAGGGCGCGCAGCCGATGATGACCGCACGCTATCCGACGCCGAACTGGACGCCCGACGGGGGCTGGCGGGTCGACAAGGCGCTGGTTTATGCCCATGCGCTGCAGGAATCGCGCTTCCGCGCCGCGGTGGTCAGCCCGGCCGGGGCGTACGGCCTCATGCAGATCATGCCGGCCGCCGCGACCGATTATTCGCGCGAACGCGGGCTCACCGTCGACCGTTCGGCGCTGACCAAGCCGTCGACCAATATCGAAGTCGGCCAGCGCCACCTGGAAAAGCTGCGCGACATGGGCATCACCGGCGGCCTGCTGCCCAAGGTGATCGCAGCCTACAACGCCGGCCCGCTGCCGGTGAGCGTGTGGAACGCGCAGGCGCGCGACGGCGGCGATCCGCTGCTCTATATAGAGAGCATCCCCTATTGGGAGACGCGCGGTTACGTCATGACCGTGCTGCGCAATTACTGGATGTATGAAGGCAAGGCCGGCAAGCCGTCGGTCAGCCGTTCGGCGCTGGCGCAGGGTCTGTGGCCGAAATTCCCTGGCATGGCGGGCGCCGGTGCCGTCCGTGTGTCGGCAAGCGCCGCTCCGAACGCCGTTGCCCGTGCCAATTGACGAGAGCATCGCGTTCCGCCCGGTGCGGATCGCGGTGCTGACGGTATCCGATACGCGCGGTCTTGCCGAGGACCGCTCAGGCGACACACTCGTCGCGCGGATCGAGGACGCCGGCCACGAGGTCGCCGATCGCGCGATCGTGCGGGACGACACCGACGTGATCGTCGCGCGGCTGCATGGCTGGATCGACGATCCGAAGATCGACTGCATCGTCACGACCGGCGGCACCGGCGTGACCGGCCGCGACGTGACACCCGAGGCGGTCGAGCGCGTCGCCGACAAGATGATCCCCGGTTTCGGCGAACTTTTCCGCTGGCTCAGCTACGAAAAGATCGGCACCTCGACCATCCAGTCCCGCGCCTGCGCTTGCGTGGCCCGCGGCACCTACATCTTCGCGCTGCCGGGCTCGACCGGTGCGGTGAAGGACGGATGGGACGGTATCCTCGCGAGCCAGCTCGATATCCGGCATCGACCGTGCAACTTCGTCGAGCTGATGCCACGGTTGATGGAATAGGCCTGGCCTCCCCCCGCCTCAAGGATCGATCGAGCCGTGCGGTATGCCTAGCTGAAGACGCACCAGCGTGTTGCGATTGTCCCTTCCAGCAAGGTTGAGCGTCCACTCCGAGTCATGCATCGGCGGAACGATACTGATCGACTCCAGGGCGAATGCTAACTTTGCGAGTGGCCACGTCAGCCCCACCCCATCAAAAGTCACGATAACCGCTCCTTTCCCCCGAAGTGGGCGCATGATGCCCAGATAGCCATCACGTAAGGGCCAACTGGCGATCAATCGATGGCCGGTGAGCGTAGGCACGATCCCGCGCTGATGCGCAGCCGTGCCACCGCCTCTTGAGATAGCGTTCTGGTCCTTCGCAAACGTCCACTCCGCCGAGATCGACGCCTTTGGCGTGACTCCCCAGTTGGCATTGCGGTGAATTCTGTAGCCACAGGGGGCGGCCAGCTTGAACGCATCAATTGGCCTGAGAAGCGCGAACCGTCGGTCGCGGGATCATACGCGGGTGCCATATCCGCGACAGACGAACGGTCCGACGGGCACGCTCGGTGGGTATCCGGGACGATCGATCGTCTGCGCGTCCGTCGAAAGTTCGCCGTATCCGGTCGGTTCGACGCGGACGTCCAGCGGGCGTTCCAGCGAAGCCGCGATCGCGGCGCAGTCGGCCGCCATCGACAAAAAGGCAGAGATCAAAAACTCGCTCCATCAACCCGATGAATCGTCAACGCATTCACGTCGACGTCCGGTACACGGCGCAGATTAACCGCCACCGTCGCCGCACCGTCCGACCCCTTGTCCATGGCGAACGCCTCGCACCCGCACGCCATGCAGAAGCGATGCATGATCGCGTGCCTGTTGAACGGATAGTCGGCCAGCGCACCCTCCCCGCTATCGAGCGTGAAAGTGTCGCCGGGGAACAAGCTCAGTCAGAAAGCCCTTGCGCTTGCAGCGCGAGCAGTTGCAACTCATTGCCGTCGCCGGCGCCCCACCGTGTCGCTAAACGGAACCGCGCCGCAATGGCGGCTTCCCGAGCAGCCCATCATCATCCCATTCGTTCTTGTCTTGTTCCGTAAGCGCGGTACCATCGCGACATGGCCCATGCCAAGCCCCGAACCGTCCGCGGCGCCACGCTGAATCAGGAGAGCACGCGCTTCAACCTGCCGCAGACGGAGGCTGACGGCGACTGGCTGGACGCACGGCCGGATATCGATGGCGCGCCACCGCCGCTGCGCACTACCGTCACGGTCGAGCGGCCGAAGACGATCATCGCCCGCAACCAGTCGCCCGACGTGCCCTTCGATCGCTCGATCAATCCCTATCGCGGTTGCGAGCACGGCTGCATTTACTGTTTCGCGCGACCGAGCCATGCGTTTCACGACCTGTCGCCGGGGCTGGATTTCGAAACGAAACTGTTCGCCAAACCGAGTGCCCCCGATCTGCTGCGCGCCGAACTCGCCAGGTCGGGCTATGTCTGCCAGCCGATCGCGTTCGGGACGAACACCGATCCCTATCAGCCGATCGAAAGCGACTGGCGGATCACCCGCGCCTGTCTGGAGGTACTGGCGGCCTGCGACCATCCGGTAACGATCACGACCAAGTCCGACCGCGTAATCCGCGACTTAGACCTGCTCGCGCCGATGGCGGCGAAAGGGCTGGCGGCGGTGATGGTATCGGTAACCTCGCTCGACCCGAAAGTCGCGATGACACTCGAACCGCGCGCGCCGCATCCCGAGCGTCGGCTGGCGGCGATCGCCAAGCTTTCGGCGGCGGGGGTTCCGGTGCGGATGTCGATTTCGCCCGTTATTCCTGCGATCACCGACCACGAAGTCGAACGGCTGCTCGCGCGCGGGGCCGAGGCCGGGGCCTGTGCGGCGGGCTTCATCCCGGTTCGGCTGCCCTGGGAAGTCGCACCGCTGTTCGAGGCATGGCTCGACGCCCATTTTCCCGACCGAAAGGCGAAAGTGATGGCGACGATCGCATCGCTGCGGGGCGGCAAGCGGAACGATCCGCACTTCTTCACGCGGATGCAGGGCAGCGGGCCGTGGGCGGAGCTGCTGCGGACGCGGTTTCGCATCGCGTGCCGCAAACACGGGCTGGACGGCGAACGCTACCGGCTGCGCACCGACCTGTTCCGCCGCCCTGCCGGGGCGCAGGGGGAGTTGTTCTGATGGGGGATCGTGCGACTGCCGTCGCTCGTTAAGCACGCGAAGGAGAGTATGATGACCGACCCCAATGCACCGCAGCCCGACGAGACGATCCTGGGTGGCGAGTCCGCCGTCCCCGATACCGCCGGGACCGCTGCCGGTGGCGCGAGCGAGGACGCTTCGGCGCCGGCGGACAATAACGCGACCACGCCGCCGGAACGGTGATCCCATCCACCATCATCCCTGCCGTGGCGGGGATGATGGTGATACCGAGCGCGCCCTACGCCGCCGCGAGCTGGTAATCCCGATATTTCGCCCGGATCGCGGTCTTCAGCAGCTTGCCCGTCGCCGTGTGGGGCAGTTCGTCGACGAACACGATCTCATCGGGCAGCCACCATTTCGCGACATATTTCGCGAGATGCGCGATGATCTCGGCCGGCGTCACGTCGCTGTCGGGCTTGCGAACGACGAGCAGGATCGGGCGTTCGTCCCACTTCGGGTGACGCACGCCGATCGCGGCGGCTTCGGCCACGCCCGGGCAGCCGACTGCGGCATTCTCCAGTTCGACCGAGCTGATCCACTCGCCGCCCGATTTGATGACGTCCTTCGACCGGTCAGTGATCCGCATCGTTCCGTCGGGATGCAGCGCGGCGACATCGCCGGTATCGAACCAGCCATCGGCATCGACGCAGTCGCTGTCCGCCTTGAAATAGCGTTTGACGATCCACGGCCCGCGGATCTGAAGCCGGCCGGCCGCTTCACCATCACGCGGCAGGACCCGGTCCTCGTCATCGACGATGCGCAGTTCGACGCCGAACGGCACGCGGCCCTGGCGGACGGTCTGGTCGACCCGTTGTTCGAACGTCAGGTCGTCCCAATCGGGGCTCGGCGCGCCCATCGTGCCGATCGGCGACGTCTCGGTCATGCCCCAGGCGTGCATCACGCGGACGCCCATGTTCATGATCCGCTCGATCATCGCGCGCGGCGCGGCCGATCCGCCGATCGTGACGACCTTCAGGTATTTCGGCGTCTCGCCGGTCGCGTCCATATGCTGGAACATCGCGAGCCACACGGTCGGAACACCCGCGGTATGCGTCACCCGTTCCTCGTTCATCAACGTGCAGAGCACCTTGGGGTCGTTGACCGCGGAGAAGACGAGCTTGATCCCCGCCGCCGCACTGGCAAACGGCATGCCCCAGCCGACCGCATGGAACATCGGCACGATCGGCAGCGCGACCGCCCGGCTGTCGAGGTCGAACACCGCCGGCTGCAGTTCGGCAAGCGCATGGATCATATTCGACCGGTGGGTGTAGAGTACGCCCTTCGGGTCGCCGGTCGTCCCGCTGGTGTAGCAGAGCAGGCACGGCTCGCGCTCCGAGCCGGTCACCCACTGATAATCGCCGTCCTCGGCATCGAGCAGCGCGTCGAATTCGCCGTTGTCGAAGCAGATGTAATGGCGGATCGTCGTCCATTGCGACTTCATGCGCTCCACGATCGGCGCGAACATCGCGTCGTAGAGCAGGACCTGATCCTCGGCATGGTTGCCGATGAAGGCCAATTGGTCGTCGAACAGTCGCGGGTTGATCGTGTGAATGATTCCACCCATGCCGATGACGCCATACCACGCCACCAAATGCCCGACATGATTCATCGCCAGCGTGGCGACTCGCTCACCTTTCCTGACACCCAGACGCTCTAGCGCCTGCCCCAGCCGCCGCGCGTCACGGTGGACGCCCGACCAGTCTGTCCGCGTCGTGCGACCGTCCGCCCAGCGAGTGACGATCTCACGTTTGCCATGCTCGCGCGCGGCATGGTCGAGCAGCAGTGGGATCCGAAGCTCCACGTCCTGCATGGCACCAAGCATCGTCACTCTCCTTCATACCGATCTTTCGAAAGAGAGTGCCGCACTTGATCCATGCTTGGCAAGTCACGCCGCCATGCGCTGGCCCTGCGGCAGGAACGCGTTGAGGTCGCCCGACGTCACGATCGGATCGCACAGCCGCGGATCGTGCATCATCGCCAGAAAGGCGGCATATTCCGGACGGGTCGGATTACAGACCGCGATGTCCGAGAAGTCGGCGTCGCTGAACGTACCCCGATTGGTCACGCGTGGGACACAGACGCTGCCAGCCCCAAATGTGTGCGGCAGAATGGCCTATTCCTGAAGCGTGACGAAGCGGTTGCACATGGGCCGATCGACAGCGATCTGACGGGAGCTGTCCGGTGGTGGTCAGCGCCGCGTCATCCGGCCAGCGACAGGCCCGGTTCGGTCGTAAGAGCCACGTCGCGAATCCCGGCGACCCGTCCGATCGCGGTCGCCAGTTCGGGGTCGATGCGGAAGTCGCGGCCGACGATCAGCACCGCCTCGCCGTCATCGGGCAGCGCAACCTGCGCGCGAACCTCGCCGCGACCGCCACGGGTCGGATCGAGCAGCGTGGCGAGGTGCGCCCAGGCGCCGGGCGTATCGACGACGCAGGCCAGACTCATGCGCGCATTCTGTGCCAGGTCTTCGAGCGGGCGGATACGACGGACGGTGACGCGGGCGCTGTCCTCGCCGGCACGGCGGTCGAGCTCGACCGTCATCAGCCCACAGCCGCCTTCGCGGCTCGCCTCTTCCAGATCCTTCGACACCGCTTCGTCAAAACAGGTCGCGGGCACCTGCCCGGATTGGTCGCTGAGCGTCATCATCAGATAGCGGTTGCCGCGTGCCGAGGTGCGCCAGCGCGCATCCTCGACCAGCGCGGCGATGGTCGCACCCGACCGTGCGCCTTCGGCCACCGGCACGTCGCCCAGCGCCGCGATCGGCCGTGCGCCTTGCCCGCGTGCCAGATGCGCGTAGCGATCGAGCGGGTGGGACGAGAAGAAGAAGCCGAACGCCTCCTTTTCCGCCTCGATCCGCTTGGCGAGCGTCCAGTGCGCGCTTTGTGGCAGTTCGATGTGAACGCGGTGTTGCGTGACCGCGGACAGGAAGTCGCCCTGCCCCGACATCTCGCTCTGCTTGTGGCGCGACGCCTCGGCCAGCAGGGTCTCGGCCACCGCGAACACGCCCGCGCGGTTCGGATCTATCGAGTCGAACGCACCGGCCGCCGCCAGCGTCTCGACCTGCCGCTTGTTCAACAGCCGTGGGTCGACGCGTTTCGCCAGATCGTCGAGCGACGCGAATGTGCCGTTTTCTTCGCGCTCGGCGACCAGCAGTTCCATCGCCCGCTCACCGACGCCCTTCAGCGCACCCAGGCCATAGCGGACGGCGTGTCCGTCTTCATGAGCCTCGACCGAGAATTCGGCTTCCGCGGTGTTCAGGTCAGGGGGCAGGCACGGCACGCCCAGCCGTTTCATGTCGTCGATGAAGATGCAGAGCTTGTCGGTCTGGTGCATGTCGAAGCACATCGACGCGGCGAAGAATTCGTGGGGGTAATGCGCTTTCAGCCACGCGGTCTGATAGGCAAGCAGCGCATAGGCCGCGGCGTGGCTCTTGTTGAAGCCATAGCCGGCGAACTTGTCGATCAAGTCGAACAGCTGGTTCGCATAGGCTTCAGGGATCTGGTTGTGCGCCGCGCACCCTTCGACGAAGGTCGCGCGCTGGGCGTCCATCTCCGCCTTGATCTTCTTGCCCATCGCACGGCGGAGAAGGTCCGCGCCGCCCAGCGAATAACCCGCCAGGATTTGCGCGGCCTGCATGACCTGTTCCTGGTATACGAAGATGCCGTACGTTTCGGCCAGGATCGGTTCGAGCAACGGATGCGGATATTGGACCGTCTCCCGCCCGTTTTTGCGCGCGCCGAAGGTCGGGATGTTGTCCATCGGTCCCGGACGGTAGAGCGAGACGAGCGCGATGATGTCGCCGAAGTTAGACGGCCGCACGGCACTCAGCGTCCGGCGCATGCCGTCCGATTCGAGCTGGAACACGCCGACCGTGTCGCCGCGCTGGAGGAGGGCGTAGACCTCCGGATCGTCCCACGCGAGCGTATCGAGATCGACGTCGATCCCGCGATTGGCGAGCAGTTCGACCGCCTTCTTCAGCACGCTGAGCGTCTTGAGCCCCAGGAAGTCGAACTTCACCAGACCCGCGCCCTCGACATATTTCATGTCGAATTGGGTGACCGGCATGTCGGAGCGCGGATCGCGGTAGAGAGGGACCAGCTGGCTCAAGGGCCTGTCGCCGATCACAACGCCGGCGGCGTGGGTCGAGCTGTGGCGCGGCAGGCCCTCCAGCTTCTGCGCCAGGTCGAGCAGATGGCGGACGTCGCTGTGATTCTTGTATTCGGCCGCGAGTTCGGCGACGCCGTTCAGCGCCCGCTCCAGCGTCCAGGGGTCGGTCGGGTGGTTGGGGATCAGCCCGGCGAGGCGGTTGACCTGGCCATAGCTCATCTGAAGCACGCGGCCGGTGTCCTTCACCACCGCGCGCGCCTTCAGCTTCCCGAAGGTGATGATCTGCGCGACCTTGTCGTGGCCATAGCGTTCCTGAACGTAGCGAATGACCTCGCCACGCCGGGTTTCGCAGAAGTCGATGTCGAAGTCGGGCATCGACACGCGTTCCGGGTTCAGGAAACGTTCGAACAGCAGGCCCAATTTGATCGGGTCGAGATCGGTGATCGTCAGCACCCAGGCGACGACCGATCCTGCGCCCGAGCCACGCCCCGGTCCGACCGGAATGTCGCGTTCCTTCGCCCATTTGATGAAGTCGGCGACGATCAGGAAATAGCCCGGGAAACCCATCTGGATGATGACGTCGAGCTCGAACTCCAAACGCTTACGATAGGTTTCGACCGCTGCATCGTCGGCGATGCCCGCCTTCTCCAGCCGCATAGCCAGACCAGCGCGCGCCTGGTCACGCAGCATCGCCGCTTCACCCGCGATGTCGCCGGCCAGGCTGGGGAGGATCGGCTTTCGCTTGGGTGCCGCGACCGCGCAGCGCTGTGCGACGACCAGCGTATTGTCGATCGCCTCGGGCAGGTCGGCGAACATCTCGCGCATCGTGTCCGCAGGCTTCATCCACGCATCGGGCGAGGATCGCTTGCGGTCGTCGCTGGTGACGTAGCTCGACGAGGCGATGCATAACATAGCGTCATGCGCCTCGTGGAAATCGTCCTCGGCGAAGCAACACGGGTTCGTTCCGACGAGCGGCAGATCGCGGGCGTAGGCGAGGTCGATCAGGTCGTTTTCCGCGCGCGTCTCGATCGCATCGCCGCGGCGGGCGATCTCGATATACAGGCGATTCGGGAACAGTGCCTGAAGGTCGTCGGCATAGCTCGCCGCCGCGCCAGGCTGATCCTCGGCGAACAGGCGGGCCAGCGCCCCCTCCCCGCCCGCGGTCAGCGCGATCAGTCCGTCGGTCCGACCCTCCAGCGCGTCGAGCGGGACATGCGCATCCTGTTCGACCGGGCGGCCGAGATGGGCGTGGCTGACGAGCGCACAGAGATTATCGTAGCCGGTGGTGTCCTGCGCATAGAGCGCGAGCCAGTCGATCGGTGCCTCGACCCCCTCCGGCACCGGCCGCTTGATCGCCAGCAGCGTGCCGATGATCGGTTGTACGCCGGCATCCTTGCACGCATCGCCGAACGCCATCGCGGCGTAGAGCCCGTTGCGATCGGCCAGCGCCACCGCCGGAAAGCCGAGCTTCGCCGCCCGCTTGGCGATCGCCTTCGGCTCGATCGCCCCCTCGAGCATCGTATAGGACGAGAAGACGCGAAGGGGGACGAAACCGGAATGTGCCACGGTTGAGAAAATAGGCTTTCGGCGGGGTGTTGGGAAGGCGGCCGGGCGGGTTATCCACACCTATCGGCCTAACCGTCATCCGTCACGCCCGAACTTATCCGGCATCCAGAGTCGCGGGCGACACAGCTGGTTGCTCTGGATGCCGGATCAAGTCCGGCACGACGGGATATGTTACAGCAAGCGCTCAATATCCTTGGCGATGTCCTCCGGCTTCGTCGTCGGCGCGTAGCGATCGACGACCTTTCCGTCCCGATCGATCAAGAATTTGGTGAAATTCCACTTGATCGATTCCGACCCCAACAGACCTGGCGCCTCGCGCTTCAGATGCCGGAAAAGCGGTGCTGCCCCGTCGCCGTTGACATCGACCTTGGCGAAGACCGGGAAGGTCACATCATAGGTCAGCGAGCAGAAGTTCGCGATTTCCGCAGCGTCCCCGGGCTCCTGCGCTCCGAACTGGTTGCACGGGAAGCTGAGCACCGCAAAGCCGCGGTCTGCGTAACGACGGTGCAGCGCCTCCAGCCCGGCATATTGCGGCGTGAAACCGCACTTCGACGCGGTATTGACGATCAGCAGCACCTTGCCGGCATGGTCGGATAGGTCGGTCGTCGTGCCTTCTGCGGCAATGACGGGGATCGCGGTCAGGTCGATCATTCCAGCACCCCGTCATGCAGCCGCACCACGCGGTCCATCCGCGCGGCCAGTCGCTCGTTGTGCGTCGCGACCAGTGCGGCGGAGCCCTGGTCGCGGACCAGGCGCAGGAATTCGGCGAAGACCACGTCGGCGGTGGCTTCGTCGAGGTTGCCGGTGGGCTCGTCGGCCAGCACCAGCGCGGGCTTGTTCGACAGCGCGCGAGCAACCGCGACGCGTTGCTGTTCGCCGCCTGACAGCTGGCTGGGGCGGTGGCCTAGGCGTTTGGCGAGGCCCAGCGCGGAGAGCAGCGTCGTCGCGCGGGCTTCGGCGTCGGCGCGGGGCGCGCCGTGGATCAGCTGCGGCAGAACGACGTTTTCCACCGCCGAGAAGTCCGGCAGCAGATGGTGGAACTGGTAGACGAAGCCAAGGCGATCGCGGCGCATTTCGGTGCGGCCGGCGCTGTCTAGCTTCGCCGCCTCGGTGCCCAGGATGCGAATCGATCCGTCGAAGCCGCCCTCCAGCAGGCCGACCGCCTGCAACAAGGTCGACTTGCCCGAGCCCGACGGGCCGAGCAGCGCGACGATCTCGCCCTGGCCGACGCGCAGGTTGACGCCGCGCAGGACTTCGATGGTGACGTCGCCCTGCGTGAAGCTGCGGCGTAGGTCGGTGGTTTCGAGAACCGCGGTGCCTTCGAAATCAGTCATACCGCAGCACCTGTACCGGATCGGTGTTCGCCGCCTTGAACGCCGGATATAGCGTCGCGAGGAAGCTGAAGCCGAACGCCATCGCCGCGATGCCCACGACTTCCAGCGGATCGGTCTTCGCCGGAAGTTCGGTCAGGAAGCGCATCGACGGATCCCAGATCTGCTGGCCGCTGACGAAGCCGAGAAAGCTGACGACGCCCTGCCGATAGGTCAGCAGGATGAATCCCAGGATCAGCCCGAGCACGATCCCGACCGCGCCGATCGACGTGCCGACCGTCATGAAGATGCGGATCAGCCCGCCGCGCGTCGCGCCCATCGTGCGCAGGATCGCGATGTCGCGGGTTTTCGCGCGGACCAGCATGATCAGCGACGACAGGATGTTGAAGACCGACACCATGATCAGGATCGACAGCACGGTGAAGGTGACGAGCCGGTCGACCGCCAGAGCCTCGAACAGCTGCGCGTTCATCTGACGCCAGTCCTGCACGACACCGCGCCGCCCAACCGCACGGGCGAGCGGCGTCGCGATGTCGCCGACGCGGTCGGGGTTGGTCACGTCGATCTCGATCATCCCGACCGAATCGCCCATCAGCAGCAGCGTCTGCGCGTCCTGCATCGGCATGACGACGAACGCCTTGTCGTAATCGAAAACGCCGACTTCGAAGATCGCGCCGACGCGGTAGCTGACGATGCGCGGCACCGTGCCCATCGGCGAGGCAGGGCCTTCGGGGCTGATGAGCTGGACTTCGGAGCCTTCGGAAACACCGAGCGACTCGGCCAGCCGCGATCCTATGCCGATCATGCCGCTGTCGGGGCGCAGGTTGCTGAGCGACCCGGCGATGACATTTCCATTCAGCGTCGGGTTGGTGCGGATGTCCTCCACCCGCATGCCGCGGACGATGACCCCGGCGACGCGCCCCTCGGCGCTGGCCATCAGCGGGTTTTCGATGAGCGGGGTCGCCGAGACCACACCGGGGATCTTGCGCGTCTCCGCCAAAATCTCGCGCCAGTCGCGCAGCTGGTTGCCATAGCCCTGAACCACGGCGTGGCCGTTCAGCCCGACGATCTTGTCGAACAGTTCCGCGCGGAAGCCGTTCATGACGCTCATCACGACGACGAGCGCGGCGACGCCGAGCATGACGGCGACCAGGCTGATGCCCGCGACGAGGGCGATGAACGCCTCTCCCCGGCCGGGCAGCAGGTATCGACGCGCGATCATCCGCTCGTAGGACGACAGTAACATGGGCCAAGCCCTAGGGGGCGGTCCGACGGCGGGCAAGCGCGCTGTTGCACGATTCCCACAACTCTCGCGCAATCGTCGCGACAGCTTCTGTTCAGGGATGACAATCCGGGTGCGTCCGCATACTCACCATCGCACTGAAGACGCAGGCAACGGCCGCGGTTCAGGGAGGCCTTCGGCCCCGTCGTTCTGGGAGGATCGGCGTGCGGGTAGAAGGTTGGAATCAAGGGGGCTGACGAATTCATTTTCGTCACGCAGGACGCCCGGGCTGGCAACAGCCCGGGCGTTTGCGTTTGGGCGAAGGCAGCGCTGCGCGCAGCCGGTGCGCGCGAAGCGCGTCGCCCAAACCGGCCGGCGGGCGCCCAGCGAGAGGCCCCGACCGACGATGGCGGCTTTGCCGTCGGCGCTGCCTCACGCCGCTTAGAACGACTTCCCCACCGTAATCCCATATGTCTGCGGATCCCCCACATTTCCCGCGATCAACCCGGTATTCCCCGGCGTGGTCGCCAGCACCTCGTAATAGCGCTTGTCGAACACGTTCCGCACCCAGCCGAACACGTTGAACCCGTTCGCGCTGCGGAATCCGGCACGCAAATTCGCCAGCGTGTACCCGTCGATATCGATGTTGATCGACCGCGACGCATTCGACGAGAACCTCGTGCGCGTGCTCGCGTCCACCCCGACATAGGTCCGCCCGTCCAGCCCGAACAAGCGCGCCGGCAGGTTATACTCGCCGCCATAGGAAAAGGCCCATTTCGATACGCCCGGCAGCCACTGGCCGGAAATATCGCAGACGATAGGACTGTTCGTCCCCGGCACTCCGGGCGCCCCGATCGGCGTGCCCGATCCGCCGCCCGACAGCTCCGGCGGGCATGGCGCGTTCTTGAAATCGAGATAGCGGGCGTCGTTAAAGGCACCGTTGACGTACGCCGTCAGGCGATCGGACGGACGGATCGAGAAGTCCGCCTCGATCCCCCGCACCCGGACCTTGCCCGCGTTGGCGAGGTAGCCGCGCAGCGTCGAGGTCGACTGATTGTTCACGATCGCCTGATAGTCGCTGATCGTCGTCCAGAATCCGGTGACGTTCAGCGTCACGCGCCGGTCCCAGAACTGCGACTTCATGCCTGCTTCGACATGATCGACCTTTTCGGGCGCGATCTGCGCGAGTTGGGTCTGCACGACGCCGTTTAACACGGGTACGCCGTTCAGGTTCAGACCGCCCGATTTGAAGCTGTGCGCATAGGTTGCGTACAGCAGCACATCTTCGGCCGGCTTGTAGGAGCCGGTCAGGTCGTAGGACACGTTCCACGCGCGATAGGCCTCGTCGGTGAACGCCTGAGGCTGAATCGCATCCCGCTGCGCCGCCTGGCGTGCGGTGCCGCCCGAATAAGGCACGAGTGCCCCTTGCGCGTCACGCACGACGCTGACGTAGCTGCCGACCTTGTCGTCGTAATTGACGCGGAACCCCGGCGACAGGGTGACGCCCCCGCCGAGCCGCCAGTTGAGCTTTCCGAACAGGGCGCCGCTGAAGTTCTTCAGACGGATGTCGTTGTTCGCGGTCAGCCCGTCGAGCACGGTCGGATCGTTAGACAGCGCATTCGACGGGTTGATCAGCCAGCGACTGGCCGCCGTGCCCTGCTGCTGGATGCCGGTCGTGTGGATGTCCTGGTAGAAGCCGAACAGCCCCACGACATAGTCGAAACCGCGGCCATCGCCCGCGAAGCGGAATTCCTGCGTAAATTGATTCTGCTTCGTCGGGTTGTTCGACTTGGTCGTGATCGGCAGCCCGGTAAAGTCGCGATCGTTGGCGGGTAGCCAGTCCCAGAAGCGCCATGCCGTGATCGAGATAAGCCGCCCTGCCCCCGTTTCCAATTCGCCGCGCAGCGACACACCGCCCAGCACATTCTTCGCGCTCAGCTCGGCGTCGAGGTCGGTCAGGCGATCGAATGGGTTCCGGCTGACGGGCTCATAGCCCTGGGCGCGCGCCAGAGCGTCGAACTGGCGATCGCGCGGCCGCTGGGTACTGCCGACGCGGACGAAGATCTGCGCGCAGCATTCGGGGTTCTGCCGCGAGTAATCGCCGCTGAGCGTCAGGTCGAGGCTGTCGCTCGCGCGGAAGAGCAGCGCGCCGCGGACGCCCAGATTGTCCTGTTCGTTGACGTACGTTCCGCTGCGGACATTGAAGACGGTACCGCGGCGGCTGGTCGTCGCCAGACCCAGGCGTGTCGCCACCCGCTCGCCGAGCGGTCCGGACACCGACGCCTTGGCCTGCTTGAACTCAAGATTGCCCGCCGACACCTCTGCCCGCCCCTCGAAATCGAAGCTCGGCGCGCGGCTTGTGATGTTGATGGCGCCGGCGACGGTGTTCTTGCCGTAGAGCGTGCCCTGCGGCCCGCGCAGCGTTTCCACCTGCTGCACGTCCAGGAAATCGAGCGTCGCTGCCGCCACGCGACTGAGGTATACCTGGTCGATGTAGACGCCGACGCCCTGATCGATCCCGTCGTTGGTCAGGCCCAGCGGTGCGCCGAGCCCGCGAATGTTCACCGATGAATTGCGCGGGTTGGTCGAATAGAATTGTAGCGTCGGCTGGAGTTGCTGGAGCCGGGCGACGTTGAAACTTCCGGTGTCGTCGATCTCCTTCACGCCCACGACCGACAGCGCGATCGGCACATTCTGCGCGCGTTCCTCGCGCCGGCGGGCAGTGACGACAATGTCGGCGGCGACCGAAGAGCGCTGAACGTCGGCTTCGGTCCGCTCTGGGTCGCCCGGCGCGGTCTGCGGGACGGGCGAGCTTTCGACGACGATCGGCGGTGCGGCCGAGGTGGATTGCAGGATCAGCGCGAGCGGCAGGACGGACGGCATTGGACGGGCCCCTTCTTCTGACTTGCCGTCGATATTCCCACTCAGTTGCTGGGATATGACAGAAAGAAGGAATATCAACCGGGAAAGCTGCGCTACGTATCCTATCTTCTCAGTGGCTTAGCCCTCTTGAAACTGCGATTTGCCATTCCAAGATATGGCCCACGCGATGCCGCATGACGGGTCGCGGCGACCTCGGTGTCGCGCATATGCGGACATCCGGATCGACGTTTCAGAACGCTCAGATTTTTGGAGGCTTTGAATCATGCGTCAGATCGATTTCACCCCCTATCGCCGCTCGACGATCGGCTTCGACCGGCTGTTCGACATGCTCGAACAGGGCACGCGTAGCGCGCCGACCGAGAACTATCCCCCGTTCAATCTCGAGCGCGTGGCCGAGGATCGCTATCGCATAACGCTGGCGGTCGCCGGCTTCCGGTCGGACGAACTCGACATCACCGCGCAGCAGAACCTGCTGGTCGTCGCGGGCAAGAAGACCGAGTCGCAGGACAATGCGGCGCAGATGCTCCATCTGGGCATCGCGAACCGCAGCTTCGAGCGCCGCTTCGAACTCGCCGACTTCATCCGCGTGGCGGATGCCGACCTGAAGGACGGCCTGTTGGTCATCAATCTCGTGCGGGAAATCCCCGAGGCGATGAAGCCAAAGAAGGTGTCGATCGGGTCGATCACTTCGCATGACGAGGTGCCGGCGGTCGAGGCCAAGGCGGCGTAAGCGCACGACATACGGCTAGCGGCGCTTTCCTCCCTTTTAGCGCCGCGAAGAGGGCGCCCGGGCCGGTTGCGGTCCGGGCGTCTTTGCATTCGCGAACAGCACCGTACCGACGCAAATACTCATTTGCTGGGGCGGGACCCATGCTAAGTTGGCCGCCATGCAAGCGGGGATCTTCAGCGACGAACGGTTTCGCGCGCTTTTCGACCAGATGGACGAAGGTTTTTGCGTCATCGAATTCCTCGATGGTCCCCACGGTCCGCTGAGCGATTACGTCCACATCGCCGCCAACGCCGCCTATGCCGAGAACGCCGGCATCCCGAACGTGGTCGGGCAGCGCCTGCGGGAGATGGTGCCGGGCGAGGCCGATAGCTGGGTGGCGCGATATCGCGAAGTTCTGCGGACCGGACAGTCGATCCGGTTCGAGCAGGAACTGGTAAAGACCGGACGATTGCTGGAACTCGCCGCCTTCCGCGTCGGGGCGATCGAAAACCGACAGGTCGCGGTGCTGTTCAAGGACATTACCGAACGCCGCCTGGCCGAACGCGCGCTGGAGGCGCGGGTCGTCGAGGCGCTGGCCGAGCGCCAGGTGCTGGCAAGTGTCGTCGAGGGAACGGCGGCGTTCGTCCAAGTGGCCGATCGCGACTATCGCTGGCTGGCGATCAACCGCGCGGCCACGGACGAGTTCGAGAAGATCTTCGGCGTACGACCCAAGGTCGGGTTGTCGATGCTCGATATTCTCGCCGACGCACCCGACCACCGGGATGCCGTACGCGCCGTCTGGGCGCGTGCGCTGGCGGGGGAAGCCTTTACGGAGGTCGCGGAATTCGGCGACCCGAGCCTCGCCCGACGCTGGTACGAGATGCGCTTCGGCATCCTGCGCGACGATTACGGCGCGGTCACCGGTGCCTATCAGTTCGTCTACGACGTCACTGACCGCCTGGCCGAGCAGGAACGCCTGCGTGAGGCCGAAGAGGCGCTGCGGCAGGCGCAGAAGATGGAGGCGGTCGGCCAGTTGACCGGCGGTCTGGCCCACGACTTCAACAATCTGCTCGCTGGGATTTCCGGCGCATTCGAGATGATCGCGCTTCGGCTGGCGCAGGGGCGGCACGCCGACGTCGAGAAATATCTGACGGCGGGCCAGGGCGCGACGCGGCGCGCGGCGGCACTGACCCACCGGCTGCTTGCCTTTTCCCGCCGCCAGACCCTCAGCCCGAAGCCGATCGTCATCAACACGCTGCTGCCGGACCTGGTCGAACTGGTGCGTCGTACGGTCGGGCCGGGCATCACGGTAGAGATGATCGGGGCGGACGATCTGGCACCGGCGATGGTCGATGCCAACCAGCTTGAAAACGCGCTGCTCAACCTGTGTATCAACGCGCGCGATGCGATGCCCCACGGTGGATTGCTGACGATCGAGACGACCAATCTTACCCTGGACGCATTCGCCGCGAAAACGCTCGGTGTGACGCGCGGCGACTATGTGAAGGTCAGCGTTAGCGACACCGGGACCGGCATCGACAAGGACACGCTGGAGCGCGTCTTCGATCCGTTCTTCACCACCAAGCCGCTAGGCGAAGGGACGGGTCTGGGACTGTCGATGGTCTATGGCTTCGCCAAGCAGAGCCACGGCCATGTCCGCATCCATTCGCAGGTCGGCAGTGGTACGACCGTTTCGATCTATCTGATGCAGCATCGCGGCGACGTCGCCATCGATAGTCCCGCGCCGGCGATGACGCCGGCGCACGCGCGCAGTGCGGCGACCGTGCTGGTCGTCGATGACGAACCGACCGTGCGGATGCTGGTCGTCGATGCGCTGTCGGATCTCGGCTATCATGTGCTGGAGGCTATCGACGGCGCGAGCGGTCTGGCGCTGCTCGACGCGACACCTGAAGTCGACCTGCTGATCACCGACGTTGGCCTGCCCGGTGGGCTGAACGGTCGTCAGGTGGCCGATGCCGCGCGAACGCACAGACCGGGGCTGAAGGTGATGTTCATCACCGGCTATGCCGAGAATGCCGTGCTGAACCACGGCCATGTCGAGCCGGGGATGGCGGTCGTGACCAAGCCGTTCTCGGTCGACGACCTCGTCACGCGGGTCGAGCGCATGGTGCGGGCGGGGTAGGCTGGACCCGACTCCGTGATTCCGGCGGCGGCCGAAATCAGAAAGTACGCAGTCGACGCGCTTATCTGCTTGGCACTGGATCCTGACTTTCGTCAGGATGACGAGAGGGGTGCAGTTCCCCCCTCCCCTTATCTCAGACCAGGCGGCTCTGCTGCACGGCCGCCGCGATGAAGCTGGCGAACAGCGGGTGCGGTTCGAACGGCTTCGACTTCAATTCCGGGTGGAATTGCACGCCGACGAACCACGGATGGTCGGGGCGCTCGACGATCTCGGGCAGCGCGCCGTCGGGCGACATGCCCGAAAAGCGCAGGCCGCCGGCCTCCAGCGCGTCCTTGTAATGAACGTTCACCTCGTAGCGGTGGCGGTGACGCTCGCTGATCGCGTTCGAGCCGTATATGCTCGCGACATGGCTGTTGCCCGCCAGCGTCGCGTCATAGGCGCCCAGACGCATCGTGCCGCCCAGGTCGCCGCCCTCCAGACGCTGCTGCAGCCCCTCGTCCGTCATCCATTCGGTGATGAGGCCGACGACCGGCTCAGGCGTGGGGCCGAATTCGGTGGTGGAGGCATCCGCAATGCCCGCGGTGTTTCGCGCGCCTTCGATGCAGGCCATCTGCATGCCAAGACAGATGCCGAAATACGGCACCTTGCGTTCGCGGGCGAAGCGGACGGCGGCGATCTTGCCTTCCGACCCGCGCTCCCCGAATCCGCCGGGGACGAGGATCGCATGGCACGGTTCCAGTGCCGAGGCGACGTCGTCCGGGGCCTGTTCGAACAGCTCCGCGTCGAGCCAGCGGATGTTGACCTTCACCCGGTTGGCGATGCCGCCATGCACCAGCGCCTCGTGAAGCGACTTGTACGCGTCCTGCAGGCCGACATATTTGCCGACGACGCCGATCGAAACTTCGCCTTCGACGTTGGTCAGCCGGTCGATGATGTCGTCCCAGCGGCGCAGGTCCGGTGAGCCGTCCGACGGTAGCCCGAAGCTGTTCAACACCGCGCGGTCGAGCCCTTCGGCATGATATTGCAGCGGCACGCCGTAGATCGTCTTGGCATCCAGTGCGGGGATGACCGCCTCGGTCGGCACGTTGCAGAACAGCGCGATCTTGGCGCGTTCGCTGGCCGGTAGCGGGCGCTCCGTGCGGCAGACCAGCACATCGGGCTGGATGCCGAGTGCCGTCATGTCGCGGACACTGTGCTGCGTCGGCTTGGTCTTCAACTCGCCGGCGGCGGCGATGTAGGGCACCAAAGTCAGGTGAACGAAGCAGGTGTTCTGGCGCCCGATGTCGTTCCGCAGCTGGCGAATCGCTTCCATGAACGGCAGCGATTCGATGTCGCCGACCGTCCCGCCGATCTCGCACAGCACGAAATCGAGGTCTTCGGTTTCGTTGCGGGCGAACTCCTTGATCGCGTCGGTGACGTGCGGGATGACCTGCACGGTTGCGCCCAGATAGTCGCCGCGCCGTTCCTTGGCGATGATTGTCTGGTAGATGCGGCCCGAAGTGATGTTGTCGCTCTGGCGGCTCGGCACGCCGGTGAAGCGCTCATAATGGCCGAGGTCGAGATCGGTTTCCGCCCCGTCGTCGGTGACGTAGACCTCGCCGTGCTGATACGGGCTCATCGTGCCCGGATCGACGTTCAGATAGGGGTCGAACTTGCGGATGCGGACGCGGTAGCCGCGTGCCTGCAAGAGAGCTGCGAGAGAGGCCGCCATGAGGCCTTTGCCGAGCGACGAGACCACGCCGCCGGTGATGAAAATATACCGCGCCATGGGAGGATGCGCCTAACCTTGAACATGCGTGTTGGGCAAGCGCGGAAATCCCGCGCTTGGCGATGAAAGCGGTAATGCGTGCGCGATTACTGCTGGAGCGGAACGCCGCTGCCGTTGGCCGGCGCGGTCGCATTCTGGGCCGCGGCGTCGGCCGCCGCCTTCAGCGCGTCGGGGTTGCCGTTGGCAGCCGGCGCCTGCTGCGTCACCGGCGGCTTCGTCGCCAGGCTGGTGTCGATGGTCGACGTCTTGTTCGCGGCCGCAAGGAACGCGAGCCCGATCGACATGACGATGAACAGGCTGGCCAGCACTGCGGTCGCCCGCGTCAGGAAATCGGCCGCACCGCGTGCCGACATCAGCCCCGACGGACTGCCGCCGGTGGTCAGCCCGCCGCCTTCCGACTTCTGCATCAGGATCACCGTCACGAGCAACGCGGCGATGATCGCCTGGACGACGAGCAGGAAGGTGAACATGGGAGACGGAAACCGATCGATGTGAATGAACTGACGGGGCACATAGGCGACGCCGCCCGCACGATCAACCGGGGCCGCCTTCACCCCTCGCAAACAGCCACTGTCACATCATCGCAAACATTTCGCGAACGCACTGAAACCCTAGGCTTATCCTCGCGTTAATGCCGCAAGACCGCCCGCCGTGACGGGCTCGAAACGGTAGGAAGCGGACCCGAGAACGTGAACGCAATCTCCGAAAAATCGCTGTTTACCTGGATGCACACGCTCGTCGATTATGTGCGTTCGGGCGAACCCGATCTCACCAACCGCCAGATGGCGCTGCTGATGCTCGTTTATCTCGAAAAAGGCCCCCATACGGTGCGCGGTTTGGCGCGTGCGTTGAACGTGTCGAAGCCAGTCGTTACGCGCGCCTTGAATCGTCTGGGTGCTCTCGGCTATCTGCGCCGCCAGCGCGACGATACGGACAAGCGTAACATCTTCGTCGCGCGCACGCCTAAGGGGGCAGACTTTCTTGCAGAATTCGGGCACTTCCTCTCCGGTGACGGATCACCGGTTCCATCAGGCGCCGCCCAGCGCCAGCCCGCGCACGCGTAAGCGGTTCGCGCTCACCGGGCGCAGCCACAGTGTCGACCCGCGGGTGGAAGCCGCCCGCGGCGACCTGGCCGATGTGCGCCTGGCCGATCGTGTGTTCGCGCCGCATTATGCCGCCGCCGTCCAGCGCAGCGCCACACGTCGTGCGCCGATCCTGGCCGCGCATGGCGGCGCGCCGATTTCCGAGATTTTGCCCGGCGAGACATTCGACGTGCTCGAACTGTCGCACGGCTATGCCTGGGGTGTTGCGGGTGTCGACGGGACCGTTGGTTTCGTCGAGATGAACGCACTTGGCATGCCGATCCAGCCGGCCCATGTCGTCTGCGCAACCGGCACCGACTTCCCCGTCGGCGCACGGCTGACCTCCGAGCAGGCGGCCGGGCTCGACGCTAATGTCGTCCGCCCGCTCGATGCGCTCCCCAAGGATTTCGTGGCGGTCGCCGAATCGCTGATCGGTATACCCGCCGTCGACGGCGGCCGGTCGAGCGCGGGCGTCGATGCCGGCGGTTTCGTATCGTTGGTCCTGTCGCTTGCCGGGACCAAGGCAGTGCGCTTCGTGGACATCCAGGCGAAGGAACTGGGCCATGTCGTCAGCGACAACGCGCCGGTGCTGCGCGGCGACCTGATCTTCACCGAAAACGACGTCGCGATCGCGACCGACGATGCGCACGCGCTGCATGTCGGCGACGCTGGCGTGGCGCGGGTGGCGCTCGCCGATCTGGGAACAATCATGACGCGGCGGCGGATGCCATGAAGCGGACGGTTTTCATCGATGGTGCGGCCGGCACCACGGGGCTTGAAATCCGCGAGCGGCTGAGCGGCCGTCCCGAGATCGAGCTGCTGACGCTGGAAGGCGAATTGCGCAAGGACGCCGCCGCCAAGCGCGCTGCGCTCAACGACGCCGATTTCGTCATTCTCTGCCTGCCCGACGACGCCGCGCGCGAGAGCGTGGCGCTGATCGAGAATCCACGCACGCGGGTGATCGACGCGTCGACCGCGCACCGCACCGCCGATGGCTGGACCTATGGCTTTCCCGAACTCGAACCGAGTCAGGCCGCGCTGATCGCCGACGCAACCCGGGTAACCAACCCGGGCTGCTACCCAACCGGCTTCCTGGCCCTTGTCCGCCCGCTCGTGCGCACCGGGCTCATCCCCGTCGACGGCGCGGTAACGGTCAACGCCGTCTCCGGCTATTCGGGCGGCGGTCGCCAGATGATCGAGGATTACGAAGGCGGCGCCGAGGACAGCGCGTGGCGGGGCTATGCCCTCAGCCTCGAACACAAGCATGTGCCCGAGATGCAGCGCCACGCGCGGCTGGAGCATCCGCCGATCTTCACGCCATCGGTCGCGAAGACCTATCGCGGGATGGTCGTCGAGGTACCGCTGGCGCTTCACGCCCTGCCCCGCCGCCCGAGCCTCGACGCGCTCCGCGACGCGCTCTCCGCCGCCTATGACGGCAGCCGGATCGTCCGCGTAGTCGACGACGGCGCATCGCTTGTGCGGGTCGAGGACGACGCCGGCACCGATCGGCTGACCGTGCGGGTCACCGGCAATGCGGAGCGCGGGCACGCCCGGCTGATCGCGACGCTCGATAATCTCGGCAAGGGAGCAGCGGGTGCCGCGGTGCAGAATCTGAACGTCATGGCAGGGTTCGAACCCACGGCCGGGCTGGTGCTCTGACCGTCTTCGTGACGTTCGACTGATAGCGCTCACATTTCGTTTCACCGACGCATATGATTTCTTGTAACCCGACGTCTTGCCCCCCGTCCTGATATCGCTAGGCAGGGGGCGCATTCTTTGGGGGAGCGCTGAGTGACCGAAGCCGTCGGCAAGCTGCTACTGTTCGGAGCAACGGGCGATCTGTCGCGGCGGATGCTGATTCCGTCGCTGTTCGGGCTGCACGCCGACGGCCTGTTGCCGCCTGCGCTGACGATTACCGGCACGGCGCGCTCCGATTACGACGACGCTGGCTTCCGCGACTTCGCCGCCGCCGCGCTCGACGAATTCCTGCCCGCCGATCGCAAGAATGCCGACCAGATCGCGTCGTTTTTGCGGCGGCTTCAATATCAGGCGCTCGACGCGTCGAAGACCGAAGGTTTTCCTGCTCTTGCCGAAAAGATCGGCGACGTGTCCGATGGCCTCGCTATCTTCCTGTCGACCGCGCCGTCGCTGTTCGAACCGACGATCAAGGGCCTCGAATCGGCGGGGCTCGCGGGTGAGACGGTACGGATCAGCCTGGAAAAGCCGCTTGGGCACGACCTCGCCTCGTCCTGCGAGATCAACGACGCGGTCGCCGCCGCCTTTCCCGAGGAGCGGACGTTCCGCATCGACCATTATCTGGGCAAGGAAACCGTCCAGAACATACTGGCGCTGCGTTTCGGCAATTCGCTGTTCGAACCGGTATGGAACGCGCGCGGAATCGACCATGTCCAGATCACCATCGCCGAGACGGTCGGGCTGGAGGATCGCGCAGGCTATTACGAAGGCGCGGGCGCGCTGCGCGACATGGTGCAGAACCATATCCTGCAGCTTCTCGCGCTGATTGCGATGGAACCGCCGGCGCGCTTCGACGGCACCTCGATCCGCGACGAGAAGGTGAAGGTTCTCCGGTCGCTGCGGACGATCGAGTCGAAAGACGCCGGCCATCTGACTGTTACCGGCCAATATGGCGCAGGCGCGGTCGGTGAGAAGGTCGTAAAGTCCTACGCGGACGAACTCGGCAAGCCGTCGAACACCGAAACCTTCGTGGCGATAAAGGCGCATGTCGACAATTGGCGCTGGCAGGGCGTGCCCTTCTATCTGCGCACCGGCAAACGGCTCCCGGCGCGACAGAGCGAGATCGCGATCCAGTTCAAGCCGGTGCCGCATTCGATCTTCGCCGATCGCGGCGGGCAGTTGCAGCCCAACACCTTGGTCATCCGCTTGCAGCCCGAGGAATACGTCCGCCTGCTGGTGATGGCGAAGCAGCCGGGCCTCGACCGCGACGGCATCCGCCTGCGTGAAGTGCCGCTGAACCTCAGCCTCGATACCGAATTCGCCGGCACGCGTCGCCGCATCGCCTATGAGCGCCTGCTGCTCGATCTGATCGAAGGCGACCCGACGCTGTTCGTCCGCCGCGACGAGGTGGAGGCGCAGTGGCGCTGGATCGACGCGATCCGCGCCGGTTGGGAGGCGAACGACGTGAAGCCGAAGCCCTACCCGAGCGGCAGCTGGGGTCCGAGCGCGGGAATCGCGCTGACCGAGCGGGATGGGGTGACGTGGACGGAGTAAGTCCTTTCACGCCCGTCACCCCTGCGGAGGCGGAGGGGGGTAAATCGCCGCTGAACATCGTGAGACTGACTTCGTTCAGTCACAAATGATCCCCGCCGTCGCGGGGAAGACAATCCAGAAGAGTAAACATGACGACCGAAATCGAATGGTGGGATTACGACGACGCGGCCGAGATGGCCGACGCGGTGGCAGGTGACATCGGCTTCATCATCGAAAGCGCGATCGATGCCCGCGGCGCGGCGGTGATCGCGCTGGCCGGTGGCAAGACCCCGCTGCCGATCTACGAGAAGCTCGCCAAGGCCAAGATCGACTGGAAGCGCGTGACGATCATTCCGGGCGACGAGCGTATCGTGCCCTTGGGCGACGCGCTGTCGAACGTGACCGCGATCGGCAAGGCGTTCCTGCCGAAGGGTGCGCGGGTGATCCCGCTCGTGTCGGCGACCGCGCCGGACTATAAGGCGGCGGGCCGCGCGGCGGATGCACTGCTCCAGGACCTGCACTGGCCGCTCGACCTCGTCCTGCTTGGCGTAGGCGGCGATGGTCATGCCGCCTCGATCTTCCCCGGCCCTGACTTCGACGAAGCGTTGAACGGCCCTAAGGAGCGCCGCGCGCTGGGCGTCATGCCCGACCCGCTGCCGCCCGAGGCGCCAGTCGCCCGCGTGACACTCAGCAAGGCCGCCCTGACGACCGCGCGCGCGATGATGATCGCGGTGACCGGCGACGCCAAACGTCAGGTTATCGAGGATGCCGTGAAGGGTGGGCAGTCGTCCCCCTATCCGATCGGCCGTATCCTGGCCGACGTCGAATTGCCCGTCGATATCCACTGGGCGCCGTAACGAACGGAAACGAGGGTTCCATGTCGCTCCATCCCCAAGTCGCCGCCGTCACCGACCGCATCATCGAACGCTCGCGTTCGAAGCGGGGGGCGTATCTGTCGCTGATCGCCAGCGAGCGTGAGGGCGGCGTCGATCGCCCTCGGCTCGGTTGTGCGAACCTCGCGCACGGTTATGCCGGGACCGAGGAACAGCGCGACGACATGCGGCGCGGGACTGCGATGAACATCGGCATCGTGACCGCGTACAACGACATGCTGTCGGCTCACGCACCCTATTATCGCTATCCCGAACAGATGAAAATCTGGGCGCGCGAGGCGGGCGTGACTGCGCAGGTCGCAGGCGGCGTGCCGGCGATGTGCGACGGGGTGACACAAGGATACCCGGGCATGGAGCTGTCGCTGTTCAGCCGCGACACCATCGCGCTGAGCACCGCCATTGCCTTGAGCCACGGCATGTTCGAAGGCGCAGCACTGCTCGGGATCTGCGACAAGATCGTGCCAGGCTTGCTGATGGGTGCGTTGCGCTTCGGTCATCTGCCGATGGTGCTGATCCCTGGCGGACCGATGCGGTCGGGCATTTCGAACAGGGAAAAGGCCGCGGTCCGGGAACGCTTCGCCGAGGGCAAGGCGACCCGCGAGGAACTGCTCGATTCCGAAATCGCGGCCTATCATGGCAAGGGCACTTGCACCTTCTACGGCACCGCCAATTCGAACCAGATGATGGTCGAGGCGATGGGGCTGCACATGCCCGCCGCCGCCTTCGCCAATCCCGGCACGAAGCTGCGCCAGGAACTGACCCGCGCGGCGGTTCACCGGCTGGCGAAGATCGGCTGGGACGGCGACGACTATCGTCCGATCGGTCGCTGCGTCGACGAGAAAGCGATCGTCAATGCCGCCGTCGCGCTGCTCGCGACGGGCGGATCGACCAACCACCTCATCCACCTGCCCGCCATCGCGCGCTGCGCGGGAATCGTCATCGATTGGGAGGATTTCGACCGCCTCTCCAGCGTCGTGCCGTTGCTCGCGCGCGTATATCCCAACGGCTCGGCCGATGTGAACGGCTATGAGGATGCGGGCGGCACCGCCTACACGATCCGCGAGCTGCTGAAGGGCGGGCTGATGCATGGTGACGTGCTGACCATCGCCGGCGAAATGGCGGATTATGGCCGTAAGCCCGACATGGACGGCGATACGCTCGTCTGGCGAGACCTGCCGGAGGCATCGGGCGACGACACGATCCTGCGCCCGGTCGATGCGCCCTTCTCGGCCGAGGGCGGCTTTCGCATCCTGTCGGGCAACCTCGGCCGCGCGTGCATCAAGGTGTCGGCGGTCGAGCGCGATCGCTGGGTGATCGAGGCGCCGTGCCGCGTCTTTTCCGACCAGCAACAGGTGCAGGACGCGTTCAAGGCCGGCGAACTCGACCGCGACGTCGTCGTCGTCGTCCGTTTCCAGGGCCCGCGCGCCAACGGCATGCCGGAGCTGCACAAGCTGACTCCGCCGCTCGGCGTCCTTCAGAACCGCGGGCACCGCGTCGCACTCGTCACCGACGGCCGCATGTCGGGCGCAAGCGGAAAGGTGCCCGCCGCCATCCACCTGTCGCCCGAAGCGCTGGCCGATGGGCCGATCGCCAGGCTGCGCGACGGTGACGTCGTTCGACTGGACGCCGATGCCGGTACGCTGGAGGCCATTGTCGATGCCGCCGAATGGGCTGCGCGCGCGCCGGCGGAGGCTCCGCCGCCCGCAATGGGCACGGGCCGCGAACTGTTCGCGCTCATGCGCAAGGGGTGTTCCACCGCGGAAGAAGGCGGCTCGGCCATGCTCGCGGCGAGTGGGTTCTAATCAGAGCCCTCTCCCCTTGAGGGGAGAGAGTTGGGAGAGGGGCAGTGCGGAGGGGCTGGTGAGTTTCCCCCTTCCCCCTGCTCTCGCCCCTGAAGGGGAGAGGGAGTTATGCAGGTCGTATCGGTCGATATCGGGGGAACCCACGCCCGCTTCGCCATCGCCGAAGTCGCGGACGGCCGCGTCGTGTCGCTGGGCGAATCCACCACGATGAAGACCGCCGAACACGGCAGCCTGCAACTGGCGTGGGAAGCTTATGCACACAGCCAAGGCGGCACCCTGCCCCGCGCCGCTGCAATCGCCGTCGCCGCACCCGTTGGCGGTGACATGATCCGGCTAAGCAACAATCCGTGGATCATCCGCCCCGCTCTGATCAACGAACGGCTGAGCGTCGACACCTGGACGCTGGTCAACGATTTCGGCGCGGTCGGCCATGCAGTCGCGCAAGTGCCGGAAAGCGACTTCCTCCACCTGTGCGGCCCCGATGGCCCGCTGTCCGACAAGGGCATGATCACCGTCTGCGGCCCCGGCACCGGTCTGGGCGTCGCGGGCGTTCTGCGCGTCCCCGGCGGCGGATATCACGTCGTCGAGACCGAGGGCGGCCACACCGATTTCGCCCCGCTCGACCGGATCGAGGACGCGATCCTCGCCCACGCCCGCGGCATCTTCAACCGCGTGTCGGTCGAACGCATCGTTGCCGGCCCCGGCATCGTTCTGATCTACGAAACGCTGGCAGCGATCGAGGGGCGCGCGGTGCAGAGGCTCGACGACAAGGCGATCTGGACGATGGCGCTGGAGGGCAGCGACAGCCTGGCCATGGCCGCGCTCGACCGGTTCTGTCTGTCGCTGGGTGCGGTCGCCGGCGATCTGGCGCTGAGCCACGGGCCGAAGGGCGTCGTCATCGCCGGCGGTCTCGGTTTGCGGCTGAAGGACCATCTGCTCCGCTCAGGGTTTGTCGATCGCTTCGTCGCCAAGGGCCGCTTCCGCCACCTGATGGCGGGCATTCCCGTCAAGCTGATCACCCATCCCCAGCCCGGCCTGTTCGGTGCCGCGGCCGCATTCGCCCAGGAGCATGCCCAATGAACCACGATATCGAAACGATCATGCGGACCAGTGCCGTCATCCCCGTTCTGGTTATCGACGACGTGGCGGCAGCGCGTCCGCTGGCTGAAGCGCTGGTCGCTGGCGGGCTGAAGGTGCTGGAAGTCACGCTGCGCACGCCGGCCGCGCTCGACGCGATCCGCGAGATGAAGCAGGTCCCAGGCGCGATCGTCGGCGCGGGCACGGTCGTGTCAAAGGATCAGTTCGCACAGGTCATGGATGCTGGCGGCGAATTCATCGTCTCGCCGGGGCTGACCACCGAATTGGGCGAAACGATCGTACGCAGCGGCGTGCCGTTCCTGCCGGGCGTCGCCAACGCCGGCGACATCATGCGCGGCTATGACCTGGGCCTGCGTCATTTCAAATTCTTCCCGGCCGAAGCCAATGGCGGCCTGCCGGCGCTAAAAGCTCTGGCCGCCCCCTTCTACGAGGCGCAATTCTGCCCTACCGGCGGGATCACCGCGCAGAGCGCGCGAGACTATCTTGGCTTTGCGCCCGTCCGGTGTGTGGGGGGGAGCTGGGTGACCCCGAAAGGGGCGTCGATGGCCGATGTCGAGCGTCTGGCGCGCGAGGCGTCAGCGCTGCGGCCCTGAGCCCGATCCGCGGCGACCGTTCGGCTGGGGACGGAAATTTCACCGCCGCCGTGGCGGAAGACGGCATACTCGAAATCGTTATTCGCGGTTTCTGGAAAGAGGCGCAGGTAGACCGCTTCTTCGTCGCGATCCTGCCGCTGTACCAAGACTGCCGCCTACGATTCCAGTGCGTCCGCGCGCTGATCCGGGTCGAGGTCGTTCAGTCGCCGGCGGTCGCGTTGCACGTGCGCGACCGCGCCATGGACTTGAAGCAGCCCGGCGACCGCAACGCGTTCGTCATCGCAAGCTTCCTGTCGAAATTGCAGATCAAGCGTCTGGCAAGCCGGGACGACTTCGGCCTGTTCACCGATGCGGCGGTCGCGCGGGACTGGTTACTGGCCTGAAGCGCCGATCGAACCGCGCCGCTTCCGCCGGTGTCGCCCATGCCAGCACCTTGCCGCCGCCGAGGTAGGCCGCAAGCCTTTGGCCACGCCGGGGCTCGCGATGGTCGGCGCATGGCGGGATCAGGTACGGGATGGTGACGACAGCACCGGTCCTGCCATCACGATCCGAAGCGCGGATGATTTTGACACGGGCCAACGGCCCTTCGTGTCCGAACTACGTCGCCACCACATCGACCAGCACCGTTCGATCGGTCCCCTGCGGGATGGCGTAAAGCGGCGCGTAAGGTGGGACGACCGTACAGGCCTCAGCGGGCACCGTCGTCGTCACCATTGCCAGACCGGCGGCAAGACACGTCCGCGTCACATCTCCCCGCGCGCGCGGCGGATGGCGTACCATTTTTGCACATTCGCATTGTGCTGCTGGAGCGTGTCGGCGAAGACATGCCCGCCGGTCCCGTCCGCTACGAAGTACAGCGCCTTCGACGGCGCCGGGTCGAGAACCGCGTCGATGCTCGCACGACCCGGATTTGCGATCGGCCCGACCGGCAGGCCCGGCATGGCGTAGGTGTTGTATCCGTTCTTCGCCTGCAGTTCCGACCGCAGGATGCGGCGGCCGAGCGGACGGCCCCTGGTGATCGGGTAGATGGTCGTCGGGTCGGCCTGTAGCGGCATGCCGATCCGCAGTCGGTTCGAATACACAGCAGCGACCGTCCGGCGTTCTTCCGGCTTGCCCGTTTCCTTCTCGACGATCGAGGCGAGGATCAGCGCCTCCTGCTTGGTCTTGGCGACCGTCGTCGGCTTGCGCTTCGCCCATGCCGCGTCGAGATAGCGGGTCATCGCCGCCTGCATCCGCTCGACGACCGATGCGCGCGTGTCGCCGCGTTCGTAGCTGTAGCTGTCGGGGAGGATTGATCCCTCCGCCGGCACGTCGACCTTCCCCTCCAGTTGCGGGGCGGCCATCACCGCATCGTGGACCAGGACCGAAGGAAACCCTTCAGGCACTGTCACGAACCGCTGGAGCGTGCGTCCGCCCTGCATCAGCTTCAGGGCATCGGCCTGGCTTACGCCTGCCGGGAATCGATATTCGCCCGCGCGGATCGGTTCGTTGCCGCCGAAGATCTTGGCGAATAGCAGAAAGCGGCCGGACGAGCGGAGAACGCCGGCCTTTTCCAGATCGTCCGCAGCGCTGGTCAGCGTCGACCCTTGTGCGATCTGTACCGAGGTGTTGCGCGGCAGAGGCCCGGCGCCGCCCCAGCTCTGGACGACCAAGAACACCCCCGCGATCGCGGCGAGGGCGATAATCAGGCCGAGACACCCAAGCTTCCGCATATCCGTACCCCGGCGAAGGCCGGGGTCAAGACACCACCGGCTGGCGACTGGGCCCCGGCCTTCGCCGGGGCACAGTCCGTTAGAGTGCCCGCATCACCAGCGAGGCGTTGGTGCCGCCGAAGCCGAACGAATTGTTCAGCACCGCCTTCACCTGCCGCTTCTTGGCAGTGTGGGGCACCAGATCGACGCCCGCGCAATTCTCGCTAGGATTGTCGAGGTTCAGCGTCGGCGGGACGATGCCGTCGCGCATCGCCAGCAGGCAGAAGATGCTCTCGACCGCGCCGGCGCCGCCGAGCAGGTGGCCGATCGCCGACTTGGTCGACGACATGCTCAAGCCGTCGAGCGCCGAGCCGAACAGCTTGCGCACCGCGCCCAGTTCCAGCTCGTCGCCCAGCGGCGTCGAGGTGCCGTGGGCATTGATATAGTCGATGTCTTCGAGCGCCAGGCCCGACTTCTTCATCGCCATTTCCATCGATCGGAACGCGCCTGACCCTTCCGGATGCGGTGCGGTGACGTGGTACGCGTCACCCGACAGACCGTAGCCCAGGACTTCGCCGTAGATTTTCGCGCCGCGCGCCTTCGCCCGCTCATATTCCTCGAGCACGACGACGCCTGCGCCCTCGCCCATCACGAAGCCGTCGCGGCCCTGGTCCCACGGACGGCTCGCCCGCCACGGTTCGTCGCGGAAGCCGGTGGACAGCGCGCGCGCCTGGCCAAAGCCGGCGATGCCGATCGGGCAGACCGTGCTTTCCGCCCCACCCGCCAGCATCACGTCGGCGTCGTCCATCGCGATCATCCGCGCAGCGTCGCCAATCGAATGCGCGCCGGTCGAGCACGCCGTGACGACGGCGTGGTTCGGGCCCATCAGGCCGTATTTGATGCTGACCTGACCAGAGATCAGATTGATCAGGCGGCCGTGGACGAAGTGCGGCGACACGCGCTTCGGCCCCTTTTCGGCCAGTACCAGCGATTCGCTCTCGATGCCCGGCAGCCCGCCAATGCCCGATCCGATCGAGCAGCCGGCACGATAACGCTCGGCTTCGCTCATCTCGGTGAGACCGGCGTCTTCCAACGCCTGGCCGGCGGCGTCGATGCCATAAACGATGAACGGATCGACCTGACGCTGAATCTTGTGATCCACGCGCTTGCTGGCGTCGAAGCCATATTCGTGGTCGGCCGGCTTCACTTCGCAGGCATAATTCGACTGGAAATCGGTCGCGTCGAAGCGCGTGATCGTGCCGGCGCCCGATTTGGACGCGATGATGTTGGCCCAGGCGGTTTCGACGTCCGCCCCCAGCGGGGTCACCAGGCCCAGCCCGGTCACGACTACGCGGCGCATGCAGCTCTCCGTATCAGCTCAAACGTACAGCGGCTCCCGGCCCCGGACCCGGGACGGGGAGCCGCTGGAAATCGAGTGGCATCACCCGCGAACGGGCAACGCCAAGGGCGATCAGCCCTTGTGCTCGTCGATGTAGGTGATCGCGTCCTTGACGGTGGCGATCTTCTCGGCGGCATCGTCCGGGATTTCGACCCCGAACTCTTCCTCGAACGCCATCACCAGCTCGACGATGTCGAGGCTGTCCGCACCCAGATCGTCGATGAAGCTCGCATCCTCGGTCACCTTGTCGGCTTCGACGCCCAGATGCTCTACGACGATCTTCTTCACGCGGTCGGCGGTTTCGCTCATACCCTGTTCCTTCTGTAGAAATTCGAATTCCTGAACGCACCTAGAACGCAGGCCATGCCCGCGCAAGAGGCGGCGATGTCACTGCGCGGTCGACTTGAACAGTTTACCCATTCGAACGACCTGGAAAGCATACCCTGCCAGCAGACGCGACACGGTAGCCGTCTTGCCCTTGGGTCCGGCAGCCGTCTGAAGCCCTTCCATCATCTCGCTGACCCGTGGATCTCTTTTCTTCGCGTACAGGGCGTCGAGCGTGGCGGGCGGCGTGCGCGTGATCTTCGATGTGATGGTCATGACGTCGACGCCCTCGCGTTGCAGCGCATTCGACAGCGTTTCGATGACGAGGGTCGTGACCGCAATCTCGCCGGCGCGCAAATCGACCGCACCGCTGCCGGGTTGGCATTCGGCGGCGCGCTCACGCAGCTTGGCGAGAAGGGCCTCAGCCTGGGGGGCTGGTGGCGTACCGCGCGTGACGGAGGCGATGGTTGCGCTCTGCATCGTCATGCGTTCGGCCCCGGGTGTCTTGGCAATGGCACACCGCGCCACCGCGCCGTCATCCGCTGCAGCAAGCAGCGCGAGAGTAAAGATCATGCTCACAACATTGCCATCCCACCATTGACGTGCAGCGTCTGGCCGGTGACGTAGCCGGCCTCCTTCGACGCGAGATACACGACCGCCGCGCCGATATCCTCGCCCGTACCAAGGTCGCCGGCCGGGATTTTCGTCAGCAGCGCTGTCTTCTGCGCCTCGGGCAGCACGTCGGTCATTGCCGAACGGATGAAGCCCGGTGCGACGCAATTGACGGTGATCCCGCGGCTGGCGAGTTCCTGCGCAAGCGCCTTCGACATGCCGACCAAGCCCGCCTTCGACGCGGCATAGTTGGCCTGCCCCGGATTACCGGTTGCGCCGACGACCGACGTGATCGACACGATGCGGCCGAAGCGCGCCTTCATCATCGGCTTGGCCGCGGCGCGGCAGAGGCGAAAGGCCGCTTCCAGGTTGACGCGGATCACCTGATCCCATTCGTCATCCTTCATCCGCATCGCCAAGTTGTCGCGCGTCACGCCGGCATTGTTGACCAGGATGTCGAGCCGACCGCCCAAAGCCTCGACCGCCTGCGGCACCAGCGCGTCGACCGCTGCCCCGTCCGACAGGTTGCACGGCACCGCGACATGATCACCGCCGAGGACGGCGCGAAACGCCTCCAGCTTGTCGGCATTGGATCCCGAAACCGCCAGTCGCGCGCCCTGCGCGGCCAGCGCCTTGGCGATCGACGACCCGATCCCTCCCGAAGCGCCGGTCACCAGCGCGGTCATGCCTGTCAGATCGAACATGTCGTAACCTCCTTAGAGCGCCTTAAGCAGCGCTTCGATATCGTCCATGGTGACTACGCTGGTCGCGGTCGCATCCGGGGCGGAGCGTTTGACCATCGGGGCGAGTACCTTACCGCCGATTTCGACGAAGTCGTGGACGCCGCCCGCGACCATCGCCAGGACCGATTCGCGCCAGCGGACCATGCCGGTCACTTGTTCGACCAGCAGCGACACGATCGTCGCGGGATCGGCGACGGGCGCCGCGGTAACGTTCGCATAGACAGGGACCAGCGGCGCCTGGAGCGACACCTCCGCCAGCGCCTCTGCCATCGCGTCGGCGGCGGGTTGCATCAGGGGGCAGTGGAACGGCGCAGACACCGGCAGCAGGATCGCGCGCTTGGCGCCCATCTCCTTCGCCAGCGGGATCGCGCGTTCGATCGCCGCCCTGGCGCCGGAGATCACGACCTGCGACGGATCGTTGTCGTTCGCGACGGTGCAGACCTCGCCCTCGGCGGCCGCATCGGCGATCGCCTGGGCCTTATCGCGGTCGGCGCCCAGGATCGCGGCCATTGCTCCCTCGCCTACCGGCACCGCCGCTTGCATCGCCTGGCCCCGCAGCTTCAGCAGCCGGGCGGTTGTCGCCAGATCGAGCGCGCCGGCCGCGCACAGGGCGGTATATTCGCCGAGCGAATGCCCTGCGACGAAGTCCGCCTTGTCCACCAATCGGACGTTACCTTCTCGCTCCAGCACCCGCAGCGTCGCGATGGCATTCGCCATGATTGCGGGCTGGGCGTTCTCGGTCAGCGTCAAATCGCTTTCGGGCCCTTCGGCCATCAGCTTCGACAGATGCTGGCCGAGCGCCTCGTCGACTTCCTGGAACACTTCGCGCGCGTGCGGGCTGGCGGCGGCGAGCGCGACGCCCATGCCGACCGACTGGCTGCCCTGCCCGGGGAAGATGAATGCGCGCATCGAAAATCTCCTGTAAACGCCGCCGCGCCTAATCAATTCGCGGGCTTCACGCCAACGGTTGATTTTAAAGCGCGCTTCCGCCATAGGCTCGCGCTTCCCGAACATCGTTGGGAAGAGAAGACAGCCGGAGGGGCGTCGCACGGGGCGGCGTCAGCGATCGGCCAACAGTGAGAAAGACGCATGGCTCTTTACGAGCATACGTTCCTTGCGCGCCAGGATCTGGCCCAGGCGCAGGTGGACGCGCTGGCGGAAGCCGCGACCAAGATCGTCGAAGACAAGGGTGGCAAGGTCGTCAAGACCGAAACCTGGGGTCTCCGCAGCCTCGCTTATCGCATCGCGAAGAACCGCAAGGCGCATTACGTGATGCTTGAAATCGATGCCCCGGGCGACACCGTCGCCGAGCTGGAGCGTCAGGCCGGCATCAACGAAGACATCATCCGCTACATGACCGTGAAGGTCGATGAGCATGAAGCGGGTCCGACCGTGATGATGCGCAAGCAGGAGCGCGACCGCGAGCGTCGTGCAGACCGCGGCGAGCGTGGCGGTGACCGCCCCGATCGTGCGCCCCGTCGTGACCGTGAAGAGGAAGCCGCATAATGGCCCGCGCATTTTTCCGCCGCCGCAAGAGCTGCCCGTTCTCCGCGAAGGACGCGCCCCGGATCGATTACAAGGACGTCCGTCTGCTCCAGGGCTTCGTGTCCGAGCGTGGCAAGATCGTCCCGTCGCGTATCACTAGCGTGAGCGCAAAGAAGCAGCGCGAGCTCGCCACGGCGATCAAGCGCGCGCGTCACCTGGGCCTGCTGCCCTACATCGTGAAGTGAGGAAGTAGCAGTCATGGACGTCATTCTGCTTGAGCGCGTCGAGAAACTCGGCGCCATCGGCGACGTGGTGAAGGTGAAGGACGGGTTCGCCCGCAACTTCCTCCTGCCGCGCAAGAAGGCGCTGCGCGCCAACGAAGCCAACAAGAAGGTGTTCGAAGCGAACCGTGCGCGGATCGAATCGGACAATGCCAACCGTCGCGGCGAAGCCGAGAAGGAAGCTGCGAGCTTCAAGGACACCACGGTCACCCTGATCCGTCAGGCGTCGAACACCGGCCAGCTGTACGGTTCGGTCGCGGTGCGTGACCTGGTCGAGGCGCTGGTCGCTGATGGCCACAAGGTCAACAAGAGCCAGGTCGTGCTCGACCGTCCGATCAAGACGATCGGCCTGTCGGAAGTTCGCGTCGCGCTGCATCCGGAAGTGTCGGTGACCGTCAAGGTCAACGTCGCACGTTCGCCGGAAGAAGCCGAGATGCAGGCATCGGGCGTGGACGTGATGTCGGCGATGTTCGAAAAGGACGAAGCCGGCTTCACCGAGGATTACGATCCCAACGCCGAGCCGGGCGCGACTGCCGAAGTGCAGTCGGACGAGGGTGGCGCCCAGCAGGGCTGAGCTGCGTCTTAAGCGACATCAAGCAAGAAGCCGTCCGTAGCGATACGGGCGGCTTCTTTCGTTTGGGGGCCGAACGCGATATTCGACGCTGATGACCGGATCCCCTGCCCCCGCCCGCTTGCTCGAATGGGGCGAATTCGCGCCGTGGTTCAAAGGCCAGATTTTGGATGGCCGCCCCGATTGGGCGTTCCCGTCCGCAGCCGGTGCGCCCGTGGTGCTGTTTTTCCTCGGCAGCGCCGGGGCCCCGCGAGTCGCCGACGCTCTCGCGACGGTACTCGCCCAGGCGGGTCGGTTCGATGATGTTCGCGCACGGCTGTTCGGCGTCACCTGCGATCCTAGCGACGTCGTGCAACGACGGATCGCGCAACGTCTGCCGGGCATCCGCCACTTCCTCGATTACGACCGGGCCATCAGCCAGGCCTATGGGGCCTGTGTCGCGGGCAGCGATTCCTATCAGCCGCATATCCTGGTGCTGAACCGGACGCTGCAGGTCGCGGCCCGGCTGACGCTGGATCAGGCCGGCGACACCTTCTCCGTGCTTGACATGCTTGAGGCGCAGGCCGAGCAGGACTGGGCACCGGTGCTGACGGTCCCGAACCTGCTAGAAGACGGGCTCTGCCGGGCCCTGATCGACGTTTACGACCGCGACGGCGGGCGCGAATCGGGTTTCATGCAGGAAATCGACGGCAAGACCACATTGGTCGCGAACACAGATTTCAAGCGGCGGCGCGACTCCAACATCGAAGACCCGGCGCTGCGCAACGCGCTCGTCGCGCGAATCCAGCAGAAGTTGGTGCCGGCGATGAAGCGCAGTTTTCAGTTCGAGCCGACCCGCATCGAACGCTACATCGTCGCGGCCTACGATGCAGAAGGCGGCGGATATTTCCACGCCCACCGCGACAATACGACGAAAGGTACCGCGCACCGACGTTTCGCGGTCACGATCAACCTGAACGACGATTACGAAGGCGGCGACCTTCGCTTTCCCGAGTTCGGCCGCCGCATCTATCGCGCGCCGAAAGGCGGCGCGATCGTCTTTTCCTGCTCGCTACTCCACGAAGCGACGCCGATGATACGGGGGCGACGTTACGCGACCTTACCGTTCCTCTACGACGAAGCCGCCGCTGAAATCCGACGCGCGAACAACGCGTTCCTATCGGCGGACGTCGGCAAATACGAAGTGGCCTGATCGATCAGGGGCAGCTCACGCAGGCGCCAATCACGGCGGCTAGAGGAATGAGCGCTAGGACGACGGGGACAATCTGTTTCATTTGAACGACCAATCGATGTTTCCCCGTTCAATGCGCCGCGTCAGGAAAAGGTTTCTCGCTTATGAACGGCCTGTGATTTTGATCACTGCGGCTGCGTGATTTTCATTCAGGCAGCAGCGCGCTCGTCGCTTCTGAGAGTGAGCACTTCGACGCCGTCGCGGGTCACGGCGACGGTATGTTCGAACTGCGCGGACAGCTTTCCGTCATCGGTGACCACGGTCCACCCGTCATCCCCGGTCGATACCTTGCGCGTACCTTGGTTGATCATCGGCTCGATCGTGAAGACCATCCCCTCGCGCAGCACCTGACCCGTGCCCGCGCGGCCGAAATGCAGCACGTCGGGCGCCTCGTGCATCTCGCGGCCGATGCCGTGCCCGCAAAAGTCGCGAACGACCGAATAGCCGTTCTTCCTGGCGTGCTTCTCGATCGCGAAGCCGATGTCGCCCAGTCGCGCACCGGGACGAACCGCGCCGATCCCCTTCCACATCGCTTCCTGCGCGATCGTGACAAGGCGCCGCGCGGCCGGCGCGACCGTCCCGACCATATAGGTCTTGCTCGAATCGGCGATGAGGCCGCCCTTCTCCAGCGTGATGTCGAGGTTGACGATGTCGCCGTCACGGATGATCTCGTCCGCGCTCGGCACGCCGTGGCAGACGACGTGGTTGATCGAACTGTTGAGCACGAAGGCAAAGCCATACTGCCCTTTGCTGGCCGGTCGGGCGTGAAGTTCATCGACGATGAAACGCTCCACGAGATCGTTGACCGCCAGCGTCGACAGTCCCGCAAGCTCGACGCGGTCGAGCATTTCGAACACCTGCGCGAGCAACCGCCCCGCCTGACGCTGAATGCCGAGCTCTTGCGCAGTCTTGATCATCACTTCCGTCCGAACAATTTTTCGATATCGCCGTGCGCCAGCTTCACCCAGGTCGGGCGGCCGTGGTTGCACTGGCCCGAATGCGGGGTGACTTCCATTTCGCGAAGCAACGCATTCATCTCGGCGACGGACAGGATGCGCCCGGCGCGAACCGAGCCGTGGCAAGCCATCGTCGCGGCGACATGGTCGAGACGTTCGCGGAGGGACAGCGCCTCGTCATAGGCGGCGAGTTCGTCGGCCAGATCGGTGATAAGGCCCGCCACGTCACCGCTGCCGAGCAAAGCCGGCGTGGCGCGGACCAGCATCGCGCGCGGGCCGAAGCGTTCGAGGTCGAGCCCAAAGTCGGACAGTTCACCGACGCGGGCCTCCAGCCGGTCGCAGGCGGGTTCGTCGAGTTCGACGACCTCAGGCAGCAGCAAGGCTTGGCTCGCCACCCCGCCCCCGGCCATGGCGTTTCGCATGCGTTCGAGGACCAGGCGTTCGTGTGCGGCGTGCTGGTCGACGATGACCAGGCCGTCCTCGGCCTCGGCGACGATATAGGTCTTGGCGACCTGACCGCGGGCGACCCCGAGGGGGTGGCGGATCGTCTCCGGCGGTGGCGCGTACGCCGGCTCGGCACGTGCCATCGGGGGCGGCATGGCGAAAGTCGGGCGGCGATCTGTGACCCTGTAAAACCCCTCACCTTCAGGAGAGGGATAGGGGGTGGGGGACGTTTCGGTAAGTCCGGAACCTGCGGACAGGCCCCACCCCAACCCCTCTCCTGATGAGAAGGAGCTTTCGGTTTGCCAAGCGCCTAATGCTCCGGCACTCGGCCGCTGCACCGCGCGGTGACCCGCCTCGTCCAGTGCGCGCCGCAAGCCACTGACGATCAGCCCGCGGACCAGCGCTGGATCACGGAATCGCACCTCGGTCTTGGCCGGGTGCACGTTCACATCGACCACGTCGGCCGGCACATCGAGGAACAGCGCCACCACCGCATGACGATCCCGCGGCATCATCTCGGCATAGGCGCCGCGGATCGCGCCGATCAGCAGGCGGTCCTTCACCGGGCGGCCGTTGACGAAAAGATACTGATGATCGGCGATTCCGCGGTGAAAGGTCGGCAGGCCGGCGACCCCGCCAAGTCGCAGCCCCTCACGCTCGAAATCGATCGTCACGCTGTTCGCGGCCAACTCCCGATCGGTCAGTGCGGCGACGCGCGCAGGGCGATCCTCGTCGGGCTGAACCGACAGCGTGCGGCGGCCGTCATGTTCGACCGAGAAGCCGATGCCGGGGCGTGCCATCGCGAGACGCCGGATCATCTCGAGGCAAGCGGCATATTCGGCACGGGCCGAGCGCAGGAACTTGCGCCGCGCAGGCACGCGGACGAACAGCCCCTCTACCCGGACGCGGGTGCCGGGCGGGAGTGCGGCCGGCCCCTCCTGCTCCAACGTCCCGTTATCGACCAGGCGCATCCAGCCATCGGCGCCGCGCACCCGGCTCTCCAGCGTCAGCCGCGCAACGCTGGCGATCGATGGCAACGCCTCGCCCCGGAACCCGAGCGTATCGACCGCCTCGATATCCTCGTCGGGCAGCTTCGACGTCGCGTGACGTTCCAGCGCCAGCGCCATGTCGGCCGGTGTCATCCCGCAGCCGTCGTCGGTCACTTCGATCAGGTCGGTGCCCCCGCCGGCCAGTCGCACCGCGATCCGGGCGGCGCCGGCGTCGATCGCGTTTTCTACGAGTTCTTTCAACGCAGCAGCGGGGCGTTCCACCACTTCTCCGGCCGCGATACGGTTGACGAGATGACTGGGGAGGCGGCGTATTGACATGGGGGACGCTCTAGCCCAAGCGACGCCATCCCGCGACCCGTATCCGAACAGCCGGAGCCGGACCCCTGGCTCGCCAGGGTTGGGGACGTTCATATGTGCGATTGGCCGGCGTGGGCGACGCCCGGCATGGGACGGAACAGATTTCGATGATGCTTTCGCGTTTCTTCAAATTCATGTCGCACGACATGGCGATCGACCTCGGCACGGCGAACACAGTCGTCTACGTCCGCGGGCGCGGCGTCGTGCTGAACGAACCGTCGGTCGTGGCGATCGAAACGATCAACGGCATCAAGAAGGTGCGTGCGGTCGGCGACGATGCGAAACTGATGATGGGCAAGACCCCCGGGTCGATCGAGGCGATCCGCCCGCTGCGCGACGGCGTCATCGCCGACATCGACGTCGCCGAGGAGATGATCAAGCACTTCATCCGCAAGGTGCATGGTGGCCGCAAGTCGATGCTGCGCTGGCCCCAGATCGTCATCTGCGTGCCATCGGGTTCGACCAGCGTCGAGCGCCGCGCGATCCGCGACGCCGCGTCGAACGCGGGCGCCAGCCAGGTCTTCCTGATCGAGGAACCGATGGCCGCCGCTATCGGCGCCGACATGCCGGTGACCGAGCCGGTCGGGTCGATGGTCGTCGACATCGGCGGCGGCACGACCGAGGTCGCGGTGCTCTCGCTGCGTGGCCTGGCCTATTCGACGTCGGTCCGCGTCGGCGGCGACAAGATGGACGAAGCGATCGTCAGCTATGTCCGCCGCAATCACAACCTGCTGATCGGCGAAGCCACCGCCGAGCGGATCAAGCAGGAAGTCGGCATCGCCAAGCCGCCGGTCGACGGCATCGGGATGACGCTGCACATCAAGGGCCGCGACTTGGTCAACGGGGTCCCTAAGGAAATCCAGATCAATCAGGGTCAGATCGCCGAGGCGTTGAGCGAGCCTGTCGGCACGATCGTCGAAGGCGTCCGTATCGCGCTGGAAAACACTGCGCCCGAACTGGCCGCGGACATCGTCGACCAGGGCATCGTGCTCACCGGCGGCGGCGCACTGCTGCAGGGCATCGACGAAGTGCTGCGCGACGAAACCGGCCTGCCGGTGACGGTTGCCGAGGATCCGCTGACCTGCGTCGCGCTGGGCACCGGCCGCGCGCTGGAGGACGAGCAGTTCCGCGGCGTTCTGCTCCAGGTCTGATCCTCTAGCGAGAGAAGGGCGCGGACGGTATGGCGCCGCCGATTGCCAGACGCACCGGCTTTTCGCGGCGCGCGCAGTACGGGGTCTTCATCGGCTATGTGGCGGCGGCGACCGGGGCTCTGGTCGGCGCCGTCCTCGTCCTGCTGTCCTTCTTCAATCCGCCGGCCTTTGCCGTGTTGCGCTCCGGCGTGGCCGAACTAACCACGCCTATCTCCAGCGGCCTCCATGGTTTGCGCCGTGCCGCGACCGTTCCGGGGGGCCTGACCGACTATTTCGGCGGCGCGGACAAGATCCGCGCGTTGCGCCAGCAACTCGAGGCCGAACGCGCGATCGTGCTGCGCGCGCGGATGATCAATCGCGAGAACGCGCGTCTTCGTGCGCTGCTGCGGGTCCGCGACGTCGATCCTGCCCCGGTCGTCACCGCCCGCCTGGTTAACTCGAGCGGGTCGAGCACGCGGCGCTATGCTACCCTCAACGCCGGGCGCTTCCAGGGCGTCGACGTCGGTCAGCCCGTGCGGGGTCCGGAGGGGTTGATCGGCCGCGTGCTGGAAACCGGGCTGAATGCGTCCCGCGTGCTGCTGATCACCGATGCCGAAAGCATCGTCCCCGTCCGCCGGACGCGCGACGGTTTTCCCGCGATCGCCGCTGGGCGCGGCGACGGACTGCTCGACGTGCGCTCGGCAGGTTCGGTCAACGCGCCGTTCCGCGCCGGCGACGTGTTCGTAACATCAGGCACCGGGGGCATCTATCCGCCCAACATCCCGGTCGCGCGCGTCAATGCCGAAGCGCGCGATGCCGCGCTAGCCCGTCCCTTCGCCGATCCCGATGCGCTCGATTTCGCGATCGTGCAGAAGGCGTTCCTGCCGCCCCTGCCCCCGCCCCCTGCTCCGGACGCCAAGAAATGAGGCCGCCGCGGCCGTCGAAGTTCGGCGAGCCGGTCAGCGCGCGTCGCCGGTCGCTGATCGCGGCAGCAGTCGTGATGATAGGGTCACTGCTGCCGATCGTGCCGATCATCGCGATCGTCCCCTATCTGCCGCCGCTCGGCCTGTTGCTGCTGATCGCCTGGCGCCAGCGCAGCCCCGACATCCTGCCGGTGTGGGCGGGGCCGCCGCTCGGGCTGTGGGACGATCTGCTCAGTGGCCATCCGCTGGGCAGTGCGATGTCGCTGTGGACGCTCGTCATGCTGACGATCGACCTGATCGATCATCGGCTCGTCTGGCGGGACTTCTGGCAGGAATGGCTGGTCGCGGGCGGCGCGGTCGCGGGGTTTCTGGTCGGCGCGCGGCTTGCGGGCACGCCGCTGAGTGCGCATGTCGATACCGTGCTGTTGATCCAGATCCTGATCGCGATCGCGCTTTATCCACTGGCGGCGGCGCTGTGCGCCTGGGTCGACGAACGCGGGCAGCAGCGCCGGTGAGGATCAGCAATCCCTTCGCGATCGCCAGCGAAGCCGTCCAGTCGTACACCTTCACCCGGCGTGCGATGTTCGTGTCGGGGCTGCAGATCGGCGTCGGCGTGCTGCTGGCCGGGCGGATGACATGGCTCGCAGTCGCCGAGAATGAACGTTATTCGCTGCTGAGCGAAAGCAACCGCGTCAACACCACGCTGGTCCCCCCGCGTCGCGGGTGGATCGTCGATCGCCACGGCCACGCCATCGCCAACAATCGCACCGATTTCCGCGTCGACATCATCCCCGACCGGATGCACGCAGGCGACAAGGATCGCGTGCTGGGGATCGTCCAGCACATTCTGGCGCTCGATCCGGACGAGCGCGCGCGTGTCGATGCGGAACTGAAGCGGGCCGCCGGTTTCCAGCCGGTACAGGTCGCGGAAAATCTCGACTGGGACCGGTTCGCCGCGATCAGTGTACGGTTGCCCGAACTGCAGGGCGTCGCGCCCTCCCGCGGCTTTTCGCGCAACTATCCGCTCGGTGCCGCGGTCGCGCATCTGACCGGCTATGTCGGCGCGGCGACCGCGGAACAGTATAAGGAAACGCGCGACCCGCTGCTGGTCACGCCGGGGTTCAAGCTGGGCAAGGACGGGCTTGAAAAGAGCCTGGAACAGCGGCTGCGCGGCAAACCCGGCGCCAAGCGGATCGAGGTGACCGCGCGCGGCAAGCTTGTTCGCGAGCTTGCGACACGCCCCGACGTGCCCGGCCAGACGATCCGCCTGAATATCGATTCCGGGCTCCAGGAATATGCCGCGCGGCGCCTTGGCACCAATTCGGGCAGCTGCGTCGTGTTCGACTGCCAGACCGGCGAGATGCTGGCGATGGTGTCGATGCCCGCGTACGACCCCAACAGCTTTTCAGACGGCATCAGCCACAACGAATGGAAGATGCTGTCGGAGGACGATCACGTACCCCTGATGAACAAGGTGCTTCAGGGGCTGTATCCGCCGGGTTCCACGGTCAAGCCGATGAACGGCCTCGCGCTGCTGGAGGCCGGGGTCAGCCCGAACGAGCGTGTGTTCTGCTCGGGCGCGTTGCGGGTGGGCAACGGCGTGTTCCACTGCCACAAGCGCCGCGGCCACGGCCCCCTCGATCTGAAGGGCGCGATCGCACAGAGTTGCGACATCTATTTCTACGAGATGATCCGGCGGCTCGGCTACGACCGGATCGCGCCGGTCGCGCGTGCGGTCGGGCTGGGGCAGAAGTTCGACCTGCCTTACCCCAGCCAGCGCTACGGCACCGTGCCCGACAGCGCGTGGAAGCAGAAGAAATACAAGACCGCCTGGACGGTCGCCGATTCGCTCAACGCGTCGATCGGTCAGGGTTATGTCCTTGCCAATCCGCTGCAGATGGCGGTGATGGCCGCGCGGATCGCCAGCGGTAAGATGATCCAGCCGCATCTGCTGGCCGGTCGCGATAGCCGCAATGCGCCAATGCTGCCCTACAAGCCTGAACATCTCGCGATCGTGCGGGAGGCGATGTGGGCGGTGGTCAACGGCGGCGGCACCGGCGGTGCGTCGCGCATGTACGTGCCCGGCGTCTCCCTCGCGGCGAAGACCGGCACCGCGCAAGTGCGTCGCATCACGATGGCCGAACGGCGCTCGGGCGTGCTGTCCAACGGACAATTGCCGTTCAAGCTGCGCGACCACGCTCACTTCGTCTGCTTCGCGCCGGCCGACAATCCGCGCTATGCCGCTGCCATCGTGCTCGAACACAACGGCCATACCGTGCGCAACCTCGATACGCCGCTGACCGGTCGCGACATCATGACCTACCTCTTCGACAAGAAGCGCGCGGTGCAGGCGCTGGAGGAGGTCGAGCCGACTTGGGGCGGCGACATTCGCACCCGAATGGCTGCGCAGAAGACGGCATTCGAAGCCGCGCAGAATCCGGTCGCGGCGCCGCCCGAAGACGTCGAATCGGCCGCGAGCAACGTCGTCGACGCTGCCGTCGCCGAATCGAATGCACGGACCCCGACGACCGGGGTGGCCGAGGGTCGTACGGAGGAGCTGCCGCTGGAAGACGACGCGCCTGGTCCGCAGCCGCTTGGGAACACGCAATGATCCGCGCACCCGTCTCCGGCCTGGTGCCGGCCCCGCTCGCCCAACTGCCGTGGAAGATCATCTTCCTCGTGCTGGCGATCGGCGGCTTCGGCTGGGTCGTCCTGTTTTCCGCCGCCGGCGGCAGCCTGTCGCCGTGGGCGCTGAAACAGGCGACGCTGTTCTGCGCCTTCCTCTGCATGGCGATCGTCATCTCGCGCGTATCGCCGAAGGTCTGGGGGGCCGTCGCCCTGCCCGGCTATGTCGTGATCCTGATCCTGCTGATCCTCGTCGAACTGCTTGGCGCGGTGAAGGGGGGCAGCCAGCGCTGGCTCGACCTCGGCATCATCCGGCTTCAGCCATCGGAAATGATGAAGGTCATGATCGTGCTGGCCATGGCCAAATTCTACGACATGCTGCCGCCCGCGGAGGTGCGTCGATACGGTCCCCTGGTGCCGGCAGGCATTCTGCTCGGCGTGCCCTTCCTGCTGGTGATGGCGCAGCCCGACCTCGGAACGGGGTCGATGATCGCGTTCGGCGGGATAACGGTAATGTTCTTGGCCGGCGTTCCGCTGCGGCTGTTCGTGACCGGCGCCATCGTTTTTGCCGCCGGCATTCCGCTCGCGATCAACTATGTGCTGCACGATTACCAGCGCAACCGCATCCTGATCTTCCTCGACCCCGAAAGCGATCCTCTGGGCACCGGCTATCACATCAGCCAGTCGAAGATCGCGATCGGATCGGGCGGCCTGACCGGCAAGGGCTTCCTGCAGGGCAGCCAGAGCCATCTCGATTACCTGCCCGAAGGCCACACCGACTTCGCCTTCGCGACGATGGCGGAGGAATGGGGCCTGCTGGGCGGCTTCGCGGTCATCATCGCCTTCATGCTGCTGATCCGCTGGGGCGTGATGGTCGGCGTGCGCGCGGAAGGGCGATTCGAACGCCTGACCGCCGCGGGGCTGGCCACGACGATCTTCTTCTACGTCGCGATCAACCTGATGATGGTGATGGGCCTGGCACCCGTCGTCGGCATCCCCCTGCCCTTCATCAGCTTCGGCAGTTCGGCGCAGATGACGGTGATGATCTGTATCGGCATCCTGATGTCGATCGACCGCCAGAACCGCCGGGTGTCGGGGTGGTGAGGATGCGCGCCCTGCCGCTGCTGCTAATGCTCGGGCTGGTCGCCTGTTCGTCGCAGGAACCTCCGGCGATGCGCCTCCCGGGCTGAACGCGAATGATACGGACGCCGCGATCATCAACCTTCAGGATCGCATGGAAAACGACGTGTTGAAGCAGCGCGTCATCACGCTCGAGCGGAAGGTCGGCGAGCTGAAGGCGTCGGCGTATTTTGCGATGAAGGAGCGCGACCGCCCATTGAAGCGACGATCGCCTTCATCGACGTGAATCGCGAGGCTGACGGGGTGAGCCGATCAGCAGGGTTTGCCGATCGCCCCGTCGACCTACTACGCGCACGAACCCAGAGGGCCCGGCCGACCAAGCGGTCGGCTCGAGTTCGGGCTCGGCGCGATACTGCGCCCCGGCCGGAGATGCGCCGCGTCTTCGAGGAGAAGTTCCGCGTCTTCGGCGCGCGCAAGGTCTGGCGGCAGCTGCGGCGCGAGGGGGCCGACGTCGCCCGCTGCACCGTTGCCCGCCTGATGCGCGCGAGCAAGCGCTTCACGACCGGCGACCGATGCGAGGTGGCGGCCACGACTCCGACCAAGGCAGCCGGTACGTACCGATCAAGTACACCGAACGCCTTGCCGACGCAGGAATCGAGCCGTCGGTCGGCAGCGTCGGCGACAGCTATGACACCGCGTTGGCCGAGACGATCAACGGCCTGTACGAGGTCGAGGTGATCCACCGGCGCGGACCATGGCGCAACTTCGAGGCGGGCGAGTACGCCCCCCTCGAATGGGTGGACCGGTTCCACTATCGTCGGCTGCTCGAACCCATCGGCAACATCCCGCCTGCCGAAGCCGAAGACCAGTTCTATGCCGCTGTGGGCATCATCGATATGGCCGCGTGAGTCACATCCAACGGCCTTCGGCGAACCCGGCGCGGCTCATGGCGCTCGGGTAGGCGTTGCATGACCGCGTACTGGTTGTAGACATTCGGGATCGATCGGCCAAAATCGCGCCGACGTCGAACTGATTTGATGACGGGTTGAAGCGAACCGGCCTGCTGCGGATCGGTATTAGTAAAGGGGGAAAACTTTGCGTACTTCGGGCCTGACGGTCGCGCTATGCAGCCTCGTGCTTTTCAGCGGCTGCGCGGAGGACCGTGGACGACCGCAGATCGCTTCGCATGCCGTCCAGTCGCCGGTCGTCGACAATGATATCGGTAGATTCTGGCACGCCTTCGACGCCATTAACGCGACCTCCGATCCCGCCGAACGGCTTCGGCAGATTCAGACGGTGTACATTGATCGCGGGACGCCGGGTCTGCCGGCGCTGATGGCCGCGCGCCGCTACACCGCACAGCAATATGTCGACGCGATCGACAAATGGCCCAAGTTCTGGGCATCGGTTCGTCCGCTGACCACACGCTCGCAACAGGCAGTCGGCACGCTCAACGGCGATGTCGCCCGCTTCCGTCGGCTCTATCCCGATCTGCGTCCTGCAACGATCACCTATGCCATCGGCGTTTTGCGAACCGGCGGAACGACGGTCGGCAACCAGGTTTTGATTGGTGCTGAATTGGCACTGGGCGACGAGACCGTCGATGTGTCCGAGCTCCCGGAACCTCTGCGCACTCGATTGGGCACTTTTTTCAAATCCCGCCCATTCGAAAACAATGCGCAGAACAACATCCACGAATATGTCCACACGCAACAGCAGGAAACCGAAGGCAGCTTGGCGCAACAGGCGTTGCGGGAGGGCGTGGCCGAACTCGTCGCGGAACTAATCACCGGTCGAAAGCCCGCGTTGCCGGTCTATAGCTATGGTCCGGCCAACGAAGCGGTGATCAAGGCGCGCTTCATGGCGGAGATGGCCGGCGACGATTATGCCAACTGGTTATGGAACAGCGCCTCCAACCCGTTTGGAGTCAGTGATGTCGGATATTTTGTCGGCTATCGCATCGCGCAAAAATATTACGACGCGGCATACGACAAGCGTCGGGCAGTCAAGACGCTGATCGAGCTTCCTTACAATGACCCCGCAGCAATCCGGGCCTTCGTCGATCGCACCGGATATCTGCAGGGCATACGTTGAACGCAGTTACCGGTTATCTGGATCGGGGGCGATCCCGTATCCCGCAACCCTGCCTGAGGGCGAGAGCGCGATAGTCAGCAACACAGTATTGCCGACAGGACCGACGCGATAGCTGTAGCGACCGCCCGCCCCCTGTGATTGTTGGCGGACAAGAACCATTGGCGCAGTCTGCCATCCCTGCGGAAGCGCCGCTGTGAGTTCGGCAATGTCGGCCAAATCACGTTTGTATGGCGATCCGGGGACAAACTCATTTGTCATGTCCTCGCCTGCCAGAGTGCGGGACAAGAATGCGCGGATCTTGCGGAAGCGGTCAGGCGCGTCCGGCAATGCGGTCGCCTTGGCCGGCATCAGCGCAGGCAGCACCAGACCAGCGACGACGCGCCCAATCAGATCCGGTCGGGCATGGCCAGAGTCCAGGTTGACGAAGACGACGACTGACAGGTTATCATCTGGGAATCGTATCATCGCGCTGCTGAAGCCTTGCCACGCGCCGTTGTGTGAGATCTGGCGATGGCCGTTCGTTGTCCGCATCATCCAACCGAAACCGTAACCGGAGGCGTTCGGCTTGCCATCGGCCAAGACGAAGGGCGTGTACATCCGCTTGAATGATGCGCCTTTCAACAGGTCATTGCCGCTGAGGGCCCGATCCCAGCGAGCCATGTCCGCGACCGTGGTATAGATGGTGCCATCCGCGGTTGCGTTAAACGTCGGCGATACCCAAGCCTGGTTTTGCAGCACGCCGCCCTTGATCTCATACCCCGACGCCCGTCGGGCAATAATGTCGGTGTCCGAGATGATCCGCGTAGACTGCATCCCGAGCGGCGCGAAGAAAGCCGTGCGCAGATAATCGCCGTAGAATTGTCCGGTCACCCGGTGAATGAGGATACCGAGCAGCACATAATTGCCGTTGTTATACTGCCACTCAGCGCCCGGCGCGAAGGTCGTCGGCAGAGCAGTGATCGCCTTGGCAAGCTGATCTTCGGTGAAGTCCCGGCGGAGGTCGAACGCCCCTCCTGGCTTAACCATATCCGGTTCGTCATAGGCACCGAGACCCGAGGTGTGCGAAAGCAGATGCGCCACGGTCACCGGCTGCAAAGCCTGTGGCGCCTCCGGGAAATATGTGCGGATGCTGGCATCGATGTCGACCTTACCCTGCTCGGCCAGCCGCAGGATCGCCGTCGCGACGAACTGTTTTCCTAAGGACCCGGTCTGCATCCGCGTGTCGCTGGTCATAGGGACCTGCCATTCGACATCGGCTTGGCCGAAGCCTTTCGCATAGATCTGATGCCCCGCCCGATAGACGCCGATCGCCACGCCTGGGATTCGCTGACGACGCATTTCTGCAGCGACGTAGCGATCGATTGCCGTGCGCTTTTTGGTCGACAAAGCGCCGGACCGGGCAGATTCTAGCGCCTTCGTCATCGACGCTGGTTGAGCATGAGCCGACGGGACAGCCGCCAGGTAAAGCCCCAACAGCAAGAAGCGCAATCGACCTATCATTCTCACCCCATCAACCATCACCTGTATTGCGCGGGTAATACGGTTGGCGGTTGCAAACAAGGGCTGGCGACCGCAAGACCGACTAGCCGACGTCCACGTCATTCAGAGCAAGCTGGTCCGGTACCACGTGGACGCGCTCGACGCGTTGGTGCGTGGGGAGCAGGTCCGATGCGCTGTGAGGAGGGAGACGGGCGCGCCGATGGGATCGGCGGCGCGCCCGTCTAGGAAGCGCATGGAAAGGGCAGCTCCGGTGCGGCAATTCCTGCTGCGTCCCGAGTCCCGCGCCCCCCGCCAGCCCTCGTTCGCCCCCGACGCCTTCGAGGCGCACCGGCACACCGACCTCGAGCTGATCCGGCTGCACGCGCCGGGGACCTTGACACGCATTTCAGGTCCATCGGGAAGGTGCCCTTCAGGGGGTGGCGGGTCGATGTGCCGGTCGACTTCGCGGCTGCCAGCCGGCACCTCGCGGAGGGCAGCAACATGGGCGTCAGGCTCCGGCCCATCGACCTCGTCCTTGACGTGGACTCGCGACACTTCCTCGACGGCGACGATCCCGTCGCGCGCCTCGCGAGCGACCTGTCGGTGGACCTCTCCGACTACCCTACCTGCGTCACCGGCTCGGGCGGCAGGCACATTTAGATGCTGAAGCCCGCCGACGCGCAGCTGGTGGAGACTCTCGAAGAGTACCCCGGTGTCGAGTTCAAGACCCACGGCAGGCAGGTGGTCGCGACCGGGTCGTAGCACCCGACGACGGGGGCAGCCTACCGATGAGACGACGACGCTCTCGCGGTGTCGATCCGGGAGCTTCCCAGCCGGGCCGCGCCCGCCGCGCTCATCGCGCTCGCCGCCCGCCGCGCCTCGACGGTCGGGGCCGACGCGGGCGGCGGCTACTCGCCCGACCAGCTCGACGGGTGGCTCGGCGCGTTGGCCGTGGCCGAGTTCCGCGACCATGACCAGTGGCTGTCCCTGATGATGGCCGCCCACCACGCCACGGGCGGGGCCGGCCGGGACGAGGTCGTCGCTTGGTCGACTGCCGACCCGGAGTACGCCAACGACGCCTGAAGCATGGGGAGGCGCTGGGACAGCCTCAGCGCCGACGGCACGGGGTCCCGCGTAACGGCCGGGACGCTATTCATGGAGCTGAAGCGGGCAGGCCGCGTCGACCTCATTCCGCGCCCCAGCGCTGAGGAGGACTTCGCCGAGGACCTGGAAGCGTTCTCGATGCCTGGCGCTCCAGCTGACGTGACCCCCGCCTTTCATCCAGCGGCAACCAGAGACTGACCGGTATTGTCGCGCATGAGCGCAGGTGAAGCAACGGGCGGGGTTAACCCCGCCTGTTGCTGTTCGAGCCCGGCGGCGAACGCAGCCGGGGTATCG
>CAJYOI010000047.1 GCA_913776045.1 uncultured Sphingomonas sp.
CTGTCGCCACCGCCTTTCCCGTGCCCGAGACCGACGAGGCGGCGATCGCCATGCTCGAGCAGCTGGCCTCGCTTGATGCCGAATTCGCCACGATTGAGGCGACCCGCGCCTCGGCGATCGCCGCGACGAATGCGGTGGGCGATGCGCTCGCACTGCCGATCATCGACAAGAAATCGGCGATCGTCGCTGCGCTTGAGCCGTGGTGGAAGGCGGCCGCGCCCCGCCTCACTAAGAGCAAGCGCAAGTCGATCGAGCTCGGCGGCTGCACGATCGGGACGAAGTCGTCGGCCGCGAAGGTTGTGCACGGTTTCGCCGACGATGCGGCCGCGTTGGCGGCGGTCGTTGCCGACCCCAAGGTGCGCGCGAGCGCGACCACCGTGCCGAAGCGCGTGCTCAACAAGACGGCGATCGCCACCCTGCTGAAGGGCAAGTCGGCGATCGGCGAGGCGCTGAAGAAGCTGGGCTTCCGCATGGGTGGTAGCGTCGACACGTTCTACGTCGCGCCGATCGCGACGGGCGCCGGCGAGACCGTTACGCGGTAGGCCATGCCGATGCAGCCGCCGCGCATCGGCGGCACGCGTACGCGGAAGGCGTGGGAACAGACGCGACCGATGCCGGTCAAGCGCGTGCGCGGCCGGGCGGGGCAAAAGGCGCGGGCTCAGGTCATCGCCGAGGAACCGCTCTGCAGGATCTGCCTGGCGCAGGGGCGGACGCGAATGACCGAGATCGTCGATCACATCAAACCCTTGGCATGGGGCGGATCGAACGAGCGTTCGAACAAGCAGGGCTTGTGCGTGCCCTGTCATGACGAGAAGTCAAAGGCGGAGCGGGCGATCGACGCCGAGCAACGCCGGCGCTTCGACCTGACCCGCTGATGGCGCGGCCGCGGAAGGACCCGGCGGTCAAGAAGCTGCGCGGCACGTTGCGCAAGGACCGCGAGCCGAAGGCGCTGGCGCCGATCGCCACTGGCGGGATTGCCGGGCCGATGGTGGCGCCGGTACCACTGACGCCCCGCGCGCTCGAGCATTTCGACGTGATCGCCGGCATGCTGGCCCGGGAGGGGCGGGCGAGCCAGCAGTTTGCGTACACCGTCGCGATCCTCGCGCAGCGGATCGATCAGGCCGAGCAGCTGCAGGCGACGATCGTGGACGAGGGGCGTACGTACGAGACGACCAGCGACAACGGCACGATGTATCGCGCCCGTCCTGAGGTGGCGATGCTCAGCGACGCGCTACGCCATCAGCAGGCGCTACTTTCGGAGCTGATGCTGAGCCCGACTGCGGCGCAGCGCATCGCCCGAACCGACACGCCGAAGGGGAACGCCTTCGCCGGCCTGTGAGGTGACCGCCATGGCCGATCGGCGAGCGTGACAGTGTGGAGGCACGTTCCTACGTCCTGATCGCCAAGGAATATGCGCGCGACGTCGTTGCGGGGCGGATTCCTGCCTGCAAGTCGATCCGGCTGCAGGCGAAGCGATTCCTGGACGAGCTGAAAATTCAGAAGCGGGCGGCCTTTCCGTACCGCTTCGACGAGGCGAAGGCCGCCAAGGTCTGCCGCTTCATCGAGCTGCTGCCGCACTCGAAGGGCAAGTGGGCTCGAAAGAAAGAGCTGCTGACGCTTCAGCCGTGGCAGGTGTGGATCCTGTGCTGCACCTTCGGGTGGCTCCACAAGGCCGGCGAGCGAGCCGGGATGCGGCGGTACCGCGTCCTGTTCGTCGTGGTGCCGCGCAAGAACGGCAAATCGGCCCTTTCGGCCGGGGTCGCGCTCTACATGCTCTGCGCCGACGGCGAGTTCGGCGCCGAGGTTTATTCCGGCGCAACCAACGAGAAGCAGGCGAAAGAGGTTTTCACGCCCGCCAAGCTGATGGCGAGCCGGACGCCGGATCTGCTCGAGCATTACGGTGTCGAGGTTCTGGCAAGTTCGCTTGTGCGGAGCGAGGACAATTCGAAGCTCGAGACGATCGTTGGCGACCCGGGCGACGGGCAGTCGCCCAGCTGCTCGATTCACGACGAGTATCACGAGCACAAGGACGACGGGCAGGTCGACACCATGCAGACCGGCATGGGTGCGCGCGATCAGCCGCTGCAGATCCTGATTACCACCGCCGGCGATAATCTTGCCGGACCTTGCTACGCTTCCATCCTGGACGAGCGCCAGAAGCTAGCTGGCGTCGGCCTAGTCGACGATGCGAAGGCCGCCCGGGTGGCGGCAGGCCTAGCGGCGGACGGGCCGCGACTGGAGGACGAGACTTTCTTCGTCGAATACACGATCGACGAGGGCGATGACTGGAAGAGCGAGGCGGCGCTCCGCAAGGCAAATCCGAATTTCGGCGTCTCGGTCGACGCCGAGTTTCTGAAGGCGCGACAGCGCGACGCGATCGCGACGCCGCGCAAGGCCGGTGTCTTCAAAACCAAGCACCTGAACTTGTGGGTCGCGGCGAAGGCCGCTTACTACGACGTAGAGGCCTGGAGGAAATGCAAGCGCGACGACGTGCCGATGAGAGCCGCCGGCGCGCTCGAGATCGAAGCGCTGCGCGGCCGCCGGGCGATCGCCAGTCTCGACCTCGCGTCGAAGTGGGACATCGCCGCGGTAGAGGTCATCATCCTGCCGATCGGCGATGAGCCGACGAAGGACGATCCGATCATTCGCCTGGGCTGGTACTTCCTGCCCGAAGAGACGGTCGCCAACGTGCCGGCGTACCAGCAATGGGACACGGCAGGACTGATCAACGTCACGCAGGGCGAGATCATCGACTACGATGAGATCGTCGAACTGCTGCACTCGCTGAAGGCCTGGTTCCAGCTCGAGCACGTCGGGTACGATCCGCACCAGGCCACCATGATGGCCACGACGCTGCAGAAGGCAGGCTTCCCGGTCGTGGAGGTCGGGCAAACGGTCCTGAACCTAAGCGAGCCGATGAAGGAACTGGACGCGTGGATGCGCGCCGGCCTGATCGCGCACGGCGGCGACGCGGTGATGGAGTGGCAGATCGCCAATGTCACCGGGGCGCCGGACAAGAAAGACAACGTCTACCCGAACAAGCCGCGTGCCGACGCGAAGATCGACAACCCGGTCGCCCTCATGGCGGCGATCCGGGTGCGGATGTCGGCTGAGCCGGAAGCGGTGTTCGAATACACGGGGATTTAGGTATGTCGATCGACGGATATCGGCTGTCCCCGCGGGCGGCCGAAGCAGAGGCGCGCCGCGAGGCGGCCCGCACCGCCCGGGGCGGCGACCTGCAGGCGGCGGTCGACAGTCTGAACGACAATAGCGGCTTCACCGTGTTCAATATGCTCGGCCCGGCCGGCGCGGGCGCACCGCGCGGTGAAGGCGAGGTGATGTCGATGCCGGCGGTCCTACGCGCGCTAGAGGTGCTCTGCGCCCTCTACGCGATGGCACCGCTGAATTACTATCGCCGGAACGGCGACGAGAAGATCCGCGTGGACGATGATCCGCGCGCGATCATGTTTCGATCGCGACCGAACGAGGTGCAGCACCACTTCCTCTTCAAGGAGGTGATGCTGGGTGACCTGCTGATGCGCGGCAGGTTCGGCGCCTACATCCACCGCGACCGGCTATATCGGCCGTCGTCGCTCACCCGCCTCGATCCTATCGCGATCGCGGCGCCCGTTCAGCACTGGACGAAGGCGGACGGCCTGGAGGTGTTTTACGACACCACACTGCCCGACGGCTCGCGCGAGCGCCTGTCGCGCAACGATATCTGGTTCGTGCCGGGCTTCAGCCGCGACGGCCTGGTCGGCATCGATCGTATGAAACTGCTGGCCGAGACCTTCGAAGCGGCCTCCGCGACGTCGCAGTTCGCCGCACGCTTCTGGCAGAACAACGCCCAGCCCACGACCGTTCTGACGACCAAGGCGAAAGTCGACGCCAAGGACAAGGAGCGGATCAAAAACGACTGGTCGACCAAATTCTCCGGACCCCGCAACGCCGGCGCCGTTGCTGTGCTCGACCAGGAGATGAATGTCGCCTTTCACGCGCACGACAACAAGGCGGCGCAATATATCGAGACCCGCGGCTTCTACGTCGTCGAGATCGCGCGGGCCTTCGGTGTTCCGCCGCACGTGCTATTCGAGCTGAGCCGGGCGACATTCAGCAACATCGAGCATCAGAGCCTCGAGTTGTATCTCTATACCATGCTCGGCCATTTCGAGCGCGGTGCGGCGGCCGCTACCCACCAGTTCGCCGAGGCCGGGTATTTCTACGAGTTCAACACCGACGCGCTGCTGAAGGGCGACATCAAGGCGCGCTACGAGGCGTATTCGATCGCCGTCGACAAGGGCATCCTCAATCCCGACGAGGTCCGCAGCCGCGAGAACCTCAACAGCCGGCCAGGCGGCGACCAGTACCGCATGGGCTCCGGGTCGCAGATCGAAGGGCAGCAGCCCTCGCCGACGCCGTCCGCCCCGCCGACACCGTCGGCGCCATCCACTGACGAGGACGACTGATGCATCAGCATGTCCTGGCCGCGCTCCGCGGCCAGCCCTGGGCAATCATGCCCGGCTATCTCGAGGCCCTGGAAGCGATCGCGCTGCGCGTGCTCGATGATCCGGCCGTGCTGGCGCTGAAGGGGGATGGTCACGAAGACCGCCAGATCTCGGCCGTCGCGCAGATGGGCGCCCGCGCGCCAGCGACGCGTCGCTCGATGCTGCGCGACGGGGTCGGCATGCTGCCGATCACCGGCCCGATCTTCCCGCGCGCCAACATACTGACCGAAATGTCGGGCGCGACCTCGCTCGACATCGCCGCGGCGGACCTTCGCGCGCTGCAGGCGTCGCCCGACGTCGACAACATCCTGATGGTGATCGACAGCCCGGGCGGCGCCGTCGCCCAGGTGAACGACTTCGCCCGCCTGGTTGCCGCCTCGCCGAAGCCGATATCGGTGCACATCACCGGGCTGTGCTGCTCCGCCGCCTACTGGATCGGCAGCGCAGCCGCCGGTGGGATGAGCATGGATCCAACCGGCGTCGTCGGATCGATCGGCGTGCTGATCTCCACCTCCTACCAAGTCGAGCCCGACGCGAACGGCCGGCGCGACCTGGACATCGCCAGCACCAACGCGCCGAACAAGCGGCCCGATCTGTCGACGGCCGAAGGCCAGGCGCAGATCCGGCAGATGCTGGACGCGATCGAGGCGGTTTTCATCGCCAGCGTAGCCCGCGGCCGCGGCGTGACCGAAGCGACGGTCCGCAACGAGTTCGGCGCTGGCGGCACAAGGACCGGCAAGGACGCCAAGGCGGCGGGCATGATCGACCGTATCGAGGCCGATGGTCTCGAGGGAGCGATCCGCCGTCTCGCCAAGGCCGGACCGGCACGCACGCCCCGGCGATCGGCCGCGGCGAACACCCTGGCCATCGCGCGCCTGCGCGACGGTCTCTGACCCACCTTTCGAGGAGACGAAGTATGCGCATCACCGCGCTCAAGGCGAATCTGGCGGCCGTCGTCGCTGACATGGACGGCATCCTGCAGGTCGCAGCCGACGACGACAATCGCGACCTGACCGCGGAGGAGCAAACGAGCTTCGACGCGAAGCAGAAGGAAGCCGAGGGCTTGCAGGCCCAGATCAAGCGCGAGGAGGGCGTGCTCGCCCTGCGCGCGTCGGCTGCGCAGCCCCTGCAGCTGCCGGGTGCGACCGACGCCCCCAGTAAGGTTTCGGCCGCGCCGGCGCAGAAGCCTGAGCCCGGCGCGATGGTCGGCCGCGTCGCGATCGCGATCGGCGCGGTCGGCGGCAACGACCAGCGCGCGCTGGCGGCTCACGCGGCAAGCGTGTGGGGCGACGAAACCGGCCAGATCGTCGCCAACATGGAGCAGTCGACCGCCACGAAGGGCGGCTACCTGGTCAACGAGGCGTACAGCTCCGACTTCATCGGCCTGCTCCGCCCGCGCGTCGTGATCCGCCGGATGGGCGCGCGATCGGTGCCGATGCCCGACGGCAACCTGACCATGCGCAAGCAGACCGGGTCGAGCACGGCCGGCTACGTCGGCGAGCGCGATCCGGCGCCGACTACCGGCATGACGGTCGGCCGCGTCAGCATGACGGCCAAGACGCTGCGCGCGATCGTCCCGATCTCCAACCAGCTGATCCGTCGCGCCAGCTACGGCGTCGACACGCTTGTGCGTGACGACCTTGTCACCTCCGCCGCGGTCAAGGAAGATCAGCAGTTCACGCGCGGCGCCGGCTCGGCCGAGTCGCCAACCGGTCTGCGTTATCTGATCCCGGCCAGCGGCGTCATCGTCGCCCAGGCCAATCCGGATCTGGTGAAGGTCACCGCTGATCTCGGCCGCCTACGGCTGAAGGTGATCAACGCCAACGTACCGATGACCAAGTGCGGCTATATCATGAGCCCCACCACGCAGATGTATCTCGAGAACCTGCGCGACGGAAACGGCAACAAGGCGTTTCCGGAGGTCGCGGAGGGCCGTCTCGGCATCTACCCGATCGGCGTCACCACCTCGATCCCGGACAACCTCGGCGCCGGTGGCGACGAGTCGGAGATTTACTTCGGCGACTTCGACCAGTTCCTGATCGGCGACACCGTCCAGGTGACCCTCGCTGCGTCGACCGAGGCGGCCTACGTCGAGGACGGCGAGGTGAAGTCGGCGTTCGCGCAGGACGAGACGCTGATCCGCCTGATCCAGGAGCACGACACCGATCTGCGCCACGACACGGCGTTCGCCGTGCTGACCGCGGTGAAGTGGAAGCCGTAATCCGCGGCTGACCGACCGCCAACCATAATCACGCGAAGGGCGCCTCTCAGGGCGCCCTTCGCGCATCTGGAGAGCCGACATGGCCGTGACGTTCCTGAAGCCCACTCAGCAGGGCACGCTTTACAACGAGGGCGAGACCGCCTCCTTCGACAAGGAGACGGAGAAGCGTTTGGTCGACCAAGGCTTCGCCAAAGCGACGAAGGCTGGCAAGGGCGACGAGCCCGAAACGCCGGCGGCCTGACCGTAGCGCCGCGGCGACAGACCGATGAGCATCATCACCGCCGCCGCGGCGCGCGACCACCTGAACCTCGGTTCGGGATCCACCGACCAGCAGCTCGCGCCGTTGATCGCCGCTGCCGAGCAGGCGCTGGCCGATTTCCTTGGCCGACCCCTGAGCGGTGGAAAGTGGCCAGACGGCGACGAGGTCCCGGCGAACGTCGTGCACGCCGCCAAGCTGATCCTGGCCGACGTGTTCGACGACCGGAACACGCCGGTCCAGGACATGATCAGCGTCCGTCACCTGTGCGGTCGCTACATCATCACGAGCTTCGCCTGATGGCCAGTTCACTGCTTCGCGCCGGCGACCTCGACAAGCGGATCCGCATCGAGCGGCCGATCGCCGAAGAAGGGTTCGACGACGCCGGCTCTCAGGAATGGGGCACAGTGGAGAACGACGTCCCGGCGAGCGTAACGGACATGCTGCCGAGCCGCGGCGAGAAGCTGGCCGACGGGATCAACATGGCGACGCGACCGGCGCGGGTACGCATGAGGTATCGCGACGACGTCGCCCCTAACATGCGGTTCGTCATGGGCGACCGGGTTATGACGATCGTGTCGGGTCCGGCCGAGCTGGGCCGCCGCGGTGGTCTCGAATTCATGGTCGAAGATTATCGACCAGCGGGCAACGGCGCCTGATGCCGGCGGTGCGGGGCAAGAGCGAGGTGAAGACCTTCATGCGCTCGATTCCCGCTGCCATGACCAAGGTGCTTCAGGGCGCCGCGCGCGCGGGCGGCAAGGTGATTGCGGTCGAGGCGAAGTCCCGGTCGGTCTCCGACCTAGTCGCTGACGCGATCGTCGTGCGTACGCGGCGGCACGATACGCTTATCGTTGTGAAGGTCACCGTCCGGAAAGGCTTCACTTACTCGTTTGGCACCTGGCTCGAATGGGGCACCAGTGGGCATTACATCAGCGTATCCGACGAGGATCGACAGGGCCTGAGCGTCGGGAAGGTCAACGAAAAGTCGAAGAGCGGTTCGCTGATCATCGGTGGCCACTTCGTTGGCAATACCGTCTGGCACCCGGGCGCACGTCCACATCCGTTCCTGCGCCCGGCGTTCGACGCCAAAGAAGCAGACGCGATTGCCGCCGCGCAGTCGTACATCAACGCGCGCGTCACCCCCGCCGGGATCGCCGCCGAGCTTCCGGAAGAGGACGCCGAATGACCGGTGCCGACATCATCGGCGCGGTGCTGCGCGCGCACGCCCCGCTGATCGCTATCGTGCCAGTCGAGCGCATTAAGGGCGGACGGCTGCCCGACGACGTCGCGCTGCCGGCGCTGCTGGTCCGTACGATCAGCAGCGGCGAACGGCCAGCGCTGAAGCGACAGGCCACGGTGCGCATCACCGACCGGGTCGCGGTCGCGGTCCGTGCTGCCAGCTACCGCGAGCAGAAGGCGATCATGAAGCTGGTGCGCAGCTGCTGCGCGGGCCGGACCGGGGCGGTCGGCGGCGGCCAGGGCGTGGCGATCGCCGACGCCGGCGGCGGGCCTGACCTGAACGGCCCGGGCAATAGCTTCGAACAATCACAGGATTACCGCGTCGGCTTCCTCGACGCGGCTTGATGGAGACGATCATGAGCACCGCCAAAACGACCAAGGGATACGTGGTCCGCGAATTCACGGATGCCGGCACCGGCCAGACCTATTCGCCGAGCCCGAAGGTGCAGCCCTTCGAAACGGGCGCCTACGTCAATTTCAAGGCCGCCGGCCTCGTCAGCGACACCCCGCCGGGGACCCCCGCCACCGCGTAACCGGGTTGCCCTCGGGCAATGATCCGCCGGCTCGGCCGGCTTGACTCTCTGGAGAATATCAAATGCCAGGTTCTTTGACCGCGGCAGGCTCGACGCTTGCCATTTCCGCCGCGTCACCCGCGACGCAGGACGCCACCGGCTACACCGCGCTGACCTACACCGAGATCGGCGGCATCGAGAAGATCGGTACGTACGGCGCGACCTTTGCGAAGGTCGAGTTTCAGCCGCTCAAGGGCGGCAAGCAGAAGCACAAGGGAGCGCCGGATTACGGCGCGCTGCAGCCTTCGCTCGCGATCGACTCCGGCGATGCCGGCCAGACGCTGATGCAGACCGCGTCCGACGATCAGACCGCGCAGTTCGCCTTCCGGATCACCTTGCCGGACGGCGCCAAACGCTTCTTCCAGGGCCGCGTGTTCGGGATGCCCGAAACGGTTGATGGCGCGGACTCCGTCGTCACGGCCGCGCCGACGATCGAGATCAACACCAAGCCGGTGCGCGTCGCCGGCACGTAAGCCATTCCGGCCTAGGCCGGATACCCCCGCACCGGTCCGGTCCGCGTATCGCGGGTACCGGCCGGGCCGGTGCACCCTTCCCGCGAAAGGTAACACCTCCACATGTTCGATATTTCCAGCACGGCCGTCGCGCCGACCGCCGCCATGCACGTCAAGAACGCCAAGGGCGAATTCCTCTACGACGCCGACAAGAACCCGGTGCGCATCCATGTCCATGGTCCTGGTACCGCGGCCTTTGCTGAGGTCGAGGCGCGCCAGACCCAGCGCCACTTCCGCCGCAAGGAAGAGAATGACGGTAAGGTCGCGGTCGCCGCGCCGGATGTCCGTCGTATCGAGGAAGCCGAGGACCTGGCGGCCATCACCGCCAGCTTCGAAAACCTCGGCTATGGTGGCGGCAAGCTGACCGGCACCGACCTTTTCAAGGCGGTGTATGCCGACCCTGCGCTCGGCTTTGTCGCGCTGCAGGTGCGTAAGTTCGTCGGCGACTGGGGAAACTTCAGCGGCGGTTCGGCGACCGCCTGAGCCTATACGTCCGGCAGATGGCGTGGCTGAATGCCACGCCGAAGCCACCGGCAGGGTCGCGCCGGGCGAAAGCCGAAGCGACCCACAGCATCAGCCGGCGCGATCGGCTGAAGCGGGATCGCATCCCGCCGCCGATGCCTCCTAATCCCGCACCGCACATCATCGACCGCCTGATCGAGATCGGGCTGACGGAAGCGGCGGGGATGGGAGCAGGGCCGCTCAGCTGGGCGACGATCGTTGCCTGGCAACAGGCCACCGGTATCCGCCTCCCGCCTTGGGAAGCGCGGCTGATCCGGCGGCTCTCGGTCGATTACCTCGCCGAGAGCCGTCGCGCCGAAGACGAGACCTGCCCGCCGCCCTGGCGAGGTACAGTCTCGCAGGCCGAGATCGACAGCGAGGCACAGCGCCTGCGCGATCTGCTCGGCTGATCCTTTCCGTCCGTATCCATTGGAGGCGAGCATGTACGACGGCTCTCCTGGCCTCGAGGTCGGCTTTGCTATCGATGCCGGCGGGTCGTTCGAAACGATCGCTCGGCTCGAGAGCGCGATGGATACGGCGGAAACCCGCATCGTCGGCGACGCGGCAAAGATCGAGCGCGCCACCGGCGGCATGATCAACCTGGGTGGCGCAGCCGCGCAAATCTCCAGCTTCAGCGCCAGCGCCACCCGCGAGCTGATGTCAGTCGCGCGCGAGAAGGGCCGCGTCGAGCGCGCTGGCGAAGGCATGGTGCGCTCTCTCGAGCGAGAGAATGCGGCATTCGGCAAGTCCCGCGAAGAGCTGCGCAGCATGCGTGCCGAAGCCGCGGCCGTCGCGGCCGAAAAGCAGGGTCTGACTGATCTCGCTGCGCGGATCCGCGCGCAGGAACAGACGCTCTATGATCAGCAATTCGCCGCCTCCCGCCGCGCGGCGCAAGCTGCGGCGGCCGAGGCGGAAGCGAAGGCCGACGCGGCCGTCCGCGCCGCGGCCGCGAAGGAAGCAGAGGCCACTGCCGTTCGCGAGGCGGCGTTCGCCTATCAGATGTTCGAAGCCCGCGCTCGGCAGGGCGCCCAGGCCATGCGCGATGCTGCAGCGGCCGAAACTGCCGCAGCGGCGGCGCGCGCAGACTTGGCCGATCGTGGGCGTCGCCTGATCGAATCGGTCAACCCGGCGGCCGCGGCCCAGAATCGCTTCAACGCGGAGATGGCCGAGGCCCGGACGCTGATCAGCGCCGGCGCGATCAGCCTTGACGACTATGTCGCCAAGCTGACGCTGGAGCGTGCCGCACTTCAGCAGAACACGGCGGCGCTCGGTCAGCATCGCGCGTCGTCTGGTCAGATTCAGGCCGGCACGCAGCAGCTCGCCTACAACTTCAACGACTTCTTCACCCAGGTTTCGATGGGTTCGGGAGTCGTTCAGGCGTTCACGGCTCAGCTCGGGCAGACCATCCAGGCAGTCCAGCTGATGACGAATGCCAACAAGGGCTTCATCGGCTTCCTGGCCGGTCCCTACGGCGCGGTGGTCACCGGTGGCATCATGCTGCTCGGTATGATGGCGACGAAGCTTCTCGACAACGAGGATGCGGCCAAGGCGGCCGAAGCCGCCATGAAGAAATTTCAGGATCGCCAGGCCGATATCGGGAATTTCATCGACAGCACGACCGGCAAGCTCGTCGAGCAGAACCGCACCCTCGTGCTCAACGCTATCCTGACGCGCCAGGCGCAGATTGCCGCAAACGACGCGGCATCAACCGAAGGGCGCATCGCTGCCTTCAAGGCGGCCGGGAATCAACAGACTCGCAATCCCACCTACGCCCCATCTTCGATCGGCGCTCCGATCAGGATCCGCGAGACCGATCCCGACGTCCAGGCCGCGATTAAGGCCGCGGGCGGCAACGTGGACAAGCTCTCCGAGAGCATCGCGCAGCTCGCGCGCACCCGGCGGCCGGACCTGAAGAGCCTGGCGCTCGATATTTCGACGCAGGCCGGTGCGGCCGTGCTTGCCGCGCGTGAGAACGAGCGCCTGGGCAAGGAACTGCGTGCGCTGTCCGGTGACACAAAGGCTCTCGCGACCGGCACTACCTCGCTCATCAGCAAGCAGGTCGCGCTGGCGACCGCGACCACGCCGCTCGAGAAAGCCCGCGCCCGCCTGGCGCTCGTTGAGCAGGGTGCGGCCGCGGCCGACAAGGCGCAAGGCGCGGCGCTGGTGACCTATCGCCGCGATCTGACGGCCGCCACCGTTGCCGTGAAGCAGGCCGAGGCCGCCGAGAAGGCAGCGTCGGAAAGCCGCCGTGCTGGTGTGAAGGCGCACAATGCCGAGCTTCGCGAGCAGAAGAAGGCAGCGCGCGAAGCGAAGGCGGCGGCTCGCGAGCTGGAGTCGACCTTCACGTCGCTCCAGGGCCGTCTGGATCCGGATGGCGCATCGGCACGGTCGACCAAAGAGGCGCTTGAGGACATCGACCGACTGCGCGGTGCGAAGATGCTCAGCGAGGAGCAATTCATCTCCTGGCGCTCGGCTGCGTACCGCGAGGCGGCCGAGCGCGACGCCGCTCAGATCGAGCAGGACATCAAGCGGATGTTCCCCGATATGCCGGAGCTGCTCGGGCCGCAGACGATCGAATTCAAGATCGACGGCCTCGAGCCGCTGTTCGACGTCGCTGACCCCGAGATGTGGGATCTGATCGCGCGCAATTCGGCTGAGGCCGCGCGGGGCATGGAGGACGCGTTCGGTAAGGCAGGCGGCGCGGTCGGCGGCCTGGCCGCGCTCTATGCCGGCTACAACGCCGATCGCACCCGCCTCGATCGCGATTACGAGCTGCGCCAGGCGCAGGCGGCAAATGATGCGGTCGAGCTGGAACGACTGAAACGCAATTATGCGATCGCCACGTCTACCCGGCAGATCGGCCTCTACGGCGATATGGCAGCGGCCGCGAAGGGCTTCTTCGGCGAGAACACCGACGGCTATAAGGCGATGGAGGTGGCTGAGAAGGCCTTCCGCGCCGTTGAATTCGCCCTGTCGGTTCGCGCGATGGCGCAGGACGCCATCGAGACCGCGTCGTCGGTCGCCAAGTCTGGCGTGCGCACCGCGAAATATGCCGTGGAGGCTGTCGCCAAGGCGATCGCATCGCTGCCGTTCCCGGCGAACATCGCCGCCGGCGCCGCCACTGTCGCAGCGCTGGCCGCGATCGGCGTGACGATCGCCGGCGCGATCGGCGGGAACAAGAACACGCTGCCCAAGGCCAACGATGGCGCCGGTACCGTGCTCGGCGACGCCGAGGCGAAGAGCGAAAGCATCCGCCGCGCCATCGATGCGCTGAAGGAGGTCGACACGCTGACGTTGTCGTCGTCGCGCGATATGGCTGCATCGCTTCGCTCGATCGACACGCAGATTGGCGGCTTCGCCTCGCTGGTCGTGCGCGCCGGTGACATCGACGCCAACGCCGGCGTCCAACAAGGCTTCAAGGCGAATGCTGTCGGATCGATCCTGGGCAATGTCCCGTTGATCGGGGGCTTCCTGAAGTCGCTATTCGGCACGTCGACCACCGTGATTGGCAGCGGCCTTTACGGCGGCGCGCAGTCGATCGGCTCGATTTTGAATGGCGGGTTCGACGCGTCCTACTATTCCGACGTCGAGCAGAAGAAGAAGTTCCTGGGGATCACCACAGGCAAATTCTACTCGACGCAATACAGCGGCGCCGACGCCGGTCTCGAGAATCAATTCACGCTGATCTTGCGCGGCTTCAACGACGCGATCCGCGCGGCCGCGAAGCCGCTTGATGTGTCGACCAGTGAGATCGAGCAGCGCCTGAACGGCTTCATCGTCGATATCGGCAAGATCGACACGAAGGGCCTGACCGGCGCGCAGATCGAGGAGAAGCTCGCCGCGGTGTTCGGCGCCGCGGCTGACGGCATGGCCGCGGCCGCGATCCCCGGGATCGAGCGCTTCCAGAAGACGGGCGAGGGTGCGTTCGAGACGCTCGTGCGGGTCGCCTCGACCGTCGAGACCGTCACAGCGACGCTCGATCAGCTGGGCGGCAGCGCGCGCGGCCTGTCGATCGACGCGAAGCTCGGCATCGCCGGGCAATTCGACAGCGTGCGCGACCTCACCTCGGCCGCCGACGCTTATTTCGAGCGTTTCTACAGCAAGGCCGAGCAGAATGCTGCCAAGCTGTCGCGGCTCGACACGGTCTTCGTGAGCCTCGGCACCACGATGCCGGCGACGATCGCAGACTTCCGTGCTTTGGTCGACGCGCAGGATCTCACGACGGCCGCGGGGCAGGCGACGTACGCGACCCTCCTGCAGCTGGCGCCCGCGTTCGCCGAGCTGAAGGAGACGATGGAGGGCGCGAAGACCGCGGCCGACGTGCTGGCGGAACGGCAGGATCTCGAGCGCAAGTTGCTCGAGCTGCGCGGCGACACGTCGGCGCTGCGCGCGCTCGACCTTGCTAAGCTCGATGCGAGCAACCGCGCGCTGCAGCAGCAGATATGGGCGATGCAGGACGGCCAGGAGGCCGCGCGCGCAGCCGACGAGCTGCGCAAGGCGTGGACCAGCGTCGGCGATAGCATCATGGACGAGGTCGAGCGGATCCGCGGCCTGGACAGCGAGAGCGGTCCGGTAGGCTTCGCGGCTTTGATGGGCCGCTTCAGCGCCATGAGCCTGTCGGCCCGTGCCGGCGACCAGGATGCGGCCAAGCTGCTGCCAGGCCTGTCGCAGGAGCTGCTGCGCGCAGCCGGCGATGCCGCGACGAGCCGGCAGGAGCTGGACCGCGTGCGCGCCCAGACTGCGGCGTCGCTCGAGGAGACCTTCGCTGCCATCAGCAAGCTCGCGGCCGCCGGCGGCGCACAAACGTCGACGGCAGAAGCGCAGCTCGCTGCCGCGCAGCTTGCCACCACCGCCGTCAGCCGGCCGATCGATGGCGAGACGACGACCGATGAGGTCCAGGCCCTTCGCGATGAGGTGATCCAACTGCGCACTGCAATTACGTCCGGCCTGGCTGCGGTCGCCGGCAACACCGGCCGCATGGCGAAGCGTCTCGACGACGTCACCGCCCAGAGCGGTGGCGACGCGATCTCGACCGTGGCGGCCGCCGCATGAAGGTCCTGATCGGCGGAGCGAGCTACGACCTCGGTGTGACCGAGGCCAAGCCGACGGTTGGCATCATCGACTATAGCCGGCGCGTCACCGACGACTTCGGCGTCACCCGGGTGGTACCGCGCGATTTCGCGCGGCGTATGTCGGTGCGGATGGCGTTGCCATTCGATGGCGTCGACGCGCTAAATCAGCGCCTGGCCGTCCTGCGGGCGCAGAAGGCGACGTGGCAGGCCGATGAACGCTACGCAGCACTGGCGTTCGACGGCTTCTACAAAGACTTCTCGATCGACCTGAACGTCCCGCCGCTCAGCTACTGCACGCTGACGGTCGAAGGCTTGGCTGAGCCTGGCCCGGCGGTAGAGACGGTCAGCGATCCTGCGCCAGACGGGAAGCAGTCCACGCTGCGCTTGCTTCAGCCGGTGGCGCTCAGCGATGCCACACTGACCGCCAGCAATGTGCCTGAGAACGACGCGGCCGCCTGGGTGGCCAGCACGGCCTACGCCGTCGGGGCGAAGGTGATCCGCGGACACCGGGTCTACGAAAGCCTCGTTGCCAGCAATTACGAAGACCCGTCGCTCGCGCCTACCGCGTGGCTCGACATCGGCCCGACAAATCGGTGGGCGATGTTCGACCAGGCGCTCGGTACCGCGACGACGCGCGCCTCGTCGATCGTCGTGTCGATCAACACGAGCATCAACGCCATTGCTGCGCTCGATGTCAGCGCTTCGACGATTCGCGTGCAAGCGGCGGGATACGACCGCACCATCGCTGTCGTCTCCGGTCGCCCGACGCTCTTTCTCGATATGCCGGCAGTCTCCAACGCGACGGTGACGATCGCCGGCTCCGGGACGGTGACAGTCGGAACACTTCTGGTCGGCAACATGACCTCGCTGGGCATTACGGGGGCGTCCCCAACAGCGTCGATCAGCGACTTCAGTCGGAAGGAGGCCGACGACTTCGGCAATGTCCAGATCGTCGAGCGCGCCTGGTCGAAGCGGATGGAGGCCAAGGCGCTGATCCGCACGGACGCGCTGGACAAGGTGTTCGGCCGCCTTGCCGCAGTGCGCACGCGTCCATCGCTCTGGATCGGCGACAGCGCGCTCGACAGCTTGATAATCTACGGCTTCTTCCGCGACTTCTCGATCGAAGTGGACGAGAACGTCAGTACCCTGTCGCTGTCGGTCGAAGGGCTCAGCCTCGCGGCCCCGCCGGGGGTGTCGATCGCCGACCAGCTCGCGGCGATCGTCGACGACGTCTCCTCGATCGACGGCCGGCTTGGCGAGATTTCCGGCGACGTCAGCGCCGTCGATGCGCGGGTCGATGGTATCGTCGCCGATGTCGAAGAGATCGCGAAGGCCGTCGTCCTTTCGGTCCAGAACACGGCGGTGGTGGTCGCCAGCGGGTCGCTCGACGCCACCGGCAAGGGCGTAATCGCGCAGGAACTGGCATTTGCGACCGATCGGCGAAAGGAGCTTGTCGATCGGGCGACGCCGCTGCGCGTGTCGACGGCGGCAGTGGATGCTGACCTGGCGGCATTCCAGTCGTATGTGACCGGCCTGCCGAATTGGTCGAGCGCTACCCTGCCGACGCCGGTCGACCCGACCACCTACAACACGTTGCGCGGCAACCTCTTCGCCACCTTCGCCAGCCTTGAAAGCGCCATATCAGCGCGGATCGCGCTTGGCTCGCGCGTCGCCGAGGTGATGGTCCCCGGCAATTCGACGATCCAGATCGTCGGCGACGAGATTTCGCGCACCGGCACCGCGGCCGGCTACATGCCGGTCTATTCCAACCGGTCGACGAAGGGCGCGACGACGATACGCACGCGGGTGCTGAAGGACAGCGCCCTGCCGGTGGTCGTTGGCCTGTCGCAGAAGGCGGGCGGCGGCGTGGCGTCGATCGCTTCGATCCGCGCCGGCTTCCGCGTCTACCGCGACGCGCAGGGCAAGCGCCGGGTGTCGATCATCGTTGCCGGCGCCGAGGTCGGCGACTGGAACAACGGCGAGACCTTCGACGACGATATTGCCCTGCTGCTGGGCTATAGCGAGGACGGCACCGCCGGCCGCGTGATCCACCAGGTCGGCTCGTCGATCGCGCCGAACAGCAGGACGCTTCAGGGCAGCCTGGGCGACGAGTTCGTCTACAAGGCCCTGCTGGTCGGCGGCAGCATCATCAACGGCGTGGTCTTCACCACCACCGACAGCGTGCCGTACGACGTCGTCGTCAACGGCCCGCCGAAGGAAGCCACGGTCGGCTCGAACATCGTCAACCCGAACACGCAGGTGTCCGGCGCCACGCCGACCGCGGACGGGTGGGGCTACACCTTCACCGGCAACAACGCGAAGGTCTATCTGGTCGGCGGCGACGGCGCGCCCGTCAGCAGCAACGGCGCCGAGTATCTGAACATCACGATCCAGACGCGGGCGGACACCGGCGTGGGCTCCGCCTATGTCCTCGTCCTGCCGTACACCGCGGGCGGCGCCAGCCTTCAGCCGCAGCAGGTCGATGCTCGCAAGGGCGGTGGCACCGTCCAGCTGCCAATAGGCACCACCAAATACATCATCGTTGAAGGCAGCGACTTCACGTCGGGGTCGATCGAGATGACCCGCGCGGTTGTCGTGGCGGCGCAGTATCGTGACGTCGATCCGTCGGCGATCGTCGGCAACGCAAGCGACGATGGCGTCGATCTGACCTACCAGTGGGCTTTCCCGAACGACGGCCGCGCGCCGAGCTCGCAGAAGCCGCTGCCCGATCCCGACAGCGGCACCCGCGTCTTCTATCCTGGCGACGCCGACGCAACCGTCAGCAGCAGCCTGTTCAATTCGAAGTACGTCGTCGTCGACAATCGCGCGTTCGGCGCCGGCCGCATCACCGGGTATCAGAACGTGCCCCTATCCGGCGGCGGCACGGCCAAATATCCGATCGTCGGCCCGCCCTCGGGTGCGGTGACGGGAACCGTCGTGCTGACCGTCAAGCTGTCAAAGGGCGCGACCAGCACCATCAAGACGTACACGCTCTACAACGGCGGCGCCGCTGTCGCGAATGGCAGCGAGACGATCGAGATCGCGCGCGACGCCAACGGCGTGTGGCAGTACGACACGATCGACGCGACCATCCACTCGACGATCGCGGCCGGCGCCGGCGATTTCGTCGGTGGCAGCGCGCCGAGCATCACGCTGCGCAGCCGCAACAAGCTGGCGGACCTCGACACCACCGCGTCCGCCCAGGTCGTCGGCGTATCAACCGTCGCGCCGAAGCTGGAAACGCTGATGTCGCCGCCGCTTGGCTACACCATCATCGGCTACGCGGTGAAAGAGACGTGGAAGGCCAGCGCGATCGGCCTGACGCTAGACGGCAGCGCAAATCGGCTCTTTCTGGTCGAGACTGTGCCGAGTGGATCGCCGTACAATGGATCGATCGCGACCACGACGCAGACCGCCGTCGATCAGACCAGTGGCATCAGCTGGCAGCGCACCGGCAAGGCCAACGAGAATGGGTCGCCGAACGCCTGGGGCGCTTGGGCGAAGGTGCTCGACACCGGGGCAGCAAAGCCGAAGACGACCGATGTCACCGATCAGGCGGGCGTCCCGCAGAGCGACGCGACGATGGTCACGGCGAATGGTGTCTCCGGAGCGACGCTTTCGGTCGTCGGAGGCAGCGGCTTCGTGTTCGGCAAGACGCTGAAAGAGGCGTCGCCGACCGAAGGCGCGAAACTCGAGTCCGTTCAAGAAGGCGCGACGGCCGACATCACCTTCATCTACACCGGCAATCAGCCGGTCGCGAGTTTCAAGGTGGAGGGCAACAGCCTCACGAAGGTCGCCGGCGCCGCGACATACAGCGACAGCAATGGCGACAGCGGTGTCGTTGCCATTCCTCGGAATGTCGTCACCGGCGCGGCTCGACTGGTCTGGGGCGGACTTTACGTCAATCAGCGCGCGCTGGTCGGCTTCGTCGCCGGGCAGAACCGGTACGCATCGGAAGTGCGTGCCGGCATGAAGACCGAAGGCGACAAGGTCTATGCCGTCGTCAATGGCGTGCAGCAGGAAGCGCTCGCCGTCTTCGACGGCAATTCCGTGTTCGAGCTGGTCTACAGCAACGTCCGCTTCATCTGGCGCGTGAACGGTCAGACATTGAAGGTGGTCGATGCCAGCACCGGCGGCACCTATTGGCCGCACTTCCATATCGCCACGGTCGGCACGCAGATCGCTCGCATCGGCTATGGCGTCTATTCCGACGATGCGTGGGCATCGGTCGGAGGTGAGGGAAAGCCCGACGACGGTGCGACTGCCGGCGACAATCTGCTGATCAACGGAAGCATCCTGAAGGACACGACCGGGTGGACGCTTGATCCTGGTATCACCCGGCAACCGGCCCAGGCGGGCGATCCTGCCCCTTTCTTCCGGTCGGTGAGCGGAAACCGCATTCGGCAAGTCCGCCGTCCGATCCCCGCGGGCGCGCGGAGGCTGTACTACAGCTACGTGGAGCGCGTGGCGGAGCAGTATCAGCAGCTCGCGCTAGGTTTCGAATACACGACCGCCGACTTCAATTACGCTGGCGGGGCTGAGCCGTCGACCTTTCAGGCTGTCGCTGGCGAATGGCGCGCGGTGAAGGGCTTCTTAGATCTGCCGGCGAACGCCGCATACTATACGATCGCTATCGCCGCGATCGGGACAGCCGCGAAGCCGCACGATGTCGCCCTGCTCCGCATCGGCGTCACTGAGGTGGCCGCGACGGTCGGCGCGCAGGTGGGTGGCGGGCCCGCCGGCAACCTGTTGCTGGAGACAGGGCAGAAGGCGACCGATGCCGCGATCGACACCGGCAAAGGCATTGCCAGCGCGGCGCACTCGGTCGTGGGCGGCGGGACCTTCACCTATGCCACCAGCCTGATGCAGGGCGACCCCGCGCGCGCAGGAAAGATCGACGGCGTCGAGGCCGGATCGGACGTCACGCTGAACAACTTCCCGGTCATCGAGGACATCGAGCCGATCGTGGTGAAGGTGTACCGGACGACGGGCCAGCAGCTGGCGGGTCAGTATCCGATCACCCGGAAGGCTCGGCTGATGGTCGGTGGCGTGGACAAGTCGAGCCAGGCGCAGTGGGTGATCAACACCACCGAGGCCGCCGCGGCGACGATCGACACCGCAAGCGCGACCAGCGCCCGCGGCACGATCACCACAACCGCCGTGATGGCTTCAACCGTGATGACGGTCTCGGCGACCTACGGCGGGCGCGAGCTTCGCCGTGATGTCCGCGTGACCGTCCAGCAGGTCGATCCGCCGCCGTCGACCGCGCCATCAACCTTCAATTTCGAGGACATGGTATTGCCGGCCGGGCAAAATCCCGCGCGGATCACGCCATGGATACCGGTCGCCGTCACCAGCACCGGTAAGGTCCGGCTCACCGCACAGATCGGCTACGACGTTGCAGACTACGGGCTGACCAACGACCAGTTGAACTACACCCGCGCCGGCTTGGACGTCCTGTACAGCACGTCGGCGGACGGCTCGAACCCAGTGTCGCTTTTTCGCGCCACCAACGGCGTGAACGCGGCGGCGTACAACTACTTCGACGGCTCTCAGCAGAAGGTCAACGCGGGCTTCATCCAGACCGCGGTCGACACGCCGACTTTCTCTGCCGGCGCCACGATCTACGTCGCACTGAAATTCGATTGGTTCGCGAACGGCGGGCAATTCTCGCCCGCAAAGGCCGTCCGTGGATCGTTCTACGGAGGTCCGCAATGACGACTTGGATTGCCGAGTATCCCGGTGGTGCTGTCGAGCAGTGGGTCGAGAGCGAGCATGCGCCCGCGCGGCCGGCGCCCCTGCGTATCGCCGAGACGCCACGCCTGAGCCTGCCCGCCGAAACCTGGGACTGGGACGCCGACGCGTGGGTCGTCCACCTTGAGCTTCGTCGCGGCGAGGCATTAGTCGCGATCGAGTACGAGCGCCGGCAGGCCACTGACGCGCTGCCGGCGAGCCCGCTCGATCGCGAGTACGACGCCAAGGCGGCCGAGGCGCGGCAGGCCAGCGGGCCTTGGCCCTATCTGGAAGCCGAGGCTGAAGCCCGCGGCGTATCGATCGACCAGGTCCGCGCGATCATCCTGGCCAAGGCGGCGGAGGCTGCAGCGCCCCGCGCGCGCATCGCCGGCATCGCTGTCGCCGCGAAAGCCGCCGTTCGCGAAGCGGCCACCGTCGCTGACATCGACATTATCCTGACCAACGCGCTGCCAAGCATCCGAGGAGCAACCGCATGACCACGACCATCCCGCTCGCCCAGAACTGGCCCGAAATGCTGGCGATGGTCGCCGGCTACATCGGCCGCACGCCGCCGCCTGACGACGACACCCCGGCCGCCGAGCTGCGCGCCAAGATCGAAGCCGCGCTTTCGGAAGCGCCGATCCCGATCGCATTCAATCGGCTCGCCCAGGCGATCTACGATGCCGGCGACGCCGCGGACGACGAGGTCAAGGCGATCGGCGTGGCTATCATGGGCGGCCTGTCGATGATGGGGACGCAGAACATCGGCGCGTTGCGCGAGGACCTGACCGCGATGCGCTACGTCCTGATGCGCGAGATCGGCGTGCAGCTGCCGATCGGCGTGGCCTATCCGCCGGCCGAGGACGACCCGTGGCGCAGCGAAGAGCCGAAGCCGGTCGAGACGCTCGTCGTGCCTGACGGGGCGCCTGCCTAACAAGAGACGAGGGGCCGGCGAGCCGCGCGGTACCCGGGGGAAGATCATGATCACAAATTACCTTGGCGACGGCACGCGACGTGCCGTCGATGGGGCCTCTGCGCTCGTCGCGGTCGGCACCATCACCAATCTGCTGCCCCACTTGGCAGCGCTGTTCACGGTCATCTGGACGCTGATCCAGATCTGGGAAACCAAGACCGTGCAGCGGATCCGACGCCGGCGGCGCTTTGCC
>CAJYOI010000048.1 GCA_913776045.1 uncultured Sphingomonas sp.
ACGCCAAGCGCCGACTCGCCACGACGGCCAGCGGGAGCGCGGCGCGCTCCCGTCTGACGCCGGGGCGTCCCGGGAGTGTGCCGACGCACGGGTTGGGCGAAACGCCAACCTGCGTTAACGCGGTCGCCGCTCTGTTTCCGACCAAGGCCCGCCGCGCATGACCAAGCCCCCGCTCAACGAGCTCGCCCAGCAGCTGCTCGGCAAGCCCGCGGTCGAGCTCGATCCCGAGGAGCGCCGCGTTCTCGAGACGATCGAGGCGGGGACGCTGGTCAGCCGCGATGCCGGCGACGTCGCCGATGAGCGCGAAAGCTTCGGTGATCGATTATCCGACCGGGTCGCCGCGATCGGGGGCAGCTGGGGCTTCATCATCGGCTTTTCGCTGGTGCTGGTCGGGTGGATGCTGCTCAATTCGGACGTGCTAGAGCATTTCGGGCTGGCGTTCGATCCCTATCCCTACATCTTCCTCAACCTGATGCTGTCGACGGTCGCGGCGATCCAGGCGCCGGTCATCATGATGAGCCAGAATCGCCAGGCGGCGAAGGACCGGCTGGCGGCGAGCCTGGATTTCGAAACCAACCTGCGCGCCGAGATCGAGATTCTGCGGCTGCACCACAAGCTGGACGATCTGGTCATCGAACGGCTGGCGTCGCTGGAGGCGAAGATCGACGCTCTGGCCCGCCGCGACGCCGGTTGAGCGAAACCCCGACACGGACTAGGGGTCCCCACAAAGTATCACTTTGTGGGGTTCAGAATGGCAGGCCATTCCAAATTCAAGAACATCATGCACCGCAAGGGCGCGCAGGATAAGAAGCGCTCGGGCATGTTTTCGAAGCTCAGCCGCGAAATCACCGTCGCGGCCAAGATGGGTCTGCCCGACCCCGACATGAACCCGCGCCTGCGCGCCGCGATCAACGCCGCCAAGGCGCAGTCGATGCCCAAGGACAATATCCAGCGCGCGATCGAAAAGGCGTCGAAGGGCGATACCGAGAATTACGAGGAAATCCGCTACGAAGGCTTCGGTCCCGGCGGCGTGAGCCTGATCATCGAGGCGCTGAGCGACAACCGCAACCGCACCGCGACCAATGTGCGCACTGCGGTCAGCAAGAACGGCGGCAATCTGGGCACCGCCGGTTCGGTCAGCCACGGCTTCGACCGGGTCGGGCTCATCACGTACCCGGCCTCAGCCGGTGACGCCGAAAAGGTGTTCGAAGCGGCACTGGAGGCCGGCGCCGAGGACGTGACGTCGAGCGAGGACGGCCACGAGATCTGGACCGAACAGGGCTCGCTTCACGAAGTCGTCAAGGCGCTGGAGCCGGTGCTGGGCGAAGCCGAAGGCGCGAAGCTCGCCTGGCGCCCGCAGACGATGGTCGAGGTGACCGAGGGCGACGCCGCGACCCTGTTCAAGCTGATCGACGCGCTGGACGACGACGACGACGTCCAGACCGTGTGGGGCAATTACGAAGTCTCCGACGCGGTGATGGAGAAGCTGGGCTAGGATGTTTGCGCTGGTCGCCAAGGCGCTGCTGTCCGGCGCGCTGATCGTGGCGATCGCGGAGATCGGCAAGCGCCAGGCCGCAATGGCGGCGCTCGTCGCCTCGCTGCCGCTGGTATCGGTGCTCGGCATGATCCTGCTGTGGATCGGTCGACCCGATGCCGAGAATATGGCGCGGCATGCCGGTGCGACCTTCTGGTACGTGCTGCCCTCGCTGCCGATGTTCCTGCTGACCCCGGTGCTGTTGCGCGCGGGTGTCGATTTCTGGGTGGCGCTGATCGCCGGCTGCGTCCTGACGATCGTCCTGTACCTGGGTATGACGGCCCTTGCCCCGCGGCTCGGCTTGCGGCTGTGATCATCCTCGGCCTCGACCCGGGTCTCGGCACCACCGGCTGGGGCGTCATCGCCGCGGAGGGGAACCGCCTGCGCCATATCGCCAACGGCCAGATCAGGACCGAGCCCGCGATGCCGCTGCCGCGCCGGCTGTCCAACCTGTACGAGGCGCTGGGTGAGGTCATCCGCGCCGAGCGCCCCGACAGCGCCGCGGCGGAGGAAGTGCTCGGCAACAGCAACGCGCAGTCGACGCTGAAGCTGGGGCAAGCGCGCGGCGTCGTGCTGCTCGCTGCGGCCACTGCGGGACTGGTCGTCGGCGAATATCATCCGAGCACGGTCAAGAAGGCGGTGGTCGGCACCGGTGGCGCGGAAAAGCGACAGATCCAGGCGATGGTCGGCGTGCTGCTGCCGGGCGTAAAGCTTGCGGGGCCCGATGCGGCCGACGCGTTGGCGGTAGCGATCACCCACGCGCATCATGTCGCCAGCGCGCGGTCGCTGGGGATTGCCGGACGGCGGTAACGTTCCGGCAAGCTTTTCCCGCCACGGTCGCTCCGTCGCGGAATGTGCGGCGGTTATGGACGGACGGATGACCACCCTGCCTTCGATCGGTTTCGGAACGGCGCGTGCGATGATGGATCGCCGGCTGGATTCGGCCGTCTCGGTGGGAGCCCTGCGCGCCGAGGACAAGGCCGCGCTGTCCGTCGCGCTCGATACCGTCGGGCAAGGGCTCGCGGAGAAGGCCGACACCCTGCCGGCATCGATGAAGGACCGCGTCAATGCGCTGATCGCGGGCCAGGTCGAACAGGGCACGCTGAGCCCCGATCAGGCGGGCGAACTGGAACGGTTCTTCTCGCCCGAGCCCGATCGGCAGGCGCCCGCGCCGGACGCCGTGACGCAGACGCCGACCGATACCGACGCCGCCAAGCTGCGCGGGGTGAAGACGGCGAGCGAGCAGATCGCATCGTTCGAAGCGTTGCTGGGGCGGATGCGGGCGAGCATGTCGCCGACGAATATCTACGGGTCCGGGTCGGCGCCGCAGGCCGGGTTGGTGATCAATCGGGACGCTTGACGGGCGGGCCGTCCCGAGTGCTGTGCGTTTGTTTATGGGGCTGGTCGGGCGACTGTGTTCCGGTTAGGTTCCAGGGCGATGATTGACCTCTCTTTCCGCCACGCCGTCAGACGGGACGGCTGCGCCGCCCGGTTGCCCGAGGGGTCCCATGAAAATATTACTTTCATGGGTGCCCCCGCCGTGGCGACTCCGCGATTTGCCTTGGCAAATCGCTGGGCGCCCGCGTCATGATCGCGCACCTCAAAGGCATCCTGACCTCCACCGCGTCGGACCACGCCGTCATCGACGTCGGCGGCGTCGGCTACCTCGTCGGCGCCTCGGCCCGTACGCTCGACGCCCTTGGGCCTGTCGGGGAGGGGGTGACGCTCCACACCGAACTGCTGGTGGGCGAGGATTTCCTGCGCCTCGTAGGCTTCGCGACCGGGGCCGAACGCGACTGGTTCCGTCTGTTGACCGGTGTGCAGGGCGTCGGTGCCCGCGTCGCGCTCGCGATCCTCTCGACGTTGCCGCCCGACGATCTGTCGCGCGCGGTCGCCGCCCAGGACAAGGCGATGGTCGCGCGGTCGAACGGCGTCGGCCCGAAACTTGCCGAACGCATCGTCCGCGAACTCAAGGACAAGGTCGGCGCGGTGGCGCTCGGACCCGTCGGAGGAAGCACGGCTGCCCCCGCGAGCAGCGCGGCCGGCGACGCCATGTCCGCGCTCGGTAACCTCGGCTTCAAGCCGGCGGAGGCAAGCGCGGCTGTCGCGGCGGCGGAGGAGGAACTGGGGCCGAGTGCCACGCTCGACGCGCTGGTCCGGCTGGCGCTCCGGAAGGCGGCGAAGTGACGTTGGCTTGCGCCGCCGTTTCGATTATGTTCCGCGCATGATTCACGTCAGCATCCCCCTGCCGCCTGACCTTCAGAGCTGGATCGAGTCGCGCGTGTCGGACGGCAGCTATGCCGACGCCGTCGATTACTTCCGGGCGCTGGCGGAGCGGGATCGGGAACGGAATACGCCTGAGGGGCTGCGGGCACTGATCGATCAGGGACTCGCGTCGCCGGTTCTCGACGAAGACCCCCGCGAGATCATCGACGCGATCATCGCTGAAAATCCTGATCTTCGTGCTTAGATTTCGGACGTCTGAGGCAGCGAAGGCCGACATCGGGGATATTGAACGCTACAGCCGATCCGCATTCGGTGCGCGCGCGGCGGGGGAGTATCTTCGCGGGCTACGCGGTGTTTTCGACAGGATAGTCGAACGGCCGCTGGCCGGGGCGTTCGTCCGGCAGTTTGCCGACAACCTGCGGAGCGTCGGCTATCGTGCCCACCGCATTTACTATCGGATCGAGGGTGCCGAAGACCTCGTGGTTATTCGTGTTCTCCACCAGGCGCCGGATGCGGCCAGCATATTGAGCGACCCGCAATGACCGACGACCGCATCCTCACCGCCTCGCGCCGCCCCGAAGACGTCGATGCGGCGCTGCGCCCGAAATCGCTCGACGAATTCGTCGGGCAGAAGGCCGCTCGCGAGAATCTGCGCGTGTTCATCGATGCCGCCAGATCGCGCGGGGATGCGTTGGACCATGTGCTGTTCTTCGGGCCTCCGGGCCTCGGCAAGACGACGCTGGCGCAGATCGTTGCACGCGAAATGGGGGTGGGGTTTCGCGCGACGTCCGGCCCGGTAATCGCCAAGTCGGGCGACCTCGCCGCGCTGTTGACCAACCTGGAGGACGGCGACGTCCTGTTCATCGATGAGATCCACCGCCTGAACCCCGCGGTGGAGGAAGTGCTGTATCCTGCGATGGAGGACCGCGCGCTCGACCTGATGATCGGCGAGGGGCCGTCGGCGCGTTCGGTGCGCATCGACCTGCCGCGCTTCACTCTGGTCGGCGCCACGACCCGCCAGGGATTGCTGACGACGCCGTTGCGCGATCGGTTCGGCATTCCGGTGCGGCTGCAATTCTATTCCGAGGACGAACTGTTGCGGGTGGTGACGCGCGCGGCGGGTCTGCTCGACCTGCATGTTTCCGACGATGGCGCGCGCGAGATCGCCCGGCGCAGCCGGGGCACCCCGCGTATCGCCGGGCGGCTGCTGCGACGGGTGCGCGACTTTGCCAATGTCGCTGGCGTGGAGACAGTGAATGCCAAGGCCGCCGACAGCGCGCTGACCCGGCTGGAGGTCGACAACCTCGGCCTCGACGCCATGGACCGCCGCTACCTCACGATGATCGCCGACATCTACAAGGGCGGGCCGGTGGGGGTGGAGACGCTGGCCGCGGGCCTGTCAGAACCGCGCGACACGATCGAGGAAGTGATCGAACCCTATCTGATCCAGCTCGGCCTGATCGCCCGGACGGCGCGGGGGCGGTGCCTGAACGGGCTGGGGTGGAAGCATCTGGGAATCGAGCCGCCCGCGGGAGTGCAGGAGGGGTTGTTCGATTGAAGGCAGGTAGTGTCGGCGGGGCAGTTTAGTTCGGCTCGTGCGTTCTCCATGCGCGTTCGGTCCGACAATCCGATCAGATGCGTCTCTGCCTTGGTCCGCTGGCGAGGTTCACTTCCCCCCGTCCCTTCGCGCCAACGCAGCGACACAACTCGCCCGGTCGATCGCGCTGCCATCCGGCTGGCGCGCGTCGACGTACGTCACTACCGGTTCGCCCTTGCCGTCCTTCGGGTAGAGATAGGCATCCAGTACGCAGATGCGGCTACCGAACTGAAGCTTGCGGCCCATGCCCTCGGTCACGTCCGCATCGGCCGCGCCGAACGTCTGGGTCAGCGCGCGAGCGGGCTGGCCCATCACGCGCTCCAGCCCGACCGTGCTGATCGCACGCGGCTGGGGCAGCGGGATGCGGGCGGCCGGCCGGGGGACGGTGGTCCCGGTGCTGCATGCGGCAAGCAGCAGCGCCGGGGCGGCGGTCATCAGGCGTTTCACGTCGACAATCTCCGATGAAAGACATGCGTCGCCATCGCCGCGCCGAGCACGGGGGCGACCAGGTTGACGAAGGGGATGAGGAGCAATGCCGTGCCGATGACGCCCAGCATCAGCCGGGTCCCTCGGGTGGCCTGGCGAAAGGCGGGCAGCGCGGCGGCCGGGCGGTGGCGCGCCGCGATCATATCGCCCAGATCGCGGCCCAGCAGAGCTGCGTTGACGACGAAGAAGCCGATCGCGGTGCCGACGCCGGTCGCCAATAAAATGACGTAGAGCGGGCTTGCGACGACGTTCCACAACACCGCCCGCCCCGCCGAACCCGCGCCCATCGCCAGCCCGCGCGCGAAGGGCACGGGGCGTGCGGTCGCCAGCGCTTGCGGATAATGTTTCGCCTCGACCGCCGCGACGACATCGTCGGCGAAGAGCCCGACGACCGCGATGGCGAGCGCGCGAAAGATCAGCCAGCCGAGCGCAACGCCCGCCAACACCGCCGCCGCGCCCGCCAAGTCGCCGCCGATCGCGCTGATCCCCATCCACCGCGCCAATGCCCGCACGCCGAACCACAACCCGACGCCGGCCGTCGCCAGCAACGCAAAGGTCAGCGCCAGCGACTTGGCGAGCACCGCCAGGATACGCCGGTCGCCCAACTGGCCGAGCGAAAGGAAGAACGCCGCGATCACGTAAGTCCTCTAACGCGCCCGTCGCGCGAAACGAAGCCGCGATTGCCTTGCGTCCCCGCGAAGCTTACGGCGCGGCATCTGATTCAGGAGAAGTTGCGTGACTGCCCCAACCTATGACGTCGTCGCCATCGGCAATGCGATCGTCGACATCCTCGCCCAGGCCGACGACCAGTTCATCACCGACGCCGGCATGAACAAGGGCTCGATGCAGCTCATCTTCTCGGCCGAGGACGCGGATGCGCTCTATGCCAAGATGGGCCCGGGCAAGGAAATCAGCGGCGGGTCGGCGGCGAACACCGTCGCCGGCGTCGCGGCACTGGGCGGTACCGCGGGCTTCATCGGCCAGGTCGCCGACGACCAGCTGGGCCAGGTCTTCGCCCACGACATCAAGGCGGCGGGCGTGGACTTCACCACGGCGGCACGTGATGGCGAGCCGTCGACCGCGCGCTGCATGATCTTCGTGACGCCGGACGGGCAGCGCACGATGAATACGTTCCTGGGCGCGTCGCAGTATCTGCCCTCCACCGCGCTCGACGCCGACATGATCCGCGCCGGCAAGATCCTGTACCTCGAAGGCTATCTGTGGGACCCGGAAGAGCCGCGCGCGGCGATGGTCGAGGCGATCCGCATCGCGCGGGAGGCGAACCGCTGGGTCGCCTTCACGCTCAGCGACGTGTTCTGCATCGATCGCCACGGCGACGATTTCCGCCGGATGGTCGAGGATGGGACGATCGACATCCTGTTCGCCAACGAGAACGAGCTGAAGGCGCTGTGGAAGACCGACGACCTTGAGGCCGCGATCGAAAAGACGACGCCGCAGGTCGGCGTGGTCGTCGTGACCCGGGGCGAACAGGGCGCCATCGCGATGTACCAGGGCCGTCGCTACCAGGTCGCTGCCCAGCCGACCTCCGGCGTCGTCGACACGACCGGCGCGGGCGACCTGTTCGCCGCGGGCGTGCTGCACGCGCTGGCCAAGGGCATGGCGCTTGACGGCGCGCTGGTCCAGGGCGCGATCTGCGCGGCCGAGATCATCAGCCACTATGGCGCGCGCCCCGAAGCCGATCTGAAGGCGCTGGTCGCGGAAAAGATGCAATATTGATCCATCGCCTTTCGACGAAGGCTCGGGGGCCGGGGAGAACGCATCTCCCTGGCCCCTTTTTCTTGGCCGGTGTGCGGGGCAGAGGATCCCGGTATCGCCGCGAAGGCTAGGATGCATCTCCGGCGCGTGCCCGAAGGACAGCCCGGGATATGGGCTGCCGCCTGCGCGGGAACGAGGGTGGATCGGTAAGCTTCGCGGGCAAAGAAAAGGGCCGGGGAGAGACGCTCTCCCCGACCCCGATCCTACGGTCTGACCCGATTAGCCTTTACGGCTGCTCGCCCACCGGGGCGGGGAATTCGCCCATATCCGGCTTGTCGTCCTGCCGCTCGCCGCGCTGCAGGTTCGAATTGTGCATGCCGTAGAAGAAGTACACGACCATGCCGATCGCCAGATAGACGACGAACAGCAGCAGCACGCTCGCCGGCACCGTCGTGATCAGATAGCCGCACGACAGGATGCCCAGGATCGGCGTGATCGGGTACAGCGGCACTTTGAACCCGCGCGGCAGGTCGGGCGCGGTGCGACGCAGATAGATCACAGACAGGCAGACGATCGCGAAGGCCGCCAGCGTGCCGACCGACGTCGCGTCGCCCAGCAGGTTGATGTCGAGGAACCCGGCGGCAACCGCCGTGATCAGGCCGACGAGCAGCGTGTTGATGTACGGCGTCTTGAACTTCGGATGGACGTTCGCGAACACCCGCGGCAGCAGGCCGTCGCGCGCCATCGTGTAGAAGATGCGGGTCTGGCCGTACATCAGCACCAGCACGACCGAGGTCAGGCCGATGATCGCGCCGATCTTGATGATCTTGGCGAGCCAGCTCCACGTCGGGCCGAACGCATCGACGACGACCGCGACCGGATCCGGCACGTTCAGCGACGTGTAGGGCACCAGCAGCGTCATGATGGCCGCGACCAGCATGTAGATGACGGTGCAGACGACCAGCGACCCGATGATGCCGAACGGCATGTCGCGCTTGGGGTCCTTGGCTTCCTGACCCGCGGTCGAAACCGCTTCGAATCCGATGTAGGCGAAGAACACGATCGAGGCGGCGCGCATGATGCCGTCGACGCCATATTTGCCGTCACCCTGGTTCTCGGGCACGAACGGCGTCCAGTTGGTCGCGACCAGCTGCGGCAGCTTCGACAGCACGATCAGGCCGCCGACGACGATGAACGCGACGAGCACGCTGACCTTCACCGCGACGATGATGTTGTTGACCTTGGCCGATTCCGACACGCCGCGCACCAGCAGCAGCGCGAGTGCGAGACAGATCAGGAAGGCGGGCAGGTTGAAGATGGTGGTGACGGTCTGCCCGTCGACCAGCACCGGCGCGCCGTCGCGCATCAGCGTGTAGCCGGCAGGCCCCGTCAGCTGCGCCGGGATGTTGATCCCGAAGTCGGCGAGCAGGCTGACGACGTACCCGCCCCAGCCGACCGCGACGACCGAAGCCGCGATGCCATATTCTAGCAGCAGCAGCACGCCCATCGTCCACGCGACGAATTCGCCGAGCGTGGTGTAGCCGTACGTGTAGGCCGATCCCGACACCGGCAGGGTCGACGATAGTTCGGCGTAGCAGAGCCCGGCGAAGGCGCAGACGATGCCGGCGACGACGAAGCTCAGCAGCACCGCCGGCCCGGCGTGGAGCGCGGCCGCCGACCCGGTACGTACGAAGATGCCCGCGCCGATGATGCAGCCGACGCCCAGCAGAAGCAGGTTCCACTTGCCGAGCGTGCGCTTCAGTTCACTGGTTTCCGTCTCGCGCTGGACCTGCGCGATCGACTTGCGTGCGAACATCCGTTCGATCACGCCCCTTTTAGGTGGCATGGTTGCCATCGAAATCCCCTCTAAGCCGAATAATCAGCGGCTGTTCGCTCTGATGGCGTGGGAGCCTAAAGCGAAATCGCCCTTGCGCAATCCCCTATCGCGCGAGCATCGGGCCCAGCGGGCGCCCTGAAAGGATATGGACGTGCAGGTGTGGCACTTCCTGCCCTGCATCGCGCCCGATGTTGGCGAGCAGGCGGTATCCGTCCCCGACCATTCCCGCCTCGCGCGCGACCTTGCCCACCGCGCGGACGAAGCCCGCAATCTCCGCATCCGATCCGCGCGCGCTGAAGTCGTCCCATGAGACATAGGCGCCGCGCGGGATCACCAGGATATGCTGCGGCGCGACCGGCGCGATGTCATGGAAGGCGATCGCCCAGTCGTCCTCGTACACGCGCTTCGAGGGGATTTCGTCGCGCAGGATCTTCGCGAAGATGTTCTGGTCGTCGTAGGGCAAGGTGGCGTCGATCGGCATCACAGGGTCTCCCGGAAATAGGCCTCGACCGCGGCGAGCGTCTGCGCATCGGCGGTCAGGCGAAGCTTGCTGCGGCGCTCCAGCACGTCGGCGGCGGTGCGGGCCCATTCGCGCGTCCGCATCCAGCCCAGTTCGACCGCGGTCAGGCCCGCGCCGAACTCCGGCCCGAGGTCGGCGATGGCGCGCACCCCGTCGAGCATCTCCCACAGCCGGGTGCCATAGGCATGCGCCATCCGCGCCGAGCGCTGGTCGCCCAGGAAGGGGAAGCGCGCGCGGACCGAAGCGAGGAAGGCATCGAAATCGCCGGTGTCCCCACCGGGAAAGGGGCGGTCGCGGGTCACATGCCGCGCGTCGATGCCAAGCACGGACGCGAGTTTCGCAAGCGCATCCTCCGCCAGATGGCGCGCAGTGGTGATCTTGCCGCCGAAGACGCTCAGCAGCGCCGGGCCGCTGTCATCGAGTTCCAGGACATAGTCGCGGGTCACCGCCTTCGCGTCGCTCGCGCCGTCGTCGAACAGCGGGCGGACGCCAGACCAGCTGTCGACGACGTCGGCGGGGGCGACCTGGCGCTCGAAATAGTGATTCGCCGCATCGCACAGGTAGCGAATTTCCGTGGCGTCGATCCGCGCATCCTCGGGCCTGTTCACCGGAATGTCGGTCGTGCCGATCGCGGTGAAGTCGCGCAGCCAGGGGATCGCGAACACGATGCGGCCGTCCGGCTGTTGCAGGATATAGGCGTGGTCGCCGTCGTAGAGCTTCGGCACGACGATGTGGCTGCCCTTGACCAGCCGGACATGCGCGGCGGTGGTCACCCCGACCTTCGCGAACAGATCGCCGACCCAGGGGCCCGCCGCATTGACGATGGCGCGCGCGGTGACGATCCGCCCGTCGGACAAGGTCGCGCGCCAGTGGTCGTCCTTGCGCCGCGCGGCGAGCAGCGCGGTCCGCGTGGCGATCTGCGCACCCGCATCCGCCGCATCGATCGCGTTCGCCAGCGTCAGGCGGGCGTCATCGACGAACGCATCGTAATAGACGAACCCCTTCGCCGCCCCGGTCAGCGGCGCGCGATAGGCGTCGTCCCGCGCGCGCAGCCGCCGCGAGCGGGGCAACGTCGTCCCCAGCGCCAGCGCGTCGTACAGGTAGAGCCCCGCGCGTACGAGCCACCACGGCCGCACCGCATGCTCGTGCGGCAGGACGAAGGCCATCGGGTGGATCAGGTGCGGCGCGGCCCGGATCAGCCGCTCGCGTTCCTGCAACGCCTCGCGCACCAGGCCGAATTCGCGATACTCGAGATAGCGCAGGCCGCCGTGGATCAGCTTCGACGACGCCGACGAGGTGTGCTGCGCCAGATCGTCGCGTTCGACCAGCAGCACCGACAGCCCCAGCAGCGCGGCTTCGCGCGCGATCGCGCAGCCGTTGATCCCGCCGCCGACGATGAGGAGGTCGTGAGCCATGTGCCTGAGCTTTCGTAGGGGGAAGTGACGCGGGGCGCCAGAGTCCCTATCTCCCGCTTATGGTAAAGCGCATTCCCGGCCTCCCCAGCCGCCAGCAGATCCTCGATTTCATCGCCGACAGCGACGCGCCGGCCGGCAAGCGCGAGATCGCGCGCGCCTTCGGGCTGCATGGGCAGGACAAGATCGCGCTCAAGGCGCTGCTGAAGGACATGGCCGACGAAGGACTGATCGATTCCGCCCCCGGCCGCGCCTTCCACAAGATGGGCGGGCTGCCGAAGGTCACCGTGCTGCGCGTGGTCGATGTCGACGACGGCGGCAACGTCTGGGCGCAACCCGAACGCTGGGAGGCCGAAGGCGTACCCGAGCCGCGCCTCAGGGTACGCGAACGCAAGCGCGGGGCGCTCGGCATCGGCGCGCGCATCCTGGCGCGGACCGAGGAGGCCGGGAATGGCTGGATCGCGCATCCGATGAAGCTGCTGCCCGCCAGCACCGCCGAGACGATCATGGGCGTGCTGCGCGAGGAAGGCGGCAAGCTGTTCCTGATGGGCCTCGACAAGAAGGACCGTCGCGACTGGCTGGTGTCCGACGCCGGTGGTGCCGAAGCGGGCGAACTGGTCGTCGCCGAACGTGCCGGCCGCCCGCCGCGCATCACCGCGCGCGTCGTCGAGCGGCTGGGCGAGGCGTTCGCCCCGCGCAGCTTCTCGATGATCGCCATCGCCAAGCACGGCATCCCGCACGTCTTCTCGGACGAGTTGCTCGACGAGGCGAAGCGCGTGGCTGCGTTGCCTTTGGGCGAGGGCCGCGAAGACCTGCGCCATCTGCCCATCGTCGCGATCGATCCGGTCGACGCCCGCGACCATGACGATGCGGTCTGGGCCAGCCAGCGCGAGGACGGCGGCTGGGACGCGATCGTGGCGATCGCCGACGTCAGCTTCTACGTCCGGCCGGGCTCGCTGCTCGACAAGGAAGCGCGGAAACGCGGCAATTCGGTGTATTTCCCCGACCGCGTGGTGCCGATGCTGCCCGAAGTGCTGTCGGCTGACGTCTGCTCGCTGAAGCAGGGCGTCGACCGGGCGGCGATGGCGTGCCACCTGAAGATTTCGGCCAAGGGCAGGATCGAGGGCTGGCGGTTCAGCCGCGCGGTCGTGCGGCTGCGCGCGAACATCGCGTATGAGGATGCGCAGGCGATCGCAGACGCGTTCCCCGGCGAAGGCCGGGGCCCAGTTGCCGAGCGCCCGATCCTGGACCCCGGCCTTCGCCGGGGAACGGAAAAGTGGGATGCGCTGTCGAGCATCCTGAAACCCCTCTGGGCCTGCTGGCACGCCCTCAACGCCGCCCGCACCGAGCGCGAACCGCTCGACCTCGACCTTCCCGAACGCCGGGTGGTCATCGACGAGAACGGGCGCATCCTTTCGGTCGCCCCGCGCGAGCGGCTGGACGCGCACAAGCTGATCGAGGATTACATGATCGCCGCCAACGTCGCCGCGGCGAAGGCGCTGGAGGCGAAGAAGCTTCCCGTCATGTATCGCGTCCACGAACCGCCGGCACGCGAGAAGCTGGTCGCGCTCAAGGAATATCTGAAGACGCTGAGCGTCGAATTCGCGCTCGGCCAGGTCATCCGCCCCGCGACCTTCAACCGGCTGCTCGAAAAGATCGGCGACAGCGATTTCCGTCCGCAGGCGATGGAGCAGGTCCTGCGCACCCAGACCCAGGCTTATTACGGGCCGCAGAACGCCGGGCATTTCGGCCTCGCGCTCGGCAGCTACGCGCATTTCACCTCGCCGATCCGCCGCTATTCGGACGTGATGGTCCACCGCGCGCTGGTCACCGGCTACGGCTTGGGCGAGGGGGGGCTGACGCCCGAGGAATCGGTCAATTTCGAACGGATCGGCGAAGGCATCAGCCAGCTCGAACGCCGCGCGATGGAGGCTGAGCGCGAGACGATCGACCGATACGTCGCCGCCTACCTCAGCGAGCACGTCGGCGAGATCATGCCGGTGCGCATCACCGGGGTGCAGAGCTTCGGCTTTTTCGCGACGGTCGACGGGATCGGCGGCGACGGCCTGGTTCCGGCGCGCGATCTCGGCACCGAATATTTCCGCTATGACGAAGCCGGGCAGCGGCTGGTCGGGGAACATTCGGGCACCGAATTCGCGATCGGCCAGCGGCTGGAGTTGCGGCTGGCGGAAGCGAATCCGGCCAATGGCGCGCTGCGGTTCGAACTGCCCGACGGCAAGGGCTCGGCTAGCAGCCAGCGTGAGGACCGTCGCGGCAAACCGCCGCGCGTCTTGAAGCGGCGGGGTCGGCCTGCCAACATCCGGCATCAGGGGAAGCGGCGATAGGGGACGGGCCATGGCGACGACGGCAGCGGCCGTAATGGCAAAGGCGCGGCGCGACGTGATGTCGCACTTCCTGTCGCGTGACGCGGTGTCGCCGGAAAAGGCGGTGCCCTACCAGCCCGACCGCCGCGTCCGCCGCCGGATGTTCGAACAGTTCCAGCGCGCTGGCGTGCTGAAGCCGGGCACGACTGGCTGGTATGTCGATGTGCCTCTGTGGGACGACTATTCGCGCCGTCGCCGGCGCCGGGCCGGCGCTTTGATCGGCGGCTCGATCGCAATCGGTGCAGCGCTGGCTTTGATCTTTGCTTGAGGGCGCGAGGATCAACGCCCTCCACCGTCATCCCCGCGAAGGCGGGGATCGATAGTCGCTGGACGTCGTGAGTCTCACCCAATCCAGCCAGAATTTATTCCCGCCTTCGCGGGAATGACGAGGAAAAAGCGCGGGCCGTAATCATATCGATCAAAACAAAAGGGCCGCCGGCATGTCGCCCGCGGCCCTTTCGAAACTCTGCGATCAGCCGTCGTAGTCGCCACCGACGTTGGTGTTGCGCGGCGGGGCGGCGGCGGTCAGGCGCAGCGCTTCGGCCGAGGCGGCCAGCGAGCCGATTTCGTCCGGAGCTTCCTCGTCGTCGATCTGCACCTTCTGCAGGCCCGAGACGACAGCCTCTTCCAGCTGGTTCGGACGCACGGTCTGCTCGGCGATTTCGCGCAGCGCGACGACCGGGTTCTTGTCGCGATCGCGATCGATCGTCAGTTCCGCACCGCCCGAAATCTGGCGCGCGCGCTGGGCGGCCAGCAGCACCAGGTCGAAACGGTTCGGGATCTTGTCGACGCAATCTTCGACGGTAACGCGCGCCATCGGCGGTTCCTTAGGGCTATACCGGGGTCCGGGAGAAGCGCGCCAGATAGGCGGGCAGCGGGCGCGAGTCAAGAAAATCGCGCGCCGCGCTCTTACCGTCGCAACCGCGCAACCTTTCGCGCGATCGTTCCTTTGTTGGGGCGTAACACTCTTCGAGGACGCGAGAGACAGGATGGACGACACGGTGGTTTCGACGCTGGCCGATGTGCCCGCCGGCCACGCCGAGGTCGCGGTCCATCCGATGGCCGAACCGCCCGAACAGCCGACATTCGTCGTCGATGGCAATGCGCTGACGCTGCTCGACACCGGCCAGCGGCGGCTGGACGCGCTGCTGGGGCTGATCGCGGGGGCCAAGCGCTCGCTCAGGCTGCTGTTCTACATCTACGTTGCCGACCATGCGGGTCGGGCGATCCGCGACGCGCTGATCGAGGCGCGGCGGCGCGGGGTCGCGGTGTCGCTGACGATCGATGGCCTCGGCAGCGAGCCGGCGGCGGCGCGCGACTTCTTCGGGCCGCTGGCGGCGGAAGGCGCCGACGTCTGCCAGTTCATCCCCCGCTGGGGGCGGCGCTATCTTCTGCGCAATCACCAGAAGCTGGCGATCGCCGACGAAAGCACGGCTATCGTTGGCGGCTTCAACGTGCAGGACAGCTATTTCGGCACGCCGGCCGACCAGGCGTGGCGCGACCTGGGGTTGCTGGTCGAGGGGCCGGCGGTCGCGCGGCTGGCGGGCTATTACGACGCGCTCGCCAAGTGGATGCACACCCCAAAGGCCAAGATGCGGACGCTTCGCAAGATGCTGCGCCGCTGGAGCGAGCCCCGCGGCAACGCCCGCTGGCTGCTCGGCGGCCCGACGCGACGGCTGTCTCCCTGGGCAAAGGTCGTGCGGAGCGACATGCGCCGCGCCGACCGCACCGACATCATCGCCGGCTATTTCGCCCCCAGCCCGGCGATGCTGCGCCGCCTCGACAAGCTGGGCCTGCGCGGTCGCGTGCGGCTGGTGCTGCCGTCGAAGACCGATCACGGCGCCGCGCTCTGGGCATCGCACTTCACCTATGCCGGTCTGCTGCGCAAAGGCGTGCAGATCTTCGAATATCAGCCGACCAAGCTGCACACGAAACTCTACGTCATCGACGACACCGTCCACATCGGCTCGGCCAATTTCGACATGCGCAGCCTGTTCCTGAACCTGGAACTGATGCTGCGCGTCCACGATCCCGCCTTCGCCGCGCATGTCCGCGCCTATGTCGATGGCGAAATCGCCAACTCGACACAGATCAGTGAAACGCTCTATCGCTCTCGCACGACGCCCTGGATGCGCATCAAGCAGTTCGCCGCCTATTTCGTGATGGCGGTGCTCGATCCCAGTGTGTCGCGCGGGCTGAATTTCGGGAACGAGGGGCGAATCGAGTGATCGCAGGATTGGAGCTGGGCGGCACGAAATGCGTCGCCTTGCTGGGGGATGGGCCGAACCGCATCGTCGAGCGCGTGGGTGTGCCGACGACGACGCCCGAGGAGACGATCGGCGCGCTCGAAGCCGCGCTCGATGTCTGGGCGTTCGATAGCGTCGGCATCGCGTCGTTCGGGCCGATCGACCTGACGCCGAACACCGCGGCCTATGGGTCGATCGCGGGCACGACCAAGGCGGGGTGGAGCGGCACCGCGCTCCATTCGCGCTTCGCCGCGCGCTACGGCAAGCCGACCCGGATCGAAACCGACGTCGTCGGCGCCGCGATGGCCGAGGGGCAATGGGGCGCGGCGCAGGGCATGTCCGACCATATCTACATCACGATCGGCACCGGCGTCGGGATCGGCGCGGTCGTCGGCGGCAAGCCCGCAGGCGGCGTCGCGCATGGCGAGGCCGGGCACATGCGCATCAAGCGCGCGAGCGGCGACGACTTCGCCGGCTGGTGCCACTTCCACGGCGATTGCGTCGAGGGGCTGGTGAGCGGCCCGGCGCTGGCGCTGCGCACGGGGATGAAGGGCGGCGATATCCCCGGCGACCATCCGGTGTGGGGCCACGCCGCGCACGACATCGCGATGCTGCTGCACAATCTGGTCGTGACCCTGGCGCCGGAGCGTATCGCGCTTGGCGGCGGCATCCCGACCGCGCGGCCAGAGCTGTTCCCGATGATTCGCGTGAAGCTGGCCGAGAGTTTGGCGGGCTATGGCATGTTCGGCCGCTATGCGTCCGAACTCGACACGCGGCTAAGTCCGCCGGGGCTGGGCGATATGGCGGGACCGTTGGGAGCCATTGCTGTGGGGTTGGCGGCGTAAGAAGAGCTTGGGTCCCAGGGTGGCGCGAGTTCTGTCTCACGTCCTTTCATTTTCACCCCTCCCCTGAAGGGGAGGGGCTAGATGACGGACTGCTATCGCGGCAAACGAAAGCTCTTCGCGCCTTCTCCCAATCAATCCCTCTTCAGCCGCTCGGCATGCCAGGCAACATGGTCCGCCATGAAGGTCGAGATGAACAGGTAGCTGTGATCATACCCCGGCTGCATCCTGAGCGTCAGCGGAACGCCCGTCCGCTCGCACGCAGCCTGTAGTAATTCCGGCTTCAATTGCTCTGCCAGGAACGAGTCCGCCTCCCCCTGGTCGACCAGCAGTTCGTCCACCCGTGCCCCATCGTCGATCAACGCGCAGGCGTCGTAGGCGCGCCACACCGCCTTGTCGGAGCCCAGGTAGCCGCCCAGCGCCTTTTCGCCCCATGGGCAGTTCAGCGGCGAGGCGATCGGAGCAAACGCCGACACGCTCCTGAACCGACCCTCGTTCCGCAAGGCGATCGTCAGCGCGCCGTGGCCGCCCATCGAATGGCCGAAGATCGACTGGCGCGTCAGGTCGGCTTGTGGAAACTCGGCCGCGATCAGCGCGGGCAGTTCGTCCTCGACATAGCGCTTCATCCGGAAATTCGCCGCCCACGGCTCTTCCGTCGCATCGACATAGAAGCTCGCGCCCTGGCCGAAATCCCAGCCGGCATCGTCCGCTACGCCGTCACCGCGCGGCGACGTGTCCGGCGCGATCAGGATCACGCCATGCTCGGCACACGCCCGCCGATACTCGCCCTTGTCCATGACGTTGGCGTGGGTGCAGGTCAGGCCCGAGAGATACCACAGCACCGGCAGTTTCGCGCCTTCGTCATGCGGCGGCACATAGACCGCAAAGGTCATGTCGGTGCCCGTCGCCTGCGACGCATGCCGGTACACCCCCTGAACCCCACCGAACGCCTTGCTTTCTCTGACTGTTTCGACCGCCATTCTGGACACTCCGGCAATGAGAACGTATATCGAACGCGATGGCCCAGCTCGATGTCCGGGAAAAGCTCGAAATCCTCGCCGATGCGGCGAAATACGATGCGTCCTGC
>CAJYOI010000049.1 GCA_913776045.1 uncultured Sphingomonas sp.
GCTTCGTCGTCCAGGTTGATGTGGACGCCGCGGTCGGCCAGCTGCAGTTCGAGCTGCAGGATGAACTTTTCGACCACGCGGCTGACGACTTCCGGCGGCAGGTAACCGAACGGCACGATGGCATCCAGACGGTTGCGGAATTCGGGGGTGAAGAGGTTCTTCACCGCCTCTTCCTGCACATCCTCGCGGCCGATGGTGCCGAAGCCCAGCGACTCCTTGGCCATGTCCGATGCACCGGCATTGGTGGTCAGGATCAGGATAGTGTTGCGGAAATCGACCGTCTTGCCGTGGTGATCGGTCAGCTTGCCGTTGTCCATGACCTGCAACAGGATATTGAACAGGTCCGGATGCGCCTTTTCGATCTCGTCGAGCAGGAGCACCGAATGCGGATTCTGATCGACCGCGTCCGTGAGCAACCCGCCTTGGTCGTATCCAACATAGCCGGGGGGCGCACCGATCAACCGGCTGACCGAGTGGCGCTCCATATATTCGGACATGTCGAACCGCTGAAGCGGAATGCCGAGGATGTCCGCCAGACGCCGCGCGACTTCGGTCTTGCCGACGCCGGTGGGGCCGCTGAACAGATAGTTGCCGATCGGCTTGTCCGGATCGCGCAGGCCAGCCCGCGACAGCTTGATGGCCGAGGACAGCACCTCGATCGCCTTGTCCTGGCCGAACACGACGCGCTTCAGGTCGGTTTCCAGGCTGGCGAGCGCCTTGGTGTCGTCGGTCGACACGGTCTTCGGCGGGATGCGCGCCATCGTCGCGATGACCTGCTCGATCTCCTTGGGCGTGATCGTCTTCTTTCGCTTCGACGGGGCGACCAGCATCTGCATCGCGCCGACCTCGTCGATCACGTCGATCGCCTTGTCCGGCAGCTTGCGGTCGTTGATGTAGCGCGCCGACAGTTCGACCGCGGACTTGATCGCGTCCGGCGTGTACTTGACGCCGTGATGCCCCTCGAACGCGGTGCGCAGACCGCTCAGGATCTTGATCGTATCCTCGATCGTCGGCTCGTTGACGTCGATCTTCTGGAAGCGGCGCACCAGCGCGCGATCCTTTTCGAAGTGGTTGCGGAATTCCTTGTAGGTGGTCGATCCGATGCAGCGGATCGTGCCGCCGCTGAGCGCCGGCTTCAGCAGGTTCGATGCATCCATCGCGCCACCGCTCGTCGCGCCCGCTCCGATGACGGTGTGGATCTCGTCGATGAACAGCACCGCGTGCGGTAGCTTTTCCAGCTCGGTGACTACCTGCTTCAGCCGCTCCTCGAAATCGCCGCGATAGCGCGTGCCGGCCAGCAGCGCCCCCATGTCGAGCGAATAGATGACGGCATCCTTCAGCACCTCGGGCACGTCGCCTTCGATGATCTTGCGCGCCAGGCCTTCGGCGATGGCGGTCTTGCCGACGCCCGGATCGCCCACATACAGCGGGTTGTTCTTGCTGCGGCGGCACAGGATCTGGACGGTGCGGTCGACTTCCGGCCCACGACCGATCAGCGGATCGATCTTGCCCGTCTTCGCCTTTTCGTTGAGGTCGACGGTAAACTGCTTGAGCGCGCTCTCGTTCTTGCCCTTGGCGTCGCCCTTCGCGGGCTTTTCTTCCTCGGCACCCTTGGGCGGGGTCGTCTCAGTCGGGGTCGACCCCTTGCCGACGCCGTGGCTGATGAAGCTGATCGCATCCAGGCGGCTCATGTCCTGCTGCTGCAGGAAATAGACGGCATAGCTCTCGCGCTCGCTGAACAGCGCGACGAGCACGTTGGCGCCGGTCACTTCGTCACGGCCCGACGACTGGACGTGCAGGATCGCGCGCTGGATGACGCGCGAAAAGCCGCTCGTGGGCGATGGATCGGTGGCTTGCGCGACCTTCAGCGCGTCGAGCTCGGTATCGAGATAGTGCGCGACCGTGGTCTGCAGTTCGCCCAGGTCCACGCCGCACGACGCCATCACCTTCGACGCATGCTCGTCGGCGATCAGCGCAAGCAGCAGATGCTCCAGCGTCGCATATTCGTGACGGCGCGACGAGGCGGCCTTCAGGGCCTCGTGCAGGGTGTTTTCCAGGGCGGAAGCGAAAGACGGCATGTACTTACTCCAGCGGGCCGCTTGGGAGGACGGGCGACCCGGTCCTCCGATATGTCGGAAGTGATGGGCCGCGCATCAAGCGCAGGCGGCTGTCGCACCGGGTTCGCGTGTCGCGCGAAAGGCCGGTGCCCACGCTCATGACTAGACCGGGTTGATACCCTATGGAGGCATCGTGATTGCCCTGTCGTGGTCGTCCGGCAAGGAGCGGGTCGCAGGAGGTAGCGGCGCTACCTACTAGGCTCGCGACGCAGACCGGCGGGCGCGACAGGGCAACCGCGAAGCGGCGGGCCGATTTTAACCCAGGGCGGCGTCGCTCGTCGGTCACGATACATAAGCATCGCTTCGCTCCTCGCTTCTTGCCCTGAACCAAAATCGGCTCCGTCACGGTGCCTCCATAGGGTATCAACCCGGTCTGAATAGAGCGTCGGCGCTTGCGCGGTGGTTAACGGCGCTTTCAACCTTTCGGCGACAGCGCGAAATTTCCACCTCCAGCGCTGCGATCCTCGCGTGAAGCTCCTCGACCGATAGAGGATCGAGGTCCTGGCGGGCGAGTTCGGCGACAAGGTCGCGGGCGTGGCGGGGAAGATCGTCGGCTTCCATGATCCAGATCGTTGACGGAGAGGAGGCGGGTGTCAATAAGCCTATACAACGAAACGGGGGCTCAGGCGGCATGACGATACCGGCGACGATGACGGCGATCGACCCCGATACGCCGGGCGGCCCCGAGGTTCTGGTTCCGGTCGAGCGACCGGTGCCGCAGCCCGGGCCCGGCGAGGTTCTGGTCAGGGTCGCTGCCGCCGGCGTGAACCGCCCCGACGTGCTTCAGCGCAAGGGCGGCTATGCCCCGCCGCCGGGCACCACCAGCATTCCGGGCCTCGAGATCGCGGGAGAGGTCGTCGCGATCGGCGAAGACGTGCCGCCGGAAATGATCGGCCAGCCGGTGTGCGCGCTGGTGGCAGGTGGTGGCTATGCCGAATATTGCGTCGCGCCCGCCGGACAATGCCTGCCGGTGCCGGAGGCAGTGACGATGGTCGAGGCCGCAGCGCTGCCCGAAACGCTCTTTACCGTGTGGACCAACCTGTTCGAACGCGGCTTCGCCAGCGACGGCGACACGGTGCTGGTCCACGGCGGCACCAGCGGCATCGGGACGATGGCGATCGCGCTGTGCGGCCTGTTCGGCATCGACATCATCGTGACCGCCGGCTCTCCGCAAAAGGTCGCCGCGGCCAAAGCGCTGGGGGCGACCCACGCGATCGACTACCAGGCGGAGGACTTCGTCGCGCGGGTGAAGGACATCACCGGGGGCAAGGGTGTCCAGGTCGTCCTCGACATGGTCGGCGGCGACTATGTTCCGCGCAACCTGCAATGCCTCGCGGAAGACGGCCGCCACGTCTCGATCGCCGTCCAGGGCGGGCCGACCGCGACCATCCCCATCTTCGACATCATGCGCCGCCGGCTGACGCTGACCGGATCGACGCTCAGGAACCGCGCCGTCGCGTTCAAGAGTCTGGTCGCCGACGAACTGTCCCGCACCGTCTGGCCGCATGTCGAAGCAGGGCGGCTGAAGCCGGTGATGGACCGGAGCTTTCCGCTCGCCGAAGCCGCGGAGGCACATCGCCGGATGGAAGCGGGGGACCATGTGGGGAAGATCGTGCTTCTGTTTTGAGCGATAGCGTATGGCGCCAGCGGGAGATGCGCTCCCGCCTGCGCGGAAGCGAGGAGCAAGACGTAATTCGTCGTCCCCGCGCAGGCGGCGACCCATCTCCGGGAGAGGCCGCGAAGGTTATGGGTGGATTTTTTCCTTCCTCGCCAACCCTAAGAACGGCGCACTCTACGCCGGCGTCACGAAGAACATCCGCCACCGCATCGTCCAGCATTGCAAGCGCGCCGGTAGCGTGTACGCCGAGAGGTATGACCTCTACCCGCTGATAGACGTCGAAGAAGCACCACCGCTGCTCGAGGCGATAGCGCGCGAAAAGCGGTGAAGAAGTGGCGACGGCCCCGGAAGGCCCGCTTCATCGAAGCGGCGAATCCCGATTGTCGCGATCTGTCCTTCGATCTCAACGTTGACGTTCGCCGCATCTGCTCGAGGTGGGTCCCCGCCTGCGCGGCGATGATCGGCGAAACCGGTCAGTCCTGATCCGATTTCGCTAGGGAATCCTTGACCCGCCCCGTAACCTCACCATCGAATCGGGGAGGCGGGAGTGCTTGATTTTCTGGGCGCGTCGCAAAACGTGCTCTTCTCGGCAGCGATCGTGCTGATGCTGTTGATCGGTATCGTCCAGGCGATCGGCTTTGCGCCGGTCGATCACGGATTCGACGCGGACCTCGACAGCGATCTGCTGAGCTGGCTCGGTGTCGGGCGGGTGCCGCTCCTCGTCTTCCTCGTCCTCTATCTCGCCTGTTTCGGGCTGGCCGGTCTGATCGGCCAGCAGCTGTCGCACGACTGGCTGGGCGCGCTGCAACCCCTGTGGATCGCAGCGCCTGCCGCGGCGGTCGTCGCCCTGCCGGCGACAGCGCTGGCGGTGCGCGCGGTGGGCGCCGTCATTCCGCAGGATCACACGACGGCGATCCCCGTCGACTACCTGATCGGCCGGGTTGCGACGATTCAGGTCGGCCGCGCGACGCCGGGCTCTCCGGCACGCGCCCGCGCCGTCGATCACTTCGGCCAGGCGCATCACCTGATGGTCGAGCCTGACAATCCCGGTCAAACCTTCGAGGAGGGCGAAGCCGTGCTGCTCGTCCGTCGCGAGGGCGAAACCTTCCGTGCGATCACCCGCGGCGACCATCGCTTGCCGACGCTCTGATACAGGCCGACCGACCATGACCGACATCGCCACCCAGGGGAATTCGATGCTTCCGTACCTGATCTATGCCGGCATCGCGCTGGCGACCTTGCTCGTGCTGGGGCTGATCCTGGCCCGGCTCTATCGCCGCGCGTCGAAGGAAATCGGCTTTGTGCGCACCGGATTGGGCGGCGAGCGCGTGGTGATGAACGGTGGCGCGCTGGTGCTGCCCGTTTTCCACGAAACGATGCCGGTGAACATGAACACGGTGCGTCTCGCGGTCGAGCGCAAGAACATGGACGCGCTGATCACGCTCGACCGGCTGCGGATCGATGTGAAGGCCGAATTCTACGTCCGCGTCCGCCCCGATGCCGGCGCCATCGCGACCGCCGCGCAGACGCTGGGCATGCGGACGATGAACCCTGACGCGCTGAAGGAGCTAGTCGAGGGCAAGTTCGTCGACGCACTCCGTTCGGTCGCCGCCGGCATGACGATGGCGCAACTGCACGAACAGCGCGCCGATTTCGTGCAGAAGGTGCAGCAAGTGTCGTCGGTCGATCTGGCGATGAACGGGCTGGAGCTGGAAAGCGTGTCGCTGACCGGGCTCGACCAGACCTCGATCGAACATTTCAACGCCAACAACGCGTTCGACGCCGAGGGTCTGACGAAGCTGACCGAGCAGATCGAATTGCGCAAGAAGGCGCGCAACGACATCGAGCAGGACACCCGCGTCCAGATCGAAACGAAAAACCTCGAGGCGCAGCGCCAGTCGTTCCTGATCAGCCGCGACACCGAATTCGCCCGACTGGAGCAGGAGCGCGAGGTCGAGATGCGCCGTGCCGCGCAATCGGCCGAGGTCGCGCGCGAACAGTCGCTGCGCCAACAGGAAGCCGATCAGGCGCGGATCGAGGCGAAGAAGCTGGTCGACAGCCAGCAGATCGAGGCCGACCGCGCGGTCAAGGAAGCGCAGATCGCGCAGACCCAGGCGCTCGAACTCGCGCGGCAGGAGCAGCAGATCGCGGTTCAGAACAAGAGCCGCGAGGAAAGCCAGGCGAAGGCCGAGGCGGACAAGGCGCGTGCCGCCGCGGTCGTCGCACAGGAACAGGTCGTCACCGCGCGCGATGCCGAGGTCGCCGAGCGTACGAAGCGCATCGAACTGATCGACGCCGCCCGCGAGGCGGAGCGTAACGCGATCGGCTTGCGGGTCCAGGCCGAGGCCGAAAAGGCCGCCGCCGCCGACCGCGCCGAAGCCGCGCGGCTGCAGGCCGAGGGTGAGGCCGAAGCCGCCAAGCTGAAAGCGGAGGCCGACCGCGTCCGCTTCGAGGTCGAGGCGGCGGGTCAGCGCGCGGTCAACGAAGCGGCGAACCTGCTGTCGTCGGATCAGATGTCGCTCCAGACCAAGCTCGCGCTGCTGAAGGTCCTGCCCGAACTGGTGCGCGAGGCGGCCAAGCCGATGGAGGCGATCGACAGCATCAGGATCGTCCAGGTCGACGGCATCACCGGGCAGGGCGGGGCGGCCGGTGTGGCCGACACGGGCGAGGGTGGCGACCGCAATCTCGCCAGTTCGGCGGTCAATGCCGCGCTCCGCTACCGTGCGCAGGCGCCGGTCATCGACGGGCTGATGCGCGAACTGGGCTTCGACGGCGGCTCGCTCGACGCGCTGGTCGGCGGTGCGACGGAAGTCGCCGCCAAGGCGCCGCCGAAGCCTGTCGTTCCGCCCGCCCGCAAGCCATCGGCGACCGGCTGACTCGCGGGGGTGGGGGGGTGTGACGTCCGTGTGACGCCCGCCCCCCGAAACGGTAACAATCCCCCGCCATTGCACTCTCCCGACAACCGAACAGGGCGGGGGAGTGCCATGACGGATATCCTGAAATTCGCCGACGTCGCCGACCTTGCCGACTTCGCCAATTCGCGACCCGCCATCCCCGAACGCATCGTCGATCGGCAGCGCTATCGGACGGTCTGGATTTCGGACGTCCACCTGGGCACGCGCGGGTGCAATGCCGACCTGCTGATCGACTTCCTCGACCATGTCGATAGCGACACCATGTATCTGGTCGGTGATATCATCGACGGCTGGCGGCTGAAGAAGAAATTCTATTGGCCCGACGCGCACAACGACATCGTCTGGCGCATCCTGAAGCGGGCCAAGCGCGGCACACGGATCGTCTATATCCCCGGTAATCATGACGAGATGTTCCGGCAGTTTTCCGGTTTGCACTTCGGCGGCGTGACGATCAGGCGCCAGGCGATCCACGAAACCGCAGACGGCCGCCGCCTGCTGGTGCTGCACGGCGACGAATTCGACGCGATCATGCTGTCGCACCGCTGGCTCGCGTACCTCGGTGACGCGGCCTATCATTTCGCGATGTGGGCCAACCGCTGGGTCAACGCGTACCGGCGCCGCATGGGGCTGCCTTATTGGTCGCTGAGCAAGCACGCCAAGCACCGCGTCAAGAAATCGGTCGAGTTCATTTCGAAGTTCGAGGAGATCGTCGCGCACGAAGCGGGTCTGCGCGGCGTCGACGGGGTCATCGCCGGGCACATCCACACCGCCGAAATCCGCGAGATCGCCGGCGTCGCCTATTACAACGATGGCGACTGGGTGGAGGGCTGCAACGCGCTGGTGGAGCATTTCGACGGGCGGATGGAACTGCTCGACTGGGCCGAGGAAGTCGCCAAGCGCGAGGCGGGCCGCGTCGTGGCGATCGCGGCGTGAGAACGGCACTCTCAAAGCCCCTCCGCTTCGGGGCAGGGCTTGGCGTGAAGGACGCGGGCGATAGTCTCGGTGAGACATCCCTCATTCCCAACCGCTCCCCTGCAGGGGAGGGGCTCTAGATGCGCATAGCCATCGTCACCGACGCCTGGGCGCCGCAGGTCAACGGCGTCGTCCGCACGCTGACCGCCGTCCGCGACCAGCTGACGGCGATGGGTCACGACGTGCTGATCGTCTCGCCCGACCTTTTCGCGTCGGTCCCGTGCCCGACCTATCCCGAAATCCGCCTCGCCTTCGCCCGCCGCTCGACCGTCGGCGGAATGCTCGCCGAGTTCGGCGCGGATGCCATCCACCTCGCGACGGAGGGGCCGCTGTGCCTCGCCGCGCGCGCCTGGTGCCTGGCACGTGCGCGGCCGTTCACGACCGCCTACCACACCCAATTCCCCGATTACGTGTCCGCGCGTACCGGCATCCCGGCGGAGTGGATCTGGCGCTACATTCGCTGGTTCCACGCGCCCGCCGCGGCGATCCTCGCTTCGACCCCGTCGATCCGGGCAACGTTGGTTGCGCATCGCTTGCCGCAGGTCCGGCACTGGGGACGTGGCGTCGACCTGACCGCCTTCCACCCCGACGTCGCGCCGCATCCGGCGCTCGGCCATCTGCCGCGGCCGATCCAGCTCTATATCGGGCGCGTCGCGGTCGAGAAGAACGTCCGTGCGTTTCTGGAAAGCGGCCATCCGGGCACCAAGATCGTCGTCGGCGACGGCCCCGCGCGCGCCGCGCTTGAGACGGAATTCCCTCACGCGATCTTCATGGGCGCGCTGTTTGGCGCGGATCTGGCCGGCGCCTATGCCGCGGCCGACGTCATGGTCTTCCCCAGCCGCACCGACACATTCGGGCTGGTGATGATCGAGGCGCTGGCCTGCGGCACGCCGGTCGCCGCCTATCCGGTCACCGGCCCCATCGACGTGCTGACGCCGGAGACGGGGGCGATGGCCGACGATCTGGACGCGGCGATCGCCGACGCGCTGACGCTCGACCGGCAAACCTGCGCCGCCTACGCCCGCACCTTCACCTGGGAGGCGAGCGCGCGCCAGTTCCTCGACGCGCTGGTCCCGCTGTCGCAGGCGCGCGCCGCCTGATCCTGCCTTGCCTCCATGGCTAAGGTGCATTAGATCGTGTCCCGTACAGGTGGCCGCTCCTTCGTTGGGGCGGCCCTTATCGTTTCTGGAGACTACGGCCGTGACCCAGCCGCTCATGCCCCATGCGACCGCCAGCTGGCTGGTCGACAATACCGCCCTCGGCTTCGATCAGATCGCCGACTTCTGTGGCCTCCACCTTCTGGAAGTGCAGGCGATCGCCGACGACACTGCTGCGACCAAGCTGACGGGCCGCGATCCGGTGCGCGCGCACGAGCTGACGATGGAGGAGATCGAGAAGGGCCAAGCCGATCCCGATTACCGCCTGAAGATGCTGAAGGGCCCCGAGCAGGTCCGCCGCACCAAGGGCCCGCGCTACACGCCGGTCAGCAAGCGCCAGGACAAGCCCGACGGCATCGCCTGGATCATCAAGAACCATCCGGAAATCTCGGACGGCGCGATCGGCAAGCTGATCGGCACGACCCGCACGACGATCGCCGCGATCCGCGACCGCAGCCACTGGAACATCGCCAACATCGTGGCGAAGGATCCGGTGACGCTCGGCCTGACCAGCCAGCGCGAGCTGGACGCGCTGGTGACCAAGGCGGCGAAGGCGAGCGGCCAGGAAGCCCCGACCGACACGCGGCTGGAGGGCGACCGCGAAGCGCTGCTCAGCCAGCTGCGCGCCGAGCGCGAAGCCGCCTCGCGTGAGGCGGATGGTAGCGACGAAGGCACCACCGCGCCGGTCGAACACACCGCGGAGACTCTGTTTAAACGCTAAGCGTGCCTGGATTAGCGCGAGCTAATCCAGGACTCGCGCCGCGCGGGCGGCGGGGGCGCGCCAGCGGCCCCGTCCGACGGCGTGGCGCGTCCCGTCCCTTATCCTCCCCTTGCAGGGGAGGATATTCCGGTTCGCTTCGTTTCGCACTACCTTCTCCCGCAACCCAGCCGCGAATCAACGGCTTGCGAAGGAGAGCTCCCGATGTGCGACGACCTGACCGAAGCCGATAACGAAGCCTATCTGTCGGACGGTGCCGTCAGCCGCCGCCATTTCGCCGCCATCGCCGGTGCCGCCGGGATCATCGCGGTGCTGCCGCGTCCCGCCGACGCGCAGGCGACTCGCGGCAAGGACGTGACGATCACCACCGCGGACGGCACCTGCGACGCCTATTGGGTCGCGCCGGCCAAGGGCAAGCATCCCGCCGTGCTGGTCTGGCCCGACATCTACGGTCTGCGCCCCGCGTTCCGCCAGATGGCCGATCGCCTCGCGAGTTCGGGCTACGCGGTGCTTGTCGTCAACCAGTTCTATCGCTCGACGAAGGCCGATTTCATCAAGCCGGGCGAGACGCTGGAGACGCCGGGCGTGCGCGAAAAGGTGATGCCGTGGCGCGCGCTGCTGACGCCTGACGCGACCAAGCGCGATGCCGCCGCCTTCGTCGCGTGGATCGACAAGCAGCCGCAGACCGACGTGAAGCGCGGCATGGCGACTACCGGTTACTGCATGGGCGGGCCGATGGTGCTCTACACCGCCGGTACCCAGGCCAAGCGCATCCGTGCGGGCGCCAGCTTCCACGGCGGGGGTCTCGCGACCGACAAGCCCGACAGCCCGCATCTGCTGATTCCCCGGATGAAGGGCGGCTATCTCATCGCGGTCGCGCAGAACGACGATGCGCGTAACCCGCAGGAGAAGGAGACGCTGCGCACCGCCTTCGCCGCGGCGAAGATCCCGGCCGAGATCGAGGTCTATCCCGCGATGCACGGCTGGTGTCCGCCCGACAGCAAGGTCTATGACGCGACGCAGGCGGAAAAGGCGTGGGCACGCCAGCTTGCGCTGTTCAAGCAGTCGCTGTGAGCGGGCTTGAACGATGAGCGACCTCATTTTCTATACCAACCCACAATCGCGCGGCCGGATCGTCCGCTGGATGCTGGAGGAAGTCGGCGCCGACTATGAGACGGTCGTAATCGACTATGCGTCGGGCATGAAGTCCGACGCGTATCGTGCGATCAACCCGATGGGGAAGGTTCCCGCCATCGTCCATCGCAGCCGCACGGTCACCGAATGCGCGGCGATCTGCGCCTATCTGGCCGATGCCTTCCCCGACGCCGGGCTGGCACCCGCGACCGAAGATCGCGCGGACTATTACCGCTGGCTGTTCTTCGCCGCCGGCCCGCTGGAGGCCGCCGCGACCGAGCGGGCACGCGGCATCGTCGTCACGCCCGAACAGTCGCGGATGGTCGGCTACGGCAGCTTCGACACGGTGATCGACGCGCTGGAGCACGCGGTGTCGGGTCGCACCTACATCGCGGGCGACCGCTTCACCGCCGCCGACGTCTATGTCGGCTCGCACATAATGTGGGGGTCGCAGTTCGGCTGGCTGCCCAAGCGCCCGGCCTTCGACGCCTATATGGCGCGTCTTGCCGAGCGGCCGGCGTACATCCGCGGCGGGGAGAAGGACGATGCGCTGATGGCCGAGGTCAAGGCGTAACGGGCCGGGCGGCGGGGCACTTCCGCCGCCCGATGGTCGTCATCCGTAGCGGACGGCAACCCACAGCATCACCGCCAGGGGCACGGTGATCAGCGCGATCACCGCCAGCGTCGGCAGGAAGCCGGCGCGGAAGTGGCTTTTGTGCTCGGCCTGGATCGCTTCGATCGTCGCGGCATAGGCCGGGTCGCCGCGGAGCATCCCGCGGTCGACGATCGGCCCGCGGGCAAGGAAGTCGATGACTTCGCTGAGCTCCGGTGGGCTGAGGTTGGGGTGGCGATCGAGCAGCGCCGCCATGCGGTCGCGGGTGGTGGTGTCGATAGTCTCTTGCATGAAATGTCGGTCCTGATGGGCGCGCGAACACGCGCGGCGCCGCCCCGGGGCAGCGCTGGGTTTGGTCGATGAAACGGAGCCGCTCGAGCAGGGAGCGGATCAGGACCGGTGCGGCGGGGCGCGTGCGGAGTAGAGGTCGCCGGTTTGGCGGGATTGCGCCGGGGCAGGCGTCGCGACCCAGCCGCTTCGCGCGACGGGCGCCGGCGGCGTGATCTGGGCCGCGAGCGCCGGCAGGACCGGCGGCGGGGCGCCGTCCGGGCCGGCGTGCGTGCGGGGCGCGCTGAGGCGGGTGCCGGGCTGGCCGAACTTGGCACCGTCGCGTAGTGCCGAGACGCCGGGGACGGGAGTCGCGACGTGAACGACCGGCGTCGCCGCTGCGACCGGCACCGCCGCCGGCATCGCGTGCCACGCGAACAGCAGCGCCAGCACGCCTGCGAACAGGCGCTGCGCGGCCGTCCGCTTGGCGGGACGCTCAGGGGTGTCGTCGGTCATTCGCAGGGTTCTATATAGGGCGGACGGCCGTGATACCCAAATTTCACGACGAGTCCGACGCTGCCACGATCCCCGTCATCCTGACGAGCGTCAGGATCGAGAGCCAAGGAGCACGACGGGTCCGACGGAGAAACCCTGGATTCCGGCTTTCGCCGGAATGACGGGGAGGAGGACAGGAGCCTCAGCCCTTGCCGATTCCCATCAGCTTCAGGCCCGCCCGCGTGGCTTCCTCCGGCGGATAAATGTTGCGCAGGTCGACCAGCACCGGATCGTTCATCGACTTGGCGATCCGGCCCAGGTCGAGCGCGCGGAACGCGGCCCATTCGGTCACGATCACCAGCGCATCCGCGCCTTCGGCCGCGGCATAGGGCGAAGCGGCGAACTCGACGTCGCGCAGCAGCGGCCGTGCCTGTTCGACGCCCTCGGGATCATACGCCTTCACCGTGGCGCCTGCGTCCTGCAGCGCCTGGATCAGCGCCAGGCTGGGCGCATCGCGCATGTCGTCGGTGTCGGGCTTGAATGTGAGACCCAGCACGCCGACCGTCTTGCCACGCGCTTCGCCGCCCATCGCCTTGATGACCTTGCGCCCCATCGCGCGCTTGCGGGCGTCGTTGACCTGTACGGTCGCCTCGACGATGCGCAGCGGCACGTCGTTGTCGGCCGCGGTCTGAAGCAGCGCCAGCGTGTCCTTAGGGAAGCACGAACCCCCATAGCCCGGCCCCGCATTCAGGAACTTGCGCCCGATGCGGTTGTCGAGACCGATACCGCGCGCGACCTCCTGCACGTCGCCGCCGACGCTTTCGCACAGGTCGGCGATTTCGTTGATGAAGGTGATCTTGACCGCCAGAAACGCGTTCGCCGCATATTTGATGATCTCGGCTGTCCGCCGCCCGGTGAAGACGATCGGCGCCGACTGATTGAGCGACAGCGGGCGGTAGATTTCCCGCAGCACCTCGCGGCTACGCTCGTCCTCGGCACCGACCACGACGCGGTCGGGTCGCTTGAAATCGCCGATCGCGGCGCCTTCGCGCAGGAATTCGGGATTGCTGGCAACCGTGATGCCCTGGTCCGGGGCGACTTCGGCGATGATCCGTTCAACCTCGTCACCGGTGCCGACGGGCACCGTCGACTTGGTAACGATCACTGCGGGCTTGGTGAGTGCTTCGGCAACTTCGCGCACCGCAGCGAAGACATAGCTGAGATCAGCATGCCCATCACCGCGGCGGCTCGGCGTGCCAACCGCGATGAAGACGGCATCGGCATCCTTCACGCCCTCGGCCAGGTCGGTGGTGAAGCTCAGACGCCCGGCGCGGACGTTGGCGGACACCAGTTCGGCCAGACCCGGCTCGTAGATCGGCATGATATTGTCGTGCAGCGCCGCGATCTTCTTCGCATCCTTGTCGACGCACACGACCTCATGCCCGAAATCCGAGAAGCACGCGCCGGATACCAGCCCGACGTACCCCGTCCCGATCATCGTAATGCGCAAGATGCCAAACCTTCTCGTGGAAATTGTTGCGCCGCCCTTAGCCCGAAACCTGGAAACAGAAAATGGCTGGTCGCGCGGGGGAGGCAGGATACGGCGAACCGGGCTTGCCAATCGCGGAAACCGGTGTCAGTCCTGTGTAAAAGGAGAGTGGGATGCTGAAACCGTTTGCCCTGGGTCTGGCCGCCACCGTGCTGGCCGCGAGCGTGCCGGTCGTCGCACAAACGCCGGCAACCGCGGGGTCGCAGCTCGCCTTCCCCAGCGCGGTCGGCCCCGCCGCCAAGACGCCCGGCGGGCGGGGCGGGCGGATCATCCGGGTCACCACGCTCAACGCCGATGGCCCCGGCAGCTTCAAGGCCGCGCTCGATGCCACGGGTCCGCGGATCATCGTGTTCGAAGTCGGCGGCGTGATCGACATGGGGCTGAAGAGCTGGACGATCACCGAACCCTACGTCACTATCGCGGGCCAGACCGCACCGTCGCCGGGCATCACGCTCATCAGGGGCGGGTTGGACGTGAAAGCGCACGACGTCATCCTGCGCCACATCCGCGTGCGCACCGGTGCCGACGGTCAGGCCAAGCGTTCGGGGTGGGAGGCGGACGCCTTCTCGACGATCGGCGCGTACAATGTCATCGTCGATCACTGCACGTTCAGCTGGGCGGTCGACGAGAATATGTCGGCCAGCGGCCCGCGCTTCACCGGCACGACGGTCGAGGACTGGCGCCGCGGCACCAGCCACGACATCACCTTCCAGTACAACGCGGCGTACGAAGGCCTGGCCGACAGCTCGCACCCCAAGGGCGAACATTCCAAGGGATCGCTGATCCACGACAATGCGACCGGCATCACCATCTGGCGCAATCTCTACGCGCACAATGTCGAACGCAGCGCGCTGTTCAAGGGCGGCGCGCAGGGCGTGTTCGTCAACAACCTGATCTACGACGCGGGCAAGCGCGCACTACACTATAACCTGATGGCGCTGGAGTGGGAGGGGCACCCCTATGTCACCGGCGAGCTGAGCGCGGTCGGCAACGTCTATCGCGGTGGGCCGTCGACCGATGGCCAGGTACCGTTCCTGATGCTCGGCGGCGACGGGGATCTGCGCTACCACGCGCGCGACAATATCGCGGTCGACAAATATGGCGCGCCGCTGCCGATGTTCGGTCGCTACGGCGAAACCCGCGCCAGGCTGATCGAAGTCGACAAGCCCGTCGTCTGGGTGCCCGGACTGCCGGTCCTTAACGCGCGCGACGTCGAAACACACGTCCTCGCCAATGCCGGCGCGCGTCCGTGGGACCGCGACGCCGACGACATCCGCGTGTTCTTCTTCGTGGCGGAAGGGCGCGGCGCGATCATCGATGACGAGAAGGAGGTCAGCGCCTACCCGGCCTTCAAACCCACCCGCGCGCCCTTCGTGGAGGCTGACTGGAACCTCGACACGATGGAGCCGAAGTCGGGCCGCTACCCCGGTCAGACACGCGACGTGCCGCAGGAGCATCTGTCGGCCCGCGACGCGGCGATGCGTAAATGACCCAAATCCTCCCCTGCAAGGGGAGGTGCCGCGCGTGAGCGCGACGGAGGGGTTCGCGCTATCCGGATAGGGTAACACCCCTCCGTCAGGCCTAACGGCCTGCCACCTCCCGTTGCAGGGGAGGATTGAATTGACGGAGGCTCAAATGATCCTTCTCGCCCTCCCATTCCAGGCCGCCCCGCCGATGGTCATCATCGACGAAAGGGACGTGCGCGTCCGCGAACCGTCCTACACGGCGCCATCGGCATGAGCACCGCCTGGCGCATCACCGACGCGGTGCCGGGTCGAAACTTCGAATTCCGCCGCCGCATGCTCGACCGCGGCGCCGCGATCGGCCTGCATGTCCTGGCGCATGACGAGGTCTGTTACGTCCTGTCGGGAGAAGGCGAGGTCGAGAGTGACGGCGTCAGGCGCCGGCTGGGCCCCGGCATGACCGCCTATCTCTACGACGACGCCAAATGTCGGCATCCGCCAGTCGGGCGCGACGCCTTTGTCGCCGATCGTGGCCTGTCCGCTGAAGGCGCGCGTTAAACCCAAATGACCGATCCACCCCGCACGCCCGATGGCCGCTACATCGTCGTCGACGACACCCTGTGGCGCGCGACCCGCCCCGACCTGAGCGACGCCGATCGCGAAGCGCTGGTCAGGCACTTGATGGCCGCCCGCCGCGCCGTGGGCCAGGCCAGGACCGACGCTGCGGTCAAGGCCGCCCGCGCCGACGTGAACGCCGCCAAGATCGCTCTGGGGGAGCGGGGACCGGTGTGGTGGGACGACGGCGCGCCGGACTACAACCGGCACAAGGTGACGAACACGCCCTATGCCGACTGGTGGTCAAAACGGACGGGATAGGTGCTTCTCAGGCCGCTTGCGCTGGATTAGCCTTCGACCATGTGTTTGAAGATCCGACATATTGCCGCTGCCGTCAGCCTAATGGCGGCCACCCCCGCTGCGGCCGAATGGCGCGAAGCCTCGACCGACCATTTCGTGATCTACGCGGATTCCGGCGAGCGCTGGCTGCGGGACTTCGCCACCCGGCTCGAACGTTCGGCCGCCTTCTTCGATCTGATCCGTCCCTCGGCCGATCGCAATGCGAGCAAATATAACCGCATCGTCGTCTATGCGGTGCCCGGCACGGCGGCGGTCCAGAAGCTGTGCGGCAAATGCGGTTCGGTGGCGGGCTTCTACGTGCCCCGGGTCGGTCATTCGGTGGCCTACACCGCACGGACACCGGCAGCGAATGTGTGGGACATGTCGTCGGACATCGTCCTGTTCCACGAATATGCCCACCATATCCTGCTGGCATCGACGACTGGCGCGCTGCCGCGCTGGTATAACGAGGGCCTCGCCGAGTTCTTCTCGACCATCCGCATCCTGCCCGACGGCGCGATGGAGGTGGGGCGTCCGGCCGTGCACCGCGCCTACAATCTCCTGTACGCCGACATGAAGATCGAACAGTTGTTCGAATCGTCAGGACGAAAGGACGCGGCGAGCCAGGACATCTTTTATGGCCGCGCCTGGCTGCTCGCCCATATGATGATGTTCGACAAGAGCAGGGCCGGGCAGCTCGAGAAATATCTGACCCTGCTCAATCAGGGGACGCCCAATCTCGATGCCGCGCGGCAGGCGTTCGGCGATCTCGAAGTCCTGCGCCGCGACATGGACGCTTATGTCCGCAAGCCGACCCGGATGGTGAAGACGCCGGCATCGGCGGTGACCGTGGGTCCTGTCACCCTCCGCAACCTTTCTGCCGGTGAAGCGGCAATGATGCCGGTGCGGATGCGATCCGACCGTGGCGTGTCGCGTCGCGAGGCGATCGAGATCGTCGCCGACGCCCGCCAACGCGCCGCGCCCTTCGCCGGTGACGCGGCCGTGCAGGTCGCTCTAGCCGAAGCCGAATATGACGCGGGCAACGATGCGGAGGCCGAAGCGGCCGCCGATCGCGCGCTGGCCGTCGAACCGAAGAATATCGCCGCGCTGATGTACAAGGGCCGAGTCAAGGTCCGCCAGGCGCAGGTGTCGAAAACGCAGGACGGGCAAGTCTGGAAGGCGGCACGCGGGTGGTTCGTCAAGGCGAACGCCGTCGATCCGGATGCGGCCGAACCTCTGCTGCTGTTCTATCGCAGTTTCGAGACGGCACGGCAGAAGCCGACCGAGAACGCGGCTTTGGGGTTGTACCGCGCGTTGCAGCTATCGCCGCAGGACCCCGGCCTCAGGATCAGTGCGGCGCGCCAGTTCATTATCGACGGCAAGGTCGCAGAAGCGCGCAAGACCCTGCTGCCGCTCGCCTATGACCCGCACGTACCGGCGGACAGAAACCGGTTCCTGCGCGTCGTCGAAGCGATCGATGCGAAGCGGCCGACCGCCGAACTGCTCCGGCTGGGCAGCGGCGAGGCGGCCGACGGCGAGGATCAGGTCGGCGCGACCGACACCGACTGAACCTCACGTCCCCGGCTGAATATATGGCGCGCGGGCGAAGAGTTCGCGTTGCCAGCGGCGGGGATCGTTTTCGACGCGGGCGGTGGTGTCAAAGATCATCGTCGCGCGGGTCTTGAGGTCGTAGCGGGGCCAGCGCGGGTCCGGCACGCCGGTTTTTGCAAACGCGACGAAACGATCCTGCATTGCCTGGCTTGCTGCACGCGCGTCGGGGCCGGTGCCGGTCTGCGACCCCGGCCGATCGAGCGTGCCGAGCACCAGGGGGATGTCCATCGTGTGGAAGGCGCCGCGGCGCGGATCGGTGCGGCTGGCGAAGTCGACCTGATAGACCCAGGCGGGCGCGCCGGCCTTGGCGCGCGCCTCTGCCTCGATCACCTGGCCGGGCCAGCTGCGGCCAGCGGTGGTCGCGTCGTAGAAGACATCCATCGGCGTCATCTGCGGGAAACGCGCGCGATACTGCGCGACGATCCATTCGGGCGGCAGGTCGATGCGCAGTTCCGGCGCCATACGTGCGGGCAGATTGTCCCACGTCAGCCCCAGCATCTTCGCACCATCGGGATCGATGAACGCGCCGGTTTCGCGAGCGGTGTTGCCCAGGATTAGCGGGATGGCGTTGCCGATCGGGTTTGCGTCGGGCCAGAACGGATGGCGCGTCAGCCAGCGCATGTCGAGCACCGGACCCATGTACACCCCACCGCCCAGAATCGGGTCGGTCGCCGCCAGTCCCTCTATCAGCCGCTCGACGGGCATCGTCAGCAGCGGCGACAGGTCGTCGTCCCTGACCCCCAGCTTGCCGAGATAGGCCCGCGCCCGCGCCGTCGCGTTGATCGGGCCCGACGCCGTCACCTGCTGCCCGCTCATCGTCGCGGCGCGGTGGAACAGCCCGTGCGCGGCCGGCGTGCCCATCAGCGTCGCGATCTTGGCGCCGCCGCCCGACTGGCCGAACACCATCACGCGGGTCGGGTCACCGCCGAAGCCGGCGATATTGTCGCGCACCCATTGGAGCGCCAGGATCACGTCGAGCTGCCCGGCATTGCCGCTGTCGGCAAATCGCGGGTCCAGCCGCGCGAGGTAGAGATAGCCAAGCGCGTTCAGCCGGTGATTGACCGTCACCACCACCACGTCGCCGCGCGCCGCCAGGGGCTGGCCGTCATGCAGCGGATCGACCGCGCTGCCGTTCGAATAGGCGCCGCCGTGGATGTAGACCATCACCGGCTTGCGCACCCGCGCGTCGGGCTCGGCGGTCCAGACGTTGAGGTACAGGCAATCTTCCGACGTCGGGGCGATTTTGCTCGGTTGCGGGCAGGACGGGCCGAAGGCGGTCGCCGCGACGGTGCCGGTCGGCAGGAAGGGCGTCGGCGCGCGAAAACGTTCGGCGGTGCCGTAGCGGATGCCTTTGAAGGCGTGGACGCCGCCTTCGATGGTGCCGGTCCAGCGGCGCGGGGCGGCAAGGGCAGGGAAGGGGGCCATAGCCAGTGCCACGCCGGCGCCGACGAACGTGCGTCGATCCATCATCCTCTCCCGCTGTCATCCCCGCGGAAGCGGAGATTCAGAGCCAAGCAGCGCGATCCTGTAGTACCCTGGATACCCGCCTTCGCGGGGATGACAGCGGGCTGCTACCGCCGAACGTCGAACCCGCCTTCGAAAAATCCGTCGATATCGGCCTGACGGAACAGGCTGAGATCGCCCGGCAGCGAATGTTTGAGCGCGGTAAGCGCCAGGCCCGTGCGCGCGACGTCCTCCAGCGGCAGGCCGTGCCGCAGCCCATGCAGGATGCCGCTGGCGAACGCATCGCCCGCGCCGATCCGGTCGACGATACCGGTGATCAGCGCTTCCTCGGTCTGCAATCCGCGTTCGCGGGTGTCGACGCGGGCGGACACGCGGTTGCGGTCGGCGTCGTCGGCGTGGCGCGCGGTCGAGGCGATGAATTGCAGCTTCGGGAAATGCGCGAACGCCGCCTCCGCCGCTTCGCGCCGCCGCTCCGGCCCGTCGCCGTGGAAGGTTTCGCCCAGCAGCAGCGAGACGTCGCGGTGGTTGCCGAACAGCACGTCGGCGTGGGCGATGAGCTTGGTCAGCGTGCTCCGGGGGCTGCTGTCCCACGCCTCCCACAGTCGCGCGCGGTAATTACCGTCGAACGATACCGGCACGCCCAGCCGCGTCGCCGCTTCGGCCGCGGCGATGGCGGCTTGCGTACCGTTCGGTCCCAGCGCCGGCGTGATGCCCGACAGGTGCAGCCGGTCCGCACCGTCGAGCAATGCGTCCCAGTCCCACGCGTCGGCCGGCGCGGTGGCGAAGGCGGAATGGGCGCGGTCGTACAGCACGTCGGTCGGGCGGAAGCCCGCGCCGGTCGTCGCGAAATAGAAGCCTATCCGCCCGTCGCGGCGCTGGATGTGGCGGGTGTCGACGCCGAACCCGCGCAGCGTCGTGATCGCGGCGTCGCCCAGGCCATTGTCGGGCAGCGCACTGACGATCGCGGTGTCGTGGCCCAGCCGCGCGAGTTGAGTGACGACATTCGCCTCGGCGCCGGCGACCCACACGTCAAGCTTGGGCGTCTGGAGCAGCAATTCGCGCCCCGGCGGCGACATCCGCAGCATGATTTCGCCGAAGGCTACGAACGTGCCCATCACTATCCCCTCAATCGTCATCCCCGCGAAGGCGGGGATCAATAGTCGCTGAAGGTGATGACACTCACGACATTCAGCCAGAATTTGTCCCCGCCTGCGCGGGGATGACGTTGATTATGAGGCTACCGCGCCAGCCAGCCGCCATCGACCGCCAGGATATGGCCTTGCACATAATCCGCCGCCGACGACGCAAGGAACACGGCCGCCCCGCCCAGATCGCTCGGATCGCCCCAGCGGCCCGCCGGAATGCGGTCCACGATCGACTTGTTGCGGGCCTCGTCGGCCTGCAGCGCGGCGGTGTTGTTGGTCGCGATATAGCCCGGCGCGATGGCATTCACGTTCACGCCCTTGGTCGCCCATTCGTTGGCCAGCAGCTTGGTGACACCGGCGATGCCGGACTTGGACGCGGCATAGGACGGCACGCGGATGCCGCCCTGAAAGGTCAGCATCGAGGCGATGTTGATGATCTTGCCGCCGCCATTCGCGATCATGTGACGCCCCGCCGCCTGGCACAGGAAGAACACCGACTTCAGGTTAGTGTCGACGACCGCGTCCCAATCCTCCTCGCTGAAGTCGACCGCATCGGCGCGACGGATGATGCCGGCGTTGTTGACCAGGATGTTGAGGCCGCCGAGCTTCTCGACCGTTTCGTCCACCACGCGCTGGACGGGC
>CAJYOI010000050.1 GCA_913776045.1 uncultured Sphingomonas sp.
TGCCGGCGACGCCCGTGCTGTCGAACGGCGGCACCGGCCGCGGCCTGCCGATCAGTTGCTTCCTCAATTCGGTGCCCGACAGCCTCAACGGCATCGTCGACACCTGGAACGAGAATGTCTGGCTCGCCTCGCGCGGTGGCGGCATCGGCACCTATTGGGGCAATGTGCGTGGCATCGGCGAGCCGGTGGGGCTCAACGGCAAGACCAGCGGCATCATCCCGTTCGTCCGCGTGATGGATTCGCTGACGCTGGCGATCAGCCAGGGTTCGCTGCGCCGCGGGTCGGCCGCCTGCTACCTCGACATCTCACACCCGGAGATCGAGGAGTTCCTCGAGATCCGCAAGCCCAGCGGCGACTTCAACCGCAAGGCGCTGAACCTGCACCACGGCGTGCTGATTCCCGACGCCTTCATGGAATCGGTGCGCGATGGCGCGGAATGGGAGCTCAAGTCGCCGAAGGACGGCTCGGTGCGCGGCAAGGTCGACGCGCGCAGCCTGTTCCAGAAGCTGGTCGAAACCCGCCTCGCGACCGGTGAACCCTACATCGTGTTTAGCGACACCGTGAACAACACGATGCCGAAGCACCACCGCGACCTGGGCCTCAAGGTTTCGACGTCGAACCTCTGTTCGGAAATCACGCTGCCGACCGGCAAGGATCACCTGGGCAACGAGCGCACGGCCGTCTGCTGCCTGTCGTCGCTGAACCTCGAAACCTGGGATCAGTGGAAGGACGAGAAGGGCTTCATCGAGGACGTGATGCGCTTCCTCGACAACGTGCTCCAGGACTATATCGACCGCGCCGAGCCGGGCATGGAAAAGGCGGCATACTCGGCCGCGCGCGAGCGCTCGGTGGGTCTGGGCGTCATGGGCTTCCACTCCTTCCTGCAGGCGCGCGGCCTGCCGATGGAAGGCGCGATGGCCAAGTCGTGGAACCTGCGTATCTTCAAGCATGTCCGCAGCGCGGTCGACCAGGCATCGATGCAGCTCGCGGTCGAACGCGGCGCCTGTCCCGACGCGGCCGACATGGGCGTGATGGAGCGCTTCAGCTGCAAGATGGCGATCGCGCCGACCGCGTCGATCAGCATCATCTGCGGCGGCACCAGCGCCTGCATCGAGCCGATCCCGGCCAACATCTACACGCACAAGACGCTGTCGGGCTCGACATCGGTCAAGAACGTCCATCTCGAAAAGCTGCTTAAGGAAAAGTCTAAGAACAGCGACGCGATCTGGAACTCGATCCTGGAGCATGGCGGGTCGGTCCAGCATCTCGACTTCCTGTCGGACGACGAAAAGGCGACGTTCAAGACCAGCTTCGAGATCGACCAGCGCTGGCTACTCGAACTCGCCGGCGACCGCACGCCCTTCATCGACCAGGCGCAGTCGCTGAACCTGTTCATCCCGGCCGACGTCGAGAAGTGGGACCTGCTGATGCTCCACTTCCGCGCGTGGGAGTTGGGCATCAAGTCGCTCTATTATCTGCGCTCGAAGTCGATCCAGCGCGCGGGCTTTGCGGGCAGCGAAGGCCAGGGCGGCGTGGAGGCGGACAACACGCTCGCCAAGCCACAGTTCAATCTGGGCGAAAGCACGGATTACGACGAGTGTTTGGCTTGTCAGTAACGGGCGGCGGGGCGGCGCAGCCGTCCCGTCTGACGGCGTGGCGGAAAACGAGGACGGAATGAGCGCAACGCTTCCCTTCGCCGCAACAAAAACCCCGGCCCGCGCGACGCGGACCGGGGCCTTTGCCGTAGCGAACAGCCAAGCCTCAGCCGGCGTTCTCTTCTTCCTCGAACGTCACCGCGACGTCGCCGTTGGCGCTCAGGCGCACCTTATCGCCCTCGACATCGGCGACCAGACCGAGCGAGATGAAGTGGTGATGCCCTCCATGGGCTCCTTCGGCGCCTTCGATCTGCGCGCCCGAGTCCTTCTTGGTCAGCTTGATGCGGTCGCCCTCGACGCGGTCGACCGTGCCGACGTGAACGCCATCGGCGCCGATGACTTCCATATGTTCCTTGATCGCGCTTGCATCGGCCATGTCAGATCTCCTGTGTTGGGTTCGAGCGGCAAACGCGCGGGACGGAAGTTGGCTGCATGATGCCGCTCGAGAGCATCATCATGTATGCCGTCGCCGCGGTGTTCTGCGTGATCGGCGCCGGGCTGCTGCTCGCACTCGCCCGTCCGCGGACGGCGGGACAGGTCTATGCCTTTCGCATGATCGGCATCATGGCGCTGTCCGGCGGAGTCGTGCTGGCGATGAGCGCGACCGCCATGTGGCAGTGGAGCCTCGAGGGATGAGCCCGGCCCTGCCGCTCTTGTTCGCTGGTGTCGCCGCGGCGATGTTCGGGGCCGGTGTGTCCTCGCGCCGTTCGCCTGAGCGCAACCAAGACCCCCAGCTCCTCTTCGTGGCGGGCGGGTTATTCCTGCTCGCCGCTTTCGCCTTCCTTCTTTCCTATCTTTTCGCCTGATCGTTTCGGAGTAACCCCCATGTCCCTCACCTCCGCCCGCAAGACCTACAAGCCCTTCGAATACCCTTGGGCTTATGAATTCTGGAAGCGCCAGCAGCAGATCCACTGGATGCCCGAGGAAGTGCCGCTGGGCGAGGATTGCCGCGACTGGGCGCAGAAGCTGACCGATCACGAGCGCAATCTGCTCACCCAGATCTTCCGCTTCTTCACCCAGGCCGACGTCGAGGTGCAGGACTGCTACCACGAGAAATACGGCCGCGTATTCAAGCCGACCGAGATCAAGATGATGCTCGCCGCCTTCTCGAACATGGAGACGGTGCACATCGCGGCATACAGCCACCTGCTCGACACGATCGGCATGCCCGAGAGCGAGTACGGCATGTTCCTCGAATATGCCGAGATGAAGGACAAGCACGACTATCTGCAGAACTTCGGCGTCGATACCGACGAGGATATCGCCAAGACGCTCGCCATGTTCGGCGGCTTCACCGAAGGGCTCCAGCTGTTCGCGTCGTTTGCGATGCTGATGAACTTCCCGCGCTTCAACAAGATGAAGGGCATGGGCCAGATCGTCAGCTGGTCGGTGCGCGACGAGAGCCTGCACTGCGAGGGTATCATCAAGCTGTTCCACACCTTCGTGAAGGAGCGCGACTGCCTGACCGCGTCGGTCAAGAAGGACATTCGCGACATGTGTCACACGACGGTCGACCTGGAGGACGCCTTCATCGATCTGGCGTTCGAAGCGGGGCCGGTGAACGGCATGACCGCCGAGGAGATCAAGCGCTACATCCGCTATATCGCCGACTGGCGATTGGGCCAGCTGGGCCTGAAGCCGATGTACATGATCAAGGAACACCCGCTGCCCTGGCTCGCCCCGCTGCTGAACGGCGTGGAGCATGCGAACTTCTTCGAACAGCGCGCGACCGAATATTCAAAGGGCGCGACGCGCGGCCAGTGGAACGACGTCTGGTCGAGCTTCGACAAGCGCCAGAAGGCGAAGGCGTCGGTGCCGGCGGCGAACGAGGACGCGGGCGATCAAGGCGGGGATATGTTCAGCCGGGCTGGAGTCGCAGCCGAGTAACGGCTGCGACCGGCGTCGGCAGCGCCGACGCCGCCAGCCCGGCCGGCCGGCGGCGCCCGAAAGGTGCCGACCGACGGCATGGGCTTTGCCCATGCCGGGGCCAATCATCCTTGCGTCCACCGTGCTCCGGCGCAGGCCGGTGCCTCGGCCGTCGACAGCCTCACGCCCGCCAATGCTTCGGCCTTCGCCAGAGCACCGGATACCCGGCCAAGTTCACGAAGTTCACGCCAAAAGCGCGTTTTCGCGTGGGCCGCTGACCTCTTCGGCCTGTGTGACGTGGCCGTCGCAGCAATTTCCGTCGCTAATCTGGGATATCAAAGAGCGTGAGCGGGGCTGCCCCGTCCAAGCCCCAGCGAAGCAAACGAAATCCAACATTGCAACCCGCCGTGCCCCGGCGGAGGCCGGGGCCCAGGTGCACGCCGGCACGCGGCCGGCGCGTTCGTTCGTTCCTTCGTGACGACTGGGCCCCGGCCTTCGCCGCGGCACGGGGTCGTAAGGTGTTTGGTTGCGAAGGTTGCGAAGCAGTGCAACCGCCTCCGCGTGCTCCCGCGCAGCCGGAAGCACGGCGGAAAATCGCCCGCGCCGCCTGCATCTGCCGCTACGCCGTCAGACGGGATCGCTTCGCGACCCCGCTGCCCGCCGTGGCGAGTCGGCGATCAGCTATCGCTGACCGCTCGCCGCCCGCTCTGCCCGCGCCGCATCATCTTCCTCAACCGTCCCGGCATCCACCGCGCCGCGAACCGCAGCCGGTGCGCGGTCTTGCCCACATAGACGAACAGCGCATCGCCATGGACGGCCGCCCAAGCCGCCTCCGCCACGTCCTCGACCGGCGACAGTTCCAGCCCTGCCCCCGTCACCGTCTCGCGGATCGATCGGTTCGATCCGGACGTCGGATGCGCCAGCAGCGGCGTATCGATGAACGCCGGCACCAGCCCCCGCACACGAATGCCGTCGGCGGCCCATTCACCGTCCAGCGCTTCGGTCAGCGCGCGCACGCCGAATTTAGTCGCGGAATAGGTGGCCAGACCCGCCGAACCGTAGATCGCCGAGGCCGATGCGGTATTGAGCAGGCACGATCCCGGCGTGCGCTTCAGATAGGCATGGCCGATCCGTGCGCCGTTGAGGACGCCGGTCAGGTTGATCGCGACCGTCCGGTCGATCTCGTCGAACGGCGCCTCCGCCAGAGGGCCGCCCAGCGGAACGCCGGCGTTGTTCGCCAGCACGTCGAGCCGCCCGGCCTTGGCCGTGAAATCGTCGAGCGCTGCCGCCCAGGCGTCGCGGTCGCGGACGTCCATGACATAGGTGTCCGCACCCGCCGGCAGCATTGCCGCAGTCGCCGAAAGGCCTGCCGCATCGACGTCGGCCAGGCCGATCCGCCAGCCCTCGGCCGCGAAGCGTTTGGCGATCGCCTGGCCGATGCCCGACGCCCCGCCGGTGATGAAGATCGCCTGCATGCCACCTCTCCCTTTGCCTTCGCGCCCAGCATCGCGCACTCTGCCGCGGATGCCCAGTGCCATTACCTTCGACGGCGTGACCGTCGCCTACCCCGGCGGGACGGTCGCGGTCGATGCGGTCACGCTCGACATCACGCCCGGCAGCTTCGTCGCGCTGGTCGGCCGGTCGGGGTCGGGCAAGTCGACGTTGCTGAAGACCGTCAACCGGCTGGTCGCGCCGACCGCCGGCCGGGTGCTGATCGACAGCCGCCCGGTCGAGGCTGAACCGGCGCATCTGCTGCGGCGGCGCATAGGCTATGTCTTCCAGGGCGTCGGGCTGTTCCCGCATCTGACAGTCGCCGAGAATATCGCGATTCCGCTGCGTCTCGCCGGGCGGAGCGATCCGGCGCGGGTGAGCAAATTGCTCGATCTGGTCGATCTGCCCCGTGAGGTCGGCCGCCGCCGCCCCGACGCGCTGTCGGGCGGGCAGCGCCAGCGGGTCGGGGTCGCCCGCGCGCTGGCGGCCGAGGCGAAGCTGCTGCTGATGGACGAGCCGTTCGGCGCGCTCGACCCGATGACGCGCGATACGCTGGGCCGCGCTGTCCGGGGGCTGCACGACCGGCTGGGGCTGACCACGCTGATGGTGACGCACGACATGGCCGAAGCCCTGCTGCTCGCGACCCGCGTGCTCGTGATGGCCGACGGCCGGATCGTGGCGGATGCGACGCCCGCGGCCTTGATCGCCGGTGAAGGCGGTGCAGAGGCACAGGCACTGGTCGATGTGCCGCGCCGCCAGATCCGTGCGCTCGAAGGGCTGAGCGCATGACGGCTGCCTTCGCCCGCGTGCCCGATCTGTTGGCCGGTCACCTGCTGCTGTCGTTCGCCGCGCTGTTGCTCGGCCTCGTGCTGGCACTCCCGACGATCCTGCTCACTGCCCGCAGTCCGGCCGTCGCGCGCGTTGCGCTGGGGTTCGCCAGCCTCGTCCAGACGATCCCCGCGCTGGCGCTGCTCGCGCTGTTCTTTCCGTTGCTGCTCTGGCTCGACCTGCCGCCGCTCGGCTTCCTCCCCTCGCTGCTCGCGCTGTCGCTCTATGCGCTGTTGCCAATCCTGCGGAACGGGGTGACCGGGCTGGCCGGTATCGATCCCGCGGTGATCGAGGCGGCGGACGGGGTCGGCATGACCGCGCGGCAGAAATTGCTGTGGGTCGAAGCGCCGCTGGTCCTGCCCGTCCTGATGGCCGGTATCCGCACGGCGGCCGTCTGGACGATCGGCGCGGCGACGCTGGCGACGACGGTCGGGCAACCGAGTCTGGGCGACCTGATCTTCTCGGGTCTGCAAACGCAGAACTGGACGCTGGTGCTGGCCGGCTGTGTCGCGTCGGCAGGACTGGCGCTGGCGGTCGATGCGCTGCTCGGGCTCGCCGAGCGTGGCGTCGCGATGCGACGGCGATGGCTGTGGGCGGGTGCCCTCGCGCTGTTGGTCGTTGGCGCCGGGCTCGCCGCCCTCCCCCGCCTTGCACCCACGCGGCCGACCGTGGTGGTCGGCGCCAAGAATTTCTCGGAGCAGTTCATCCTCGCCCGGCTGATCGGCGCACGGTTGCAGGCGGCGGGCTATGACGTCGCGTACCGCGAAGGACTGGGGTCGGCGGTCGCCTACGGCGCGCTGAAGACGGGGGCGATCGACGTCTATGTCGACTATGCCGGCACGATCTGGGCGAGCGAGATGAAGCGCGACACGGCCCCGCCCGCCGCGCAGATGCTGCCCGAAATCGCGCGCTGGGCACAGGCGACCGGGGGCGTGACGTTGCTGGGGCCGCTGGGGTTCGAGAATGCCTATGCCTTCGCGATGCGCGGAGACGCCGCGCGGGCGGCGGGCATCGCGACGCTCGACGACCTGGCCCGCGCGTCGCCGCGATTGCGGCTGGCGAGCGACCTCGAATTCCTCGACCGTCCCGAATGGGCGGCGGTGCGGCGTGCCTATCCGATGCGGTTCGCGAGCACACGGGCATATGCGCCGAGCTTCATGTATCAGGCGCTGGCGACCGACCAGGCCGACGTGATTTCCGCCTTCTCCTCCGACGGCCGGATCGCCGCGGACACGCTGACGGTGCTCCGCGACACGAAAGGTGCCATTCCGCGCTATGACGCGATCCTGCTACTGGCGCCGAAGCGGGCGAACGACGCGAAATTCGCCGAAGCGCTGCGCCCGCTGCTGAACGCGATCCCCGTCGCGGCAATGCGGGAGGCGAATTATCTGGTCGATCGCGACACGGACAAACAGACGCCCGACGTCGCGGCACGCTGGCTGGCGGCGCGTATCGCCCGACCTTGACGCCAGGCTGGAGGCGCCGCATTTGTTAGCGCTACCACGCCTGCGGAGAGGACGATACCGATCGACGCCACCCTGTTGCCCGACGACTGGCGCGACGCGCTGTCGATCGGGCGGATCGACCGTGGCGACGGGCCGACGCCGATCGTCGTCCGCGGCGGCATCGCGCATGACATGAGCCGGATCGCGCCGACCGTCGCACAGCTGATCGCCGGCGGGCGGTTCGATGGCGGCACGGACATCGGCGCGCTCGATACGATCGACGGAACACTGCTCAGCCCGATCGACCTGCAGTGCATCAAGGCGGCGGGCGTTACCTTCGCCAATTCGGCGCTGGAGCGCGTGATCGAGGAAGCCGCGCGCGGTGACGCGACCGCGGCGGCGGGCGTTCGCGCGACGCTTGAAGGGCGGATCGGCGGATCGCTGCGATCGGTCGTGCCGGGGTCGGACGAAGCCGCGGCGCTGAAGGCCGCGCTGATCGAGGATGGGCTGTGGTCGCAATATCTGGAGGTCGCGATCGGCCCGGATGCGGAAATCTTCACGAAGGGCCCGCCGCTGTCATCGGTCGGCGCGGGTGCGGACATCGGCGTGCGCGACGATTCGGCGTGGAACAACCCGGAGCCCGAAGTCGTGCTGATCGTCGCGCCCGGCGGCGAGATAGTCGGCGCGACTTTGGGCAACGACGTCAACCTGCGCGATTTCGAGGGGCGATCGGCGCTGTTGCTCGGCAAGGCGAAGGACAATCGCGCCGCGACCGCGGTTGGGCCGTTCATCCGCCTGTTCGATGCCGGCTATACGCTCGACGACGTGCGCGCGGCGCGGATCACGCTCCGGATCGACGGGCCGGAAGGGTACACGCTCAACGGCGTCAATTCGATGGACCAGATCAGCCGCGACCCCGCCGAACTCGCGCGGCAGGCGCTCAGCCAGCATGACTATCCCGACGGCTTCGCACTGTTTTGCGGGACGCTGTTCGCGCCGACCGAGGATCGCGATGTGCCGGGCCGCGGCTTCACGCACAAGCCGGGTGACGTCGTGACGATCGCCAACCCGCGGCTGGGGCGGCTGGTGAACCGCGTCGTGCATTGCCCCGACGCGCCGCGCTGGGACGTGGGGATCGGGGCGCTGATGACCAATCTCGCCAAGCGGGGGCTGCTGGCATGAGCGGGGCGAGCTATCCCAGCCTGAACGGCCGCCGCGTGATCGTAACCGGCGGTGCGTCGGGGATCGGCGAGGAGTTCGTCGCGGCGTTCGCGGGACAAGGGGCCCGGGTCGACTTCTTCGACGTCGCGGACGGCAGCGCGGTCGCTGAGCGGACAGGCGCAACCTTTCACCACTGCGACCTGACCGACACGGCAGCGCTCCAGGCGACCTTCGCCGCGATCGGGCCCGTCGACGTGCTGGTCAACAATGCCGCGAACGACGACCGCCACACGATCGACGACGTGACGCCCGACTATTGGGAAGAGCGGATCGCGGTGAATCTGCGCCACAAGTTCTTTGCGGCACAGGCCGTCGTACCGGGGATGAAGGCGCAGGGGCGTGGCGTGATCCTGAACCTGGGGTCGATCAGCTGGCACCTCGGGCTGGCCGAACTGGTACTCTACCAGACCGCCAAGGCGGCGATCGAAGGCATGACGCGCGCGCTGGCGCGGGACCTCGGGCGGCATGGCATAAGGGTGAACACGATCGTACCGGGCAACGTCCAAACCCCGCGGCAGAAGAAATGGTACACGCCGGAAGGCGAAGCGGAGATCGTCGCGGCCCAGTGTCTGGATGGGCGGATCCAGCCGGCCGACGTGGCGGCTTTGGCCTTGTTCCTTGCGTCGGATGAAGCGAGGATGATTACGGGCCACGACTACTTCGTCGACGCCGGCTGGCGATAGACCGTCCCCTCCTCCGTTCGTGCTGAGCCTGTCGAAGCACCGTTCTGCGATAGGCTCGCTAATCGTTTGCGGCACGACGTACGGTGTTTCGACAAGCTCAGCACGAACGGGTGTGGGCCCACAGCCTAGAGGTCCGAGAGCGGCTCCACATCGACCGAAACATGCATCTTCTGCGCGCCCGACCCCAGGACCACACCATCGATCGGCGCGATGTCGGCATAGTCGCGACCGATCGCCATGACGACGTGATCCTCCGCCATCCAGATGCCGTTGGTCGGATCGACCCCGACCCAGCCGTGAACAGGCCCGCACCACAGCAGGACCCAGGCGTGGGTCGCATCCGCACCGACCAGCCGCTCCTGCCCCGGCGGCGGGAGCGTGCGCAGATAGCCCGAGCAATAGGCCGCCGGCAGCCCGGCGGCGCGCAGGCCGGTGATCATGATCTGCGCGAAGTCCTGGCACACCCCGCCGCGGGCATCGAACGCCTCGCGCGGCGGCGTGTCGACCAAGGTCGCGGCGGGATCGAAGGCGAATTCGGTCTGGATGCGCCGCGCAAGCGCGATGCCCGCCTCCAGCGCGCCGCGGTCAGGATCGAGGTCGGCCGCGCACCAGTCGCGGATGACGGGGTCGAGCGGGATGCGGGGACTGGAGAACAGATAGGCCGCGGGGCTGGCGGCACCCATGTCGCGGCTGGCACGGGCGCGTGCGGCGATCTCGCGCAGCGTCGGATCGTACGGTGACGGCACCGGGATCGGCCGGTCGACGACGACGGTCGCGCTGCTGGTGATGGTCAGCGACTTGGCCGGGCTTTCGACGACCAGCCGGGTGACGTTGGCGAGACCCGCCTCGGCGCGCGCCGGATGGGTCCGCCCGCCGGGTTCGATCGTCAGGTCGTAGTCGACCAACGTCTGCCCCGACCACAGGATCGGCTTCAGCCGCAGGTTGCAGCGCGCAAAGCCGACCGGCGCGGCGTAATCGAACCGCGTGATATGCTTGATGGCATAGCGCATCATGCCAGCGTCAGCCCGGCGGCGCGCAGCGGCTCGGCCCCCTGCAGGAAATAGCGCCGCGCGATCGCGCTCGACAGCGCGAACAGGCGGTTGTCGATGTCGGTCATCGCATCCTCATCGATGTCGACCGCGCGCAGCGTCGAGACACGCGCGATCAGCGCGGTCGCCAGCGCCTGCTGCGGTTCGGCCAGACCATCGTCATCGAGCACCGGCAGGCGGCGCAGGTGATCGGCGATCGCGTCGACCTGATAGGCGATGCCGCGGGGATTGCCGGGATCGAGCGCGACGAGATCGAGCACCGGCACGCGAGCGATTCCGGTCAGATAGCGCTGGCGGTAGCTGATCTGGCTGTTGGCGAGGTCGAGCAGGGTCGAGAGGTCGTCGGCACTCGCCTGCGCGCCCCCCAACGCGCGCACCGCCGCTGCGACAGTCGACGCGCGTTCGATCCGGCGACCGAGATCGTGGAAGCGCCAGCCGTCGCTGCGCCCCATATGCTCGGCCGACAACCCGGCGAGCGCGGCATAGCGACGCTGGAGCGAGCCGGCACGGTCGAGCAGGTGGCCGCGCGTCGGGTGCGGTGCATCGAGCAGGCGGATCATGTCCGCCGACAGCCGGTCGCGCGATCCTTCCCCGATGCCCCGCGCCTGGCGGTTGACCATGCGGACGCTGTACCCCTCCTCCGCCTCCAGCGCAGTGCGGGCGAAGCGGACCAGGTCGGGGCGGGCGATGTCCTCGGGCGGCGGCGCGGCGCCGGCCGCGGTGATCAGGCCGACCAGGCGCCACACCGTCTCCGGCGACAGCGCCGCACCGGTATCCGCGCCGATCGAATGGCCGAGCAGCACGCGGATCGCGCCGAGCAGCGCCTCGCCCCGTTCCAGATAGCGGCCCAGCCAGAACAAATTGTCGGCGACGCGGCTGGGCAACGTGCCCGGATTGCGCCGCAGATGGACGGTATCGGCCGGGGGCAGCAGCGAGACGTTGGCGACCGGCTCGGGGCCGTGGATGCAGACGTCGGCCGACCAATTGCCCTCGCCCATGATCGCCGCGCGCTCGTCCGGATGCTCGCCGATGCGGGCGAAACCGCCGGGCAGCACGGTCCATCGGCCCGACGCATCGCGGGCGGCGAAGACGCGCAGGGTGAAGGGTCGCGGGGCGAGCGCGTCGTCGGCGACGACCGGCATGGTCGACAGGCGCACGACCTCCTGTCCGACATAGTCGTGCGGGCGGCGGTCGAGATCGGCGAGCAGCAGCGCGCGGGCACCGGCGTCGAGGTCGCTGCCCAGCGTCGGGCGGCCGCCGGGCAGACCGAGCGGCACGGTGTCGAACGCAGGCGCGATGACCATGCGGTCGAGGTTGTCGCGCACCTCGGCCGCTTGGGCGGCACCGCCGCACCACCAGGTCGCGACATTGGGCAGGATCAGGCTGGCGCCGGTCAGTCGCGTCGCCAGCTGCGGCAGGAACGCATTCATCGCCGCGCTTTCGACTACGCCCGATCCGGGCGCGGACGACAGCACGACATTGCCGGTCGCCATCGCGTCGATGAGGCCGGCGACACCGATCCGCGAGGTCGAATCGAACGCCAGCGGGTCGAGCAGCCGCGGATCGACCCGGCGCCACAGCGCGTCGATCCGCTTCAGTCCCGCGATGGTCCGGACGTAGAGCTGGTCCTCGCGCACCGCAAGATCCGCGCCCTCGACCAGCAGGAAACCGAGATAGCGCGCCAGATGCGCCTGTTCGGCATAGCTCGGGCTGAACCGCCCCGGCGTCAGCAGGCCGATGCGCGGGTCGGCGCGGCGGCACATCGCCGCCAGTCCTTCGCGAAACGCGGCGAAGAACGGCGCGTGGCGTTCGATGTTGAGCCGCGACTGCAAGCCCCCCAGCGTCCGCGCGACCGCTAGCCGGTTTTCCAGCGCATAGCCCGCCCCGACGGGAGCGCGGACATGGTCGGCGAGCACGCGCCAGTCGCCCGCAGGCCCGCGGCACAGATCGACGGCGTAGAAGTGGAGATGACGCCCCCCCGGTGGGGTCAGGCCGACCATCGGGCGCAGGAAATGCGGGCTGCCGGTCACGATCGCGGCGGGCAGATGCCCCTGCGCGACGAGACGTCCGGGGCCGTAGATGTCGGCGACGATCGTTTCCAGCAGGTCGGCGCGCTGCGTCACGCCGCGCGCGATCTTCGCCCATTCGTCGCGGCCGATCAGCAGCGGGACGGGCGACAGCGGCCAGGGGCGTTCGGCGACTTCGCCGGCGACGCGAAAGCCCGTGCCGATGTCGCTGGCGTGACGCTGCACCCGCTCGCGCGTCTCATCCAGGGCGCCGCTGCCGATGCCGGCCAGTTCCTCCAGCGCGATCAGCCACGCCGCCTGGTCGGACCCACGCGCGGTGCAGAGCACGTCGCCCTTCGGCCGGTCGCCGCAATAGTCGGTCAGCCACCCGGCCGCGACCGCGCCGGCGTCGTACCTGCTCGCCATGACCGGATCGCTCGCCACTTACGCCCCTTCGCATCCCGCGCGTGGGTGTCCGACCACAATCCGCGGATTGGTGCAATGAAGAACAGGAGACGGTGATGTTTTGGGCGCCGAACAGCCATCGTCTCGTGTTGTCGTCATCCCCGCGAAGGCGAGACCTCTGCGAAAGGAGGTCTGGCGTTGGTATGACGTGTAGCCGAGGCGGTGGCGGTTGGTTTGACGGGAGTTGGCTTGACAGTTGTGGCAAATTCGATGTCGCAAC
>CAJYOI010000051.1 GCA_913776045.1 uncultured Sphingomonas sp.
GCGAGCCAGACATTCTCGTTCCAGGTGTCGACGATGCCGTTGAGGCTGTCGGGCACCGAATTGAGGAAGCAACTGATCGGCAGGCCGCGGCCGGTGCCGCCGTTCGACAGCACGGGCGTCGCCGGCATGAACCACAGGCGGCTGATGTAATCGTAAATGCGCTGGGCATGCGCCGCGTCGTCGGCGTAGGCCGATGCCACGCGGACGAACAGGTCTTGGAAGTTCTCACCCGGCAGCAGATAGCGGTCGCGCAGCGTCTCCTTGCCGAACTCCGTCAGCAGCGCGTCGCGGCTGTGATCGACTTCGACCGGATAGGGTGTCGCGATGTGGCGCGAATCGCGATCCGTCGCGGTGGTCGGCGCGGCCGTCTCGGCCAGGGTTTCGATGGTCGTCGCGTCCGTCACATCGCTCTCCGCAGTGTCTCTGAAATCCATCGCGCCGTCCCTTATTCTCATGGCCGGAAACGACTCGTCGTGCCGGTCTTCTATCATTCGATGGCCTGGAACAAAACCGGACCATTTTGGTGCCAAGGGACGAAAGCTGGCTTCCGCGCGATATAGGGCAACGCGGCGAAATTACCAAGGCTAGGGTCAGCCCCCTGACACAACCACAACAGATTGTGGCTAATTGCGTTGCAAGGCAAGACGGCGAGCGCGAATTTTGCGCAACGGTTCGTCGCTTAAATGACTCACGTGGCGGACCGTGACACGCGCGACGCGTGGACTTTCCTCACCTTCTGGAAACGCAAGAGTCGAAGGGCGAAACGAAAAAAATTTTACTGTGGATCACATGTGCACAGCTACCGATTGTGGTGCGCTGCCGAGCGGCATAGCGTCTGCCCATGTATAGGGGAGACATGGATATGCGGGCGGCGCTGATCGGCTTGGCGATGGTGGTGGCACCGGTTGCGGTGCAAGCCCAGACGGGCGCGTCGGCGGTGGTCGAGATGCCGCTGTCGGACCTATCTGCCCGAATCGCGAGCGGGCGCATGACATCGGAGGCGGCGACGCGGGCGTACTTCGGGCGAATCGGGGCGATGGATCGCAAGGGGCCCACGCTGCGCAGCGTCATTGCGGTCAATCCCGACGCGCTGGCGCAGGCCCGGGCTGCGGACGCACGCGCGAAGGCGAAGCGGCGGTTGGGGCCGCTCGACGGCGTGCCGATCCTGATCAAGGACAATATCGAGACGCTGGACCCGATGCCGACGACCGCGGGCAGCCTGGCGCTGAAGGACAATGTCACCCGCCGCGACGCGCCGGTCGTCGCGCGGTTGCGGGCGGCGGGTGCCGTCATCCTGGGCAAGGCGAACCTCAGCGAATGGGCCAATATCCGCTCGACCCGCTCCATGAGCGGGTGGAGCGCGGTCGGTGGGCTGGTGCGCAACCCCTATGCGCTCGACCGGACGGCGTGCGGATCGTCGAGCGGGTCGGGCGCGGCGGTGGCGGCAAGCTTCGCCGCGGCGGCGGTGGGGACGGAAACGGACGGCTCGGTCGTCTGCCCCTCGGCGATCAACGGTCTGGTCGGATTGAAGCCGACGGTCGGCGCGGTCAGCCGGACGCATGTCGTGCCAATCAGCCACAGCCAGGATACGCCGGGGCCGATGGCGCGCAGCGTGCGTGACGCCGCGATGCTCTATACCGCGATGATCGGCAGCGACGCCGCCGACACCGCGACCAACGATGCCGACAGCAACCGCCGCGATTATGCCGCCGGCCTGTCCGAAGGCGCATTGAAGGGCGTGCGCGTTGCGGTGCTGCGGCCCGACATGGCACCCGACCTGAAAGCTCGGTTCGAGGCGGCAATGGCAGTGCTGACCGCGGCGGGTGCGACCCTGGTCGACGTCCAGCGTCCGCCGACGCCGGGCTTGGGCGAGGCCGAAGGGCTGGTGCTCTATACCGAGCTGAAGGCCGACCTCGACGCCTATCTGGCGACGACGCCGGCTGCGGTCAGGACGCGGACGCTCGATCAGGTCATCGCATTCAATGACGCGAACCCGGATCTGGAGATGCCGTATTTCGCGCAGGAGACGTTCCTGGCGGCGGCGAAGACCAAGGGGCTGGCCGATCCTGAGTATCGCGCGGCGCGGGGAAAGTCGCAGGCGATGGCGGCGGGCGCGATCGACACGATGCTGAAGGCCGCCGACGCGCGGATCCTGGTCACGCCCAGCTATGGCGCAGCGTGGCCCAGCGATCCGGTTCACGGCGACCAGTCGAGCGACGCCAGCGCCAGCCAACTGCCCGCGGTGTCGGGCTATCCGCACCTGACGGTGCCGATGGGCCTCATCCGCTCGCTGCCGGTGGGCTTGAGCTTTATCGGGCCGGCGTGGAGCGAGCAGACGTTGCTCGCGGCCGGCTATGCCTTTGAGACGCGGGCGCAGGCGCGGCAGGCGCCGCGCTACCTGCCGAGCGCCGACCCGGGCCCGGGCATGGACGGCGCAGTCGCCCCGCGCTCCAGCGTCAGAAGGTAATCCTTCGCTGATAATCCGCCGGCGAAGCCGGTGAGCGCGCCGTTGGTGCCGACGACGCGGTGGCAGGGGGTGACGATCGACACCGGGTTGCGGCCGTTGGCGGCACCGACGGCGCGGGCGGCGGTCGGGCGGCCGATCTGCGCCGCAATCTGGGCGTAGCTGCGCGTCTCGCCATAGGGGATGGTGTCGAGCGCCGCCCAGACCCGACGCTGGAACGGCGTGCCGCGGGGATCGAGCGGGAGGTCGAAGCTCGCGCGGGTGCCGGCGAAATAGTCGGTGAGCTGGCGGGTTGCGGCGGCGAGGATCGGGTGATCGGGCTTCGCCTGCGTCGCGTCCAGCATTACGCGGCCGGGGCGGTCGTCTTCCCACAGCACGGCGGTCAGGCCGGCGTCGCTCGCAACCAGCGTCAGCGTGCCGACCGGGGAGGGCATCGTCGTGGCGTAGAGCAGCATCTGCAAATCCTCCCATGCTCCCACCTGCGCGGGCGGTCCGCGGGAGTTAACGGCTCGCGCCGACCCCGGCTTCCCGCGCCTTGCCCTCGAACCGGCGTGCCACCCGCGCCTGCCACAATAGGATCGCAGGCGCGATGCCCAGTTCGATGACCAGTCCGATCTGGTGCCCGATCGATGGCACACCGACGCTCACGAGAGACCATGCCCGCGCCAGCCCGCCGACGACGGTCAGAAAGCCAAGCAGTCGCAGGCGTTCGGTCTTGCGCTCGATGCCGGGGATGCAACTGGCATAGGCGAGCAGCATCGCCAGGAAGATGCCCGACACATAGCGAAAATGGCTGTCGAGGTCGGTTGTAACGACCGGCGGCCGCCCCAGAAACGTCGGCCCGCCGACCACGCCGGCGATCGCGGCGGTGAACGGCAGGATCAGGACCAGCGCGACCGCAATCTGCAACGCGCGCTTTTCTGCGGCTGCGTTCACCGGCGCTCGCGTTCGAGCAGTTCGGCGCGGACGTGGATCGCCTTCAGCGAGATGTGGACCTCGATCAGGAACATCAGCAGACCCAGCGTCAGCAGGATCATCGTGCCGATGAATAGCAGCGCAACCGCCTGGCCGATGTGCAGATTGACGATCCGCGCGACGAACAGCAGAGCGACGACCACGCAGACGGCGACCGCGCTTGCCACGCATAGGCTGATCGCGGCGCTGATAACGCCGATCCGCCGGTCGAGGATGCGCAGTTCCCAGACGTGGCGGTCATGCTCGGGGCCGGTCGAGCGCGGGTGCAGCGCCTCCAGCGCGCGGGTGCGGTCGATGATCCGCGCCAGCCGACCGGCCAGCACGTTCAGGATCGCGCCGATGCCGGCCAGCAGGAACACGGGCGCGATCGCGGTCTGGATGGTCGCGGCGACGGTCGACAGGCCGGGGGCGAAGGTCATGTCCGCAAACCTAGGTGAAGCAAAGAATTCGGGCAACGTCCGTCGTGCCTTACACCTTGGTAACCGTTCGCCGCTTAGGGAATCTGCGATGACTAAGCCCGTGCCGAACGCTGCGTTCACGCGTCTGTCGCCCGTCTGCAGCGCGCGGACGGAGGCTGGGCTGCCTCGGGCGATCGACCGGGTGGCGGAGCGGGCGGCGGAGACGCACCGCTTCCTGCGCCGCCAATGGTTCCGCGCCGCGGTCGAAAGCTATGGCGGCGACCCGCGGACGATCCTGGTGGAGCGGGACGGTGCGCCCCTGCTGGCGTTGCCCATCACGGCGGCCGGGCCACGTCCGCTCAAGCTCGTTCAGATCGCTGGCGCCTATTGGCCGTTTCGCAGTTTTCCGGTTCGCGAGGCGACGCCGGCGAGCGTGTATGCGCTGGCGCTCGACGAGATCGCGATCCAGGCAAATGCGCTCAGGATCGGGCCGGTCTATGACGACGACGCCGCCGCCATGACGCTGATCGCCGCCGCTGGCGCGGCCGGTTGGGCGGCACTCCCACGCTATATTGCGACCAGTCACCTGCTCGATATCGTCGCCGCTCGTGCAGCAGGACCGTGGCCGCGCACGTCGACGCTGAAGAAGAACCGCTTTCACGAAAAGCACCTCGGCGCCTACGGCCGAATCGACTGGGACTTCCACAGCGGCGAGGACTGGACGCCCAAGCTGTTCGACGCGTTGGCCGATGTCGAACGCGCGAGCTGGATCGACAGCGATACCGATGGCCGTGATGCGAAATTCCTGAAGACCGGCCACGGCGCTTTCTGGCGCGCCGCGGCGGACGACCCGGTGCTCGCGCAGATGATGTGGGCGGCGGTGCTGCGGGTCGATCACCGGCCGGTCGCCTTCTCGTTCGACATCAACGTCGGCGCACGCAAATACGCCATCGCCAACAGCTATGCGACATGGGCGGGCAAGCATTCGCCGGGCAAGCTGCTCTATTACCGCAACCTGATCCGTGCCGCCGACGATGGCATCACGACGGTCGATTGGGGCGCGGGCGATGGCGGGTACAAGGCGACGATCGGCGCCGATGAAGGCCCCGCAATCCGCGACTGGCTGCTGCTACGCCCCGGACTGCCCGCCGCGATCGGACGGGTGCTCGCCGGGGTCTGGCGCCGGAGCGGCAATCGCGCCTAGGGTCAGGACTCGTTGATCACAGCCAGAAGATGATGGTGGCCGCGAGCGCGATGGCTGAGAAGAAGGCGGTGGGGCAGCGATCGTAGCGGGTTGCGACCCGGCGCCAATCTTTGAGGCGGTCGAACATCATCTCGGTGCGGCTGCGTCGTCGGTAGCAGCGCTTGTCGTACCGGACCGGCTCGTTGCGCGACCTGCGGCCCAGCATGCAGGGCTGGAGGCCTTTGGCCTCAAGAGCGTCCCTGAACCAGTCGGCGTCAGAGCCGCTGTCGCCGAGCAGCCACTGTGCCTTGGGCATGTCATCGAGCAGCGCTGCCGCACCGGTGTAGTCGCTGACCTGGCCTGCGGTCATGAAGAAGCTCAGCGGGCGTCCGTTCGCGTCGGCGACCGCATGAAGCTTGGTATTCATGCCGCCTTTCGTGCGCCCGATGAGGCGGCCGAGATCCTCTTTTTAACCCGCAGGCTCGATGCCGTGCGGTGCACCTTCAGATACATCTCGTCGATCATGACTGTCTTTGGCTCCGCGTCTGCCGCAGCCAAACCCTCCATCAACCGCATGAACACGCCTGCCTCACCCCAGCGCTTCAAACGGTTATACAACGTCTTGTGTGGGCCGTAGTCCTTGGGTGCATCTCGCCAGCGCAGCCCGTTGCGTTTGACGAACACGATACTGCTCAGCACCCGACGATCGTCCACGCGTGGCTTACCGTGGCTCTTGGGAAAGAACGGTCGCAGACGCTTCATCTGCTCGTCCGTCAGCCAAAACAGATCGCTCTTCCCAGTCTCATCGCAGAGCCTGAATCAGATCGCGACGCTCATATCAATGGATCCTGACCCTAAGGGAAGAGGGACACGCATCAGAGTTTGCGAACCAGAGTGACGGCAGCCGCGATCCACGCGGGATCGCTGACCACCTGTTGACGTGAGCCGGGGCCGAGCGGCAGCAGGTGGAGCTTGCCGTCTTCGCGCCCGATCAGCCGGGCGAACAGGTAGCGTCCGGCCGGGCGGGGCACCAGCACGTCGCGGTTGAGCGCGCGGGCGAACGCTTCCGGGGCAAGGCGGTCGCACCAGATCTCGTCGCCGGTGCGGTAGTCGCCGACCGCGCCGGTGACGCGGACCGCGACCATAGATCCGGCCGGGACAGGGGCGGCGACGGTCGCGGGCTTCTTCGGCGCGGTGGCGCCATCGGGGCCGAGCAGCGCGGCGACGGCGACTTGCGCGCGGTCGGGCAGCGTGACGAGATCGCTGGCCGTTACGCCCAGCGCGGCGGCGATGCGGTTCAGCCAGCCGACCGACACGGTGCGTGTGCCCGTTTCCAGCCGGCCGATCGTCTGCGCGGTCGTCGGCGGCACGCAGGCGCGAGCAACGTCGTCCAGCGTCATGCCCTTGGCTCGACGGACTTCGCGGATAGCGGTGATCATAAACGATCCTTAAATAACCGATCTGGTAAAATCACTTTCCTACAAACATGCGTCTGTGGCAACCCGTTTTGCGAATCGGATGGAGGCGAGCATGCGGGAACTGGTCGAACGGAGCTTTGCGGACGGGCGGGTGCAGGCGGACGCGGCGGTACGGGTCGGTCGGAGGGTTACGGTGAACCTTCGCGAGTCGCCGCTGACGTGGCTGAAGTCGCGCGGGCATGTCGATGCGCGGCAGTATGAGGCCGGGGAGCGGTTGCGTGCGGATTTCGAGACGGCATCGCTCGGGCCCATCGTGACGATGCGGTGGGACGCCAGCCCGCGGGGCGGACGGGGCGAGGCGCTGGACCCGACGCTCGCGCAGATCGCGGCGAAGCGGCGGTTCGATTCGGCGACCGCCGCGGTCGGGCCGGGCCTCGGCGACGTGCTGTGGCGGGTGGTGTGCGCGAACGAAGGGCTGGCGGCGGCGGAGAAGGGGCTTGGCTGGCCGGCGCGGGCGGGCAAGCTGGTGCTGGGCCTGGCGCTCGACCGGCTGGCGGATCATTACGGGCTGGGTTGAGGCGGTTCGGTTTTGGGTTGGGCGATTACGCGGTTGTATGTCCAGCCGATGCCGATGAGGGCAAGGCCGAGGCCGAGGAAGCTGAGGATGCGCAGCAGGCCGCCCAAGGCCGCGACGTCGACCAGGAAGACCTTGACGGTGGCGGCGGTCAGCAGCGCGAGCGCGGCGATGCGGGTGGTGCGGTCGTGGGTCGCGAGGCCGCGCCACAGCCAGACGATCGCGAGGCCGAGCAGGGCGGCGGAGTACAACCAGTTCTCGCCGCTGCCCATCGGGCCGGTCAGCAGCGTGCCGTGCGTTGCCTGGCGTACGGCGAAGACGACCGCGATCAGGGTGAGCGCGAGCATCGCCTTGCGCCACCCGATCGTGCGGGCGGCGAGCGCGAGCAGCGCGGGAAGGAGGACGGCGGTGTTGAGCAAAGGGATCGCGCCGACGCTCTGGGGGGTGAGAAGCGGGCTCAGCAGGAGCAGATCGAACCAGACGAAACGCGCGATGGCGAGGGCGAGAAGGGCCGACCCGGTGCGGTGCAGGGAGGTCCGGACGTGGAGCGCGATCCCCGCAGCGGCCAGCGCCAGGGTAATGGCGGCGCGCTCGTGGAAGCCCCAGGTCGCGAAGTCCGACGCGTCGCCAATCGCGAGCGGCTGCCTGGCCAGGCTGTAGAGGACGAGTGTCGCCACCACCGCGAGGCCGGCTGCGACCTTCGCCCGGTGCGGACCATAGATCGTAGGCAGCCGGAACAGCGCGGCGGCGGCGAGGGCCGGCAGCGCGACCATCGTCAAGACGTCGCTCAGCGGGGGCAGCAGGGGATAGGTCAGCTCCTCGCCGACCAGGCTTTGGGCGAGCAGCAGCCCCCACTGCGCCAGCGGCCCGGCGGCGAGCAGGGCGATGGCGCCCAGCAGCAGGATCGGCAGGCGCACGAGGTCGCGGTCCCCCAGCCGCTGCGCCCAGACGCCGAGCGCGACAAGCACGACCGCGACCGCGCTCGGCGCCCAATGCTCTCCCGCCAGTGTGGCCAGGCCGGTCGCGGCGAGGGCGGCGGCCAGCGCGGTCCCGCCGACCAGACCCGCATCGCGCCGGTCCACACGGTCGCGGTGACGCCAGCCGAGCAGCATCGCCGCCGCCGCCAGCACCAGCTCCACGGCGGTCCAGCCGGCACCCGCCAGCAGGTCGGCGGCCAGCGCATGGCTGGCGAGCACCGGGGCGCCGATCCCCAGCAGCGCGACGACGCTCCACCCCCACGACCGCCGCGAGAGGGCAAGGCCGCCTGCGCCGAACAGCAGCGTGGCGACGATCGCCGCGACCCGGGTTGCGGTACGTTCGGGCGCGGACAGGCCGGCGGCGATCAGCACGGTGACGAGCGCGGCGGCGGCGATGGCAGCGGGGATCAGCACCGCTTCGCGCCACGCCAACAGAACGGCCGCGGCGGCGAGGACCAGATAGAAGCTCCACGCTGTCGCATCATAGTCGAGCGAGGGCGCGAACAGGATCAGCTGGACGAGCCCCGCGACCAGCGGCAGCGCGCGCAGCCAGGCGCTGGCGATACCGGTGCGCGGCAGGGCCATGGTGCCGGCGACGGCGAGCGCGACGACGAAGGCGGCGACGCCCGCGACAGGCGTCCCCCACAGCAGCACGACAAGCAAATTGGCCCAGGCGAATCCCGCCCCGATCGCGGCCAGCGCCAGCCACGCCCAACCGCGATAGGCCGCAAGCGCAAACAGCGCGGCGATGAACACGCCGAGATAGCCGAGCAGCGCGCCCAACTGCCCCTCCGACACGCCGGCGACCAGCGGCGCGGCGAATCCGCCGATCAGCGCCATCACCGCGGTCGGCGGCCCCTGACGTAGCGACAAGCCGAGTGCGATCGCGGTCACGACCACGGTCAGCGCGAACCCCGCGACCGGTCCCACCAGCGCATATTGCGCCACCGCGATGTAGAGCGTGCCGTACGCGCTGGCGATGCCGGCCCCGGTCAGCGCCTGGCCGACGCGGGCGTCGTCGCGCACCGCCGGCAGGCGCCCGGCCAGCTCGCCGCCGGCGACCAGCAGGATCGAGAACAGCCCGGCGAGCACGACGCGGACGGTCGGCCCGAGCAACCCGCTGTCGATCGAGTAGCGCACGAGGAAGAAGCCCGCGACGACCAGCGCCGCCCCGCCGACCCAGATCGGCAGGCGGGCGCCGACGAGGCTTTCGAAGGTCGGGCGGTCGGTCGCGGGTTCGGGTTCGGGGGGCGGCGACCAATAGTCGGGGTCGGCTGGCGGCGGTGCGGTGTCCGGTGCCGTCGAGCGGACGGCAACCACCGGCCTGCGACGCTCAGGCGGCGCCGCCCCGTAAGCGACGACGTCCGCGGCATAGTCGGGGCGCAGCGTCGGTTCGGGCGGCGCACCGTCGAGGCGCGCGCGCAGATCGGCCACTTCCGCCTCCAGCCGCCGCAGCCGCTGCCAACCGGCGGCGGCGATCGCGATCAGGGCGATGGCGAGGAGGGCGGTGACGTCCACGGAGACAAAGGGTAGTGCGATATGCGGGCGGCGTCATCCGGGAAAGCGGTGGGCCCCATCCTCCCCTGCTAGGGGAGGGGGCATCGCGTAGCGATGACGGAGGGGGGTCGGCCTATCGAGACCCGGGCACCCCGCCGACCGGCGTCGCCGGCCACCTCCCCTTGCAGGCGATCCAAAGCGGTTTCCGACCGCTCTGCACCATCGCGACGGAGCCGATTCTGGCTTGTGGCCAGGAGCGAGACAGGAACGGGGCTTTGTCTCCGTGACTGACGAGGGACGTCGCCACGAGGCAAAATCGGCCCGCCCTGAAGGGGTTTTGTAAGGAAGGCCGCTGGACGTCGTCGCGGCGCTTGCAGGGCAGACCAGCCCCTGCCGCGCGCCGTTCCTCGCCAGCTACCTTCCTGACACAATCGCGATGATGCAGATCGATCGGGAACCGCTCTGACATGGCGTCATTGCCGCGGGCGTCGAAACGGTCCAACGCTGGGCCGGCCCTTACCGCAGTACGAGACACGCCCATGCGCTTCGCCTTCACCAAATGCCACGGCAGCGGCAACGACTTTCCGCTGATCGATGCGCGCGCGATCGATCTGAGCGATGCCGACTGGGCGCGGGTCGCGATCGCGCTGGCGAACCGTGACGGGCCGGTCGGGGGCGACGGAATCCTGTTGCTGACCGCAGGCGATGCCGACACCGATTTCGGCATGCGGATGTTCAATTCGGACGGCAGCGAGGCGGAGACGTGCCTGAACGGCCTGCGCTGTACCGCGCGCGCCGGGTTCGAGGCACTGGGGATCGAGATAGCGCGCGTGCGGCTGAAGGTGTCGCGGGCCGAAGTCGCGCATGTCGCCGACATCCTGCCCGGCGTCTACGGTGTCGAGACGCGTGCGGGGCCGGCGGCGACCGATCCGGCGGCGGTCGGCGTGCGCATGGCGATGCCGGCAATCGATGCCTTCATCCCCGGCCTGCCCAGCGCGCGCGCCTTTACCGCAGTCGCGATGCCCAACCCGCACCTCGTGACGTTCGTCGACCGCGTCGACGAGGCCGAGCTGGTGGCGCTCGGCACCTGGTGCGAAGCGCGGCCCGAGCTGCTGGTCGATCGCGCGAACGTGTCGTTCGTCGAGGTCCGCGGCGCCGACCTGTTCGTCCGCACGCATGAACGCGGCGTCGGGCTGACCGATGCGTGCGGCAGCGCGATGGCGGCGTCCACCTTTGCCGCCGGGCTGACGGGGCGCGTGCCGTTCGGGATCTGGACGACAGTGTTCAATCCGGGCGGCCGCGTGCGGGCGCGGGCCGAGGCGCCGGCGGACGGCGCGATGGTGACGATCCAGGGTAATGCTACGTTCGAATGGGACGGCGAAGTGGACGTCGATCTGGAGAGCGGGATCGCGTCGGGGCTGATGGTGACGCGGCAGCGGGACGACGAAGTCGCGGCGTGGATGCGGGTTCGAAGCGACTGATCAATTGTCGAACGCCGGCCGCCGCGCAGGGTGGACGCCGTCATCGCTTTCTTGGTCGGCGCCACAGCTTAGGTCAGGTCGGATCGACCTGAAACGGCGCGACCATACCAGATGCGTTTGCAAAGGCGGCAAGGCGGTCGGATCGCTGGTCTGGATCCGACGAGAAATCATGATCCAGACGGTCGAGTCGAGAGGCCATGCGATGCCGCGAGACGATTTCGGACAATCGCCGCGTTCTGGATTTGAGGATCGTCCAGCGTGCCTGCTGGCTGGCGGGCGGGCCGTCCCCGCCGAACACCATATCGGCGGCGTCGTGCCCGATTTGCCGAGATCGACGGGCGCCGATGGTTTCGAGACCGTCGAGTGCCAGCCGGAAATGATCGCGCGCCGAATTGTGGACATACTCGTCGAATCCGCCGTCGCAGACTTCGCCGTCCAAAAGGCCTACGGCGAAGGACATCCTTTCGGTGTCCGGCCAGGAGACGAGGTGCCGATCCTCCACGCTTCGCAGGACCAGGAATTCCCAAAGCGCCCGCATGGGGTCATAAGCCTTCGAGAGCGCATAGCGCGCCCGCGCCGCATCCATATCTTTCCCAATGCCCTGTTTGCACGCCATGCACAGGCCACCGGTCGCTTCGAACGTCACCGGCAGGATCAGCGCGCCGCAATCACGACAAGGGCGTTTCGTCAGGATCACAGGCTGCGCGCAACGCGCCGATCAGACAAGCGCGATCCGGCCATAGTCGATCGATCTAACCTATATGGCACTTTTGGCTTGACATCGTCACGCTCATCTGGCACATAACAGGAACGCTGAAGAATTGCGAGTCGGGGGCAGTGGGGCCTTCGATACGCAAGCGGACGGGCTGGCGCGGCTTCTTTGAGGCTGCGGCCGGCCCGTTCGCGTTTTGGGAGGGCGATATGGCGGAGATGATCCGACGGAGCAGGTCAGGTGCGCCTGCGATGCAGCGGGAACGCGGTAACAACTGGACTGCGGCCAAGCGCGCGACGTTTCTCGGTCAGTTGGCGGCAACGTGCAATGTGACGAAAGCGTGCGAGGCCGTCGGAATGCACCCGCCGGGTGCCTACAAGCTGCGGCTGCGAGACAGCGTCTTTGCTGAACAATGGCACGCGGCGCTGCTGACCGGATATGATCGGCTGGAAGCGGCGCTGTTGCAGCGAGCGATGGACGCGGTCGAACTGCCGGATGGCGAACTGGCCGACGGGGCGATCGATGTACGCACGGCAATCGACATCCTGAAGATGCATCATTCGCGCCAGAACATCCGACCGCGCACGCCGAAGGGGCCGGCGGTTCGCCGGGCATCGGAAGAGGAAACCGATGCGGCGATCCTCAAGCAGCTCGCGGCGCTCAGCAAACGGGCGAAGGTCAGTCGGGCATGACCGGGGACGGGGCGGTCGGCGACGCGCTCGATCGACTGGCGGGCGTATCTGTCGAGGAACAGAATTGGGTTTTGTCCAAGCTGACCATGCCGCAGAAACGCGAACTGACCGAACGGTGGTGGCGACACGGACACAAGGGGCAAGTCGCGCCGAAGGGCGACTGGCGCATTTGGCTGATCCTGGCCGGTCGAGGGTTCGGCAAAACCCGCGCGGGCGCCGAATGGCTGAGTCAGGCGGCACGCGACATGCCAGACGGACGCTTCGCGCTGATCGGGCATACGGCGGACGATGTCCGGCGGGTCATGATCGAAGGCGCGGCCGGGCTGCTCGCCGTTATGCGCGATGACGAAAGGATCGTCTGGCGGCGGGAGCGCGGCGAGATCGAGTTTTCGTCGGGTGCAAGGGCCTTTGTCTATTCGGCCGAGGCGCCGGAGAGTTTGCGGGGACCGGAACATCACCTGGCGTGGTGTGACGAGCTGGCGAAGTGGCGGGCCGGACGCGCCAAGGAAGTCTGGGACAATCTGCAGATGGGCCTGCGGCTGGGGGAGCATCCGCGGGTGCTGGTGACGACAACGCCGAAGCCGGGGACGCTGCTGCGCGCGATCGAGCGGGAGGCCGAGGGGTCCGGCAGCGTGATGCGGGGGAAGACCCGGGACAATCCGCATCTGCCGCAGAGCTTCGTCGGGGCGATGCTGGGCGAATATGGCGGCACGCGGCTGGGGCGGCAGGAGCTGGACGGCGAGCTGATCGACGATGTCGAAGGCGCGTTGTGGTCGCGCGGGCGGCTGGAGGCGTGCCGGGTCAAGCGGCGGCGGGCGCGGGTCGTGCGGGTCGTGGTCGGCGTCGATCCTCCGGCGGGCTCGGAGGGCGATGCCTGCGGGATCGTCGCGGTCGCGCTGGGGGCGGACGACATCGGCTATGTCGTCGAGGATGCGAGCGTGTCGGGCGCCTCGCCCGAGGGCTGGGCGGCGGCGGTCGCGGGGTGCGTCGCGCGGCACAAGGCGGATCGCGTCGTTGCCGAAAAGAACCAGGGCGGCGACATGGTGAAGAGCGTGCTGCTGGCCGCCGATACGCGTCTGCCGCTGAAGCTGGTCCACGCCAGCCGCGGCAAGGTGACGCGCGCCGAGCCGGTGGCGACGCTCTACGAGCGCGGGCGCATGCGGCATGTCGGCGCGTTTCCCGCGCTGGAGGACGAGCTGTGCGGGCTGCTGGCGGGCGGGGCCTATGAGGGGCCGGGGCGGTCGCCGGATCGGGCCGACGCGCTGGTGTGGGCGGCGACCGAACTGATGCTCGGGCGGCGGGCGATCGCGGGGGTGCGGGGCTTGTGACCCGTTCGTCCTCCCCTTGCAGGGGAGGATGCGTTCTTATCGGGAGCGATGACAATGAAATTGTTCGGACGAAAGTCCGGGCGCGATCCGTCGCGTCCGGCGTTGGCGCGTGGGCCTTCGGGCGGCGCGATCGGTGAGTGGCCGACGAGCTATGAGGCGCAGGTGCGGGCCGGCTATGCGGCGAACCCCGTCGTGCAGCGGGCGGTGCGGCTGGTGATGGAAAGCGTCGGTTGGGCGCCGCTCACCGCGTCAGATCCGGCGCTGGTCGCGCTGGTCGCGGCCCGATCGGGCGGGCAGGCGCTGTTGGAGACGGTGGCGGCGCAGCTGCTGTTGCATGGCAATGCGTATGTCCAGTTGATCGGCGACGGGCAGGGCGGGGTGGGGGAGCTTTACGCCCTGCGGCCCGAGCGGGTCGGAATCGAGGCGGATGCGAGCGGCTGGCCGGTCGCGTTCCGCTATCGCGTCGGCGAACGCGCGATGCGGTTGGGCGTCGAGGACGTGGTGCACCTGAAGGCGTTCCACCCGCTCGATGACCATTATGGGCAGGGGTGCCTGGGCGCGGCGGCGGGCGCGGTGGCGATCCACAATGCGGCGACGCGGTGGAACAAGGCGTTGCTCGACAATGCCGCGCGGCCGTCGGGGGCGCTGGTCTATGAACCGGGCGATGGGTCCGCGCTGTCGGCGGAGCAGTTCGACCGGCTGCGTGCCGAGATGGATGCAGGGTTCGCTGGCGCGGCCAATGCCGGGCGGCCGATGCTGCTGGAAGGGGGCCTCAAGTGGCAGGCGATGAGCCTGACGCCGGCCGACATGGACTTCGTCGGGCTCAAGGCTGCGGCGGCGCGCGAGATCGCGCTGGCGTTCGGCGTGCCGCCGATGCTGCTCGGGCTGCCGGGTGACGCGACCTATGCCAATTATCGCGAGGCGAACCGGGCGCTGTGGCGCCTCGCGGTCTTGCCGTTGGCAGGCGCGATCCTGTCCGGCCTGGCGCAGGGGCTGCGGCCGTGGTTCGCGGACGCCGCGCTGTCGGTGGACGTCGACAAGGTGCCGGCGATGGCGGAGGATCGCGCGACGGCCTGGGCCTCGGTCACAGCGGCGGATTTCCTGAGCGTCGAGGAAAAGCGCGCGATGCTGGGGATCGGGGCATGAGCGGGGGCGTGGACGAGCTGCGGCTGGTCGTCGAAGAGGCGGTCGAGCTGGGGACGGCGCGGGCGCTCGCGCGGCTGGGGCTGGCCGATGACGCGGCGCACGGCGACCTGGCGGAACTGCGCGAGCTGCTGCGGGCATGGCGCGATGCCAAACGGTCGGCGCTGCGTGCGGCGATGGGCTGGGTGGTGCGGATGGTGCTGGCGCTGGTGCTGGTCGGGATCGCGGTGAAGACTGGGTTCGGCGAATGGCTGCGCTAGGGTTCGCGGGGTACGCGGCCGTGTTCGATGCGCCGGATCGAGGCGGGGATGTCATCCGGCGAGGCGCGTTTGCGGGGGCGGAAACCGTGCCGCTGCTGTGGCAGCATCGCGGGAGCCCGGTCGGGTCGGTCACCGTCGAGGAGGATGCACGCGGCTTACGCGCGATCGGATCGGTCGACGATCCGGAGCTTGCTCGACTGGTCGCGGCAGGGGCGGTCGATGGACTGTCGATCGGATATCGCACGCTGGAGGCGCGGCATGGGGCGCGGCGGGAGCTCAGGCGCGTGGCGCTCATCGAGGTGAGCCTGGTCGCGCAGCCGATGCAGCCGCTGGCGCGGGTGCATGCGGTGTCGGGCTGACGGATTTCAAAAGGCTTTTGTTGGGGCGTCGGACTTCGGTTCGGCGCCCTTTTTCGTGGGAGACGGGAATGAGCAGGACGGATTTGGCGGCGAGCTTCGCCGCGGTGGAAGGGCTGGGCGTCGCGGGCGCGCGGCCGATGTTGAGCGGGGGGGCGGCGCCGAGCGGGGGCTTCGCGAGCTTCGTGCGGTCGGGCAGCGTCGTCGAGATGAAGGCGCTCAGCGGGACCAACGACGCCGCGGGCGGCTATGCGGTGCCGCGGGAGATCGATGCGGCGATCGATGCGACCCTGGCGAGCATCTCGCCGATCCGCGCCATTGCGAACGTCGTGAAGGTCGGCAGCGCCGGCTATCGCAAGCTGGTGACGAGCGGCGGCACGCCGTCGGGCTGGTCGGGCGAGACGGACGGCCGGCCGGAGACTGCGACGCCGACGTTCAACGAGGTCGCGCCGCCGATGGGCGAGCTCTACGCCAATCCAGCGGCGAGTCAGGCGATGCTCGACGACGCGAATTTCGACGTTGAAGAATGGCTGGCCGGCGAGATCGCGACCGAATTCGCGCGGGCGGAAGGGGCGGCGTTCGTTTCCGGTAACGGGACCAACCGGCCGAAGGGGTTCCTGAGCGGCGCGGTGGCCACGACGGGCGATACGGCGCGGGTGTTCGGGACGCTGCAGTATCTGCCGACCGGGGCGGCCGGCGCATTCGCGGCGAACCCGGAGGAGAGGCTGATCGACCTCGTCCAGAGCTTGCGCGCGCCGTACCGGCAGGGGGCGAGCTTCGTGATGAATTCGGCGACGCTGGCGCGCATCCGCAAGCTCAAGACGAGCGACGGCCAGTTCCTGTGGTCGCCGAGCCTGGCGGCGGGACAGCCCGCGACCCTGCTCGGATACCCAGTGGTCGAGGCCGAGGACATGCCCGACATCGCCGCGAACAGCCTGTCGATCGCGTTCGGCAACTTCCGTGCAGGGTACCTGATCGCCGAGCGGACCGAGACGCAGATCCTGCGCGATCCGTACAGCAACAAGCCGTTCGTGCATTTCTACGCGACGAAGCGGGTGGGTGGGGCCGTGTCGAATTCGGAGGCGATCAAACTGCTCCGTTTTTCCGCCAGCTAGGCGGCTGGCTCAGCAAGGTCGGACGGTGGAGGGGCGCAACCGCCTCCGTCCGGTCGGCCTGCCGCACTGCCTCACCCCAACCCCCCCCCAGAAAGGGAGGGGCTTTGTTCAGGACATTCCAAAATGACCGATCCTTTTTCCAACGTCGCGGACGCGCCGTCCGCGCCGGCGACGCGGCTCGTGCCTGTCGTGCCGCATGACACAAACCCGCTGAGCGAGGTGCCCAAGGCACTGTATATCGGCACCGGGGGTACGATCGTGCTGGCCGGTGTCGCGGGCGACGATGCGACGCTGATCAACGTGTCGGATGGGACCATCCTGCCGATCCGAGCGCGGTTCGTGCGGGCGAGCGGGACGACCGCGCACGCCATCGTGGGCTTATACTGATGGTCGCCATCGTCGCGGTCCAGCACACGGACGTCGCCCCTCGGGGTGGGAGCGTGTGGCGGATCACCAAGACCGGCGGGTTCGACGACAGCTTCGACGCGCCGGCCAAGTCGGTAGCGGCGATCACGGGCGATTTCGTGCTGCGGGCCAAGCGTGTGGGGGACGCCGACCGCTTGATGATCGGCGTTACCGCCAACCCCGACGAGGACACCGGCTATGTCGGGATCGACTATGCCATCGCGTACCGCAGCGGCGCGATCGAGGTGTTCGAGCGCGGCGAGTATCGCGCCTATTCGTTCGACATCGCCGATCTCGTCTGGATCGAGCGGATCGGGACAACCCTGCGATATCTGACCGGGCCGAGCCGCAAGTCGGCGAGCGTCGTGCGCACGGTCACGGGTGTCGCCGGGCCGCTCTTCTTCGACAGCTCGCTCGTGACACCGGGGTGCGCAGTCGATGTGCGGTTCGACCGCGCGGGCTGGGACATCGCGCGGTCGCGAACGCGGCTGTCGCTGGCAATCTGAAAGGATATTCTATGACCGTCGATGACGCGAAGGCGTATCTGCGCCTGGAAACCGCGCAGGACGATGCGCTGCTCACGGGACTCGTCGCGAGTGCGCGGGGGCTGTGCGAGGCGTTTCTGGGGCAGCGGCTGATCCGCAGCGAGCTGACCGAGACCGTGCCGGCCGACGGGGTCTGGCACCGGCTGGCGGCGGCACCCGTCGCCACTATCACCCAGGTCGGCGCGCCGGCGCTGCCGTTGGGCGTGTACGCGATCGATATCGATCCGGTCGGCGACGGCTGGGTTCGCGTGACCGGCGGCGGGGACGTGCCGGTCACCTATCGCGCCGGGATCGCCGAGGACGAGGCCAGCGTACCGGCGGCGATCGCGCAGGGCGTCGTGCGGCTGGCGGCGCACCTGTATGTCGACCGCGCGGATGCCAGTGCCCCGCCCGCGGCGGTCGCCGCGCTGTGGCGCCCGTTCCGGCGGTTGCGTCTGTCGGCGACGGTGCGAGCGTGATTGCGGCCGAGCGGGCCGCGGCGCGGTGGCGCCGGCGGGTGGCGGCGTATCTGGCGAGCATTCCCGGTCTGCGGGCTGAGGAGACAGCGGACGGCGTGACGGTCAGCGGCCGACGGTTGCGCGCACGATGGCTGGGCGATGCGCGGCTGCGCGACCTGCGAGACGGGCTGTGAGCGGCGCGACGGCGGCGGCCCGCGCCGCGCTGGCGACGCTGCTGCGTGCCGATCCGGTGCTTTCGGCGACGTTGAACGGCGTGTTCGAGGGGCCGGCGGTGCGGGCATCCACGCCCTTTGCGGAGATCGGCGAGGCGGTGGCGGGCGACTGGGGGACGAAGGACCGTGCGGGCCGCGAGCTGCGGCTGGCAGTGATCCTGCGCGATGCGGGCGAGACGAGCACGCGGATCGGCACGCTGGGCGCGGCGGTGGAAGCCGCGGTGCCGGCGCTGCCGCGCGATCTGCCGGGCTGGCGGGTGGCGAGCGTGGTGTTTCTGCGCAGCCGCGTGGCCGGCGAAGGGCCGGGGCGGTGGATCGCGGCGATCGAGTTCCGCGTGCGGATGCTCGCCGCGGACTGAATTTCATTGAAGGAGACAGGACATGGCGGCGGAGAAGGGGAGTGCGTTTCTGCTGAAGGTCGGCGACGGGGCGAGCCCGCCGGTGTTCGCGACGGTGGCGGGGCTGCGAACGACGCAGCTGAGCATCAACGGCGACATGGTGGCGATCACCAGCAAGGATTCGGGCGGCTGGCGCGAGCTGCTGTCGGGTGCGGGCGTGCGATCGGTCAGCGTGTCGGGCGCCGGTGTTTTCACCGGCAGCGCAGCGGAAGCGCGGCTGAAGACGTCGGCGCTTTCGGGGCGGATCGACGATTACCGGCTGGCGTTCGAGGGCGGCGAGACGATGACCGGGCGGTTCCTGCTGACCCGGCTGGACTATGCCGGCGATTTCAACGGGGAGCGGACCTACACGCTGGCGCTCGAAAGCTCGGGCGCGGTGGTGGCGGCGTGAGTGTTGCGAACCCCGCGCGGGGGGAAGCGGCGCTACGCGTGGCGGGGGAGGTCCTGGTGGTGCGGCCGACCTTTGCCGCGCTGGTCGCGGCGGAGGGGGAGTTGGGGCCGCTGTTCGCTCTGGTCGAGCGCGCGGCCGAGGGGCGGCTGGCGCTGGGCGAGATGGTCGCGCTGTTCTGGCACTGCCTGCGCGATCGGCCGGAGGGGCTGACGCGCGACGCGTTCGGCGAGGCGGTCGTGGCGGGGGGGCTGGCGGGAGCGACGCCGGTGCTGCGCGAGGTGCTGCGGCAAGTGCTGGCGGGGCGGTGAGGGGGCTCAAATCCTCCCCAGAATGGGGAGGGGGACCAAGCGCAGCTTGGTGGAGGGGGGGCTCCGCAAATACATCGCCTGTGGAGCCCCCCCTCCACCAGCCTTCGGCTGGTCCCCCTCCCCGTACCGGGGAGGACTTTCAACGCACCGCTTCTCGGCTGGCGGGTCGTATTTGTGCCGCAGTCGGGTGGGCGCCGGATACCTTCTGGTCGGCCACCCCGGCCGAAGTCGCCGCGCTGTTCGTCGATCCGGCCGCGGCCGTGCCGACCATGACATCCGCCGATCTCACGACTTTGATGGAGGCCCATCCCGATGGATGAGGAAATCGAACGGCTGGTCGTCAGCGTGCGCGCCGACACCGCCGCCTTTGCCCGCGACGTCGCCGACATGCGCGCCAGCCTGGACGGCCCGATGGAGGCCGGTGCCGCGCGTGCCGGGCGGGCGGTGGAGGCGGGGCTGCTGCGGGCGGTGCAGACCGGCAAGCTGGGGTTCGAGGATCTGCGCCGTGTCGCGCTGTCCGTGCTGGGCGAGATCGCCGAGACGGCGCTGAAGGCCGGCATCGCGGCGATCGGTGGCGGTCGCGGTGGCGGGCTGGGGGCGGTCCTGGCGGGCGCGTTCGGCTTGCCGGGTCGTGCGACCGGCGGGCCGGTGTCGCCGGGGGCGGCCTATCTGGTCGGCGAGAGGGGGCCGGAGCTGTTCGTCCCGACGAGCAGCGGGCAGGTGGTGGCCGATGCGGGCTCACGGAGCGGCACGCGCGACGTGCGGGTGTCGATTACCATCGCTGCGCCGCCCGGTGCCGCCGGTGGCGATGCACCGGCGATGCTCGCGCGGTCGGGACGGCAGGTGGCGCGAGCGGTGCGCGCGGCGCTGGAGGGAATGGACTGATGGCGCATTGGCTGGCCACCGCTCGCCCGAAGGACGGAATCGAAAGCCATATCCACCGGTTCGACCCGCGGTTCTGGACGGTCAATTTCCCGCGACCGATGATGGCGAGCGTGGTGACGGCCAGCGAGACCGCGCTGAGGGTCGACGCCGTCTTCTATCGCAAGGACGATCTGGCCGGGCTGATCTGGGAAGCGGAAGATCGCCACGATCATCCGCTGCTCGCCTATGAAACCGCCCGCGACTTCCGCGAGTGCCGCCTGCGCTTTCGCTGGCGGTCGAACGGGGTCAAGCCGCTGGATGCGATCCACGGGCCGACGCTGACGATCGAGGGGCGCGATGCCGATGGCGCATCGCGCGCTTGGTACGTCCGACTCTGGAATTATGCGCAGGGCACGCCCGAGGACGCGACGATCGCGATCGATTTCGCCGCGGTGCACGGCGGCTTCACTTTGCCGGGCGAAGCCGATCCGGTGTTCGCGGGCGATGTCGATCGGATGTTCGTGTCGCTGGTCCCGCCGGCGTACGACACCAGCGACGCGATGCTGGCGCAGCCGCAGGAGGGCTGGGTCGAGCTGAGCGACATCGCGTGCGACGGCCCCGGCGCGGTGCTGTCGCTGGCCGACACGATCGTGCCGGCGCACGGGCTGGAAATCGCCAGCGGCTATGACGACAGCTATCACCTGACGCCCGAACGCCTGCTGCGCAACGCGTTGCACCTGGGGTATCGCGGGGCGATCAACCATTATGTCGGGATGAGCCATTATTTCCGGCTCGTGCGCGAGGGGACGGCGCTGGTGGCGACGCCGGTGGGTGGCGCGCTGAACGTCGCGGCGCAGGCGTGGCACCGCGATTTCGCCAGCCGAGCGAAGGCGCTGGGCTATGAGCTGATCTGGTCGCTGTCCTACGAACTGTTCGCCGCGCACGCGCCGGCCGCGTGGCAGCAATGCGCGTGGGACGGCGCACCGGGGCGGACGGGCTGGGAGCCGCCATCGGCGTTGCTGTCGCCCGCGAACCCGGCGGCGATGGCGTATCTGCGGGCGGTCGCGGTGGCCTTCGTTCGACTGGCGCAGGACGCCGGGTCGGCGGTGCGCTTCCAGGTCGGCGAGCCGTGGTGGTGGACGATGGCCGATGGGCGGCCGTGCCTGTACGATGCGGCGGCGCGGGCCGCTTTCGGGCCGCTGGCGGTGGAAATCCCGTCGATGCGCGCACCGATGGATGCGTGGCAGACGGCGCTGCTCGATGCCGCGGGCGCGATGCTGGCGCAGTCGACCGCGGCGCTGGTCGCGGCCGTGCGCGACGTGGCACCGGGGGCGGAGACGCTGCTGCTCGCCTATCTGCCGACGATCCTCGATCCGCTGGCGCCCGAGGCGAAACGCGCGAACCTGCCGGTCGGCTGGGCGAAGCCGGCGTTCGATGTGCTGCAGCTCGAGGACTACGACTGGTGTGCGCCAGGCAACCCGGCGGCGACCGCGCGTGGGATCGCGGCGGCGGGGGACCGGCTGGGCTATCCGGTCGCCGAGCAGCAGTATTTCGCGGGCTTCGTGCTGAGGCCCGAGGATCGCGCGCAATGGGCGGCGATCGATGCCGCGGCGGTGCGGGCGCAGGCGCGCGGGGTGGCGCGGACCTTCATCTGGGCGCTGCCGCAGGTGATGCGCGACGGATTTGTCCATTTCGACGGGGAGGATGCGATGATCGCTTTCGATGACGTGCGCTTTCCGCTGGCGCTGGGGCGGGAGGTCGAGGTCGTGGCGGAACATTCGACCGCGATCGTCGCGAGCGCCGGCGGGCATGAGGCGCGCAACGCCGCCTGGGAACAGGCGCGGGCGCGCTATGATGTCGGACCGGGCGTGCGCAGCGAGGCGGACATCGCGCAGCTGCTCGCCTTCTACCGCGCGCGGTTGGGCCCGGCGCGGGCGTTTCGTCTGCGCGATCCGTTCGACTGGCGCGCGGCCGGTGAGCGGCTGGGGACGGGCGACGGCCTGCGCATGCGCTTCGCTCTGGTGAAACGCTATGAGGGCGTCGTGCGGCGGATCACGCGGCCCACGCCGGGGACGCTGACCGTCTTCGTGAACGGTGCGACGACGTCGGCCTTCACGCTGGAGCCCGGCGGGCAGGTCGCGTTCGATGCGCCGCCCGCTGTGGGCGCGGTGGTGACGGCCAGCTTCGACTTCGATGTGGCCGTCCGCTTTGCCGAGGACAGCCTGCGCGTGAACCGCGCGACCTTCCTTGCGGGCGAGGCGCCGTCGGTGCCGCTGGTCGAGGTGCGCGAGGCATGAGCTGGCTGGAGGGGCCACTGACCACGCTTGCCTTGTGCTGGCGGATCGAGCGGCGCGACGGTGTCGCGATCGGGCTGACCGCGCATGATCGCGACCTGGTGATCGACGGTAATGTCTATCGCGCGGCGCCGGGCATGACGCCCTCGGCGATCCGGCGGCGCGATCCGGCGCGCGCCGACACGATGGACGTGGCGGGCGCGCTGACCAGCGGGGCGATCACCGAGGACGATCTGCTGGGTGGGCGCTGGGACAGTGCGGCGGTCGCGATCTTCGCGGTCGACTGGACCGATCCGACGAACCGGGTGGCGTTGGGCGAGGGCGTGCTGGGCGCGATCGAGACCGCGGACGGGCGCTTCACCGCCGAACTGCGCGGCAGCGGGGCAGCACTCGATGCACCGGCCAGCGAGACGACCTCGCCCGAATGCCGTGCGGAACTCGGCGATCGGCGGTGCCGCGTGGCGATGGCGGGGCGGCGGCGGATCGTATCGGTCGTGGCGGTCGACGACGATGCGGTGACGCTGGATGCGGGACCGGCGGCGGGGGGCTGGGCCGGCGGGCGGATCCGCTGGCTCGACGGGGCGAACAGCGGGCTGGAGGACGTCGTGGCAGTGTCCGAGGGCGCCGTCGTGCGGATCGCCGGGGTGGCGCGCTTTCCGATCGCTGCGGGGGACCGCTGCGAGATGGTCGAGGGGTGCGACAAGAGCCTGGCGACCTGTGCGGGGCGGTTCGGCAATGCGGTGAACTTCCGCGGCGAGCCGTTCCTGCCGGGGATCGACCTGCTGACGCGCTATCCCTCGGCATGAGCGCGGGGGAGGACGCCGTGGCCCGCGCGCGGGCGGCGGTGGGAACGCCGTTCCGGCTGCATGGGCGCGACGCGCGGGGGCTCGATTGCGTCGGGCTCGTGGCGCTCGCGTGGGGGCTGAGGGTGCCGACCGGATACCGGCTGCGGACGGGCGATCCGGCGGTCGTGGCGCGGGGTGCGGCGGCTCTCGGGCTGGTGGCTGCCGAGGTGGCACGCGCAGGCGACGTCGTACTGGTCGTGAGTGGGCCGGGCCAGCTGCATCTGGGGATCGATAGCGGCCCGGGGCTGATCCACGCTGATGCCGGCCTGCGCCGCGTCGTCGAGCGGCCGGGGGCGCCGCCGTGGCCGGTGCTGGCGCGCTGGCGGAAGGAGGAGTGACATGGCGACGGTGATATTGACCGCGGTCGGCACGGCGCTGGGTGGGCCGATCGGCGGAGCGCTGGGCGCGATGGCGGGGCAGGCAATCGACCAGCGCCTGTTCCGCGGCAAGGGGCGCGAGGGGCCGCGGCTGACCGACCTTGCGGTGCAGAGCTCGTCCTACGGCACGCCGATTCCGAAGATCTTCGGGACGATGCGGGTGGCGGGGACCGTCATCTGGTCGACCGAGCTGATCGAGCATGTCGCGCGCGACGGCGGCGGCAAGGGGCGGGCCGGGAGTACGCGTTATTCCTATTCGGCGTCCTTTGCGGTGGCGCTGTCGGCGCGGCCGATCCTGTCGGTCGGGCGGATCTGGGCGGACGGCAAGCTGCTGCGCGGGGCGGCGGGCGACTTCAAGTCGGCGACGCGGTTTCGGCTGCATCGCGGGGGCGAGGCGCAGGCGGTCGATCCGCTGATCGCATCGGCGGAAGGCGTGGGCTCGACCCCGGCGTTTCGCGGGGTCGCCTATGCGGTGTTCGAGGATCTGGCGCTGGAGGACTTCGGCAACCGTATCCCATCGCTGACACTCGAGGTTACGGCGGATGCCGCCCCGGTGGACTGTGCCGATATTCTGCATGTCATGTCCGGCGGCGTGATCGCGGGCGCGACGGGGACAACGCTGTCGGGCTACTCGGGCTATGGTGACACGATACGCGGGCCGAGTGACGCGATACTGCAGGTCAGCGGCGCGTGGCTGCGGGGCGATTGCGCGCGACTAGAGGCGCGGTCGGGCCCGGGTTCGAACGTGACGATCCGCGACGGCGGGGCCGGACGCGAGGCACGGCGCGCGCGGAGCTTCGCGGCGGCCGACAGTGCGCCGCGGGCGATCGCCTTGCAGCATCACGACCCCGCGCGCGACTATCAGGTGGGCTTGCAACGCGTCCGTCGGGCCGGCGCCGGGGCGCGGGAACTGGCGATCGAGGTGCCGGCGGCGATCGATGCGGGCGCGGCGAAGGGGCTGGCGGCGGCGGCGCTGTCTCGGATCGACGTCGAGCGCGAACGCCGGACGGTGTCGCTCGACTGGCGTTCTCTCGCGCTGGTCCCCGGCGACCGCGTGACGATCGACGGTGAACCCGGCCTGTGGCGCGTGGTCGAGGCGACGCTGGAAGCGATGGTGCTGACCGTCGAGCTCATCCGCGTCGTTCGTCGACCGGTTGCGGCGCAGGCCACCTCTGGCACCGTCGCAGCGGCGCCGGACACGATCGTCGGGCCGACATTGATCCATGCCTTCGAAATTCCGCCGTTCGACCACACCGTCCTGACCTCCCCCCGGCTGATGGTGGCCGCAGCCGGCATCGGACCCGGCTGGCGCAGCGCGGCGCTTCAGCTCAGCCTCGACGGCGGTACGAGCTGGGTGGCCCGCGGGGCGACGGCGGGGCAGGCGACGCTGGGCTTGGTGGTGGCACCGCCGGGGCAGGGGGCATCGACGCTCGAGGATCGGCACGGCGCGGTCGAGGTGGTGCTGGCACACGCCGGCATGACGCTCGCCGATGCGGATGGTGTGGCGCTGGCGCAGGGCGCCAACCTCGCGCTGGTCGGTGACGAACTGCTGCAGTTCGGATCGGCCAAGCGGATCGACGCGACGCGGTGGCGTCTCACGACGCTGTGGCGCGGGCGACGCGGCACCGAATGGGCGATCGGCCGGGCGGCTGCCGGCGATCGCTTCGTTTTGATCGAGCCCGAGACGCTGGTGACGCTCGAACTGCCCGTCAGCACGATCGGGACGGACGTGACAGTTATGGCAAGCGGCGTCGGCGACGCGGGCGCCGCCGTGACGGCGACGGTGCGTGTCGAGGGGGATTCCGTCGCCCCGCCCTCGCCGGTGCATCTTGCGATCCAGCACGATGCGGACGCGGCCCGCCTCACTTGGACCCGGCGCAGCCGCGCAGGCTGGTATTGGGCGGACGGCATCGACGCGCCGTTGGCCGAGGAAGGCGAAATGTACCTCGTCGCCTACGGCGATGCCGCGATCGGCGCGCAGATCGCCGTGCTGCCGGAAATTTCCGTGCCGGGCGACGCGATTGCGGTTGAGGTCCGTCAGATCGGCACGGCGGCGCGATCGCGACCGACACGACGACTGCTTTGACATGGAGAGGACATGTGATGACCGACACCACCGCACGGCTGGCCCTGCCGATGATCGTGCCCGGCCAGGCGCAAAAGGAAATGACGCACAACGAGGCTTTGGCGCTGCTGGCGATCGCGGTTCAGGCGCAGGTGACGGCGGTCGGCACCAATGTTCCGCCGACCGACCCGATGCTTGGCGAATGCTGGGTCGTCGGCCCCGCACCGACCGGCGCCTGGGTCGGCCAAGCCGATGCCGTCGCCGGTTGGACCGGCGGTGGCTGGCGATTCGTTCCGGCGCACCCCGGCTTCACGGTCGGCGTGGCCTATACCGGTCGCCGAGCACGCTTCTCGGATCAAGGCTGGGAAAGCGAAACAGCCCCCGCAGCCGTCGTCGCGCCGTCCGGTGGGGATGTCATTGATACGCAAGCGAGAACGGCAATCACGCAGCTGTTGACGGCGCTGCGCGGGCTGAAGCTGCTGCCGGAATGAATGTGACGTTTCTGCAACTATCCCCGATTTTTGTCGGCTTGCGTGGAAACTATCCGCAGTTTAGTGAGTTTGCGCTGTCCGTAGTGACAACCAAGAAAGGGGAACTTATGCGGAAGCTTGCCGTCGTATTGGCGCTTGCATCTACCGCGCTGGCCACTCCCGCCCTCGCCCGCGATGATTCGTGGTACGTGGGCGTTGAGGGCGGTGCGATGATCGTCGAAGACATTGACTTCGACATTCGAACCGCTGCTGGCGTGACCACCACCAACGCCGCGACCGTCGACCACAAGTATGGCTGGGACGTCGATGGCGTCATCGGTTACGACTTCGGCATGTTCCGTGCCGAAGCCGAAGTCGGCTATCGCCAGGCGAACGTTGATGGCTACCGCTCGAGCGTGACCACTCCGGTCTATGGCCCGACGGGTGTCCTCGGTTCGGCCGGCTCGGGTAACTTCGACTATGCCGGTGGCCGTACGTCGGCGCTGAGCTTCATGGTCAACGGCCTGCTCGACTTCGGTGAAGACGATGGCGTTCAGGGCTTCGTCGGCGGTGGTGTCGGTGTCGCTCGCGTGAAGGCCGACAGCTACGCGCTGAACACGCGTGGCGCGTTCCTGGACGATTCGGACACCGTGTTCGCGTGGCAGGCTCTGGCGGGCGTTCGCGCTCCGCTCGGCGACCACCTGGACGCGACGCTGAAGTATCGCTTCTTCAACGCGGACGACGTTCGTCTGGTCGACGTGTCGGGTCGCAGCTATGACGGCCGTTTCCGGTCGCACAGCCTGCTCGGCGGTCTGACCTACAACTTCGGTGGTCCGGAAGCTCCGCCGCCGCCGCCGCCGCCGCCGCCGCCGCCTCCCCCGCCGCCGCCGCCCCCGCCGCCCCCGCCGCCGGCTCAGCCGGCGCCGGTGTGCACGCCTGGGCCGTACATCGTGTTCTTCGAGTGGGATCGCTCGGACATCACGCCGGAAGCAGCGGGCATCCTGGACAACGCCATCTCGGCCTACTCGACCTGCGGCAACGCGAAGGTCATGCTGGCCGGCCACGCCGACCGTTCGGGTTCGGCAAGCTACAACGTCGGCCTGTCGCAGCGCCGTGCGGACTCGGTTCGTGCGTACATGACCGGCCGCGGGATCAGCGACGGCGTGATCTCGACCGAAGCGTTCGGCGAAGGCCGCCCGCGCGTCGAGACGGCCGATGGCGTCCGCGAGCTCCAGAACCGTCGCGTGGAAATCACCTACGGCCCTGGCGCCGGGATGTAATCCACTCGTCCGGTTTTCGGATGAAGATTGGGGAGGTCGGAGCAATCCGGCCTCCCTTTTCTTTTGGGGTTTGCGGCTGAAGTTTGCGGCGCGGAACCGGGTCGGGCGACAGCCGCAGAGGGTGTTCGTCGCCAACGGCGCAGGTTCGCGCGGCTTGTTGCCATGCGATCGGCTTCGTTACTCAGCAGTCGTGATGGATGACCGCATGCTGGGCGCCGTCGAATGGCTGCCCGCAAGCATGGCGCCGACTATGCGCGTCGCGACCGGATACGGGTAACGGCGACCCGATCTAGCTTCACTCTCGGCGCCGGGCATAAGGATGTGAGCGCCTGCCAATGGACGTGTGATTACCGCGGCTTAGCTAGCCACCGCCGGGCCTGATACGATTGAACCTGACGCATCGTATCAGTCCGCGTCGCTAAGGGCGGCGTCTAGCCATGTCGGCCGGAGCGCGTCACCCAGAGCATCGATACGGCGGAGTTCGACCATAACGCCGTGCTCGGGATGGCGCGCGCGAACACGATCGCCGCCATCGCCCAAGGGGGCGACCACCAGTCGCCGATTGACCTTCGATCGATGATGCATGCGGGCGGTATTCTCCTGCCCGACATAGCACCCTTTGGTGAAGCTGACGCCGTTCAATTCGCGCGCATTGCATTCCAGCCAAAGCGTCGCGTCGCTGCCGAGTTCTTCGACACCTTCGGTCACGCCAAGCGACAAACGGTGGGCCATCCATCGATCGGCAGCGTCGCCGGCCGACGCGGGCGCCAGCCAGCGACGACCCAAATCTGGGAGGCGCGGGTCGGGTGTACCCTGGCTTCCATCGAGCAACCAATGCACCGCCAGATCGACCGGCGCGATCTCGATCGCGCGACGGAGCCGGTACAGCGAGAGGCGCCTCATCAACGCATCGCGCTGCGACGTTTCGCAATCGATCAGGATCGCGCCGTCGCCGCCGTCCCATAGCAGGAAATCGAACAGCGCCTTGCCCTGCGGCGTCAGCAGTCCGGCCCACCGCGGCGTGTCCGGCGAGACACTCGCCACATCCTGTGTCACCAGGCCTTGCAGAAAACCGCGCGGGTCGTCTCCGGACACGCGAAAGACGCTGCGGTCGGCGAGGGTGGTGTCGGTCATGCGATGTAGGTAAGCGACCCTCGATCATTTCCAAGCGGGAACCATCGATGCGCGACCGTCTGACCATCCGCCGCCCCGACGACTGGCATGTCCACCTGCGCGACGGCGCGATGCTGGCGGCGGTCGCCCCGCCGACCGCGCGCCAGTTCGCCCGCGCGATCGTCATGCCGAACCTGTCACCGCCGGTCACCGACGTTGCAGCGGCCGAAGCCTATCGCACGCGTATCCTGGCCGCCCTGCCGGAAGGCAGCGATTTCACCCCGCTGATGACCTGTTACCTGACCGACGCGACCGACCCGGCCGAGGTGCGGCGCGGGTTCGAAAGCGGCGTGTTCACCGCGTGCAAGCTCTACCCCGCGCACGCTACGACAAATTCGGCTCACGGCGTCACCAGCATCGCGCATATCGCGCCGGTACTCGAAGCGATGCAGGCCATCGGCATGCCATTGCTGGTCCATGGCGAAGTCACCGATCCGGCGATCGACATCTTCGACCGTGAGGCGGTGTTCATCGAACGTGTGCTGATCCCGCTGCTCGCGGACTTCCCGGCGCTGAAGGTCGTGCTGGAGCATATTACGACGGCCGAGGCTGCGGCCTTCGTCGTCGATCATCCCGAGCGGATCGGCGCGACGGTGACGCCGCAGCATCTGGTCATCAACCGCAACGCGATTTTCGCCGGCGGTCTGCGTCCGCACGCCTATTGCCTGCCCGTCGCCAAGCGCGAGACGCACCGTGTGGCGGTGCGCAAGGCGGTGACGGGCGGCGCGCCGAACATCTTCCTCGGCACCGACACCGCGCCACACATGGTCGAGGCGAAGGAATCGTCGTGCGGCTGCGCGGGCATCTTCAGCGCGCTGACTGCGCTGGAACTCTATCTGGAAGTGTTCGACGAGGACGGTGCGATCGAGCGTTTCGAGGCGTTCGCGAGCGAGAACGGGCCGCGCTTCTACGGGCTGCCGCTCAACGACGGCACGGTGACGCTGGAGCGGGTAGACCTGCCGGTGCCGACGCGGTTTTCGGCCGGCGATAGTCATGTCGTGCCGTTTCGGGCGGGCGAGACGCTGCGCTGGCGAATGGTCGGCTAAGGGTTTGAGCTTGCCCAACGCAATGCCTGTCGGCGCACGTTCTCGATTCGCCGTGTATTTTCGTCATCCCGGACTCGATCCGGGACCCAGCGCCAAAAGCCGTCTCGCCTGTGATTCTGGATCCCGGATCAAGTCCGGGATGACGTTGGCATTAACCTCCTGCCGCCAACCGCCTCGCGACCGCTTCCAACTGATCGGCTGAAGCCGACCAGCCCGCTTCAAAACCCATCGCCTTGTGCTGCTCGGCAGCCTCGGCCGTCCAGTGCCGGGCGATCGCGCTGTAGCGGGTTCGGCCCGGATCGGCGGGATCGGCTTCAAATAGGTCGATCCGCACCATGAACGGCCCGGCCGGCATCCAACCGACGGTGAAGGCGTCGGTAGATACAATGCGGCGGCCGGGTTCGACGTCGAGGATGACGCCTTCGATCCCATTTTCTTCGCCGTTCGGGCCACGCATCACCATGGCCGATCGCCCGCCGGGGCGCAGGTCTTGCTCGACGACTTCCGCGCGCCAGGGGCGGGGGCAGAACCACTCGCTGACATGCCCGGTCCAGGCGCGCCAGACCGCCTCGACGGGGGCGTCGATGGTGCGGTCGATGCGGAGTTCGTGGGTGTCGGTCATGCGGCGTCTCCCCGGCGAGCGGCGTCGATCGCGGCGACGTCGATCCGGTGCATGGTCATCATCGCGGTGAAGGCGCGTTGGGCCTCCGCCCCGCCGGTCTGCAGCGCTTCGAGCAGGGTGCGCGGCGTGATCTGCCAGGAAAAGCCCCAGCGATCCTTGCACCAGCCGCAGGCGCTCTCCTGCCCACCGTTGGCGACGATCGCGTCCCAATAATGGTCGGTTTCCGCCTGATCTTCGGTCACCACCATGAAGCTGACCGCTTCGTTCGGCGTGAAGTTCGGCCCGCCGTTCAGTCCCGAGAAGGACCGACCCAGCACGGTGAAGTCGACGGTGATTTCCACACCGGCCGAGCCGCCGGGGAAGTCGGTGGGCGCAGCGGCTGCGGGGCCGACATGGCTGTCGGGGAAGGTGGCGGCATAGAATTCGGCGGCCTTGCGCGCTTCGCCATGGTCGAACCACAGCACGGTCGTCAGCTTGTCCATCTCATCCCTCCATGCGGGGGCCGACCAGCCCGATCCGGCTGCCGTGCGGGTCGGCGATCATGGCGGTATAGTCGCCGCCGGGGATCGGGTTCGGGCCGTGCAGGAGCGTGCCGCGGCGCTCCAGCGCCGCGGCGATGGCGGCGTCGATGTCGGGGACATGGACGTACCAGCTCCATCGCGCCGGAGCGCCGGTCAGCGCACTCGACATGATCGCGCCGGGCGCCGTCGTTTCGCCCGCGGCGCACTCGGGGCCGGCAGCGCTCCCGCCGATGAAGGCGTAGTCGCCCATCGGCCCCATCGGCATCGCGCCCGACTTTTCCCAGCCGAACAGTGCACCGTAGAAGGCGAAGGCCGCGTCCGGGTCGGGCGTCGCGAGTTCGATCCAGACGCCGTGCCCCAGCGTGTCGCCGCTGCCGGACTGGCGGAAGGCGTGACTGTCCTCGGGACTGGCACCCTTCATGATGAAGAATACGACGCCTTGCGGGTCGGCGACGACGGCGAAGCGGCCGACGTGTGGAATGTCGATGGGGCCGAAGCTGACCGATCCGCGAAGCTCGGTGATGCGCGCGGCCTGCGCGTCGACGTCGTCGACCGCGAAATAGGTCGACCAGCCGCCATGCGCGGGCGCCTCGGGCGGCGGGGTCATAATGCCGGCGATACCTGTCCCGTCGGTCGCGCTGGCAATATGATAGCCGCCATGTTCGGCCACGGGGGAGGGAGCGATGCGCCACCCCGCGACCGCGGCGTAGAAATCCGCCGCCGCGACGGCATCGGGCGTGTTGAGTTCGAACCAGATCGGCGTGCCGTTACGATTGGCCATGACATGTCTCCCGCTCAGGCGTCGATGAGGGGCGTGAAGCCGCCGAAGATCATGCGCCTGCCATCGAACGGCGCGTCTTTGCCCTGCATGCGCGGGTCGGCCATGATCGCCGCCCAGCCGGCGTCGCGCGTCGGCTTGTCGGGCCATTCGACGAAGCCGAACGACGGCTCCTCTGCCGACTCGGCGAGGATGGCGCGGAAGAAATCGGTCTGTTTGCCCGGGTGCACGTCGTCGGCTATCGTATCCATCACACGCAGCGCGCCATGTTCCAAGAACGGCGCGGCGACCGATCGCGCGAAGGCGCCGAAGGCTTCGCGGTCCGCGGTCTTCAGCGGCAGAACGATGCCATCGATATAGCCGGTGCCTCGTCCGCTGCCGGCATCGCTCACGCTTTCGAACCCGCCCATCACCATGCGGCTGCCGTCGAACGGCATGTCCTGCATCATGTCGGCCAGGCGCGGGTCGGCCATCATCTTCGCATTCGCCGCGTCGCGCGTCGCCTTGTCGGGATATTCGAACCAGGAGAAGACGACCGTCTCGTCCTCGCTCGCGGCCACCGCCGCCCACAGGTCGTTGACCTTGCCGCGCGGCACGTCGTCGCCCCAGCTCTCGACCATGCGCACCAAGCCGAAGTCCTTGAACATCGGCACCGCGGCGCGGGCATGCTCCAGATAGCGGTCGCGCTTCACGGTCGGCACCGGGGTCAGGAACCCTTCGATATAGGTCATGCCGTCTCTCCTTGCTGAGCCTTTTGCTTTTCGAGCCATGCAAGCACGGCGGGCGGCGGGGTGCCGGTGAAGCCCGCCATCTGCGCCTCCAGCGCGCGGGCGAATGCCGGGCGGTTGGTGCCACGCGCGACATAGGCGACGAGGTTCGGATAGGCAGCCAGCACCGCCTCGCCCTCCATTATACGCAGCACCGCAACCATCAGCAGGTCGCCGGCGGTGAAGACGTCGCCATCGAGCCACGTCCTGTCGCCCAGCCGATCGCTGAGTTCCCCAAAGCGCGCGTCGATGCGCTGCATCACCGACGGCAGGCGTGGTTTCGACCACGGCTTGTCGGCTTCGAACAGGGTCGCGATGGCATGATCCATCACCGGCGGCTCGACTGTGTTCAGCGCGGCATACATCCATTCGATCGCGCGGGCGCGGCCGTTCGGGGCGGCGGGGAACAGCCCGTCATGCGTGTCGGCGATATGCTGGACGATCGCACCGGATTCGAACAGGACCAGATCGCCGACCTGATAGGTCGGTACCTGACCGAAGGGCTGGCGACCGCGGTGAGATGCGGCCTTCTGCTCGCCCTGCGACAGGTAGACGACGTCATAGGCCTGTCCGACTTCCTCGAGCGCCCAGCGCACCCGCAAGTCGCGAACCTGTCCTCGCGCGAAGTCGGGCACCCAGTCGAACGCGGTGATGATCGGTCGCATGACGGGCTTACTCCTGGCCGGAAAACTGCGCCTCGGCCGCCGCCATGTCCATGGTGAACGGGCCCCAGCCGTGCCCGTCGAGATCCTCGAACGCGCGGCTGTACATGAAGCCCTCGTCCTCCGGCTCGTGCAGTTCGCGCCCACCGGCGGCGAGCGCGGCTTCGGTGATCGCGTCCACGTCGGCGCGGCTGTCGAAGTTGAGCGCGAGCAGCACGCCGCTCATCGTCTTGGCGTCGATGATCGGCTTGGTCGTGAAGGTCGCGTAGAATTCGCGCTCCAGCAGCATGACGTTGATCGTGTCCGACCACACCATCGCCGATGCCTTTTCGTTCGAGAACATCTCGTTCTTCGTAAAACCGATAGCTCCGTAGAAGGCAGTCGCCTTCGCCGCGTCGGCCACCGGCAGGTTCACGAAAATCGTCTTCGCCACAGGCTCTCTCCCTTGATCCCGACTCGTTGACGACCTAGCTGAACCTTATGGTTAGAAAACACAACTGCATAGTTATAAATAGTAACTAACATGCGACAAGATGCCGCTAAACGCCGGTATGACGATGCCTGTGCCGCCACGCACGGCATGGACATCATCGGCGAGCGCTGGGCGCTGCCGATCATGCGCGAGCTGATGCTGGGGCCGCGGCGGTTCGGGGAATTGCGCAAGAGTCTGCCCGCCATCAGCGCGAATGTGCTGACCCAGCGGCTTGGCGATCTGGAGGCGGCAGGGATCGTACGGCGGGAGAAGCTGCCGCCGCCGGCCAGCGTCCAGGTCTATGGCCTGACCGAATGGGGTCAGCAGGCGGGGCCGGTGTTCCAGGCGCTTGGCCGCTGGGCCGCGCGCTCACCGCTGCACGACCCGACCAAGCCGTTCAGCCCGGTGTCGCTGATGCTGTCGCTTCGGACGATGATCGATACCGCTGCGGCGGGCGATCTCGTCGCCCGGCTGGGCTTTCGCTATGGCGACGAAACCTTCCACTGGACGATCGACCACGGCGTCGTGATGCTGGGTCGTGGGCTGCCCGCCGATCCGCACATCGTGTTCGGGGGCGAAACGGGCGGGGTCGCCGCACTGGTCTATGCAGGCGCGCCGCTGGCGGCACTGGAGGCGGACGGGATGATCACCGTCGAGGGTGATCGCGCGCTCGCCGAGCGGCTAGGGCAATTTTTTCCGATGCCCGAGAAGGCCAGGATCACTTGAACGCGTTCTAGCGCTTCCTGTAGGGCCGTGCGCGAAAGGCAGCCGATGACCGACATTCCCAATACCCAGCCCGACAGCCGCGACACGACCATTCTGGAGGCACCCGACAAGGAAGTGTCGGTGCGCGATCTGTTCGGCATCGACATCGACATGAAGGTGCCGGCGTTCAGCGAGGCCGACGAGCGCGTCCCCGACCTCGACCCGGCCTATGTCTTCGACGCCGACACGACGCTCGCGATCCTGGCGGGCTTCGCGCACAACCGTCGCGTGATGGTGCAGGGCTATCACGGCACCGGCAAGTCGACCCATATCGAACAGGTCGCCGCACGCCTCAACTGGCCGTGCATCCGCATCAACCTGGACGCGCACATCAGCCGCATCGACCTGATCGGCCGCGACGCGATCGTGCTGAAGGACGGCCAGCAGGTCACCGAATTCCGCGAAGGCCTGCTGCCCTGGGCGCTGCAGACCCCGACCGCGCTGGTGTTCGACGAATATGATGCAGGGCGCCCGGACGTGATGTTCGTCATCCAGCGCGTTCTGGAGACGGAGGGTAAGCTGACGCTGCTCGACCAGAACCGTGTCATCCGCCCGAACCCCTGGTTCCGCCTGTTCGCGACCGCCAACACGGTGGGCCTGGGCGACACCAGCGGGCTGTATCATGGCACGCAGCAGATCAATCAGGGCCAGATGGACCGCTGGAACATCGTCGTCGGCCTGAACTATCTGCCCGCGCAGACCGAAGCGCAGATCGTGCTCGCCAAGTCGGGCGAGTATGACAAGCCGGGCGGCAAGGAGCAGGTCGACAACATGGTCCGCGTCGCCGACCTGACGCGCAAGGGCTTCATCAACGGCGACATTTCGACCGTCATGAGCCCGCGCACCGTCATCACCTGGGCGCAGAACACGCTGATCTTCGGCGACGTCGGCTTCGCCTTCCGCCTGTCGTTCCTCAACAAGTGCGACGAGGCGGAGAAGTCGCTGGTCGCCGAATATTACCAGCGTGTGTTCGGCAAGGACCTGCCTGAAAGCGTGGCGGCGAAGGCTTGAGTTCGGTGGTGGACTAACCTACTTAGTCCACTGCTGGAGGTGTGTGATGGCCGAAGCTGATCCGCAGAAGACGTTCAACGTCCATGATGCCAAGACGAACCTGTCGAAACTGATGGATCGCGCGCATGCGGGCGAGGAGATCGTGCTCGCCAAAGCGGGCGTGCCGTACGCGAAGATCGTGCCGTTCGACCCGCCCGCGCCCAAGCCACGACGTAAGCCGGGGGGGTGGCCGCAGCTCCGTGATATCCCCGACTCGGTGTGGCTCGATCCCATGCCTGAAGACGAACTGGAGCTTTGGGAGGGCAAGCGCCTGGAGAAGTACGGCCTGTGAGCCGATTTCTTTTGGATACTCATGCCGTCTTGTTCTGGTGGGGCGGATCGCCGCGGCTGAGTGCCACCGCCACTCAGGTGATTGGCGACCCGGAGTCTGAAATTATCGTAAGCGCCGCAACTGCATGGGAAATCGCTACGAAATTCAGGATCGGTAAGCTGGATGACATCGGCGATCCCGCGATAGCTTATCCGCGTCTCATGGCTGAAAATGGATTTCTCGAACTTGATGTGACGACAGCGCATGGACTGCGCGCCGGTGGGTTATACGGCAAGCACCGTGACCCGTTCGATCGTTTGATCGCGGCACAGGCACTAATTGAGGGTTTGACTGTCATCACGCGCGATCCCGAAATCGCCGGTTTCGGCTGCAAGGTACTCTGGTAATGGCCTCCGAAACCCCTCTCGATCGGTTCAAGTCGGTCCTCGCCGGTACGTCACGCGCACTGGCCGAGCGGCAGGATGTCGAGCTTGCCTTCACCGCCGATGCGCCGACGCAGGCCGGGCGGCATCTTAAGGTGCCGATGCCGGCGCGGACGCTACCCGCCGAGCAGGTGGCCGAGGCGCGGGGGTTTGCCGACAGCTTCTCGTTGCGGTTGCGGCACCACGACACCGCGCTCCACCAGCGGGGTGCGCCGCAGGACGCGGTGGCGCGGGCGGTGTTCGATGCGGTGGAAACCGCGCGTGTCGAGGCGGTCGGATCGAAGGGTTATGCCGGGATCGCGGCGAACCTGGACCGGGCGCTCGCGATGCGGATGAAGTCCGACCCGATCGCGCGGGCGCGGACCGCGGAAGAAGTGCCGCTATCCAGTGCGGTCGCGCTGATGGTGCGCGAGCGGCTGACCGGCCGTGAGGCGCCGGCGTCGGCGACTGCGAGTCTCGCGATGGTTCGCGAGGATATCGAGGCTAAGGCGGGCGCCGATCTCGACGCGCTGGCGTTCGCCATAGACGATCAGCAGGCGTTCGCGCGACTGGTCGGAAAGCTGCTCGAGGACCTCGACCTGGTCGAGGGCGAAGTCCTGCCGCAGGAGGACGACGAGGGCGGCAACGACGACGAGGGCACCGAGGACGAACGCCCCGACGAAGGCGACGACAACGAAGACGGCGGCGACCAGGGCGAGGGCCAGGTCGAGGCGCGCGGCGAACAGCGCGAGTCCGACACCGACGACGGTGACGGCAGCGAACAGGGCGAGGACAGCTTCGACGACGCGGACGGCGAACCTGGCGACGAGGGCGACGACGGGATGCAGCCGGTGCGGCCGAACCGCCCGTTCAGCGACCTTAGTCCGCAGTTCGACTATAAGCCGTTCACGCGCGCATTCGACGAGGAGATCGCGGCGACCGACCTGTGCGACGCGGAGGAGCTCGATCGCCTGCGCGCCTATCTCGATCAGCAGCTGGTCCATCTGCAGGGGGTGGTCACCAAGCTCGCCAACCGGCTCCAGCGGCGGTTGATGGCGCAGCAGTCGCGGTCGTGGGATTTCGACCAGGAAGAGGGCATTCTGGACGCGGCACGGCTCGCGCGGATCGTCGTCAATCCGATGCTGTCGCTGAGCTACAAGCGCGAGCGGGACACCGAGTTCAAGGACACGATCGTCACGATCCTGATCGACAATTCGGGGTCGATGCGCGGGCGACCGATCAGCATCGCTGCGATCAGCGCGGATATTCTCGCGCGCACGCTGGAGCGCGTCGGCGTGAAGGTCGAGATCCTCGGCTTCACCACCCGTGCATGGAAAGGCGGGCAAGCGCGTGAGGCGTGGCTAGCGGCGGGCCGCCCGCCGCAGCCGGGGCGGCTGAACGACATCCGCCACATCATCTACAAACAGGCCGACGAGCCGTGGCGGCGGGCGAAGCGATCGCTCGGGCTGATGATGCGCGAAGGGCTGCTCAAGGAGAATATCGACGGCGAGGCGCTACTGTGGGCGCACGGCCGCTTGATCGCTCGGCCCGAGGATCGCCGAATCCTGATGGTCATCTCGGACGGCGCGCCGGTCGATGATTCGACGCTGAGCGTCAATTCGGGCGCCTATCTGGAACGCCATCTGCGCCAGGTGATCGGCTGGATCGAAAGCCGCTCGCCGGTCGAACTGGTGGCGATCGGCATCGGGCATGACGTGACCCGCTATTACAGCCGGGCGGTGACGATCATGGACGTCGAGCAGTTGGCGGGCACGATGATCGAGCAGTTGGCCGGGCTGTTCGACGATGCGGTGTAAGTGGCTGTGCTCCGGCGAAGGCCGGAGCGTTGACGAGCGTGAGCGCGCGGCTTCTACCGCTCTGGCCTTCGCCGGAGCACGGACGGGCGGATGATCGACACGCCCGAGGACGGCTTCGTCGGGCCGGTGAAACGGTCGGTGACGATCGCGGGGCACCAGACGTCGATCAGCCTGGAGCCCGTGTTCTGGACGGCGCTGGAGCAGGCGGCGGGGGAGGCGGGGTTGCCGCTCAACGCGCTGATCGCGCAGATCGACGTGCTGCGGATCGGTGCGGACGACCCACCGAATCTGGCGAGTGCGATCAGGACATGGCTATTCGATCGAGCGGTTCGATAAATTCGCCGGTATGCCGGACTCGATCCGGCATCCAGGGCGGCAGGCGATGTCGCTCACGGCTATGGATCCCGGGTCGAGCCCCGGGATGACGATTGTGAAGAAGTCGTCATCCCATCACAGCGTTCGTGCTGAGCTCTTTTAATCACCATCCTTCATGCTGCCAGTGATGCGCTGGCGTATAGCAGAACGGTGCTTCGGCCCGGGTCCCATCAAAGCGATACTTTGATGGTCGCCCGACCCGCTTTGCACGAACGGAGAGGCGCGGTTCAGCGCCCCAGCAACACCCGCGCCTGGCTCGCGATCTGCGCCAGCATCGCCGCGTTCGGCGTCGCCGCTGCCCGCGCACGGCGGACGAGATCGGCGAACTGCGTCACCCGCGCCGCATTGTCGACCAACCATGCATCGACCGCAGCCTCCGGATCCTTGTCGGCGTGTCGCGACAGGAAATCGAGGCGCAATTGCTGGAAATCGCGCGCCAGGCCGGCGATTAGCAGGCGCTCCCACGGATCGCCCGTCGTGACGCGCGCGGCGGTCGTCTGCGCCCAGTCGAGGCCCAGCGCCTGACCCAGATGGGTGAAGGCATGCGTCAGTCGCGTCTCGTCCGCACCGCTACGCTGGCCGAGGTCGGCCAGGCCGACAACGCCGTCCAGTTCGAACAGGCGGACCGTCCGGCGAACCAGAGGCTTGGGCGCGCCGGCGGCTTCCAGTCGTTCGACGATGCGGTCGCTGCCCGCGCGAACCTCGTCGCGCAACAGGTCTGCGGTCTGGCGGTCGAGCGCATCGATCTGCGGCTTCAACCGCGCGACGACGTCGCCCGGGCCTTCGCCCGGACGCGCCGCGCGGAGCAGGTCGGCGATCTGCGACCGCGTGGCGACCGCCACTTCCTCGAACAGCGCGATGCGCGCGCCTTCGGGGATGGCCGCCGTCTCGATCGCTTCCCACAACGCAGGCAGGTCGAACAGGCGTTCGGCCGCGACGAACATCGCCGCGATGTCGCCCATCGCCGCGCCTTCCTCCTCGGCCAGCTCGAACGGGTTGAGCACGCCCAACCGGTTGACGATACGGTTGGCGAGCTTCGTTGCGACGATCTCGCCGCGCAGGCGGTGCGCATCGATCGCTGCGGCGAAGGACTTGCGCATCGCCGGCGGGAAAGCGGCGTACAGGTCGGGCTTCAACTCATCGTCGAGACCCAGCTTGCGCGCCTCGATCGCGTCCTGCAGCGCGAGCTTCGCGGTCGCCAGCAGCACGGCGAGTTCGGGCCGGGTCAGATGCCCGCCCTCCTGCGCACGACGCAGATACTCTTCGTTGCTCGCCAGTCCCTCGACCGCGCGGTCGAGCCGGCCCGACGCCTCCATCATCTCGATCGTGCGGACATAACTCGGCACCGCGATCGCGCCGTCATTTTCCATGATGGAGAGCGCCAGCGTCTGGAGGCGGTTGTCCTCCAGCACCAGATGCGCGACGTCGTCGGTCATGCTGGCGAGTAGCGCATTGCGCTTGTCCTCGGCGAGGCGCCCTTCGGTCATCTCGCGGTTCAGCGCGATCTTGATATTGACCTCGTTGTCCGAACAGTCGACGCCGGCCGAATTGTCGATGAAGTCGGTGTTGATCCGCCCGCCATGCGCCGCGAACGCGATACGCGCGGCCTGGGTCACGCCCAGATTGGCACCTTCGCCGATCGCGGTCGCGCGGATGTCCTCGGCATCGACGCGCAGGCGGTCGTTGGCGGGGTCACCGACGGTCGCATTGTTCTCGGCGCGTGCCTTCACATAGGTGCCGATGCCGCCGAACCAGATCAGGTCGATGGGCGCCTTCAGGATCGCGGAGATGAGCGCAGCGGGCTCGATCTCGCCCGGCTCGATGCCCAGCGACGCCGCGGCTTCCTTCGACAGCTTCACCGACTTGTCGGCGCGCGAGAAGACGCCGCCGCCCTTCGAGATCAGCTTGGTGTCATAGTCCGCCCAGCTGGAGCGCGGTTGCTGGAACATGCGGTTGCGCTCTTCCCACGATGCGGCAGGATCGGGCGCGGGGTCGAGGAAGATGTGGCGGTGGTCGAAGGCGGCGACCAAGCGGATCGCCTTCGACAGCAGCATGCCGTTGCCGAACACGTCACCCGACATGTCGCCGCAGCCGACGACGTCGATGCTCTGCGTCTGCACGTCGACGCCCTTTTCGGCGAAGTGGCGTTGGACCGACACCCAAGCACCCTTGGCGGTGATGCCCATCGCCTTGTGGTCGTAGCCGACCGATCCGCCCGAGGCGAAGGCGTCGCCTAGCCAGAAGCCGCGTTCGAGCGCGATCGCGTTGGCGACGTCGCTGAACGTCGCAGTGCCCTTGTCGGCGGCGACGACAAAATAGGGATCGTCGCCGTCGAGTACGGTCACGCTCTCGGGGTGCACCACCGTGTTCTCGACCAGGTTGTCGGTGATCGACAGAAGCGTGCGTATGAAAATCCGGTAGCTCTCGGTCCCCTCCGCAAACCACGCGTCGCGGTCGACCGCCGGGTTGGGCAATTGCTTGGCGTAGAAGCCGCCCTTGGCACCAGTCGGCACGATCACCGCGTTCTTCACGCGCTGCGCCTTCATCAACCCCAGGATTTCGGTGCGGAAATCGTCGCGGCGGTCGGACCAGCGCAAGCCGCCCCGCGCGACCGGGCCGGCGCGCAGGTGAATGCCCTCGACGCGCGGCGAATACACCCAGATTTCGCGCCACGGCAGCGGCTTGGGCAGGCCCGGGACTTTCGCCGAATCGAGCTTGAACGCGAGCGCCTCGGCCGCGGCGGGGGCAAAGGCGTTGGTGCGCAGCGTTGCGGTGATGACGCCGTGGATCGTGCGCAGGATGCGGTCGTCGTCGACGCCGGCGACCTTGTCGAGCCCGTCGAGCACCGCGCGGTCGGCGGCGGTGATGCGCGCATCGCGGTCGCCCGCCATCGGATCGTGCGCGGCGACGAACCGCTCGATCAGCGCGGTCGCGACCTTGGGCGCACGGCGGATCGCATCGACCACGGTGACCAGGCCGTAGGTCAGCCCCGCCTGGCGCAGATAGCGGAACCACGCACGGAACAGGACGACCGCCTTGGGGTCCATCGCCGCTTCGACGATCAGCCGGTTGAACGCGTCGTTCTCCGCGCGGCCTTCCAGCACGGCTCCCACCGCAGCCTCGACCGTGGCGGTGTCGAAGTCGCCGGCGTCGGCGGGCAATTGCACCAGGAAGTCGTGGACGAACGCGCCGTCCGCGTCGGTCAGCGGAACCGGCACTTCCTCGATCACGCGGAAGCCGAAATTCTCGAACACCGGCACCGCATCCGACAGCGCCAGTGCGCCGCCAAGACGGTAAAGTTTTACCCGGCGCTCGTCGGGCTTGGCAGCAGGGGTGATGCGGATCGACCGGCTGTTCGGGCCCGACAGCTCGCCCAGTTGCAGGATGTCCTGCGCCGCGGCCTCCGGCGGATAGTGCATCCGGTAGCCGTTGGGGAAGGCGTTGGCGAAGCGCAGCGCGAGCCGCGTGCCGCGGGTATCGCCGACCTGCTCGATCAGCGCCGCCTCGATCGCCGGCACCCAGCCGCGGACCATCCGCTCCAGTTCCTGGTCGAGCGCGGCGACGTCGGGTGTCTTGCTGCTGTCGCGCACGTCGAGCGTGTAGCGCAGGAGCGCGACGACGCCGTCCTCCAGCGCGATCGACCAGTTGAGCAGATTGGCGTCGGCGGCCTTGGCCAGCATGTCGCCGATCGCCAGGCGGCGCGCGGTCGTCACATCGTCTCGCGGCAGCCAGACGAAGGCGAAGATGTGCCGGCCGAGTGCCGACTTCACCATCTCCAGCTTCGGGCGCGGGCGATCCGCCAGGCTCATCGCGGTCAGCGCGAGGCGTTCGAGCTGATCGGGCTGGAACGCCGCGGTCAGATCATGCGGCAGCGCGGTCAGTGCATGGGTCAGCGCCTTGCCGGTATGGCCCTTGGGGTCGAAGCCGAACTTGGCCTCCATCATCGCCAGCCGCTCGCGCAGCACCGGCACGTCGCGTGGAGAGGCGTGGAGCGCGCCCGAGGTCCACAAACCCGCATGCATCGACAGGCCGGTCACCTTGCCGCCCTCGCGGATCGGCAGCAGGACCAGGTCGAGCGGGGCGCGGCGATGCACGGTCGCGATGCAGTTGGACTTGAGCAGCAGCGGCGCGCTGCCGCCCTTTTCGAAGAACTCGACCGCCGTCTCGCGCGAGCGTTCGGCGAGCAGCGGCACGTCGAAGTCATGCCGCGCGATGCCCAGCGCATTCTCGCGCCGGCCATCACGATACCAGCTTTCATGGCCCAGCAGTGTGAAGGCGCGGTCGTTGAACCACTGGAGCAGCGTGCCGCCTTCGATATTGCCTTCGCCGACCAGCTTGGACGCATCGGTACGCATCGCAGCCTGGAGCGCGGGCCAGTCGGCCACCGCGCTACGCACATGCGCCAGATTGCGTGCCAGCTCGGATTCGATCGCGCGCCGTACCTTCGCGTCGGCGCGGTGCATCTCGATGTAGACCATCGATTCGAACGCGCCCTCGCCAATGCCGAGCAGCGTGCCCGCGGCGTCGCGCTTGGCGAGGACCACCGGGTGGATCACGCGGTCGATCGGCACGTCGTGCGCGGCGATCGTCGCCGCGATCGAATCGACCAGGAAGGGCATGTCGTCGTTGATGACGGCGAGGCGCATCCTGCGCCGGTGGCCGTCGCCCTCCACCATCTCCAGCGCGATGGCCGGGCTGCCGGGCGGACGACTGGCGGCGGTCTGAGCGACGAAGGCGGCCGCCTCCGCCCGCTCGGCCGCGGTCAGGCCTTCGATCTCTCCCGGCAGGGCGCCTTCGATCAGTCGGGCGGCAAGCGCATCCGACAGCGAACTGGTCTTGTGTGCCATGGTCGCTCTATGCGCTCGCTTGCGCGGCGGCTCAAGGCCGTTGTAATATTATTTCGTGCGGATTCTCATGCTGCGGCGCGGCGGACGGCGCGTTCGGTCAGCGCCTTGTCGTCCTCGACACACGCCACGACGTTCAGCCCACCCGCGGCGTCCGTGCGGGCCAGCAGCACGACGAACTCGCCCTCACCGACGCGGGCGATGTCGACATGCGCGAGCGGCGGACGCGCGCGCAGTTCGGCGGCGATGCTGTCCCAATGAGTCGCATCGGCCTGCGGCGGCTTGCGGCGCAGCGCGCGTTCGGCGCCCACCACGCCCTTGATCCCGCCGGGGAAGCTTTCGAGATAGGCGACCAGCCCGCCGACGCCGACTTCATGCCGCTCGGCATGGGTCAGCACGGAGGCGAATTCGGTCAGCCGAGTCTTGTCGTAATCGGCCCCGAAGACGAGCTTCACGATCGGCGTCATCGGCGCACGGGCCTGTTTCTTCAGCCCGGCGTCGCTCAGCATGTCGGCCAACGCTTCCGGCTCCTGCGCCGCCGCGACGGCGATGCCATGGGCATGGCCGAGCGCCTGGTAGAGCGCGCCGCGGCTACGGCCTTCGCTCGCGACGAAGGCGTCCGCGCTTTCGCGCGCGCAGGCCAGGCGATCGTAGAGGCTGGCGTCGGCTGGCAGCGATTCGGCCGCGGCGGCGGGCCTTTCGTCGAACCCCGACGACGGCCCGTCCGCCCATACCTGCGGCGCGGGCGACATCAGCGGCGCGCTGCGGCGCGCGGCGGTCAGATCGGCGATCAGCTGCGCTTCGGTCCCGGCGTCGACCATCTCCTTCCAGTTGATGACGCCGTAGATGAAATCGATGGCGTCGCCGTTCGAGGAAAACGGCATCAGGATGCCGCGGTACATCGTGTTGTGCCCGCGCGTGCTGACGAATTCTGCCTCGAACCCGATCGGCGCGCGGTTGGCGATGATCTGGAGATAATGGTCGGTCAGGCGCGAAATCAGCGAGCGGCTGGGGACATGCGATATCCGCTCGACGGTGCCGTCCAGGTCGCCTTCCTCGCGCAGCGCGCGACCCAGAAAAGCGATTCGAGGATCCTCGATCCCGCCGGTGAAGTCGAGCAGCACGCTGTTCGGCCCGAAATCGGAGATCGACGCGGGGTCCAGGTCCTCGATTGAGGGATAAGCGCGGCCCTGCAGCAGCGACACCCAGTGATTATAGGCGCGGACATGCATCCGCCGCTCGTCGCCCAGCACCAGCGGCATCTTTCCCCGCTCGCTACCGGCCGACGCCGCTGCGGGCAGCGAATCGGTGCCATCCTCGATTCCGCGCGCGAATTCCATGCGATAACCCTCGACCCTGGGGCACGATGCCCCGAACATAGGCCGTCGTTCTGGGGTGCATGTGGTAAAGACCGCGTAAAGGCGCCGATAATGAAGATCGGCGCTTGCCAGCCCCCAAACACCTTGCTAAGCGCCGCCCCCTCGACGTCGGGCACCATCCCGCCGCGACCATGCCGCCTTAGCTCAGCTGGTAGAGCATCGCATTCGTAATGCGGGGGTCACAGGTTCGAGTCCTGTAGGCGGCACCACCTTCTTTATAGCATTAAAACAAGCTCGGCCGGGCGTGCCCTTGCCAAAGTGCGTTCGGCTGTTGAGATCGTTTGGGTCCTGCTTGGGGTGCCTTCACGCGACGCGACGGAGTAATTGCCTCCAGACGACACCAACAAATTGTTGGGCTTTCGAATCTGGGTCTGCCAAAATCGGCGTTCGTGCCGATAGCCGCCACCATCTGATCTAAATTTGGTCGTTTACACTAGTTTAGCTGCCATCCGGAAGCGGACGTTAGTTCATGCAAAATCCTGCGGCTAGATGCCTCCGTGTCTGGAAACGGTGTGAATCTACTTACGCTAGACACGGGAATGATAAGGCAGCTCGCCATCTGGCTGCCGTGATCAGCACTCGATCATTCTAGCGAATGGACCTTTGACGAAAACCGTCGTAGCCGTTTTGTTGCGGGTACATTTTCAGCACTGCCGAGATGCAATTTCTGCGCGCTTGCGCGCTTAAAGCGCAAATTTGTCGGTTCGACGGTAGTGGAGGAATGAGTGACGCGCTAAGGTGCGATGCCGGCGATTTAAAATGCGCACAGTCGAGCAGGAATATAGAGTCGGGGAGTGAGCGCTAATGACTGATCTGTTTGAAGAGGAGCTTGCGGCGGAGCGTCGACGCCGAGCGCAATCCTTGGGGGAAGACCAGATCCGCGCTCACATGCGCGACGTTGACTACTCTATTCGCGAATATCCGATCGAGGTTCTTGTCCCGATGTACCTCGACGGGGCCGAGGAGGGGACCAATGAGATCTTCATCCCGGATTATCAGCGCAGCTTCGTCTGGGGCCTTAAGCAGCAGTCACGCTTTATCGAGTCGGCGATGATTGGTCTACCTATACCCTACCTATTCGTGGCGGACGTCGGTAACGAGAACGAGGAACTCTCCGGCAGGCTAGAGATAGTTGATGGAACCCAGCGAATTCGTACCCTTGCAGCTTACCTAACCGGACAACTTCGCCTCGAGCAGTTGACGAAGCTGACCGAACTAAACGGCACGGTTATTGATGATCTACTACCATCGCGATACCGCCGGTTTCGTCGCACTACGATCCGTCTAATCGAGTTAACAGAGCGGGCCGACGAGGAGATGCGGCGCGATATGTTCGACCGGATCAATTCAGGCGGTGAACCTCTCAACCCGATGGAAGTGAGGCGCGGCGTTTTGAAGGGCGAGTTCCTTGGTTTTGTGGCGGGCCTTGCCGCCGACCAAAGGCTGAGGGAAATCGCTCCGCTATCTGCTGCGTCGGTCAAGCGGCGCGACTATGACGAATTGGTAGTCAGATTCTTCGCCTACACTGAGCGCTACAACGAGTTTGAGCGCAGCGTGATCGATTTCATCGACGAGTATATCTCGTCGAAAAGCGAATTCGATGCTGGCCGAGACGGCCCCCCGATGGCTGCCGAATGGTACCGCATGCTCGATTTTGTGGAAACCAACTTTCAATACGGTTTTAAAAAAGCGTTACGCAACACTCGCATACCTAGAGTTCGCTTCGAAGCGATCTCCGTCGGGGTGGCGCTCGCGTTACGGGCTCAGCCTGACTTGCAGGTAGATCCTGCGCGAGTGGCAGAATGGGCGTATGGTCCAGAGTTCACCAAGTTGGTCACATCTGACGGCGCAAACTCGCGCCCCCGCATTGCGGCGCGCATCGAGTTCGTTCGCAACCAGTTGCTGAAGTCGCTGTAGCATGCGCCCATTTATTGAGGAGTTCGAGAAACGACGTAGTGAGGTGCGGCGCTATCTCGCCATCATTGTCATTGCAGAACGGCGGATGTCGACCGTCGAACGACGTCAATTCGATGACGAACTGAAAATCTTCCGGGCGGGCGCGCTTCTCGTGCTTTACAACGCGATAGAGGCATCCGCGCGGCTAGGTATCCTGGCGATTTACGATGACATTAGCAGCAGCTCGACTCTGTTCGATGATCTGCAAGAGACGTTGAGAATTCGCGTGCTAAGTGATTTTAGGCAACACGCCGGCGAAAAGAGCTATCCGCGCATTGTTCGCATCGCCGTAGATCTCGTCAATGAAAGCCTTAACTCCGACAAACTTTTTTCTGGCAACGTGGACGCTAGAAAAATTCGTGACATGGCAAAGATATTCGGATTCGACACCTCGAGTCCTTTTTATTTGACACAAAACGGCCAAGATCTTTTGACGGTGAAGGCTCGCCGCCAAGATCTAGCGCACGGAAATGAATCGTTCTCCGAGGTTGGCAAGCAATACACGACACGGGATGTGCAAAGGATAGTTCGCTATTCACTTGCGTACATGGGCGCAGTTTTAAATCATATTGATCGCTACTTAGATGCTAAGGGCTACAGAGCGCCTACTTCGCCTAATGGTGATCAACAGCAGCAGTCTTCGCCACGTGTTGTACGATCGTGGCGCCAACGGCTTGCGCGAGCCTGGGCGGAACTGCGTTCCCAATGAGAATGCCAAGCCCGCGGAAAGTCGCTTCTTTAGCCTCTTTGACAAAGCGGTAGCTCGGTGGAAAAGACTGCAGGATCGCTGCTTCGCGCAGACTGATCGCCCTATCCTGGTCAGGATGGCCGAACCGCCCGTTGCCGAAGCCATAGCATTGCGTGGTGATCGTCGGCGCCGGCTTATCCCATTCCATCCGTCCATACACGGCTGGGTAAGTCTCCCCCGTCTTTTTTGTGTGACAGGCTGCCCGTAAATCCTTCGGCCAATCGCGCCACGTGCCGCCAGCGCGCGATGCCTTCATCCTTTTCATATTGGTTGCGCTGAGCCGACTAGCAACGTGGAGCGGATCCTTCGAGGGCGCGCTGCCCGCGGCGATCGGAGGCAACTGAGCGATTACATCTCGAACGGTGAGAGGCTTGGTCGCATGCGTGGGCGTCGGCATATCGATCGACCCTAACCTTGAGGCCAGAAGAACAAGACGCTTGCGCTTTTGCGGTACGCCGAAATCGGTACAGCGAACCTCGTTCCAGACCACGTGATATCCGGCGCCCTCAAGCGCGGTGGTGAAGTTTTCCCACACCTCGCGAGCAGCAAGGCCGACGACGTTTTCCATCGTGACGATCTCAGGCAGCGACGCCAGCGCAAGATCACGGAAGCTTTCAAGAAGCTTCCACCGCCCGTCCTCGGACTTCCGGGTTTGCGAATAGGTCGAAAATGGTTGGCAGGGCGCGCAGCCAGCGAGAACCCGGATTTCGGCGTCGCCGAACCACTCCGCCAAGTCGTCCGCTGTAACCTGCGCAACGTCCTTGCGAACGAATACGGCGTCGCAGTTTGTCTCAAAAGGGTAGCGGCACCGGGGGTCCATGTCGACGCCGGCCGCGATTTCAAGTCCTGCCATTCGGAGGCCGTAAGCTAAGCCGCCTGCTCCGCAAAAGAGGTCAACAGCAGCGATCCGACGCGGCAGAGGCTGCGGTTCGGCTTCGTGCCCACTACCGTAGTTCATCGTTTCGTAAGCGTCCCCATAGGGAGGAAGCGTTAGCAGCAAGCTGATTCACAGGGGAAGGCCTCCCCAGTGCTATCGATCGGCTATTTTGCTCATGTCATCGATGTATCGCCTGACGAAGGGCCATTTCGACCCCCGCAGCGTCACGAGTTTCGCATTCCCAAAGCACAAGCACGTTCCAGCCCAACGCGGCGAGTTGCTCCGCCGCAGCCGCGTCCCGCGCCACGTTGGTTTCAAACTTGGCCTGCCAAAAGTCGGCGCGCGTCTTGGGCGTAGACGCCAGCCGGCAGCCCTCGTGCCGGTGCCAAAAGCAGCCGTGAACAAATACGGCTAGTCGATGCTTAGGAAACACCAGATCCGGACGCCCGGGTAAATCTCGTTTGTGTAGTCTGAAACGCAGGCCAAGGGAATGCGCGATGCGGCGAACGGCCAACTCTGGCTTGGTGTCTTTTCCGGTCACTCGCGACATCAGCCAAGAGCGATGAGTAGGTTTTAGGCTATCAGTCATACTGTAGCCAAACGCAGGACGGCGCGACTAGATCACTCCGCCCCTCCGCCCTGGCCTCGGAACTAACGTCAACTTTTAGGTGCATGGGATCAAAACTTAGCGGCGGCAATTCGCGTAGACGAGCGGCGGCCAATAGGAACAGTTAGGAGAGCGTTGAACGACGCAAGCTGGAGTGCTCCGCGACCGTTTGACCGCAGATGAACGGACGGCCAGATCCTGCCTTTGCTATCTAACTAGGACCAGCCGGCTCCTCACCCATGTCGACGATCGACGTTTCGTGGGTCTTGACCTGAATGGACAGCGGGGTACGTAGGCCTCGCAACCGGCTTCGGTGCATGGACGTACAAGTCATGCCGTGGCGCAGGTTCGCACTTATCGCTGGCAACCTGACGGGCACGTGATTGTCCGATTGAGGGCGCTTGCGTGTGCGACCGCGACCAACTAGCCGACGTTACACACGCAGCGCAGCCAGTCTTTTTGAAATCGCGCGGTCCAACTCGCGCGCTCATGAGAGACCGAAAGTGCAGATTTTTCAGCTGAACAACGAAACCATCGCTTTGGGCCAGAAGGCTTTTGCGGCTTATCGCCGCGTGCTGTTCGATGTGCCCTCTTCGTCGACGCTCGCAAATTATCTGAAGCGGCCGACTGGCCCGCGAGCAATCGCCGGAGCGATTATGGCTGCGATTACAAACGGGTTTACTCGCGAGGAGGAAATCTGCTTGGCCGTAAGCCGCGCCACCGTGTCGAGCGCCAAAACGGTCAGGCGCGTTCTTAACGAGCTCACCGGCGATCACCAACGTGGTGGGCTGTGGAAGCGGTCTGAGGCAGGCGACTACTGCTTTGAGCCGCTGTCGGCCCGAGCGCCACGGCGATTGGCTTTCTGATTTCTGATGGGCAGGGCCGATTTGGTCCTGCCCACCCTTTACAAACGCGCGAGAACACGACAGACGGGGTAACTTATTATGATATGAGACATCATATCTACACGCGCAGACTATTGCGTCGGCCCTTCACTCTAGCCATGATCGCTGCGCCCCTCGTGAAAGCCGAGGGGTGGGGCGTAGGAACCCCTTCGCAATGTAACTCGGTCGCCAGTTCTGGAGGCCGGGTGGCATGCGCGCATGTCCAGCCGGTTCGCCGGTAAAGGCGCATGCGCTCTGTGCATTGCCAGGGTTCCTAACATCCGGCTTCGGCCGTCGCCCCGAGAGGTTACATAGGGGCGGCACGAGGTTGAGCCGAAGGTCGCTCCGTCAGGGGGCGCCGCAAATGACAGCATCGAAATCTAACGCCAGCGCACCCGCGTCGTGGCGCGATGCTGCGTGTCCTACACTCAACAACAGGAACAAGACTATGAGAAAGAGAATGTTGCACTGCGCTCTGATCGCCCTTGGCCTGAGCGTTAGCCTAGTCGCCTGCGGTAACCATCAAAGCTCAGCCGAGGCCGCGGTGCGAGATTCGCTGAAGGACCCCGAGTCGGCTCGCTTCGGTGAGTTCTACTTCAATGAGAAAACCGGCAAGGGCTGCCTCTCTGTGAACGCCAAAAACTCGATGGGCGGCTACACCGGAGATCAGCAGGCCTACCTCCGCCTGAAGGATAGCACCTGGGAGGTGGAAGGCATCTCCGAAGTCTCGCATGAATCTTGCCGCAACACGTTTGCGGACACGACCTTCTGATGGCCCGCTTCCTGTTTGCGCTCGTCGCCTTCGTCGCCGCCTTGGCCGTTCTGAAGATGATCCTCGTCGCCTTGGTGATCGCCGGGCTGATCTTTAGAACTAAGACCACGATCGGCTTGCTTTTGCTGGGCGGGCTTGGGACGTTGACTGCGTCCTATCCCCTTGCCGGCGGCATCTGCATCGCGCTCGTGCTAGGCCTGATCGTGGCGTTCTACCGCCCATCAGCTGGCACAAGCGAAACCTGACCTGACGACGTAAACAGGAAACACCCAGCGTTCGCGCTGATCGACACCATGCAGCCTCGGCCTACCGCCGGGGCTTTTTTTGTTTGGAGAAACACATGCGTATCATCGACAATTCAGAGCTGCTCGACCAGGCGCTCGATCCGCCTGATGGTACGGCGATAAGCCGCCTGTTGGCAGCTCGGGCAGACCTGATCGACCTCGCCACCTTCGTGATCGTCGAGGCGGGCGACACGCTGCAGGACATCGAAACCGCGGCTGGCGTCCCGATCGCAACCAACCTCGTCGATGGCGCGCGGTTCGGCGATCTGGATTTCGTCCCGTCCTTCGAGTGGGTCCAGGATCACGGCGATCTGTACGAGGCACCGGTCATCCTCAGCGATGACGGGGCAGGGATCGTCTTTATCGTGCCGGACTGTCTCGGCGTCGATGCAACCTTGCTAGCCCTGCTCCGCGCCTATGCCGAGCCGGCAGATGCCAACAGCGCCGACTAACCTCCGGCCTGTGCCACACAGCTAACTCAAACCCTCTGCCAGCGCGTCGATCTTAAACCTCACGCCGGCCGAACCCATCCGCAACCCAGCGTCCAGGCATCCCGCCTCGGGCGCTTTTTTTGTGTCCGAAAGGAATGCTCATGCTCTCTATCGCTGGCCGCGAGGCCATTGAAGCCGCCCTTGCACGTCCGCTGCAGGCTCAGCTTCGCTCTATCCTACAAACCCGTGTTCAGCACCTCGAATGCCGACAGCCCGGCTTAGTCGAACTGACCCACTTCGTCGTCATGCAGCGGGGTGACACGTCGGCCGATCTCAAAAGGACCATCGGCCTTACCCCGCTCGTAAACCCGATCGACGGCGCACGCTTCCGATCTCCCGCCTTTCACCCGTGGTGGGACTGGCTTGGCCGCACCGGAGACTACTTCGAGGTGATCATCTCGGTCGGCAACGCGGGCTTCGCGTTCGTGCTGCTGATCGAAGATACGCTTGGGGTCGATCCGGAACTGCTCTGCCTCTGCCGTACCTACCTCAACGGCAAAGCGTAAGGGGCGGAGATGCGACTCTTCGGATACATCATCGTCGCGGCCTTGGTGCTTAGCGTCCTTCAACATGCCATCGCGGCGCTACTGATCGTCGGCGGACTGCTGCTGCTATGGGGCATCCTGTTCCGGCCGCGGGAGGTCTTCGGCTTTGCAGCGTTTTGCTTCCTGTCCGCTATCGTTCAACGACATTTCGTCGTCGTCCTATTCCTCTGCGCTGTCGTAGCCCTTGCCGGTAGCGGGCGGCGGGCGGTGCGCAGGAGGAGAGATGAAGAAAATGCTTAGGGGGATTGACGTCCACTGATTCGCCGTGCAGATGGTTCGCCGCTCGGCAATTTTAGGCAGCATGCTGACCCCCGCCGAGAAGTCCTCCGCAAGTGCATTGAGGGCGAGTTCGAACTGAACACGCCACACTTGCGTCGAGCCTAAATCGCTCTCTTCGCTATGAGAACAGTGTCAGTTCGGCCCGCGCATCGCCAGCGTTGGGACGCTCTTTGACATGCCGGCGGCGCTAGGCCGGCCAGAATACGAAGACAACAATGACTACCACACACCACGAATCCGCCCTCCTCGTCGCTCACATCGAAGAGCGCTGGGGCCTTCCGACACCCCCCAACTCATCAGATAGCGAGGTGTCCGGACCCTATCACCTTAACGGTATGGGACCGGTCTATCTGCAATTTGACCGGGGATGCCAGGAATGGAAGGCGGTTCCCGCGAAGGTCACGACCCGGATGAACTACCTTCAGCCGGGCCGGTGGCCGAAGCGCGATCGCGAGGCGGTGAACGAGGCGCTGCAGGAGTTGCGACACATGGCTCCGCCCTGCGTCTGTGACGACCGCAGCGTCATCACGTTCATGGGGTATCGCTTCCTTTGGGAATTCCACGCCGAGGCACGGAACTGGACCCTGACCCCTATCGCCGACCGCTGACGAATGAGCCGCCGTCACCATCCGGGTGGCGGCGGGATTACTGGTATGGCGCTTGAGAATAAAACGACGGTTTTACAGCCACTTACGAACTCATTGAATTAACGTTGATTGGGTAAGCGAAGTGCCTTCATCGTAGTGCCGTCTTTTCAAACATGCAGAGGCACTTTGAGCGTTGTGCATCCCGGGCGTGGGATGCGGCACTTCCACCTGTCGCGCACCGCCGCTTCACGGCTGGAATACCTCCAACAAGTACGGCCGCAATGAAGCTTTTGAAACCATGATTACGAACGAAATACACTACCATGACACCAACGACTGCACCCACCGAGGTGCCAGCGCCGCAGCCTGAAATCGCTGGGCGCAAAGCCGACGATCGCCTCGATCCAGCCGGCTTCCCGCATCCGCCCCGCCAAGGCGGCTCTACTATCCCGACGACGATCGAGAACGTCGGCCACCTGCTCGCGGAGACTGGCCATACCGCGAACTTCAATGTCATCACGAAGCAGCACGACATCAGGGATCGGGCAGGTAACGCCGTCGACATGAACCGGCTTATCAGCCTGGGCGTGCTCAACGGCGTATCGACCGGCCTGTTGCCCGACTTCGTCAATTCCATCGCGAGATCAAACCCGTGCAATCCGGTCGCAGACTGGATCAGGTCCAAAGCCTGGGATCGCGAGGATCGACTTCCGGCCCTTTACGCTACCGTCAAAACGCCGGACGACTACCCAGCGGATCTGAAGCGTGCGTTGCTCAAGCGGTGGCTGCTTTCCGCTACCGCCGCAGCGTTGCTCAAAGATCGACGGTTCCGCGCCCGCGGTGTCCTCACCTTTCAGGGGCCGCAGGGGATCGGCAAGACGACGTGGATCGCCAACCTGATGCCGGCGGGCGAACTGCGCAATCGATCGATCAAGCTCGACCACCACATGGACGGAGCGAACAAGGATTCGATCCTAAGCGCCATCGCCCATTGGGTGACAGAGATCGGCGAACTGGACGGCGCCTTCAAGCGAGACGTCGCCCGGCTGAAGGGCTTCCTGACCAACGACTGTGACAAGGTCCGGCCGCCCTACGGACGCGCGTCGGTCGAATTTGATCGTCGAACGGTGTTCGCCGCGACGGTCAACGACGATGCCTTTCTCGTCGACCCGACCGGCAACAGCCGATGGTGGACCATCGCGGTAGACAAACTCGACTACGACCACGGGATCGACATGCAGCAGCTGTTTGCGCAGCTAGCAGTCAATTTCGAAGCCGGTGACCAATGGTGGCTCACCCCTGAGGAGGAGCAGCAGCTTGCCGCCTACAACGTCCGGCACCGGGCCGTCAGTGCGATCGCCGAACGTGTTCGCGATCTGGTCGGCGATGTTCCTATGGGCACGTTCACCGGGAACTACCAGACCGCTATCGAGGTGCTGGCGGGTCTCGGAATCAAATACCCGTCCAACGCGCAATGCAAGGAGTGCGGGGCGGTGCTCCGCGAACTGCTGGGCGAGCCCAAGCGCGTGAACGGACGATCGAAGTGGCGCATTCCGCTGCCCACCCGCGTAACGATCGACGGTGTCCCCGCGGTCGGGGCGGACGAGGAATACTAAGCCCCGGCTAGGTGGGGGCAGGGGGCGGCAAAAAACGGCGACTTCCGCAAGGGCGATAGCCGATCGCTACGCGGAATTGGCCCTTTTGCCCCCACCTCCACCCACCACACTCACCTGAGAAACCAGCGTCTGCCGTCAATTGAGCGCCGCGGACCCGGACCCGGAGCGACCCGCCAAGGTTGCTCCAGCGTCCGACGGCGACGATCGCGTCGCTCGCGGACCTCAACCCCATGCGGCGCTCCGAGCTTCATCGAGCGGACAGTGGCGGAGGCGGCCCAGAGCGAGCCCGATCTGCTGCCACACCGCCCCAATTCGGGGCCTCCCATCTCCAACCCATCGCGGCCCTGCGACGTGCCTCAGCGCGCCGCTCTGCGTCCGCACGCGCAACACACAATCAAAAAGGAACTCACATGCCCAAACGTAAACTGGACGCCGCATTCTGCCTCACGGCGCATTGCGAGCCCGGAAAGAAGAAGACCGACTGGTACGACGAGATCGTCCAGGGTTTCATGATCGAATGCCGTCAGAGCGGCGGCAAGACCTACTACCTCAGCTTCAACGAAGGGAAGAAGCGCAACACCATCAAGATCGCCGCGTACGGCGACGTCACTTTCGACCAGGCGAAGAAAAAGGCGCAGCAGCTGCGCTCCAAGCTCGTTCTCGGCGAAGACCCCGCTGCCGAAAAGAAAGCGGCACGCGCCGTGCCGACCTATGGCGCGCTGGCCGATCAACACGTCGCGCATGCCCGCACATACATGAAGAGCATTAAAACCCTCGAAGGGTACATGAAGCGCATTCGGAAGCGCTGGGGCAAGGTCCGACTGACCGATATCCGGCAGCAGGACGTCGCCGCGTGGCTGGCGGAGCTGCGTCGAGAAGGGCTTGCGCCGGCCACCGTCGAGAAGACGCGCATCATCATGAACCGCTCGTTCCAGCTCGGGGCGCAGTGGGAAGTGCCCGGCACCGATCGAAACCCGGTGCGTGGTGTGCCGCGGGTCAAGTTCAGCAACGCGCGTGAGATGTACATCAATGCCGAGGAAGCCGAACGGCTCATCACGGCCGCGGAAGGATCACGCAACACGCAGCTCGCCGACATCATCCGGTTGCTGCTGCTGCTCGGCATGCGTGTTTCCGAGCTTCTCTCGATGCGGTGGGAGAACATCGACACCGAGAAGCGCCGGCTGTTCATCCCGACCTCGAAAACGGGGCGGTCACGGACATTGCCACTGCCGCAAGCCGCGGTCGAGGTGATCGAGCGGCAGCCAAAGCCGGGAGGAGCGGTTTATCTCTTCCCGAACCCCCGGAACCCCAAGCGGCACCTGACTACGATCAAGCATGGTTGGCAGGCGGCACGAGAGGCTGCCGGACTAAAAACGCTTAGAATCCATGATCTTAGGCACTCTGCGGCGAGCGCGTGGATCAATAACGGCGTGGGGCTGGCCACCGTCGGCAAGCTCCTTGGGCACGCCAATCTCGCCTCTAGCGCTCGATACAGTCACCTCGCAGACGACACACTGATGTCTGCGGTCGAGGCGGGCGCCGCCAAGCTCAAAATCGCCGCCTGATCAACTCGCCCTCACCCGGTCTTTGCTGGGTGGGGGCATCTACCTAATATTTTTTCGGATTTACGTATGACACATGAACACGACGCGAACGGGCTATCCGTCGGGAAGCGCAACGATATTTTCCGTTCCCTGCGCGAGTTGAAGCAGGAGCATCAGACAACAATGAACAAGGACGTGCTGGCTGAACTGCTGATCGGCGCAGCGATAACGAGGGCTTCGACAGCGGCACGCGGATCACTGGCACCCTTGCCAAATTGGAAATGAACCGACGACATGCAGGCATCATCATGGCCCGATTAACAGGCATCCGATGGGCTCGCGAAGATGACGGACGGTACGCGTTGACCGAACACGCCACGCTCGCCCTAACGCTTCCACCGGTTGTACAGCGTCGTGTGAGGACCGTAGGCGCTGGGTGCATCTCGCCAGCGCAGCCCATTGCGGTTGACGAAGACGATGCCGCTCAGCACCCGCTGGTCATCCACCCGAGGCTTGCCGTGGCTCTTGGGGAAGAACGGTCGCAGCCGCTCCATCTGATCGTCCGTCAGCCAAAACAGGTCACTCATCCCAGTGTCCTTGCGGAGCCTGAATCAGATCGCGACGCTCACATCAATGGGTCCTAACCCTAGGCTGTGGTCGGGCGGTGACCACAGTGGGACGTCGATGAAGACGATCTAAATGGACGAGTCTGGCTACGCGGGAGGCGATGTTGTGAGCTCTAATTTAGGCTTCTTCGTCGTTGCAACGTCGAATGCGTTAACGATGAAGATGGTCGGCAATTCCGCAAAGCGCTCGAGCGCGATCCGCGGTTCGCGTCGATCCTGCGGCCGCGCGAGGTCAAATTGGGGCTGTCATAAGCGATTGCGAAAAGCATTAGGCAGAGCGTCTCCGACTTTGTTCGACGACCCGCACTCCCCTGTGTTTCGTTCGAAGTCCGTCCTCCGCTCGCAGCGCACGCTCCCGGTAGATTTGCGCGGGACCTGTTGTTGCGCTCGGTTCCATGACCTATCGCTGAGTTGTCGAATACCTTGAATTTTAAGATGTTTAGACTTGTTCCAATTCTCCTATCGACAGACTGCATTCTGCAAAAATTTCGGCCATCCCAGGATCTAAAAGATAATGATCCAGAATGGTCCAATCGAGGTTTTATGACTCGATCTCCCAGTTCCGCCATGCTCTACATGTAGCTAGCGTGAGAGAGGATGCCTTGTGTAAGGTTAGGTGAGAAGTATCAGCTTGGTGCTGTATGGTGCGCACGAGCGCCTACACTGAATTAACGGTGAAGGTACTATAATCCATTGATTAACAGATACATTTAACGGAAAAATGATTGCGTGGGGGGGTGTCATGGAAACCGTTGCGCCAATGTTTCGTCAAGAAGTTGCGGAGCATCGGGCGGAAAGATTGCAAGGGACAGTAAGAATATTTATACCACAATCTTGGCAAATCATTGGATACACAATGATGGTATTTGCGATTGTGGTTTTGGTATTTGCTTTTCAAGCGTCTTACGCTCGTGTCGAGACAGTATCTGGATCCGTTGTGCTGGACAAAGGAGTAGCTACGATCCTGCCATCTCGACCCGGCGTGGTAACTGCGCTGAAAATTAAGGACGGAACGTCTGTCAGCCTCGGAGACAGGTTAGTAGAAGTCCGCTCGGAAGAAGGCTTCAGTCGGGCCGAAACGGGGTCCGAGCGAATCGCCGCAGCACTATCCGAGCAAGACCGGCGGCTGGCAAATCAAGCATCTTTTATCGCAGCCGCTGCAGTCACCGAGCGCGCCCGGTTGGGAGCCGAAATCGTCGGTACTCAAAACGAGCTGGCAGACCTGAGTTCTCAGATCGATGTTCAGCACCGGCTCGTCGAGGTTGCCGCTAACGAATTTTCCCAAGTTCAACGTCTGGCCTCCTCGGGTTTTATCAGTCGACGGGATTTAGAAGCGCGTGAAGCAGCACTGCTCTCAAGGCGGCAACAACTTTCACAACTTCGTCAGCTCGAATCGCTTAAGAACGCAGACCTGGCCAAGGCGCGTTTGTCGATAGAGCAGGCGGTATCTTCCGCGCAAGCACAGGTCGCGGGCGTGGAATCTGGCCGGGCGGCGTTGAGGCAGCAGTTGGCTCAAGCCGAAATTGCTCGCGGTTACTGGATACTTTCGCCTGTGAGCGGCACCGTTACTGCGCTAACGGCGCGAGTAGGGCAAACCGCAACCCCCTCTCAACCGCTCATGGCGATCATCCCAACAGACGCTACCGCCCGAGCTGAACTTTATGTTCCTTCAAGTGCGGCCGGCTTTCTCTCGATCGGGCAGGAGGTCCACATCGGACTGGACGCATTTCCCTTTCAACGGTTCGGAACAGTGCGGGGCAGGATTGCCCAAGTTTCTACTACGGCAATTCCACGATCTGGACCCGACGGGCGCGTCGCGCCGGTCTATCTTGTGACAGCTGAACTCGACGTGCCATACGTAACCGCCTTCGGCCGCAGGCAGCGCGTGTCCCCGGGAATGGGGCTGACCGCGCGCATTGTCGCAGAAAAGCAGAACCTTATACACTGGCTCTTCGAGCCGATTTACGCGGTAGCCAAGCGATGAGCGTTAGCTTGAACACGTCTCTGTTCGGGCGGCCTAGCATGCGTCTTATACGACAAACGGAAGTGTCCGAGTGTGGGCTCGCAAGTCTCACGATGATAGCAAACTTCCACGGAATGAAAGTGGATTTGGGCACGCTGAGGCGCTCCTTCAGCCCGTCCCTGCGTGGCGCACCGCTAAAAAGTCTTATGAACACCGCGGATCAGCTTGGCTTCTCGTCACGCGCCGTCAAACTGTCGATCGAAGACATCGGTAATCTAGCTGTCCCCGCAATCTTGCATTGGGACATGAACCATTATGTCGTACTTGAGCGGGTGATCGGGGCTAGCTCATTCGGTCAAGCCTCGATCAAGGCCTTGATCCACGATCCTGCGGGGCAGTCGAAATGGCTGCCTTTGGCCGAACTGTCGAAACATTTCACAGGCGTCGCTCTCGAGCTGACCCCGGGTGACGACTTCCAGCCGTCCGTCAAGCGCCAACGCCTCAGCTTGAAACAACTCTGGTGGAAGGTTCACGGTCTTAAGCGCGCGTTTGCTCAAACGCTCGTTTTGAGCGTTCTCATGCAAGGCTTCGTGCTAGCCTCGCCATATTACATGCAGGTTGCCATTGATCGCGTACTTCCTGCCCAGGATCGCGACCTCCTTGTCGTGCTTGCGCTCGGCTTTGGCCTGTTCGCCATTATAAACGTAGTGAGTTCACTGCTTCGGTCCTTCGTGCTGCTCTCGGCGGGTACCTCGCTGAGTTTCGGTATCGCGACAAATATCACGCGTCGTCTCTTTCGTTTGCCCGTTGACTGGTTCGAGAAGCGACACGTCGGTGATGTGCTCTCTCGATTCCAATCGATCGCGCCGATACAGCAGGCGCTAACGCAAGGTGCGGTGGCCGTACTCATCGACGGGCTGCTCGGTACAGTAATTCTGGCGGTGATGTTTCTCTATAGCGCGGCGCTGACAGCAGTGGCACTGGCGGCCTTCGCTGTTTACGCCACGGCCCGGTACGCGGCATTCTCATTTCAGCGTGAGGCGCAGGAGAGCGCCATGATCGCTCGTTCCAAAGAACAATCGATGATGATCGAGAGCCTCCGAGGCATCGTGACCCTGCGACTCTTAAATCGAGAAAATACTCGACATGCTCAATGGCAAACGCGGCTGAACGATGCCGCAAATGCGGATATAACCGCTAGCAAGATTGGAATTTGGGTAAGCACCGGCAACACCCTAATATTTGGTATGGAAGCTATATTGGCTACCTACCTCGCTATCGGTTTTGTGATCGATGGAGGATTTAGCGTAGGCATGGTGTTCGCCTATTTATCCTATAAAACCCAATTTATACAGCGAGCAAACTCCCTAATCGATCAAGCTATCGGCTTCCGCATGCTGGGACTTCATCTTGAGAGACTCGCTGACATAGCTATGAGCGATGAGGACAATAGCTTCAGGTCGCTCCCTTCAGGTATAGATAGAAGGTTTGCTGGCAAAATTGAGCTTAGAGACGTCCATTTCAGATATAGCCCGACCGACCGGCCTGTACTGAGCGGAGTAAATTTGACCGTCGAGCCCGGCGAACACATAGCCATAACTGGTCCATCTGGTGGTGGCAAAAGCACCCTCGTCAAGATAATTCTTGGCTTGCTCGAGCCAACGGAGGGGGCCGTCCTGATTGACGGCATACCGTTAAATCAATTCGGCTATAAAGAATATCGCGATCAAATCTCGGCGGTTTTGCAAGATGATAATATATTTGCGGGATCGATCGCTGACAATATCGCTCTATTCGAAGATACAGTATTAGCAGACGAAGTTATTACTGCGGCTAACGCTGCCGCGATTCACGATGACATTTATAATATGCCGATGAGATACGAAACTCTGGTAGGTGATATGGGGTCGAGCCTGTCCGGGGGACAGCGACAAAGAGTCCTACTCGCGCGCGCCCTATACAGAAAACCCAAGGCTTTAGTTCTCGACGAGGGTACATCTCATTTGGATGTTGCCCACGAGAGGCTCGTAAATCGATCGGTATCTGAAAGAAATATAACAAGGATCATAGTAGCGCACCGTAAGGAAACGATCCAGTCAGCCGAGAAAGTATATGCTCTCGCACATGGCGTATTGCTGGACTGCAGCAAAATTATTGCAAGCCAACCCAGTATCAGTGCAGTTGGTAAAGATGCAGCCAGTTTGGTTGAGAAAATGCGCGCTCACGGTATCGACTCTATAAAATAACCTGCATAGTCTCCTTAAGGCGGCGGATAATACTTACGTCGTCAAATTAAAATATGAAGGGAGTATGCTATGATTCATGGTCTCACGATTGCTGAAATTGAGTACGTTTTTGGAGGCGACGGTCCGGTGCAGCCCTTCTGTCCGGAGGGTTTTCGCGTTGGTAGCATCAACTACGACGGACAAGGGAATGTCACGGGGTGGCAGTGCCTCAATAACTCGGACGGATCGTCTTGGTACGGATCGGTTTCGAGCTGGGTGTCCTGGCTACGGGACACCATTGTCGATATGTTGACCTCAGTACTGTCGTAACCTCGACGTAGGAGAGGCGGGGGTGTCGACATCGAATTTGCTGGTGCCCTCGCCAATTCGTCGGATGGCTAGGCGTGGTTTCGTGGCGCTAATGTGCGTTGTTATTGCAGGAATTTGTTTGATGGGGCTGTCGAAACCGAAGCGCTTGCAGGCGCCGTCAAGAGTCGAGCCGTTCGTGATGTCTGATGGCCGTCCTTGGTTGGCGGTTCGATTAGGGGCGCGGAAATTCATGGCTCTTGCCGACACTGGATCGACGCAGCCTTTTCTTGCTCCGGAGATTGTCAAACTCGTCGATCACTTACCGGTCGGCGAGACGGAAGTTAGAACACCCTTCGGCGTGCGCTCGGCGGCAAAGGTCCAGCTATCCGCCATGGAAATAAATGGGCGACGCTTTGAAAAGCCGGTAACGATTGTTGAAAGACGAGCTGCCGATCAAGTCGATCCAATCATTGGCGCAAGTATCCTTTTTTCCTCAAGTAATACTTACTTTTCGCAAGACGGGATCTTATTCGATATTGATGAGTCCTTGCTATCATCGTGTCAGCATGTTCCGGTCGTTATTGATTTAACGGGGAATACCTATCAGTCGCCTTTGGCTGCGGTATACTTTCAAATAAAAATCAACGGCGAGATACAAAAGGTCTTCTTTGATACCGGTCAGTCTGAGCCGCTCGTTGGTACCGCGAGGTCGAGGCGGAGTGATCGTCCCTTCGCATGGGGACGGCCTGGGTTGCTTGTGCATCCCTCTAGCGGACGTGTCCGTTTAAGCTGGTCTCAACCGAGCCTTGGTAGGTTGGAAATTGGGAATCAAGAGCTCGAACTCGAATACGTGCGTCAGTCTGGTTTGGACCACGAGGACGCAGATTTTTTCATGGGAGCCGGAATCTTCAAACATTACTCGATCCTGGTTGTGCCGCGAAAGGGGCGTGCTTGCTTCATCCCAGTGCAGTGAAATCAATGGTGATGCGGCCCTCGGCTCGTTCAGCCGTCAGTCGGGACCAAAATCGACTTTCACCGTGGTCTCCCCGGGATCGGTGCCTGTTCCGGCACTCTGCTCCCCTAGGAGCAGCTGTGTCTTCCAGCTGAAAGTGCTTCCGGTCCCGCCGTAGCCGGATGCGCAGGCGCGACGCTCGCTCACATCGCAGATGGTCTGAAGCCGCGCGATCGCCTCCCACTGGGCTAGTGCGAGCACCAATATTTTTAAGCAGGGCCTTCACCTCTGCGTTGTTAAGTATTGTTCTGTCAGTGGCGGCTTTCGCTTGGCGTTCTCGTCCTTCAGCGACTGCGCCCAAAAGTTCCAGGCTGACGGACTTGCTCTTCCTTGCGTGGCATGGCGCGCTCGACATGCCGTGAAGTTTTTCACCTCGCCCCCGACAAATCGACCTTGGCGCCCACGACCCCGCCGAATACCGACTCCGCCGCCTTGCGGCCGCCGTCCGCGTTCCGGCCGCCCCATTGGTGGCCAAACCTTAGCCCGCCGCTGAACGCACCCGACCTGTCGGCGAAGTAGAGCGGTATGGCCAAGCCCCATTCCTCCGTATTCAGGTTGTTCGTGACCGATACTGAAAGGAGCGTGTCGGGCAGTATCCACATCGGTTTGAAGCCCTGCCGGACTTCACCACCGAGAACCACGCCTTCAGTCCTGACCGGCGCCGCGATGTTCACTGTCGTGCAGGCGCCGTCGGTCACGAACACCTGGCTCGTTTGCTGCGGCGGACAAATCCTCACGTTTCTGAACGGCTTCTCAATGTCATCATCACGCAGATACGTCACCGATCCGATGAAGGTGGTTCGCCGATGCCCTGCCACATGTTGTTCAGCCTCAAAAAGCTGTCGACGAAGTACCAACGAGCGCGATCCCGATTGCGCCTGACAAGCGGGTGGCAAAGACTCAAGCTGCGCTGCGAAAGGCGAAGGCTGGTGAAAGGCTACACGTCGGTGGGCGAGGGCGCTTTCGGTTAGTCGTGTCGCTGGACTGTTCTGCGCGAGCGCTTTCCATCATCCAGGCGCTCCTAGAGGCGGCCGATCAGCGCGGCTGGAGCCTTCGAGATGGCGAGACGGGCCGCGACTTGATTGTCGACGACGAAGCGATTGGGTTCATGATCGAGG
>CAJYOI010000052.1 GCA_913776045.1 uncultured Sphingomonas sp.
GCCGCCGCCGCCGCGCAAACCGCGGTGCAGCCCCCGGCGCCGGGGGCAGATGCCGCGCCCGTGCCGCTCACGCCGCCAAGCGACTGGTCGGTCGTCCCGCCGCTGCCGTGGCGGGCGCCACCGCAGCCGTCGCCCGAGCTGGACGCCTTCGTCGAACGGACGGTCGCCACCGAACGCTGCCCGGTTGTCGGCACGCGGGTCGCGGTCGAAGTCGCCATCTTCCTGCGCAGCGACGGCTTGCCGCGACTGGTCGTCCCGCGGGCCATCGACTGCCCGACCGTCGAGCAGTTCGCCGCGGGCCTTGTGTCCAGCCTGGCGCGCACCAACGTCCGCCTGCCCGCCAGCGGCTGGTATCGCACCACGATCACCTTCGACTGGTCGAAATGACGCTGAGCGATGCCGATCTGGAGCGCTACGCGCGCCACATCGTGCTGCGCGAGATCGGCGGTGCGGGACAGATGCGATTGGGTCGGGCGCATGTCGTCGTCGTCGGCGCGGGCGGCATCGGGTCGCCGGCGATCCAGTATCTTGCCGCGGCCGGCATCGGTCGCCTGACGCTTATCGACGACGACCGGGTCGACCTGTCGAACCTCCAGCGTCAGACGATCTTCACGACCGACGACATCGGCCGGGCGAAGGTCGAGGCTGCTGCCGAGGCGGCACGGCGGATCAATCCGGGCGTGACGGTGACGGGGGTGATCGAGCGGATCGATGCCGCCAATGCCGCCGCGCTGATCGCCGGAGCCGACGTGGTGCTCGACGGATGCGACAATTTCGCCACCCGGCTGCCGGTCGCCGATGCAGCGCTGGCGGCGCGCATCCCTCTGGTGTCTTCCGCGGTCGGCCAGTTCGAGGGGCAATTGGCCGTCTATCGCGGCTGGGAAACCGACAAGCCCTGCTATCGCTGCCTCGTCGGCAATGATCCCGAACGGGCCGAGGCGAGCTGCGCCGAGGCTGGCGTGCTGGGCGCGATGACCGGCGTGATGGGCAGCCTGGCGGCGCTGGAGGCCATCCGGGCGATCGTGCCGTTCGGCGACGATCCGGCGGGCAAATTGCTGCTGGCCGACGCGCTCGCCTTCCGCTTCCGTACGCTCAGCGTGCCCAAGGATCCGGGGTGCCGATGCGCGGCCTGACGATCGTGGTGGCCAGCGCCGATCCTGCCCGCTTCGACGCCGCGCTGACGCTCGCCAATGCGCAAGCCGCGCTCGGCGGCCGGACGCGGCTCTATCTGCACGACGCCGCCGTGACGCTGCCGTTGACGGGGACGCTGATGGACGCTGCGCGCGACCTGGGCGTGGAGCTCATCGCCTGCCAGACCGCACTCGACACGCACGGCGTACCGCTGCCCGGGGGGGCGGAGGGCGGTGGAATGGTCGGGCTGCTGGCGACGTTGGACGACGACCGACTGGTGTTCGCCTGACGCTTCGGCTTGGATGCTGCCGTCAAAAGCGGGACACCGCGATGTCGCAGGCCGCCAGCTCGACTCGTCATCTCCTACGCGCCCGGCAGCAAGCCGCTGCCCGAAACGACCATCGGACGTGTCCTGATGCAGTCACGCTCGCTCGACAGCCGGACGCAGGCAGAGGCGCTGCTGATGGTCGCCGATGCCGACGGCGGCCGCCGCGTCTACGGCCGGCGAGCGATCGACGCACTTGTCCGACGCGGCTGACCTACCGCGCCAGCGCCGCTTCGGCAAAAGCCCGAACCGCCGGGCCGATGTCCTCGCGGGCCAGCGCCAGCGCCAGATTGGCCTGGATATACCCCGCCTTGTCGCCGCAGTCGTACCGCTGGCCGTCGAAGGTGAAGCCGTGGAACGGCTGGCGGCCGATCAGCTGGGCCATCGCGTCGGTTAGCTGAATCTCGCCGCCCGCTCCCTTCTGCGGAGTGTCGAGGATGCGCATCACCTCGGGCTGCAGGATGTAGCGGCCCGGCGTCATCAGGTTGGACTTGGCGGTGCCCGCGGCCGGCTTCTCGATGACTTCCAGCACCTCCGTCAGGGCGCCATCGACCGCGCCCGGCGTGATGATGCCGTATTTGCTCGTTTCTTGAGGATCGACTTCCAGCGCGCCGATGATGTTGCCGCCGACGCGCTCGTACGCCTGCACCATCTGCTTGAGGAAGCCCGGAGTGCCGACCATCAATTCGTCGGGCAGCAGCACCGCGAACGGCTCGTCGCCGACGATCTCGCGGGCGCACCAAACCGCATGGCCCAGCCCGAGCGGTTCCTGCTGGCGGATATAGACCGGTGAGCCGGGCTTCTGACGGATGCCGTCGATCAGATCCAGGCTCTTGCCACGCTCGCGCATCGTCGACTCGAGCTCGTAGGAGATGTCGAAATGATCCTCCAGCGCCCCCTTGCCGCGGCCGGTGACGAAGATGATCTGCTCGATCCCCGCCTCCAGCGCTTCTTCGACCGCATACTGGATCAGCGGCTTGTCGACGACGGTCAGCATTTCCTTCGGCATCGCCTTGGTCGCGGGCAGGAAGCGCGTGCCGAGACCGGCGACGGGGAAGACGGCCTTGCGTACGGTTTTGAAGCTCATGGTCGCCGCCGTAATCATCTCTTGCCCGCGTCGCAATCGCGCTAGGTTAGGACCGGTTTAACGCCGACAGCGATAGGGCAAGCGCGATGAAGAAAGTCCTCGTGATCTTCGGCACCCGCCCCGAAGCGATCAAGCTGTTCCCCGTCGTCCGCGCGCTGGCCGACACACCGGGCATCGCAGTGCGGACCTGCGTCACCGCGCAGCACCGCGGGCTGCTCGACCAGGTGCTGAAGATCGCGGGGCTGACGCCCGACATCGACCTCGACCTCATGGAGCCCGGCCAGTCGCTCGACCGGCTAACCGCACGGCTGCTGACGGGCCTGGGCGAGGTGATGGATGCCGAACGACCCGACCGCGTGCTGGTCCAGGGCGACACCGCGACCGCGATGGTCGGCGCGCTAGCCGCTTACTACCGCAAGGTGCCGGTCGGTCATGTCGAAGCAGGCCTGCGATCGGGCGACATCTGGGCACCGTGGCCGGAGGAAGTGAACCGCCGGATCGTCGCGCCGATCGCCGACCAGCATTTCGCCCCCACCCAGACCGCCGCCGACGCCCTGCTGCGCGAAAATATCGCGCCCGACACGGTCCACGTCACCGGCAACAGCGTGATCGACGCCCTGCTCTGGACCCAGGCGCGGATCGCTGCCGATCCATCGCTCGCCGCCGGGCTCGACCCGATCGCCGAGCGGTTTGCGGGCCGGAAGATCGTGCTTGTCACGACCCACCGCCGCGAGAACTTCGGGGGCGGGATGGAGGAGATCGCGCGCGCAATTGGCCGCATCGCCGAGCGGGAAGACGTCGCCGTCCTATTCCCCGTCCACCCCAACCCGAACGTCGTGTCGGCGATGGACAGGACGCTGGGCGAGCGGCCGAATGTCGCGCGGATCGACCCGCTCGATTATCCGCACTTCATCCGCGCGCTGGGACTTGCGCACCTCGCGCTCAGCGATTCGGGTGGCGTGCAGGAAGAAGCGCCTGCGCTGGGCAAGCCGGTCCTCGTGATGCGCGACACGACCGAGCGGCCGGAAGGCATCGCCGCCGGCACTGCGAAACTTGTCGGCGCGTCGGCCGAAACCATTGTTTCCGAAGTCTTTACCCTTCTCGATGATAGCCATGCCTATTCGGCCATGGCCCGCGCCCACAATCCGTTCGGCGACGGCCAGGCCTCGGCACGGATTGCGAGGATCGTCGCGGATGGTTTCGGGCTCTGAACTCACGGTCGCCGTCCTCGGCCTCGGCTATATCGGCCTCCCCACAGCAGCGGTGATCGCGCGTACGGGGGCTCGCGTGCTGGGTGTCGATGTGACGTCGTCGGTCGTCGACACGGTAAATTCGGGCAAGGTCCATATCGAGGAGGTCGACCTCGACGGCCTCGTCTCGGGCGTCGTCGCCCGCGGCACGCTGCGCGCGTCGACCGAAATCGCACCCGCAGACGTCTTCGTCATCGCGGTGCCGACGCCGTTCAAGGACGATCACGAACCCAATATCGGCTATGTCCTGCGCGCCGCCACCACGATCGCCGCAGTGTTGAAGGCGGGTGACACGATCATCCTCGAATCCACGTCGCCGGTCGGCACGACCGAGCAGGTGCGCGACCACCTGGCCGCGTTGCGGCCCGATCTCAGGATGCCGGGCAAGGCCACCGACCAAGCCGACGTCGCCATAGCCTATTGCCCCGAACGCGTGCTTCCCGGCCGTATCCTGGTCGAACTGATCGACAATGACCGCGTCATCGGCGGCATCACGCCGAGATGTGCGCGCAAGGCACTAAGCTTCTACCGCCGCTTCGTCCGGGGCGCGTGCGTGACGACGACGGCGCGGGCGGCGGAAATGACCAAGCTCGCCGAAAACGCGTTTCGCGACGTCAACATCGCGTTCGCCAACGAACTGTCGATCATCGCGCAGGGTATGGACGTCGATGTCTGGGAGGTGATCCGCCTCGCCAACCGCCATCCACGCGTCAACATCCTGTCGCCAGGTCCTGGCGTCGGCGGGCATTGCATAGCAGTGGACCCGTGGTTTCTGGTCGCCGCGGATCGCGACAACACCCCGCTGATCCGCACCGCACGCGAAGTAAACGACCGCAAGACCGACGTGACGATCGCCCGCGCCGCCAACCTGATCGCGCAGACAGCCGGCCCGGTCGCGGTGTTGGGGCTGGCGTTCAAGGCGAACATCGACGACTTCCGCGAGAGTCCGGCCCTCAGGGTCGCCACGGCTCTGACCGACCGCTTCGGCGCGCGCATCCGGATCGTCGAGCCTTATGCATCCGAGCTGCCGATCGCACTCGACACTCGCGGCGCGACGCTGATCGACGTCGATACCGCGCTGGAAACCTGCGGCACACTGATCGTTCTGGTCGACCATGACGTGTTCCGATCGATCCCGCTCGTGGAGCGCGCCGGCAAGCATGTCTATGACACTCGCGGCATCTGGCTCGACCAACCGGCCGCGGCACCTACCGCCAGCGTCGTGCCGCTCAAATTCGGGACTTGATCGACAGAGGCTGGGTGGGCAAGGCCCCGCAGGCTTAGAGTAGCTTGCGTACGATGTTCCGATCCCTGTTTGGTAAATCACGGCCCACGTCGCCGCGACCGCGCGTGCCGGACGACGTCCGTGTCTATGCGATCGGCGACATTCACGGCCGCGCCGACCTGCTCGACGATCTGCTGGCGCGGATCGATGCCGATCATTCCGCACGCGCGCAAAAACGTCGCCTGATCGTCGTACTCGGCGACCTGATCGACCGCGGGCCGGACAGCGCCGGTGTCGTCGAACGGATCATGGGCCTGGCCGGTCCGGACGTCCGCGTGCTGGCGGGAAACCACGAAGAACTGATGCTGCTGACGCTGGAGGGCGACCGCGAGGCCGCGAAGGTGTTCGCACGAGCCGGGGGTCGCGAGACCATCCTCAGCTATGGCGTCAGCGAGGAGGCGTACGAACGGGCCGACTTCAGCGAGATGATCGACCTGATGCGCGCCAATATCCCCCCGTGCCATGTCGATTTCATGAAGGGGTTGGAGGATTTGGTCGAGATCGGCGACTATGCCTTCGTCCACGCCGGCATCCGCCCCGGCGTGCCGCTGGACGAGCAGAGGCCCGAGCATCTCCGCTGGATTCGCGCCGGTTTCCTCGATTACAAGCAGCCGCACCCGCGGATGATCGTCCACGGCCATACGATCACCAAGACGGTCGATGAGCGGTCGAACCGGATCGGGATCGACACCGGCGCCTATGCCTCGGGCGTCCTGACCGCGATCGGGCTGGACGGCGAGGACCGCTGGTTCATCGCGACGGCGTGAGCAGGTCCGCTGGCGGCTCGACCGGTCGCCCGCTCGCCTTCAACGCCTTCAGTCGTACGAGTTCGGATTGCAATGCGGCCACGCGGGTCTTCCACCCCGGATGTGTCCGGTCGGACAAGAGGCCCTGATCGTACGCCCGGAGAAACGTCGTCCAGAACGCAACCGCATCGTCGGCGCTATAGCCAGCGCGATCGAGCAGATAGAGGCTCAGTCGGTCGGCGGCGATCTCGCTTGCCCGGATCGCCGCACCGCCCTTGCCGAAACCCGGCAGCAGCCCGCGGAAGTTGCGCGCCAGCGTCTGTGGATGTCGCAGGATGACGTGGGCAAGTTCGTGGGCAAGGACGGGGACGACATCCTGCTCCGCCCGATCCGGATCGACCAGGTCGCTTGAAATCTGAACGCGGTTAGCGTCCGCACTCGCGTTGGTATCGCTGCCCGCGCGGACTTCGAAGCGAACGCGGCAGGCGGACTGGCCATGGATCGTCCGCGTCAGGCGGTGGCCTGACCGTTCGATCGTCAGTGTCGCCGTGCCGTCTCGCATGGCATCGTCGAGCCGATCCGCCGCGGCCGCACTGTCGGCGATGGTGACAGCGCCATCCTGCGCGACGATCGATGTCGCGGTTCCATCAACGGCCAGAACCAAGTCTCCCGCGCGCAGTCCCGCGACCGCCCCCGGGCTATCCGGCACGACCACGAAGACGATCGGGCGATCGCCGAAGCCGAACAGGCGGACGGCTTCGTCCCGATAGCTGCGGCCATATTGCGACAGGCCCTGCAGCACCACACCAGAGGCCCAACCACGGTCGCGGCAGAGCGGCGCCCCCGCCGTCTGAAGCTTCCAGCCGATTTCGGCGACGATACGGTCCTGCGCGGCCAATGTCCGCAAGACGGCGGCACGATCGACCGTATCGGCACCCGCCGCCGGCAAGGTTATGGCAAGGCCCGCGCAGATGATCATGCGGGCGATCGACCGCAAAAGGTCCTGGAAAGAACGACTTGGCATAGTGAAGCGTCTGCACTTACTACGTGAGGCCGGGCAAGACAATTTGTCGAAAACTCTATGAGGCTCCCGGAACCGAAAGGCATCAGACGAGTTACGCTTCGGGGTTGTGCGACCTTCGATTGTTGCGAGCACAGTTCTACGAAATGTTTCGAAGGCCACGTAACGGGAGTATCTCATGCGGTTGTCAAAGGGTTTAATGGCATACGCGATCGCGTCGATGGCGGTGGCTCCGGTTGCTGCAACGGCAGCGACCACGGCGCCGGCTGCGAAGCTGTCGATTGCCAAGGCGGTGCCGTCATCGGCGCGCGCTTCGGCGCCGCAGGGCAAGTCAAAGGCAGCTGGCACCGGCGTGATCGTGCTTATCGCTGCGCTGGCGGCGATCGGCCTCGGCATCGCCGCAGGCGTCAGCACCGGCGACTCGCGCGCAGACAGCAACTGATCTGACGCGGATTGAAAGGTCGGGGCGGTCGGGAAACCGGCCGCCTTTTCTTTTGCTTAGCGTCGACGCCGCCCGACCGCCGGGTATCCGGTCGATTATTTCGGGTTGACGGCCAACAGCTCGATATCGAACACGAGCACCGCATTTCCCGGAATTGGCCCCGCGCCGCGTGCGCCATAGCCGAGCGTTGGTGGGATCCAGACGCGGTATCTGGCGCCGACCGGCATCAACTGCAGCGCTTCGGAGAAGCCCGGGACGACGTCCGACACGCCGAAATCGACCGGCTTTGCACTCCGGTCGAAGACCGTGCCATCGGTCAGGCGACCGATGTACGCGATTCGGACGGTGTCGCTCGGGGTCGGCTTCGCGCCATCGCCAACACTCAGCACGCTATACTGCACGCCCGAAGCGGTCTGGGTAACCCCCTGCGCACCGCGGTTCCTGTCGAGGAAGGCAGCAGCAATCGCCGGGTCGATGGTCGGCTTATTACCCTTGCGCCATGCGGAGAGCGCAACGACGACGGCCGCTGCTATCACAAGGCCGACAAGGACACCCATCCAGAACGCCTTTCGGGTCGCGAACCGCGCCGCCGCAACAGGCGGCGCGGGCGGAGGCACAGGCTCGTTCAGCGGACGGGCTGGGCCGGCGCGCCGCCGGGCATGGCCCCACCGGGCAGACCGCCCGCGCCACCCCGCATCTGCTGCATCTGCTGCATCTGCATCTGGCGGACGACCGATTCGGGCAGGAAGTCGAGCAGTTCGACCTCGAACTCCAGCACCTGCTTGGCGAGTTCGGCCGCCTTGCCGTCGAGCGGCGGGGCACCGGCCGGGCGCGGGCCGCCATAGCCGAGTTCCGGCTTGATCCAGACCTGATACTTGGCGCCCTTCGGCATCAGCTTCAGCACTTCGGAGAAGCCCGGGACGACGCCGGCGACCGGCATCGGCGTCGGCTGCTGGCTCTGGTCGAAGATCGTCCCGTCGGGCAGTTTGCCGACATAGTTGATCAGCGCGACGTCGCTGTCGGTCGGCTTGGCGCCCGAGCCCGGCTTCAGCACCTTGTACTGCAGGCCCGATGCGGTCGTTATCACACCCGCCTTGCGGCCGTTCGCGGTCAGGAAATCGACCGGCGCCTGCCAGGCAAGCGCGGCCGCGCCGACGACCGCCAGCAGCAAGCCGAGCACCAGGAAGGTGATGTAGCGGCGCTTGACCGGCTGAATCGGAACGGCGGTGACCGACATAACGGGCCCAGTGCTGCTATGCGACCGACACGAGGCCCGGCCGCGTAAGTTGAGAAAGTTGAGAGCTGTGGAGCGAAACCAACTTTCGCTCCCCGCCCCGAGCCGACGGCTTACTTCGCGCCGTCACGCTCCATGCGCTTGCGCTCCAGCTTGCGCGCGCGACGCACGGCGGCCGCACGCTCGCGAGCGCGCTTTTCCGACGGCTTCTCATAGTGGCGACGCAGCTTCATTTCGCGATAGACACCCTCGCGCTGCAGCTTCTTCTTGAGCGCGCGGAGGGCCTGGTCGACGTTGTTATCGCGAACGATGATCTGCATAAAACTCAAAAGCTCCGGATCGATAGATAAGCGGCGCCGCGAACAGCGTCCGCGCCGGCAAGTGGCGGCCCACTAGCAGGCGATTCCCAGTTTTTCAAGGCGCCACGGTCGGGAATCGACCGATCAGCGGTTAAGACCGGCCGAGACGACACGCCGCCCCCGGCCAGAAAAGCAAAAGCCCTTACTGCACCTCCACCCGCGCCAGGCGGGGGCTTAGCAGGTGAACGGCGGCCAAGGCGACGAAATAGGCGCTGCCGGCGATCGCGAACAACACGCTGTAATTGTTGTTGGTCGCGTCCAGGATGTAACCGGTGAACAGCGCCATCCCCATGCCGCCGATCGCGCCGACGGTGCCGCCGATGCCTACGACCGATCCGACCGCCCCGCGCGGGAACATGTCCGACGGCAGCGCATAGAGGTTGGCCGAGAACGCCTGATGCGCCGCGGTCGCCAGACCGATGACGAGCACCGCACCCCACACGCTGGAGATTTCCTGCGCGAAGAAGATCGGCAGGACACAGGTTGCGCAGATCGCCATCGTCACCTTGCGGGCGAAATTCGGCGTCTTACCCGCGGCGATCAGCTTCGACGACAGCCACCCGCCGGCGATCGAGCCGACGTCCGAGATGAGGTAGATGGCGGCGAGCGGCAGCCCGAAGGTCTTCAAGTCCATGTCGTAGCGGTCGAACAGATAGCCCGGCAACCAGAACAGGAAGAACCACCAGATCGGATCGATGAAGAATTTGCCGAGCGCAAACGCCCAGGTTTCCTTGACGCGCAGCACCTGGCCCCAGGTCAGCGGCGTGACGGGATCGACCGGATCCTGCTGGATATAGTCGAGTTCGGGCGTCGAGACGCGCGGATGCTCGCTCGGGTGGCGATAGATCGCCCACCAGGCGACCAGCCAGACGATGCCGAAGATGCCGGTGACGTAGAAAGCCACCCGCCAGTCGAACATCAGCACCAGCCACGGCACCAGCAGGGGCGTGATGATGGCGCCCACGTTTGCGCCCGCATTGAACAGGCCGATCGCGTAGGCGCGCTCCTTTTGCGGGAACCAGTCGGTCACAGCCTTGATGCCGGCCGGAAAATTGCCCGATTCGCCGATGCCGAGGCCGAAGCGGGCCATGGCGAAAGTGGTGATCGACGTCGCCAGGCCGTGCGCCATGTGGCTGATCGTCCAGATGATGATCGCGATCGTGTAGCCCGCCCGCGCGCCGACCGCGTCGACGATCTTGCCGAAGCCGATGTAGCCGATCGCGTAGGCGACCTGGAACCAGAAGACGATCGCGGCGAAATCGCTTTCGGTCCAGCCGAACTCGCCCTTCAACGTCGGCTTCAGCACGCCGATCATCTGGCGGTCGACATAGTTGATCGCGGTCGCCGCGAACAGCATCGCGACGATGACCCAGCGATAGCGGCCGACGCGTTCGGTCGCGGCCTGTGGAATTGATGCGTCGGTTGCCATCTGGAGAACCCTCTCGTCGTCGGGCTTGTGCCCGTTATATCAGCCCGTGATCGTGCAGCGCACTGGATAGCGCCCGTCGAACCGCGCCTCGACCGTGTCACCGATCTCAACCGGATGGACACCGGTCACCGCGCCGCTGGAAATCCACTGGCCGGCCCGCAGCGCGATGCCGCGGCGTGCGGCCAGGTTGAACAGGAAGGCGGCGGCGCCGAACGGGCCGTCGAGCATGTCGGCGGCGCGCGCACTGCCGATGACCGCGCCGTTGATCAGCAATTCGACGCCCCAGGCGTTGACGTCCCCGTCCCGCCAGCCGGGAATCGCGTCGCCGATCACCATCCCGTTGTTGTTGCCGTAATCGGATACCGTCACCGGCGGGCCGTCGGCGTTGATGCCGGGATAGGGCGACGATGCGACTTCGATGCCGGCATGGACCGCATCGATCAGCGGCAGGGCGGTTTCGATCGTATAGTCCGACTTCGCCGGGTCGGGCGCGGTGCCGATGCGCAGCAGATATTCCGCCTCCGCCGCGCCGAAGCCATCGCGGAACACGGGCATATCGACCGATGCGCCGCCGGTGGCGGTCACGATCTGGTCGGTGAAGATCGGCCCGGCCAGCCGGTTCGCGCCCAAGCGCGCGGAATGCGGCGGATTGATCTTGCCCAGCTTCCACCCGCCGACCGCGCGGCCGTCGTGGCGGAGTGCTGCGTCCTGCACCTGATAGGCCTGGTCCAGCGTCTCGGGCGCCGGGCCCGGATAGGTAGCCATCGCCCGCCCCTCGCGACGCGCACCGACGAAGGCACGCGCGATATCCTCGGCCGCGTTGAAACCGGTGTCCGTCAAGCCAACCCCCCTTACCAAAACCTTCGGTCTCTTCGTTTAGGGGAAACCGGTGTCAGCGACAAGGGACGAAACGCTTCCGCTCGGCCCGTCGCCCCGCTACACCAGCGCCATGAAGAGCGAGGGCAAGTCCACGATCAACGACGTCGCGCGGATTGCCGGCGTTTCCAAGAAGACCGTCAGCCGGGTGATCAACCGATCCACGCTGCTGAACGACGAAACCCGCGCGAAGGTCGAAAAGGTCATCGAGGAACTGGGCTATGTGCCCAATCCGCAGGCGCGCGCGCTGGCGCTGCGCCGCAATTTCCTGATCGGGCTGATTCACGACAATCCCAACGCGCAGATGGTGCTGGGTGTGCAGCAGGGCATTCTCGAGGCGATTCGTGACACCGATTTCGCGTTGGTCGTCCGCCCCGTCGATCGTGGATCGCCGACGATGCTGGAGGATATTCGCGGATTTCTGGAACGCCAGCGGCTGTTCGGGGTGATGCTGCTGCCCCCGATCAGCGAGAACGACGCGTTGGCTCGCGTCTGTCGCGAAGCCGGGGCGCGCTATGTTCGAATGGGCTCGGCCAAGCTCGACGACGATACCCACGCCGTCGCGTCGAACGACCGCGAGGCGGTGGCTGCCGCCACCCGCCATCTGATCGAGGCCGGGCATCGCCGTATCGGGCTGGTCCAGGGGCCGCACGGCTTCCGATCGGCGGCCGAACGCCGCGCCGGGTTCGAAATGGCGATGGAAGAGGCAGGACTTAAGGTGCCGCGCAGCCTGATCGTCGAGGGGTCGTACCGTTTCGAAAGCGGCGTTGCGGCGGGCGACCGGCTGCTCGATGCGAGCCCGCGCCCGACCGCGATCATCAGTTCGAACGACGAAATGGCCGCCGGGGTCATTCAGGCGGCGCGGCAACGTGGGCTGTCGGTACCCGAGGATCTCTCGATCGTCGGCTTCGACGATACCGCGACCGCGACGCACATGTGGCCGCCACTGACCACGGTGCGCTGGCCGATCATCCCGATGGCTCGTGCCGCCGCGTCCAAACTGCTAGCCGGCACCATCGAGGGCGAGGACGACGCGGAGGAACCTTCGCTGTTCCTGTCGACCCTGATCCGCCGCGCCAGCGTTGCGGCGCCGAAGGAATAAGCAGCGACGCGTCAGGCGGCTGAATAGTCGGGTGGCGGCGCCGTCCACCGCAGGATGCCGACGATCAGGCGTGCGGTCATCGCCGCGCCGATGGCGATGCCGATCGTGGTCGCCGTGTTCGCCGATGCCGGCACGATCGCGGCCCAGGCTCCACAGGCAAATTTGGCCGCGAATACACCGAGATACAGGATCAGCGGTACGGGCGATCCCGGCTGACGCACGCGGCCACCGGCCAGTTGCTGACCGCGCGGGTCAGGCAGCACCTGCCCGCTCGCGCCGCCGATCACCGCCCCTGCGATCCACGCCGCGACAGCGGAGATCAGCCCGACGTGCTGAGCGAATGCCGCTACGCCGAAGAGCGACCAGACCAGAAAGGCTATGGAGGGAATCACCGCGACCGCGACAGGCACGTCGCGCGTGCGCAATCGCCGGACGCCCAGGACGACGAGCCCGACAAGGAGAGCGTAGACCCAGGCCGGTGCGCCGGTCGCAATGTTCGATGCGTGCATGATTGTCCCCAAACCGGGCCGATCGCGAGCGAGCGGCACGAAATATCCCCGCCAGCATCAGACCACGTCATCGCGGCTGCCGCAATCCCGGGCGCGGCAACATGACCAAGATGTAATGCAACATCGCCCCGGCGCCGGCGGTTTGACCAGACGTCACTTCGGACGAATGGAGGCTCACATGCGCTTCGTTGCTTCGCTTTCCCTCCCGCTAGCCATGATGGCGGCAATGCCCGCTTCGGCGAAAGGCTGTATCCGCGGCGCGGCGGCGGGCGCCGTTGCCGGGCATATGGTCGGCAAGGGTCACGCGGTACTCGGTGCGATGGCCGGCTGTGCCGCCGTCCACCATCACTATGCCAAACAGGCCAAGGCGCAGGCGGCGACGCGGAAGTAAGCCGCGGTCTTCTTACGAGCCGAACGCCCAGCGCACCGCACCGGCCACCGATCGCGCGCCGGTGCGGATCAGCGGCGCCTTCGCCCCCACGCCGACACCGTGCATCGCCTGCGCCCACGGCGGCAGCAGGTCGACCGCGGCCTGGAAGGTCAGCGCCTGCACTGGCGCCGCCGCACGGCTGGGTGCGGGCTGGTCGAGCACGAAGCGGGCGACTTCGCGTGTGCGGTAATCGACGCGCAGTTCGGGCCGCATCGCGGTGACGAGCGCATCGGCCTCGACGCGGGTGCGGGGCGCGGGGTCGGTGCCGAGCTTTTCGGCCAAAATGGCGAATTCGGCGAAATAGACGTCCTGCTCCGCCGGCGTCAGCGGCGTGCGGCCGTAGCGCTGCCACGCGGCGAGGAAGGCGATGCTTTCGCTGACATGCACCCACGCCAGCAAGTGGGGATCATCGGCGCGGTAGGGTGTGCCGTCGGGCAGCGTCCCGGCGACCACACGATGGATCTGATTGACCCGCGCGACGATCGCATCGGCATCCTCGCGCGCGCCATAGGTCGTAACGGCGATGAACCGTGCGGTGCGGTGGAGGCGCCCGCGCATGTCCGCGCGGAAATTGGAGTGATCCCATACCCCGGCCAGCACTTTGGGGTGCAGCATCTGAAGTAGCAGCGCGGTGACCCCACCGATCAGCATCGCAGTGGGGTCGCCGTGCACACGCCGGATGACGCTGCCTTCGGGAAAATAGCCGGGCCGGTCGTAAGGGTTGATCGGTTTCGGGGGCGCTGCCGTACCGTTGATGGCACCGCGGACTTCTCCGACGATACGGGTCCTGAGCGCTTTGGCAAAGACGGCGGGCAACGGCATCAGCGTGAGAACGCGCGTGTCGGCGATTCGCAACCTCCCCTTCACAAGCCCTTGAGCGACAATGCGAAGTGGGCAACAACCTGCCCCCATGATCCGCCATACGCTTGCCCTCGCCGCCGTCCTTGCGCCCCTGCCCGCCGTCGCGCAGGACCGCCCCTCCCCCGCGCGGCTGGAGTCGACCGTGCGCGCGCTCGCCGGGTTCGGGACACGGCATTCGCTGTCGTCCACGACCGACCCCAAGCGCGGGATCGGGGCTGCGCGCGACTGGGCTGCGGCAAAGTTCCGAAAAATCGCCGCCGGCTGCAACGGCTGCCTGACGGTCGAGCGGCTGTCGCGCCGCTTCACCGGGCCGCGCGCGCCGAACGGGGTGGTCATCGAGGACGTACTTGGTATCCAGCCGGGCACCGACCCCAACCGCGTCGTCATCATCGGCGGGCACATCGATTCGATGCCGAGCGACGTGATGGATTTCACCTCCGATGCGCCGGGCGCGAACGACGACGCGTCGGGCGTGGCGGTGGTGTTGGAGGCGGCGCGCATCCTGTCGAAGAAAAAATACGCCGCGACGATCATCTACGCCGTGTTCTCGGGCGAGGAACAGGGCCTGTGGGGCGCGACCCTGCTGGCCGATACGGTTAAGGCGCGCGGGTGGCAGGTCAGCGCGATGCTGAACAACGACATCGTCGGCAATGCGATCTCGCAAGGCGGCGTGAAGACCGGTGACCGGGTGCGTGTCTTCTCCGAAGGCGTCCGCGCCGCCGACAGCCTGGTCGACCAGATGACACGGCGGATGGACGGCAGCGAAGACGACGGTCCCAGCCGCGCGCTGGCAAAATATGTCGATACCGTCGCCGACAGACTGCCGGGCAGGTTCGACGTCTTCGTCGACCGCCGCCCCGACCGCTTCGGCCGCGGCGGGGATCACGAACCCTTCCTGGCGCTCGGCTATCCGGCGGTGCGGTTCACGTCCGGTGGCGAGAATTGGGATCGCCAGCACCAGAATGTCCGCACCGAAAACGGCCGCGAATACGGCGACCTGCCCGAGGCGATGGACTTCGACTATCTGGCGAAGGTAGCCGCGGTGAACGTTGCGGCGCTCGGCCAACTCGCCGCCGCTCCGCCCGCGCCAAGTGCGGTGACGATTGCCGGCGCCCTGTCGCGCGATACGACGGTCACCTGGGCGCCGGTGCCGGGCGCCACCGCGTACAAGGTCGTGTGGCGGCGCAACGACGGTCAGTCCTGGCAGGACGCCCGCACGATCACCGGCGCGACGACGACGGTGCTGAAGGAGGTGCCGGTCGACGATCATTTCGTCGGCGTGGCGGCGGTCGGCGCGGACGGGTCGGAGAGCCTGGTCACCTTCGCCGGACGCGCGCCGCGGCGGTGACCTCCCGCCCGGTGCGCGCGTCGGTTACTTGTACCGACCCCAGGTGAAGCGCGAGCTGAGCGCAAAATTCCACACCGCGGCGACGACGATGCCGGCCAGCGACGATGCCGCCCAGCCGCCCTGCTGAACCTCGTGCAGGAACGACGCGACGCCGACGTTGGCCGCGCCGCCGATCGAGCAGACCAGGCAGAAGCTGACCCAGCCGCTGAGCAATGCCTTCGCGCCGGTCAGGCGGCGGTCGCGATAGGTTAGCGCGTTGTTCAGGAAGAAGTTGAACGTCATCGCGACCAATGTCGCGACGATCGTCGCGGCGATGAAATTGACCCCCAGTGCCTGGAAGAACAGCCAGACGGTCGCGAGATGCACCGCCGCACCCATAGCGCCGATCGCGGAGAACATCGCGAAGCGCACCGGAACGATCTTGCCGAACATCCGATCGTACAGCGCGATCAGATATTCCATCGCGACGACGTGATCGAGCTTGCTCTCCCCCGCCTCGCGCGTGCGGAACACGTACGGAAGCTCGCGGAAGCGTAGCGGCTCCGGACTGGCGGTCATGATGTCGAGCAGGATCTTGAAGCCGATCCCCGACAGCTTCGGCGCGATCATGCGCAGCCGATCGGCGCGGATCGCGAAGAAGCCCGACATCGGATCACTTAGGTCCTGCGCGAGCACGCGGCGCGACAGCTTGGTCGCCAGCGCCGACTTGGCGACGCGGTCGCTGTCCCAGTCGCCCAACCCGCCGCCATCGACGAACCGCGAGCCGACGACCACATCGAGCGTCGCATCATCCTGGAACGCCGCCAGCATCTTGGGCAGTAAGGTTTCGTCGTGCTGCAGGTCGCCGTCGATGACCGCGACGACCGGTGCGGCCGTTGCGCACATCCCCTCGATACACGCCGACGACAGGCCGCGCCTTCCGATGCGCTGGATGACGCGCACCCGCGTGTCGAGCCGTGCCAACTCGCGCGCCACGTCGGCGGTGCCGTCGGGCGAATCGTCGTCGACGAAGATCGCTTCCCATTTGTGACCAGCCAGCGCCTGGTCGAGCTTGGCGACCAACGTCGCGACGTTGTCGCGTTCGTTGAACACCGGCACGACGACCGCGATTTCCAGGAGGTCGCTCACAGCTGTCCCAGCACCGCGTCGCCCATCTGCGACGTCGTCAGCGTGCCCCCCAGGTCCGCCGTCCGCGCGCCCGCGACCAGCGCCGCGGTCACCGCCGCCTCGATCCGGTCGGCCGCCTCAGGGTTGTCGAGCGAATGGCGCAGCAGCATAGCCGCCGACAGGATCGTGGCGCACGGGTTGGCCTTGCCCTGCCCGGCGATGTCGGGCGCGGAGCCGTGGATCGGCTCGTACATGCCCTTGCCGCTGCCGTCCAATGAGGCCGAGGGGAGCATGCCGATCGATCCTGCGCACATGCTCGCCTGGTCGGACAGGATGTCGCCGAACAGGTTGCCGGTCACGATCGTGTCGAACTGGCCCGGATTGCGCACCAGCTGCATCGCGGCGTTGTCGACGTACATATGGGTCAGTTCGACGTCGGGAAACTCCGCCGACACCTCGTTCACCACGTCGCGCCACAGCTGCGAGGTTTCCAGCACATTGGCCTTGTCGACCGAGCACAGCTTGCCCGTCCGGCCGCGTGCGGTCTGGAAACCGACGTGGGCGATGCGGCGCACCTGATCCTCGTCGTAGGACATGATGTCATAGCCCTCGCGGGCGCCGCCGGCGGTCTTGCGCTGGCCCTTTTCGCCGAAATAGACGTCGCCGTTCAACTCGCGGACGATGACCAGGTCGATTGCACCGGCGACTTCGGGCTTCAGCGCGGAGGCATCCTCCAGTCCGGCGAACAGCTTGGCCGGGCGCAGGTTGGCGAACAGGCCGAGCGCCTTGCGCAGACCCAGGATCGCCTGCTCCGGTCTAAACGCGCGCTCCAGGCTGTCGTAGCGCGAATCCCCGACCGCACCGAACAGCACCGCATCGGCCTGTTGCGCCAGGTCGAGCGTCGAGACCGGCAGCGGGTGGCCGAGCGCTTCGTAGGCGGCCCCGCCGACCGGCGCGCTCTCGAACGTCAGGTCGAGGTCGAGCGCCTCGAGCACGCGCCGCGCCTCGGCTACGACTTCGGGTCCGATCCCGTCTCCGGGCAGCAGGGCGATCAGCGGCATCAGTGTAAACCCTCGTTGAGCGGGCACGCCCTCCCTTCCGGGGCGCGCAGTGTCAAGAGAGAGCGCGTTTCATCCGCGCAACCAATCGCTCGCGTGCGGCCAGCGGCTCGGCGGCACGGCCGTGGAGCAGGTCGCGTTCGAGGAAGCGGCCGGTCAGCGCCAGGCCGTCGAGAATGTCGTCCCAATCGGCCGCACCACCGCCCTGCAGGAACGGCGGACAGCGCAGCAGCCGCGTCTCATAGCCCACCGCCGCCGCCCGGCTAACCGCGCCGCCGCTTTTAGGGCTGACATAGGCCAGATCCTCGGTCGCGCCGGTCGCGACGCATTCGGACAGGTCGAGCCCGAAGCCCATTTCAGCGAGCAGCAGCAGTTCGTACCGCACCAGCGCCACCGCCCAGCCCCGCGCGCCGGGCGCCGCCTCCACCGCATCGATCACGCCTGAGAGCGCCGCGTGGACCTGCGGGGACGCCTGCGCCTCGGGCAGCGCGGCGGCGGTCAGCGCGGTCACCCAGTCGAGGGCGGCGGCGGCGAGCGGTTCGGCGTAGAGCGGCGCGCGGCTGGTGATGAGTTCGACGGTCAGGCTGGCCAAAGCCTCCTCAGTGCGCGCGCGCCATTCGCCGAGAATAGTGTTGGCGGGTTGCAGGACGGGGCGCAGCGTCCGGCCATGCCCGCCGCGGACATAGCCGGGCTGGACACCGTCGTCCGGGGTCAGCGCGCGAACGATCGCGCCGTGCTCGCCGTGGGGACGGACGGCCAGGACGATGGCGGGCGCGCGGAGGTGCATGGAACCGATGTAGGCGATCCTCCCCGGCACGGGGAGGGGGAGCGCGACGCGCAAGCGGCGTGGTGGAGGGGGCGGGCCGCGAGGGGTGTCCTGTGGAGAGAGCCCCCTCCACCAAGCTGCGCTTGGTCCCCTCCCCGCGGGCGGGGAGGATCAGCCTCGCCGTACGCGCTTCGCCAAGCTCTCAAGCCCGGCCCGCGCCACCACGCGCTTCGCCAGTGCCACGCCGCCATCGAACGCGCGCAGCGCCGCCACCGCCGCGCGGTTCGCCAGCGTCGGGCGCAGGAGAAGCAGATCGACGCATGCCACCCCGCCGGTGGAGAGCGTCCGCTTGTGCTGCCCCTCGCCCTCGGTGAAGTCGAACCGCGCGAAGCGACCTTCGGCCAGCAGGTCGCGCAAGGCTTCGACCTGAAGCAGCGTGCCCACCGACAATGCGCCGAACGCGGGGTCGTGCCCGACATATTCGTAGATCAGGTCGCGCCCGCGTGCGGGGCAATAGAGATATGCCGCCGGCACGCCGTCGACGTCTAGCGTCCACGCCCGCATGTCATCCGCCGCCGCCAGCGCGGTCATCGTCGTGATGAAAGCGGGCGTGTCGGGCAGCGCGGCGCCGAGCAGGCGTTCCTGATAGGTCTTGGCCGCGATCCCGCGGGCGACCGAATGGAAGACGGCCATTTCATCGGGTGTGCGATAACGGTGGACGGTCAACGCGCCGGCCTTCTTTGCCTTGCGTTTGAGCGTCGAGCGGGTCGCGGACGACAGGCCGGTCCACCAGCCCTCCCCCACCGACAGGTCGACGTAATAGCGCGTGTAGCGCTGGCGGGGGACGACGATCAGCCCCTGCCCGACGGCAGCGACCGCGCGCTCCTGCGTCTCGGGCAGCGAGGTCACCAGATAGCCGTCCGCGCCGGTGAGCGGCGGCAGCGTCGGGCGGCGGTCGGCCAGCGCTTCGTCGAGCGACAGCGGCACGCGCGCCAGCCGTCGGTCGAGGCTGAACAGCGTCCGCGCGCCGACCTGGAATTTCAGGGGGATATGCGCCGCGACGCTCACGCCGCGCGTTCCGATACCAGGTTCGACCACATCTGCTCCGCCTGTCGCCAGCGCGTGCGCCAGGCGTTGGGGCCGAGCGGTGCGTCGTCGGCGGTCAGGCGAAGCGGCGGGCGGTCGGCGAAATGCGCGGTCGCCAGCACGTCGGCCCGCGCCTCCAGCAGGGCGCACAGCGCATCGAAGCGGCGGACGTGGACGCCGTTGACGTGGGTGCCGGCGCGGTTGGCGAGCTCGAAGCCGTGACTGACGATCGTCACCGCGGCGTGGGTGCGCGCCGCGGCATGGTCGAGCGCGGCGCGCATCTCGCCCACCGACAGCGCGCAGAGCTGAAAGTGCCGCAGGGCGCCGGCACGATCCTCGATCACCGTCACCGGAACTTCGATGAGGCCATTGCGCACGACCGGCGCGATCTGGCGGACGGGCAGCTGAATCGCGCTCGGCCAGGGATGATGCGCGCCATTGTGGCTGCTGTCATAAGCGAAGCCGAGTGACGTCAGCGCCGCCAGCGTGTCGTCGTTCGCGGCATAGCTGCCCGCCCGGAACGCGACCGGCATCGGCGCACCGCAGGCGACGAGCAGATCGCGCGCCTGTTCGAGCAGCGCGCGCTGTTCGGCGGGCGAATATTCGATCAGCTCGAACCGGGCGTGGGCGCTGCGATCGGCGGCGTCGGCCGCGGTCCAGTTGGGGTGCAGGTGCAGCTGCACCTCCTGACCCGCGGCCAGGATCGCCTCCACCACCCGCGCGACATGGTCGCGACCGTGGACGAGCGCGGGCATTGGATCGACGAAGAAGGTCGCCTTCACCCCATGCCGCCGGAGCATTTCCAGCTGATAGGCGACGCCGACCCCGGCAGGCTCCAGCGATCGACGGACGATCTCTTCGGTCGGCAGCCCGGCGGCGTGGTGGCGCCACATCAGTTCGGTGTCGATGGTCAGGAAAACGGCGGTCATGCGCGCGGATGTAACGCGCAGGGGGTGAAGAAATGGCGAAGGCCGAACGACGTGCGATGCGGCGAAGGTCACGAAGTTCACACCAAACGCGACTTTTCGCGCCGATCGGATGGCGGGCGGGACGGACCTGTCAAAGACGGCGCCCGATTGCGTGGGCGCTGTCAGCAAAACAGGAAATTTCCTACATTGCAAGCCCGTCCATCAGGCGGTCACACCATAGCGAGCGTACATCTTGTCGATCGTCGGCTGGATCAGACGGGCGCCCTTCAGATCGAGATCGCCCTCTGCGACACGGCCGACCTTGCGCCGGATCACGCCGCGCAGGAACAGGCTGGCGGGCATGTTGGGCGACTGATCGAGTGCGGCGTCGAGGTCGGCAAGCGCTTCCTCCGCGCGACCCATCCTCCAATAGACCAACGCCCGACTGTCGAGCGCGCCGGCCGACGACTCAGCCAGTTCGATCGCCTTGGTGCAGTCCTTGAGCGCGGTATCCAGCGCAATCGTGCGCGTGCCCTTCAGCCAGCAGCGTTCGTTGAGCAGGAAGGGCACGCCCGGACGTTCGGCGATGGCGTCGTCCAGCGTTTGCATCGCGCCGGTCACATCGCCGCTGTTGGCGAGCACCGTCCCCTTCAGCGCGACCGCGCCGTCGACGCCTTCGCCGCCCTGGTCGATCCGGCTTTGGATCCGCGCCAGCGCGCCCTTCACGTCGCCACCCTCCGCCTCGCGCTCCGCCAGCCAGAGCACGGCGTCGTCGGAGCCCGGATCGAGCGCGACCGCCGCCTTTGCGTCCGCCAGCGCCTTCGCCTGATCGCCGCTGATGTCGTACAGCCGCGACCGCGCGATCAGGCGGTTTGCGGTTTCGGCGATGGCCAGCAGCTTCGTCGCGTCGTCGATCGCAGCGCGATAGTCGAAGATGCCGCTGTGGAAGCTCTGCAGGCTTTCATAGCCGGTGACATCGGTCGGATCGTCGGCCATCCGCAGCGGGATCGCCTTGCGATAGGCCGCCTCCAGCGCGGCATAGCGCGCCTTGCCGGCCAGCACCTGCTGCCAGCGCGGCGTCAGGTCGGCCGGGGCGACACCGCGCAGGGTTCGCGTGCGCGCCTGGGCCAGCTTCGCGCGTTCGGCCGCGATCGCGTCCGGTGCGATTTCGGCGCCGCTGCCATCCGACCGTTCGTCTACCACGATATTGTCGCCGGTCAGGCTCGCCTTGCGCGTGATGGTGACACCGGCGATCGTCGTCGCGAGCGCGGCATCGCCCTCCAGCGTGATGCCGCGGCCGCCGTCGGGCAGCTTGACCGCGGTGAGGTAATGGCTGCCGGCGGGGCGGCCGGTCGACACCGGCAGGCCGCGCCAGGCGGGGCGCGAGCGATCCGGGTCGAAGCGGATCTGCGACACCGCCTTGTCCAGACCGATCCGGCGGCGCTTGCGGTCGTACCGCCATTCGGTCGTCAGGATGCCCGATGCGGTGATGGTCGTGACGCCGGTGGCGGGATCGTGGCGCATGCCTGTGTCGGTCAGTTGCGCCGTCCCGACATATTCCTGCACGGCGCTACCGATCATCTCGCGCTTCTGCTTCGCATCGGCCTGCGTCGCGGCCATGTTGAGCATCGCCGCGAACGGCCCGCGCAACTGCACCTCGGTCGTGAACAGGCTGGGCAGTTCGATGCCTGCGGTCTGGTCGAACCGGGTCGTGACGGTCAGGTCGGGCCGGGCATTGGCGTGCGTCGCCAGCGGCATCAGGTCCGCGCCGTCCGTCCGCAGCGGCAGCACGGCGCCGAACGCGGGCGTGTCGCCGATGTCGGCCAGCCGCGATCCGTTGCCGGTCCCGTCCAGCCAATAGCTGCGCCCGCCGATCTCGGCCCGGACGATGACGTGATCGAACGCGCCCGGCATCGGCAGCCGCGCGTTGACCATGTCGCCGGTATCGACCGACGCCAGTACCGGTTCGGCGGTGATCCCTAGGTCGCGCAGCATGGCGGTCAGCATCAGCGTCTTCGCCTTGCAGTCGCCGTAGCGCAGTTCCCACGTCTTCGCCGGGCTCTGGGGCACGTAATTGCCGCCGTTCATGCCGAGCGCGAGATAGCCGATCTGGTCCTGCACCAGCTGCAACGCCGCTGCCGCGCGCTTCAGCGGGTCGGTGTCGGCCGCGGCGATCTTCGCGACTTCGGCCGCCAGCGGGGATCCCTTCGCGATCGTGCCCTGCGTCGCATAGAGCGGCGCCATGGTCCGCGACACCGCCGACCAGTCGGCGAAGCTGGTCGCATCGAGCATCAGCGGTTTACGGAAGCGTGCAGGAATGTCGTTGGGCAGGTCGGGCTGCTTCGCCAGCGGCAGCGGCACCTCGACCACGGCGAAGCCGTTCTCCACCTTGGGCGTCACGCTCGGCCCGTCGGCATAGCTCCGCCATTTGATCCGGCTGGCGACCGGCCAGGACGTGCGGTTGCGGCCGAAGATCAGACGGAACGGCTCGGCGGGCAGCGGCGCGGTCGCCTGCATCTCGCCCTTCAGCGCCTGATCGGTGTTGGTGGTCGACATGCGGACGCGCAGCACGTCGCCCAGCCGCAGCCCCTCGACGGCCAGCGTCGCGGTCAGCATGCCGTCCATCGTCCGGCGTTCGAGCTGCTGTTCGCGGCGGAGCACGGCGAACTTCTCGCCCTTGCCGGCCAGCACGTCGATCCGTTCGGCGCCACGCAGGATTTCGACCGAATGAACGATCAGGTCGCCCTTGTCGGGCATCCACGGCAGGGTAATCGTACCCAGCTGGGTCAGCAATTCGGGCGTCGCGACGCGCGTAGCGGTATCCAGATAAGTCCAGACCTTGCCATCCTGCAGCCGCTGCTGATTGTCGAACACCAGGATGACGGGCGCGGAGGCGTCGAGCTTCGTCGGATCGAGCGGTGGGGCTGCCGCCACCCACGCCGGCGCGGCGGCGTAGACGGGCTTGTCGCCGGCGTGAGCCGGGACGGACAGGATGATGGCGGCGGTGGTGGCGAGCAGGGATTTGACGGTCATGGCCGCAGCATAGGCGGCAGCGGGCGGTCGGCAAGCTGGGATGTCGGTCGGATCGGTTGTAATTTGCGTTGAGTGGAGGGGAGTCTGGGGAACCAACGCGCGCCGCGGCGAAGCCGCGTCGTCGGACGGGGCCTTGGCGGCCCTGCCGGCCGGCCTTGCGCGAGGGGCGATTAGCTGGCGCTAATCGCTGCCCGGGCTAGCGGGCGTGATAAAAGTCATACACCTGTTGGGCTACGGCCGCCGAAACCCCCGGCGCCTTCTGCAAGTCCGCCAGAGACGCATTGCGCACCGCCCGGCCGGTGCCGAAGTGCATCAGCAACGCCTTCTTGCGCGCCGGGCCGATGCCCGGAACCTCGTCCAGCGGACTCGCGCCGATCGCCTTCGCCCGCTTCGCCCGGTGCGCGCCGATCGCGAAGCGGTGAACTTCGTCGCGCAGGCGCTGGAGGTAAAACAGCAACGGCGAGTTGACAGGCAGGGTCAGTTCGCGGCCGTCCATCAGGTGGAAGACCTCGCGCCCCTCGCGGCCGTGGTGGGGGCCCTTGGCGACTCCGACGAGCACCACGTCCTCGATGCCGAGGTCCTCCAGCACCGCCTTCGCCGCGTTCAGCTGACCACGGCCGCCGTCGAGCAGCACGAGATCGGGCCATTCGCCGCTGTCGCGGTCGGGGTTTTCCTCCAGCGCGCGGGCGAAGCGGCGGGTCAGCACCTCGCGCATCATCGCGTAATCGTCGTCGGTCGCGGCCTGTTTGATGTTGAACTTGCGATACTGACCCTTGCGAAAGCCCTCCGGCCCCGCGACGACCATCGCGCCCAGCGCATTGGTGCCCTGGATGTGGCTGTTGTCGTAGACCTCGATCCGGTCGGGTGGCTCGGGCAGTTCGAACAGTTCGGCGAGCTCGCGGTTGAGGCGGGCCTGGGTGGTGCTTTCGGCGAGACGCCGTTCGAGCGCCTCGCGAGCGTTGCGCTGCGCCTGCTCCATGAGCCGCTTGCGCGTACCCCGCTGCGGCACCGACAACGCGACCTTGTAGCCCGCCGCCTCGCCCAGCGCCTGGGCGAGCAGTTCGCCCTCCGGCAGCTCGCGATCGAGCAGGATCGATCGCGCGGGCGGCACGTCTTCATAGAATTGGGCGAGGAACTGGGTCAGCACTTCCTCCTCCGCCACCTCGCCGGTGTGCGCGGGGAAGAAGCTGCGGTGGCCCCAATTCTGCCCGCCGCGGATGAAGAAGGCCTGGATGCCCATCACGCCTTCGTGGCACGCGAGCGCAAAGATGTCGGCGTCGCCAACCCCTTCGGCATTGATGAACTGCGTCCCCTGGATGAAGGTGAGCGCCTTCAGCCGGTCGCGCAGGATCGCGGCCAGTTCGAAGTCCATGTTTTCCGCCGCCGCGGTCATCTGCGCGCCGAGCTTGGCCTGGACGTCGGTCGCCTTGCCGGCGAGGAATTTCTTCGAATCCTCGACCAGCTCGGCATAGCCCGCCTTGTCGATGCGCCCGACGCACGGCGCCGAGCAGCGCTTGATCTGGTAGAGCAGGCACGGCCGGTCGCGGGTCTTGAAGAAACCGTCGGTGCAGCTGCGGAGCAGGAACAGCTTCTGCAACGCGTTCAGCGTGTTGTTGACGCTGCCGGCGCTGGCGAACGGGCCGTAGTAATTGCCCTTTGCGCGCCTGGCGCCGCGGTGTTTCTGGATGCGCGGAAAATCGTGATCGGCGCGCAGCAGGATGAACGGGAACGACTTATCGTCGCGTAGCAGGACGTTGTACGGCGGGCGATAGCGTTTGATGAGCTGCGCTTCGAGCAGCAGCGCTTCGGCCTCGTTATTGGTCGTGACGATCGTCATCGACCGCGTTTGCGCGACCATGCGCTGCAACCGCTTCGTCAGGCGCGCGACCTGGGTGTAGTTGGTGACGCGGTTCTTCAGCGCGCGGGCCTTGCCGACGTACAGCACCTCGCCCTTGGCATCGTGCATCCGGTACACACCGGGGCGCACCGGCAGTGTCTGGACGACGTTGCGGATCGCCGCCACGCCCGCTTCGATGTCGGGCGCGTCGCTGCCGCGGACGGTGTAGGTGGCGGCTTCCTCGTTGAACCGGTTGGGGCTGGCGGGGTCGTTCACGGGTGCCGACTTAGGAATCCGGGCGTGTCAGGGCAATGCGGTGCGTCGACGCACCCAATTGTTACGCCCGTGCATCCAATCCGGGGCCGCGCCGTTCGTGACGCTGACGACTCCCGTAAGATCGAGGCGGCAGGGATGCATATTTTCGAGATGCTGCTGCTGCTGATCGCCGCGGCGATGGCGCTGACGGTGCTGGCACGGCGGATTGAAATCCCTTCGGCGGTGCTGCTGGTGCTTGGCGGCATGGTGCTGGCGTTCGTGCCCAGACTGCCCCACGTCAACCTGCAGCCCGAACTGGCGCTGGCGCTGTTCCTGCCGCCGCTGCTGCAGGCGAGCGCGCTCCGAACCGACTGGGGGCTGTTCCGGTCGAACATCGTGTTCATCGCGCTGATGGCGTTCGGCGCGGTGCTGTTCACCGCGGGCATCGTGGCAGTAACGGCACGAACCCTGATCCCCGGCATGGGCTGGCCCGCCGCGATCGCGCTGGGGGCGATCGTCGCGCCGCCCGACGCGGTGGCGGCGACATCGGTGCTCAAGCGCTTCAAGCTGCCCAAGCGGATCGTCGCGGTGCTGGAGGGGGAAAGCCTGATCAACGACGCCTCGGCGCTGGTGCTCTACAAGCTGGCGATCAGCGCCGCGCTGATCGGCGCGGTCGACACGGGCGAAGTGCTGTCGTCTTTCACCGTCACGGCGCTGATCGGGGTCGTCGTCGGACTGGCCGCGGGCTTCATCGCCAACTGGCTGATGCTGCGGCTCAAGGACCATTTCCTTGAAATCCTGGCGTCGTTTCTGGCCGGGTTCATCGCCTATCTGGCCGCCGAATGGGTCGACGGATCGGGCGTGCTGGCCGCGGTCGCGTGCGGCGGGATGATCGGGCGTGCGCAACTGAAGCTCGCCGCGCGGACGCGGTTGCAGTCGCACAGCGCGTGGGAGCTGGTCGAATTCATCCTGGCCAGCCTGGTGTTCCTGCTGGTCGGGCTGCAGCTGCGCGACATCCTGACGCGGCTGGTCGAGTACGACCAAAGCCACCTGCTCGTGCTGGGCGCGGCGCTGTCGCTGGTGCTGATCGTGTCGCGGTTCGCCTGGGTGTTCATCACCTTCTACCCCGCCGCCGCCATCGCGTCGGTGCTGCACGGGGGCAAGTTCACGCCGCCACTCAGCTATCCGACGATCATATCGTGGGCTGGGATGCGCGGCGTGGTCAGCCTGGCCGCGGCGCTGGCGCTGCCGGCCAATTTCCCGCAGCGCGATATCATCGTGTTCCTCGCGTTCTGCGCGATCTTTTCGACCCTGGTCGTCCAGGGCACGTCGCTGAAGCTGCTGATCCGCTGGTTCGACCTGCGCGATCCCGACATCGAAACGGTCAATCCTGCGACCGTCCAGGCACGCGAGACGGTGGCGGCGGCGGTGGCCGGCGTTCTGCCCGGGAGCGGACGCTCTGCGAGCGAGCTGATCCACGAATTCCAGGCCCAGCGCCAGGCCGCGGTCGAGGGCCACGGCGGGTTCCGCCACAGCCGGCTGGAAGCGATCCTGCGCCAGAAGCTGGCCGTGATCGCAGATGCCCGCGCTGAATTGCGCGAATTGCGCGACGACGTCGATGCCGAGACGATCATGACGCTGACCCAGCAGCTCGATCTGGAAGAGGAGCAGATCCGGCTGGCGATCGACGAGGCGAACCCGCTCGCGACCTAGCCCGCGCACCCGCTTACCTGGTCCTTTTGCACCATATCGCACGGGTCGATCGCCCTCTACGCCTTGGAGCATAAAGGGAGACGGAGATGGTCGCGACACCGGCGGACGAGCACGCCTATCTGCTCAAGCGCAGTGCTGACCACCGTGCGCTGGCCGACCGCGCGGCGTTGTCGACGTCGCGGATGCTGCACGAACGGTTCGCCGCGGTCTATGCCCGGCGCGCCGCCGAGCTTCGGGTAGAAGAGGACTAGTCCCCCACCCCAAAGATACCAGGAACACCGACGTCTAACGGAAGTTAATGCCGCCTGACCGGATGCGTTGTGCATCCGTTCGACGGAGACGTCGGCGTGAAGATGATCGCTATCGCGTGTATCGCCGGGCTGGTCGTGACTGCCTGTGCCGCACCCGCCACGCGGATCGCGACGGGCCTGGAACGCTATGGCCTGGATGCGGAGCGGTCGACGTGCGTCGGCACGCGGCTGCAGAACGACCTGTCGCTCGGCCAGCTGCAACAGCTGGGCAAGGCGGCAGCGGCGTACCGCAAGAACGACACCGATCCGACGCGACTGACGATCAGCGACCTGCTGCGCGTCGCGGGCGAGATTCGCGATCCCAAGATCGCGCTGGCGGTCGGCAAAGCCGCCGCGGGCTGCGGCGTGCTGCCTTGAGCGTCTCCGCCCCCCCCAAATTCACGACAATAGGAGGTTCGTCATGAACAAGCATGAAGTGCACGGTGGCGCCCGCTATGTCGGCGGCAAGATCGAAAAGGCGGTCGGCGATGCCGTCGACAGCCGCGACTGGCAGGTGGACGGGGTCGTCGACCAGGTCGCCGGCGCCGGCGAAAACATGTTCGGCCGCGCGCAGTCGGTCGCCGAGGACGTCGCCGACGCGACGCCGGGCCTGATCGACCACGCTCGAGATAAGCTCAGCGACGCCGCCGACCGCGCCACCGATGCCGCGCGCCGCGGTGCCCGCTCGGCAGCCGACCTTGCCAAACAAAGCGACGATCGCCTGTTCTGGGCGGCGGGCGCGCTGATCGGCGGCTATGCGCTCGGCTGGCTGATCCACGGTCGTCGCGACTGAGCCTTCGCCGCGTGTCGACCGCCCCTGCCCCGTCGTCGCTGAAGACCCTGCGCGAGACCACCGACCTGCGGCACCTGCAGCAGATCGTCGGTGGTCTCGACGAAGGCGTCGTGCTGATCGACCCGGACGAAAGCCTGCTGTGGGCCAATAAGGCCGCGCTCGCGATGCACGGCGTCGAGCGGCTGGAGGATCTGGGGCGGACGGTCGACGACTATCGCGCGCGATTCCAGCTGCGGTACCGCAACAACCACCGGCTGGACGCGGACGACTATCCGATCGGCCGCGTGGTGGCGGGCGAATCCTTTTCCGAAGTCGTGGTCGAAGTGACCGTGGCCGGCGAGGACGATCCGCGCTGGGTCCATCAGGTTCGCAGCCTGGTGCTGAACGACGAGGACGACGGCGAGCCCGCCTGCGTCGTGCTGATCATCCAGGACGTAACCGCGCGCTACCAAGCCGAAGACCGGTTCGAACAGTCGTTCAACGCCAACCCCGCGCCCGCGGTCATCTGCCGCCTGTCCGACCTGCGCTTCGTCAAGGTCAATCAGGGGTTCCTGGAAATGACCGGCCACGGCAAGGATCAGGTGCTGTGCAAGACCGTCTACGACATCGACGTCCTGCGCAACGCCGAACGCCGTGATCTGGCGAAGGAACGGCTGGCCGAGGGACGCACCATCCCGCAGATGGAGGCCGAGCTGGAACTGCCCGGCGGCGGCACCAAGCTGGTGATCGTCGCCGGCCAGCCGATCGACATGGGCGACGAGCCCTGCATCCTCTTCACCTTCGCCGACCTGGAACCGCGGCGAAAGGCGGAGGCGGCGCTGCGCCATAGCGAGGAACGCTTCACCCGCACGTTCCAGATGGCGCCGGTGCCGATGGCGATCGGCGCGCGCGACGGCCATCTGCTGTGCGAGGTCAACGCCAGTTTCACCGAACTGACGGGCTATGCCTCGCAGGAAATCATCGGCCGGTCGCTCGCCGATGTCGGCCTGTGGTCGAGCGATGCCGCGCGCAATGAGATCGAAGCCGCGATCGAGGCGGGGCGCGATCTGCGCGGGCATGAGGCGGGTATCCTGCTGAAGGACGGCGGGAAGATCGACAGTCTGGTGTCGACCGAAGTCATTCATCTGGACGACGACGCCTGCGTGCTCTGGGCGTTCCAGGACATCACCCGGCGCAAGGCGACCGAGCTGGAGCTGGTCGAGGCGATCGAGGCGGTGATGAAGGACACTAGCTGGTTCAGCCGGTCGATCATGGACAAGCTGGCCCGGCTGCGCGCGCCGCAGCCCGACGAGACGGGGGTCGGCCTGAACGACCTGACGCCGCGCGAACGCGAAGTGCTGGCGCTGATCTGCCGCGGGCTGGACGACAAGAGCATCGCCCGCGCGCTGAACGTATCGGGCAATACCGTGCGCAACCATGTCGCGCGCATCTACGGCAAGATCGGCGTGCATCGGCGCACCGCCGCGGCGGCGTGGGCCCGCGCGCGCGGGTTCGACAGCGATGCGGTGGCGATCGGCCAGCGGGAGCGTGCCGAATGACCAAGACCACACCCACTTCCTCGCCACCGGCTTCGCCGGCGACGCGGCACGCCAAGGGGGCGGCCCGCGAAACCATAGGCAAGCTGATCGGCGACGATGCCGCGGTCCGAAAGGGCCGTGAGGAACAGCGTCGCGCCCGCGCCAAGGACGCGCCGGCCGGCGATACCGACCAACAGGAACAGGAGTAAGCGTTAGTGGCAACTCAGGTAGCAGGCGGCGCAATGCCGTATGAAACGGTCGCGCAGCCGACCCGGCGCGTGTCATGGGGCGCGATCTTCGCCGGTGTGGTGATCGCAGTCGCGGTGCAGCTGCTGCTCGGCATCCTCGGCACCGGCATCGGCCTGTCGATGGTCGATCCGACCGACGGCACGACGCCGGGCGCGACGGGCTTCGGCATCGGCGCGGGGCTCTACTGGCTGGTGACGACCGTCGTCGCGCTGGGTGCCGGCGGTTATGCCGCGGCGCGCGTGTCGGGCGTGACCGAGAAGTTCGACGCCCTGCTCCACGGCTTGGTCGTGTGGGGCGTCACGCTGATCCTGACGCTCTATCTGCTGACCTCGGCGGTCGGCGGAATCATCGGCGGCGCGTTCCGCACCGTCGGCACGGTCGCGACAGCCGCAGGTGCGACGGTCGGCGCCGCCGCCCCGCAGGTCGCCCAAGCCTCGGGCGTCAGCGCCACCGATGTGCGCCAGGAAGCCGCGAAGTATCTGTCGGACGCCCCGTCCGATCCGGCGCAGATGACGGCCGAACAGGCGCAGGCCGAGATCGCGCGTGAGCTGCCCGCCCTCGCCCGCGGCGGCGCCGACGGTCAGCGTGCCGAGAGCCGCATCGTCGACATCGTGGCTGCCCAGCGCAAGATCAGCCGCCCCGAGGCGCAGGCACAGGTCAACCGCGCCAAGGCCGAGTTCGTCCAGACCAAGAACGATACGGTCGAGGGCGCGAAGAAGGCGACCGACGCCGTTGCCGGTGCCGCCGCCAGCACGTCCTTCATCCTGGTCCTCGCGCTGCTTGCCGGCGCCGGGGCTGCCGCCTTCGGCGCAATGACGGCCGCGCGCCGCCGCCTGCGCTGAGTGTCCGCGGCGGGCCGGCGTATCGGGCCCGCCGCATCCCTTTTCACGACGAAGGAGATTTAGTCATGAATCGCAAGATCGCCGTGGCGACCAGCCTCGCCATCCTGTTCGGCCTCAGCGCCTGCAACACCGTCAACGGCGCGGGCAAGGACCTGAAGTCCGCCGGCGACGCCATCTCGGGCGCGTCGGGCGAGACCAAGAAGTAAGCGGACAATACCCGCCGATTACAGCAAGGGCGGCGGCGCGATATGTGCCGCCGCCCTTTTGTCATTCCGGACGTGATCGGGGATGACGGCGAAAGGACACCGACAACGCTCTTCCCTCCCGCGCGGTGGCGGGTTAAATACTCAGACAAATCCGGGCGCATCGACGCCGCCGGCGGATTTGCTGGGAGAGAATGATGACGAACCGCGCCGCCCGATATCGCAAAGCGACATCGCTTTGCGTCGCCAGCCTGGTGACGGGGTTAGCGCTCGTGCCCGCCGCCGCCCAGACCGCCCGCCCGGTCGTCGCCCCCAAACCCTTCTACCGCGACCCGGTGCACGACGGTGCGGCCGATCCAACGATCGTCCACGATCGCGCGCGCGGCGAGTGGGTGATGTTCTACACCAATCGCCGCGCCGATCTGGTGCCCGAAGATGCGAAGGACGTGCGCTGGGTGCATGGCACTGCGATCGGCGTCGCGCGGTCGCGGGACGGCGCGCGCTGGCGCTATGCCGGCACTGCGGCGATCCCCCCCCGTTGCACCGGCGCGACCCTGTGGGCGCCCGACGTCCAGCGCTTCGACGGCCAGTGGCATATGTGGGTGACGGTCGTGCCCGGCATCTTCCGCGACTGGAACGCGCCACGCTTCATCCAGCATCTGACAAGCCGCGACCTGAAGCGCTGGACCTGTGCCGACCGCGTCGACCTCGGCGCCGACCGGGTGATCGACCCCAGCGTCGTCGCGCTGCCCGGCGGCGGGTACCGCATGTTTTTCAACGACGAACGGATGGGCAAGGCGATCCGCACCGCCGACAGCCCCGACCTGGTCCGCTGGACGGTCGGGCCGCGCCTGACCGAGACGCCCGGCGAAGGGCCGAAGGCGTTCCGCTGGAAGGGCGCATGGTGGATGGTGTCCGACGCCTGGAAGGGGCTGCTTGTCATGCGGTCCGACGATGGCGAACGCTGGACGCGCCAGCCCGGCTATATCCTGGCCGATCCCGGCCGCGCGCCGACCGACCGCGCCAAGGGGCAGCACGCGGACGTGATCGTCGCCGGCGACCGCGCGTATATCGTCTATTTCGTTCACCAGAGCGGCGAGGATCGGGCGAAGTCCGACCCGCATTGGCATCAACGCTCGGTGCTGCAGATCGCCGAACTGACCGAAAGCGGCGGCGTCGTCAGCGTCGATCGCGACGCCCCTGTCACGCTGCGGCTGCGGTGAAGGGCATGGACCATCACCTCTCGCCCGACCGTCGCACCTTCCTGGCCGGGACCGGCGCACTGCTGGCCGCGGGATGTGCGCCGCGCGGTCGCGCCGCGCCGCAGGATCCGTTGCTCTTCGCCTATTTCACCGGCGGCAAGGGCGAGGCGCTGGGCCTGAAGCTCGCGGTCAGCGACGACGGCTTCGCCTTCCGCGCGCTGGGCGGCGGGCGCAGCTTTCTGGTGCCGCAGGTCGGCGAAGCGCGGCTGATGCGCGACCCGTTCCTGTTTCGCGGCCCCGGTCGCGACGCGCCGTGGCATCTGCTGTGGACGACCGCCTGGGACGGGGAGACGATCGGCCATGCGACCAGCCGCAACCTGATCGACTGGTCGCCGCAGGCCGCGCTGCCGGTGATGGCGGGCGTGGCAGGCACGCGCAATTGCTGGGCGCCCGAGGCCTATGTCGATCCCGCGACCGGCCTCGTCACGCTGTTCTGGTCGAGTACCGTGACCGACCGCTATCTCGAAACGGCGGGCACGTCGGAAAGCAATTACAACCACCGGCTGTGGCGGACGACGACGCGCGATTTCGCGCGCTTCACGCCCGCCGAACCGATGTACGATCCCGGGTTTAGCGTGATCGACGGCACGCTCGCCCATGCGCCCGACGGCGATCTGTGGCTGATCGTGAAGGACGAAACCGTCACGCCGCCGCGCAAATGGCTGCGCGCGGCGCGCGCCAAGGGGCCGGCGGGTCCGTTCGGCCCCCTCTCCCCGCCGTTCACCCCGTCCTGGGTCGAAGGGCCGATGACCGCGA
>CAJYOI010000053.1 GCA_913776045.1 uncultured Sphingomonas sp.
CGAGCAGCCCCGCAATCCGCTCCAGCCGCGCGTTGCGACCGAAACTCGCCGGCAGAAACGCCTCGGCAAACCCACGCTGATCCATCCCGATCCCTTCCGCTGCTCTCCAGCAGTGAATCAGATCCAGCACCGCCAGTCAGCTACTTTCGCAGAGGTCTCGAAGACGGGAATAAATTCTGGCTGGCCTTTATAAGATTCATCGCGTTCGGCGACTATGGATTCCCACCTTCGCGGGGATGACGATCAAGCCGTGGGGATGACGGGAGGGGGCGGGTGCGCTCGCCCTCCCGCACCGATTACTGCCCGGCCGCTATCGGAGCCGCTGCCTTCTTCGGCTTCACGTACCGATCGAGCCAATCGGTCATCTGCCACAACGTCTCGTTGGTCGATTCGAGCGCCCGATACCCATGCGGCTCGTTCGGCAGCGAGACGTAGCGGACGGTCGCACCATTGCCCTTCAGCGCCGCGTACATCCGGTCCGACTGGATCGGGAAGGTCCCCGAATTGTCGTCGGCGGCGCCGTGGATCAGCAGGATCGGTTCCTTGATCTTGTTGGCGTAGGTGAAGGGGCTCATCTCGGTATAGGTCGGCGTCGCCTGCCAGTAGGTGCGCTGCTCCGCCTGGAAGCCGAAGGGCGTCAGCGTGCGGTTGTACGCGCCTGAGCGCGCGATGCCGGCGCGGAACAGGTCGGTGTGGGCGAGCAGGTTGGCGGTCATGAACGCGCCGTAGCTGTGTCCGCCGACCGCCATGCGATCGCGGTCGCCGACGCCCATCTTCACCACGGCCTCGACCGCCGCCTCGGCATCCTCGCGCAGCTGCTTGATGTAGGTGTCGTTGGCCTCCACGCCGTTTGCGCCGATGATCGGCATCGCAGGGTCGTCGAGGATCGCATAGCCCTGTGTCAGCAGGAACAGGTGGCTGATCCCGCGGGGCCGCGTGAAGCGGTTGCCCTGGTCGACCGTCTGTCCGGCGACCGCGGCGTCGGTGAATTCGGACGGATAGGCCCACAGCAATGTCGGCAGCGGCCCGTCGCGCTTCGCGTCATAGCCGGCCGGCGTGTAGAGCGTGCCCGACAGCGGCACGCCGTCCGCGCGGGTGTAGGTGATCGTCTGCTGCTTCACGCCGGCGAGCGAGGGCGCGGGGTCGGCGAAGTTGGTGACCTGCTTCGCCGCCCCACCCTTCACCGTGCGGATGACATAGTTTGGCGCCAGCACCGCACTTTCGCGCCGGGTCAGGATACGCTTGCCGGCATCGTCGAGCAGCGTGACGACGCCTTCGTAATAAGGAGGCTTCGCGGTCCACAGCCGGGTCTGCGCGCTGCCATCGACCGGCATCGTCGCCAGGAAGGGGAAGGCGCCGGGCTTGGTCGCGCCTTCGCCGCTGACGAAGACAGCCTTATTGTCGGACGTGAAGCGCATGACCGACTTGCCCGCGGCGTTGCGCTTCAGCATCGGCATGCCGGGGTCGCCATACTGGTCCTGATAGTTGCGGGTCAGCAGCAGCCGCGTGGTGCCCGGCTGGCCCGGTGCGACCGCCATCCGGTGTTCGGTGCGCGTCTTCCATTCGCGATCGGTAATCATCGCGAAACCGTCGTTGCCCCAGTAGATTTCACCGAAGCGCGCCGGCGTGCGGGCGAGTTCGACCGGCGCGGCACTGAAGGGCGCAGCCAGCATCATCACCTTGTCATGATGCGGCACCTTCGCTTTCGGATCGCCGCCGTCGAGCGCTTCGGCCCAGACCAGGGTCGACGGCGCGTCCGAACGCCATTCGGGTTCGCGCGGCCCCTTCACCACCGCGTCGAAGTCGACCGGCAGGTCGTCGGCGAGCGGACGATCGACGATCGTCTTGACCGGCTGGCCGTCGATCGTCGTCACCGCGATCTCGACCGGGAAGAAGCCCGAGGGAAGCAGGTAGGAATAGGGTCGCTTCAACCGCTGGGTCAGCAGGTAGCGGCCGTCGGGCGATACGCTGAAGCTGCGAATCATGCCTGGCTGGCCGATCGGCGTCGTCACCCCCGTCGCGGCATCGACGCGGACCAGCTGGCCGGCGAAGTAGTAATCGAAGAGCTTCTCGTCGTCGGCGTTGGTCAGCACGTCCTGATAGGTGCGCGTCGCGGCACGCCGGCCGAGGCTTTCCTGGATTACCGGCCCGGTCGGGGTGGTCGAGGCGGTCGGCGGGGCGCCGCGGTTGGCGACGGTCTGGCGCACGATCAGCGCGCTGCTGTCGGGCATCCATTCGACCGCGCCGCCGAACGCCGCATTGACGCCGCGCGCGAGCGGCCTGGCCATGCCGCTGCGGTCGACGACCCAGAGCGCCAAGCCGTCGTCTTCGCCGACGACGATCGCCATCTTCGACCCATCAGGCGACCAGCCCGCGCTGGTGAAGCGCGTGCCGGCGGGGACCGCGACCTTCACTTCGCGACCGGTATCGACATCCTTGAACGACAGCGCGTTCAGCCACTGGTTGCGGACCTCCGCCGGGCCATTGGTGCGCGGATCGATGCGATAGCCGGCGAGGCGCAGGATCGGGCGCGACAGGTTGGCGATGGTCGGCAGGTTCTCGCGTCCCAGGATCGCCATGGTACGCCGGTCGGGGCTGAGCGACACCGCCGGGGTCGGCGCGGCGTCGAGGATCTTGGCGATTGCATCGGGCGCGCGGTGATAGCCGGTGTCGGTCTGCGCAAGCGCGCTGGTCGACATGAGGAGCGTGAGAGGCAGTAGGGCAAGACGCATGAAATTCCCCCGGTTATCAGCAACGTGGATGGCCGGAGTGTAACCGGCGTTACCGCCGAGGGAACCCCGCTGCTGCGAGCGGCGGCCTGCGCACTCACGAACCGCACCCATCTGGACAGTCGAGAGGCCCGCCCCTACCCCTGCCGGTCATGCTCAAGCTCATCATCGGCAACAAGGCCTATTCGTCGTGGTCGCTGCGCGGCTGGCTTGCGTGCAAGCAATCGGGGCTGCCCTTTGAGGAAATGGTCGTGCCGCTGTACGACCAGGAATGGGAAAAGCGCCGCCAGGGCGACGAATTCGCGCCATCTTCGGGCAAAGTCCCGATCCTCTGGGACGGCGACTGCGTGGTGTGGGACAGCCTTGCCATCATCGAATATCTGAACGAGGCGTCGGGCGGCGATAAATTCTGGCCGACCGACCCCGCGGCGCGCGCAATGGCGCGGTCGATGGCGGCGGAAATGCATTCAGGGTTCGCCGCGCTGCGCCGCAAGCACAGCATGAACATCCGCCAGGTCTATGAGGCGAAACATCCCGACGACGACGTCATCGCCGACCTGCAACGGATCATGGAGCTATGGGCGCAGGCTAGAGCGCGCTTCGGCGGCGACGGGCAGTTCCTGTTCGGCGATTTCGGCGCGGTCGACATCATGTTCGCGCCGGTGGTGACGCGGATCGTCACCTATTCGCTGCCAGTCGCCCGCTTCGCGCCCGCCTATATGAACGCGGTGCTGCAACACCCCTTCATGCAGGACTGGATCGCCGCTGCGCAGGAAGAGGAATGGGTGATCGAAAAGTTCGAGCAGCCGGCGGAGTAGATCGATGTCCGACCGCTCCGACGTCCTCGCGCTCACCAAGGCGCTGATCGACTGCGAAAGCGTCACTCCGGCGCGCGGCGGCGTGTTCGATGTGCTCGAGACGGTGCTGGTGCCGCTCGGCTTCGCCGTCGATCGCTTCACCATCGGCGAAGCGCCGGACGGCCCGGTCGAGAATCTACTTGCCGTCCGCGCCGGCGACGGCCCGCACCTCGCCTTTGCCGGCCATGTCGATGTCGTTCCCCCCGGCCCCGGCTGGACCGGCGATCCGTTCGTCGGTGAGGTCCGCGGCGACCTGCTCTACGGACGCGGCGCGGTCGACATGAAGGGCGCGATCGCCGCATTCGTCGCGGCCTGCACCGACCTTCCCGACCGCGGCACCGTCAGCCTGATCGTCACCGGCGACGAGGAAGGCCCCGCCGTCTTCGGCACCCGCGCGCTGATCGACCGCATGGCCGCGCGCGACGTGCGCCCCGACCTGTGCCTGGTGGGCGAACCGACCTCCGCGCATCGGCTGGGCGACACGATCAAGATCGGGCGGCGTGGGTCGGTCAATATCTGGATCGAGGTGCCGGGCCGGCAGGGCCATGTCGCCTACCCCCATCTCGCCGACAATCCCTGCCCGCGGCTGGTCGCGGCGCTGGCCGCGATCGACGCTGTCGTGCTGGACGAGGGCACCGACTGGTTCCAGCCGTCGAACATCGAGATCACCGACATCGACGTCGGCAACCCCGCAACCAACGTCATCCCGGGGGCGGCGCGGGCGCGGATCAGCATCCGGTTCAACGACCTGCACACCGGCCAGGGGCTTGCCGACCGTATCGCCGCGATCGTCGCCGGGCACGCGCCGGGCGCGACCTGCCGCGCGGTGGTGTCGGGCGAGGCGTTCCTGACCGAGCCGGGCGCGCTCTCCACATTGCTCGTCGACGCGATCCGGGCGGAGCTGGGCATCGCGGCGGAGCTGTCGACTACGGGCGGGACGAGCGACGCGCGGTTCCTGTCGCGATTGTGCCCGACGGTCGAATTCGGCCTGCTGAACGCGACGATGCACAAGCTGGACGAAGCGGTCGCCATCGACGACCTGCGTGCGCTTGAGCGGGTGTATCGACGGTTTATCCTGGCGGCGCTGGCCTGACCCACTATCGTCATCCCCGTGCAGGCGGGGTTCAATAGTCGCTGGTCGTAGGAAAACTCACCCAGGCCCGCCAGAATTGATCCCCGGCTTCGCGGGAGTGACGAAAGTGATGGGTACGCCTGCGGAGGTCAGGCCCGCAACCGCAACCGTTCGTCTTCAACCTGCGACCACATCAGGAACGCCGCTTCCGGCATCGGTTCGGCAACCGCATAGCCCTGGATCACGTCGCAACCGATGATGCGCAGCACGTCGGCCTGGTCCGGACGCTCGACGCCCTCGGCCACCGCCTCCAGCCCCAGCCCGTGGATCAAGCCGACCAGCGACTGGACGACGGCTAACGCTTCCTGGCTTTCGGTTACCGTCGCGATGACGCTGCGGTCGAGCTTGATGCGATCGATCGGCAGGGAGCGCAGCCGGTTCAGGTTGGAATAGCCGGTCCCGAAATCGTCGATCGCGATCGTCGCGCCGTCCGCCCTCAGCGCGGCGATCGCGTCGATGACGTCATCCGAACAATGCATCGCCATCGTTTCGGTGATTTCCAGTTCCAGCAGCGACGCCGGCGCGCCGGCCGCGCGCATCGCCTCGCGCAGGCGGCGAAAGAATTGCGCGTGGTCCAGTTCGCGCTGGCTGACGTTCACCGCCAGCCGGTGATCGACCCCGATCGCGCCCCAGCGCCGGATCGTCGCCGCCACCGATGCGATGACCCATTCGCCGATTTCGACGATCAGGCCGCTTTCCTCCGCGCGGTGCAGGAAGGCGCCCGGCAAGCGTTCCTCGCCCGACGGGTGCCGCCAGCGCAGCAACGCTTCGGCTGCGACGACGCGGCGGTCGCTGAGCCCGATCTGCGGCTGGAAGACAAGGCCGAACTGTTCCTGGTCGAGCGCATCCCGCAAATCGGCTTCGAGTTGCGCGCGTTCGGCCAGTTCCAGCGCCAGCCGGTCGGAGAATTGCTCGACCCGTCCGCGTCCCCTGCCCTTGGCATGGTACATCGCGGTGTCGGCGGCGCGCATCAGGTCGGTCAGCGTCTCGCCATGGTCGGGCCGCAACGCGATACCGATCGAAGCGCCGATCTCGACGTCCTGATTGGCCAGATCGAAGGGTTCGCTCAAGGCGAACAGCACGCCGCGCGCGATCCGGTCGGCGTCGCCCGGCCGCGCGAGGCGGGGGAAGAAGACCGTGAACTCGTCGCCCGACAGCCGCCCGATCAGCGGGCGCAGCGCATCCCCCTCGGGCCCGAACCGCTCGACCACCGCGCGCAGGCGGTTGGCGACCATCGCCAGCAGGTAATCGCCGATCGCATGACCCAGCGTATCGTTGACGCGCTTGAAACGGTCGAGATCGATGAAGAACATCGCGGCATGGGTGTCCGCCGGGAGTTCGGCCAGCTGCCGCTCGACGGTGCGGCGGAAATGGATGCGGTTGGGCAGGCCGGTGACGGGATCGAACAATGCGAGCTGCTGCACACCGTCGATGTGCGCGTGGAGCTGGCGAAACAGGTCGGTCATGGCGTGCGCCAGTGCCGGCGCGTTCGTCACGACCGACGCGGGGACATCGCCCTCCAGGTCACCCTTCGCTGCGGCGACCAGTCGCGCGATGGCGGAATCGAGTGCCGCCGCGCTGGTGCTGAGGCTGCGGTACACGCACGCCCAGCAGAGGATCGAACAGATGGCGGCGGCGATGGCGGCAAGCTGAAGCCCGGCCGGATGGACCATGCCGTGCCCGGTCGCGATCAGCGTCAGCACGAAAGCCGTCGCACCGGCGAAGATCGCGAAGAACACGGCGCGATTCATGAGCGACGAACTGGCCATCGTGGACGTGCGCGATCCCCTTTGAGTGGACATTCGCCACCCCGAAGGGATCGTCTATCAACGACGAAGGTTAAAAAACTTTACCGCGCACGCCGCAGGATGATGTAAATTGCACCATTTCCGCCATGCCGCGGATGCGCACCGCGCACCGCCGCGATGCGGTCGCCATGGCGCGACGCGGCCAGCCAGTCGCCGACCGCGGCACGGATCGCGCCGCGGGCGTGCGGCCGCTCGGATTCGCGCGGCGGGGGCTTGCCGGTGACCAGCAGAACGACGCGGTCGCCGGCGGCGACGGCTCGGTCAAGCGTCTGATCCAGCAGCGTATAGGCGCCTTGCAGGCCTAGCCCGTGCAGATCGACCGAGCGATCCGGCGACACTAACCCGCGCGACAGCCGCCGGTCCCAGGAGGCGTCGAGCGTCGCCGCGTCGATCGGCTTGGGCGCCGCCTTGCGCACCGCGGCGGACGGCGATGCGGCGGGTGTCCGCACCTTTTGCGGGTGCGTCATCGCCGGGGGGGCGCCGGAAGGCGTTACCGGCGGACTCAGCATTAACGGCACACGCCCGGTCATCGGCCGGACGCTCGACATCACTTTCCGCCAGAGCGCGGATTCCTCAGGGGAGAGGCGCCGGTTCGACACGCGGCATGCCCCCCTGCAGACGGATGAGCGTACCGACAGGCAGCAGCACGAAGGCCGTCCCGCGCGCGGCCATGCCGCCCGCGGTCGCCCGCGCCGCATCGCCTGCACCCCAGAAGGTATCGACGCGGTTGGCGCCCTTGATCGCGCCGCCGGTATCCTGCGCGATCCACAGGCCATTTGCGTCGGCGCGGTCCATCGACAGGAATACGGGCGCGCCCAGTGGAATGAACTTCGGATCCGCCGCGACGCTGGCACCGCCAACGACCGGCACGCCCAGCGCGCCCAGGGGGCCGGGGCCGGTCAGTTCGCGGAAGAAGACGAAGCTCTTGTTCTCGCGCATCAGGTCGGTGCCGGCCTGGCCGTTGTTGCGGATCCAGCCCATCAGCCCCTGCATCGACGCCTGTCCCGGCGTCAGCAGCCCGCGCTGGCGCATCAGCGCACCGATGCCGGTGTATTCGCGCCCGTTCTGGCTGTCATAGCCGATCCGCATCACCCCGCCATCGGGCAGGCGCAGACGGCCCGAGCCCTGGATTTGCAGGAAGAAGAATTCGACCGGATCGGCCGCATAGGCGAGTTCCAGGCCGCGACCGGCCAGCGCGCCTTCCTCGATCTGGGTGCGGTCGTAATAGGGGATGAACTTCTGTCCATCGACGCGGCCGCGGATGCGCTTGCCCCTCAGGTCATCGGAGAATTGGCCAAGCTCGACTTCGACCAGATCCTTCGGCTTGGCATAGATCGGCGTCTGGTACGCACCGCCGCGCGTGCGCGATCCGGCGATCTCGGGTTCGTAATAGCCGGTGGCGAACGCCTTGCCGTCGGCGATCTGCACCGCTTCGAACCAGCGGGCGAAGAAGGCGGGCGCGTCGCGATCCGACGCCTGGCGCGCGGCGTCGCAGGCCGGCTGCCAGTCGGCGCCGCGGGTCAAGCCTGAGACGTCGGTGCGGCGGATGAGCGCGGTGCACGAGGTACGAAAGGCGCCGAGCGCGGCGGCGGCATCGTCGGCGGGAATCGGCAGCGACGCGATCGGCGGTCCGGCGAAGAGGCCCGCGGCGGCGGCGGTCGTGACGCCGGCCGGCACCGGTTGACCCGGCATCGGTGCCATCGGCGTGGAGGGCGTCGGCTGGCGGACGGGCACGGTCGATTCGCGCGGGGCGGGATAGCCCGGCTGCTGCTGCGGCCGCGGCGCGACCGGACGGCTGCCGACGGGCTGCGGGGCGGCCGGAACGATCGCGTTCGAACAGGCGGACAACAGGCTCGCCGTAAGCCCCGCGACGATCAGACGCTTCATGTTTCCCCCTGACATGCACCACGGCCGGACTGCCCCGGCCGCTATAAAGGATTGAGATTGGGAAGGAAATCACACTCCCCGTTTCTCCCCTGCAAGGGGAGGTCGCAGGTCGTAGGCCTGACGGAGGCGAGCGGCAGGTCGAACGCGCCCCGCGCTTTCTGGGATTGCCGAGGGCAATCCAACCTGCCGCTCGCTATACGGAGAGGGTGACACCCCTTCCAGGCGCGTCGCGCGCCACCTCCCCTTCCAAGAGAGGAAAGATGGCCCCTACGCCTCGTCGGTATCGGCCAGCTTCCAATTCGGGTCGCCCGACTTGAGGTCGCGGACGAAAGTCCATTCGTCGTGCGTCTCGACCGCGTCGGTCATCGATCCGGCGATGACGTTGCCGTCCTTGTCGCGGGTCACCGCGGCGATGTCGGCGTCGAAGCGCACCGTGATCCGCGCGACCTTGCCGGTCAGTGTTGCGTCGGTGATCGCGGCCCGCTCGATCGACACGAGGCGATTTTCCAGCGTTTCGCCCGCGGCTTCGCGCGCGTCGATCGCGCTCTCGAATTCGCCGCGGACATTGTCCTCAACCAGGAAAGCCAACGTGTCGCGATCGCCCTTCCAGAACGCCTCCAGCACCATGCGATACGCGCTCTTGGCGCCTTCGATGAACTGCGCGACGTCGAAGCTCGAATCCGCCTGGACGATCTGGCGCAGGCCGCCCTCCGCACCGGTTTCAACCGCGCGTGGGCCGCTTTCGCGCACGTCCGGCGTCACGTCGATCGTGCGGGGCACGGCTTGCGCGACCGGGCGATCCTCGGCGGCACGGGGAAGCGGTTGCTGCTCATGCCCCGTGCGCTTGCCGAGCACGGAATAGAGACGGAGCGCCAGAAACGCCGCAACCATCGCAAGCAGGATGACGTAAACTAACACCGGACCTCCGAACACTGAACGCCTTATATAGTCCTCGTCGCGCCGCAGTTCAAACCGCGCGCCCGCCGCCGTTGAAACCGCCGCCCCGCCCTGCTAGGCGCGGCCACGATTTTCCTCGCAAACGTGCCTTGCCAACGCGTCAGGCGCGCGTGCGTTGCCTAACAGGGACTTGAAGCATGGCCGAAGATTTCAGCGCCACCGGCGAACCGATGAGCAATGGCGCCGACACCGCCCCCGTCGCGGGCGTTATCTCGCAGTATATCAAGGATTTCTCGTTCGAAAATCCGAACGCCCCGGCGATCTACCAGTCGGCCGGCGGTGCGCCGAAGATCGACATCGGCTTCAACATCGGCGCCGCTCAGGTCGGCGAGGACGTGCATGAAGTCATCCTGAAGATCGATGCCAAGGCGGAAACCGACGACGGCACCGTCGCCTTCGTCGTCGACCTGACCTACGCCGGCCTCTTCGGCCTGCGCAACATCCCGGAAGAACATGTCCAGCCGTTCCTGCTGGGCGAAGCGCCGCGCATCCTGTTCCCCTTCGCCCGCCGCGTCGTGGCCGATGCGGTGCGCGACGGCGGCTTCCCGCCGCTGATGCTCGATCCGATCGACTTCAGCCAGCTCTACCTCCAGCAGCTTGCGCAGCAGGAGCAGCTGGCGACCGGCGAGACGGCGGGTCAGGCTTAAGCCTTTTCCGCCTACCCCGTTCGTGCTGAGCGAACGGGGGGACGGCTGACGCCATCATGAACCTCGTCCGCGCCCTGGGCTCGATCGGCAGCCTGACGCTCGCCAGCCGCGTGCTGGCGCTGGTGCGCGACTCGCTCCAGGCGACCTATGTCGGCGCGAGCTTCGCGTCGGACGCCTTTCTGGTCGCCTTTCGCCTGCCCAACATGTTCCGCGCCTTCTTCGCGGAGGGCGCCTTTTCCGCCGCGTTCATCCCAATGTTCAACCGCAAGGTGAGCGAGGGCGGCGGCGAGATGGGGATGGCGCTCGCCTTTGCCGAACGTGGGCTGGCCGTGCTCTTCGCGATCCTGGTGCTGTTCACGCTCGCCATGCTGGCCGCCGCCTGGCCGATCACCTGGGCGCTCTCGGGCGGCTTCACCCGCCAGGCGCCGAGCCCCGAACAGTTCGACTTCGCGGTCACGCTGTCGCGGATCACCATCCCCTATCTGATGCTCATCAGCCTTGCGTCACTGCTGGGCGGCATCCTGAATTCGCTCCACAAATTCTGGGTCAACGCCGCCGCACCGATCCTGCTGAACATCGCGATGGTCACCGCGCTGGTCGTCTTCCACGGCGACCCGTATGAGACCGCGCAGGCGCAGGCGGTCGCGGTGCCGGTGGGCGGCGTGCTCCAGCTGGCCTGGCTCGCCTGGGCGTGTCGCCGCGCGGGCATCTCGCTCAAGCTGCGGATGCCGAAGCTCGATCCCGAAGTCCGCGCCCTGCTGAAGCTGATCCTGCCCGCCGCGGCGGGGGCGGGTGCGGTGCAGATCAACCTGCTCGTCTCGACCGCGCTTGCCGGCTACCTGCTCGACGAAGGGTCGATCTCGTACATCTATTATGCCGACCGGCTGAACCAATTGCCGCTCGGGCTGATCGGCATCGGCCTGGGCACCATCCTGCTGCCGACCGTCTCGCGTCTGCTGACCTCGGGCCGTGAGGTCGAAGCGATGGCGACGCAGAATCGGGGCATCGAGCTCGCGCTGTTCCTCACCCTGCCGGCCACCGCCGCACTGATGATCGCGGCCGAACCGATCGTCCGCGGCCTTTTCCAGCACGGCCAGTTTAGCGCGGACGACACCCGGCGCTGCGCCTGGGCGCTGTCAGCCTTTTCGGCCGGCCTCCCTGCCTATGTCCTCATCAAGGTGCTGACGCCCGGCTTCTACGCGCGCGAGGATACGAAGACGCCGGTGCGCTTCGCGACGATCTCGGTCGGCGTGAACCTGGTGCTCAACCTCGCGCTCATCCCGCTCATCAAACATGTCGGCCCGCCGCTTGCGACAGCGATCTCGGCGACCGTCAACCTCGCGCTGCTCTACCACACGCTGGCCAAGCGCGGGCATTTCACTGCGGACGCGCAGGTGAAGCGCCGTGTGCCGCGCCTGCTGGTCGCCGCGATCCTGATGGGCGCGACGCTGTGGGCCGGGCAGCGGCTGCTCGATCCGTGGCTGCTGGGCTCGATCTGGGAGCGTTTCCTGGGCCTCGCGCTGCTGGTCGGCGCGGGTGGCGTCATCTATGCGCTGGCCTGTTTCGCGACCGGTGCCTATCGCCCCGCCGACCTCAAGCAACTGACCGCGCGCCGCGCGACCAAGGAATGACGATGCGTATCCTCTCCGGCATCCAGACCACCGGCAACCTGCACCTCGGCAACTACCTCGGCGCGATCAAGCAGTGGGTGGCGATGCAGGATCAGGGGGAATGCCTGTTCTTCCTGGCCGACCTGCATTCGCTAACCGGCAACATCACACCCGCCGAGCGGACCGCGACGACGCTGGAAATGGCCGCGACGCTGCTCGCCGCCGGCATCGACGACCGGTCGATCCTGTTCAACCAGGCCCGCGTGCCTGCGCATAGCGAGCTGTGCTGGATCCTGCAGGGTACCGCGCGCATGGGCTGGCTGAACCGCATGACCCAGTGGAAGGACAAGGCGGGCAAGAACCGCGACGGCGCGCCCGTCGGGCTGTTCACCTACCCCGTGCTCCAGGCCGCCGACATCCTGGCGTATCAGGCGACCCACGTCCCGGTCGGCGAGGACCAGAAACAGCATCTGGAGCTGACCCGCGACATCGCCGAGAAGTTCAACACCGACTTCGGCGTCGACCTGTTCCCGCTGCCCGAGCCGCTGATCTCCAAGGCCGCGCCGCGGATCATGTCCCTGCGCGATGGCAGCGCCAAGATGTCGAAGTCCGACCCCAGCGACATGAGCCGCGTCAATCTGGTCGATTCGGACGACCTGATCGCGCAGAAGTTCAAGAAGGCGCGGACCGACCCCGATCCCCTGCCCGACAGTTTCGACGCGCTGGCGGAGCGCGCGGAGGCGAAGAATCTGGTCACCATCTACGCCGCGCTGGCCGATATCGCTCCGCAGGACGTGATCGACCAGTTCGCAGGCCAGGGCTTCGGCGGGTTCAAACCCGCGCTCGCCGACCTCGCCATCGCCAAGCTTGCGCCGATTCGTGATCGGTTGGTGCGGTTGTTGGATGACAAGCCCGCGGTCGCGAAGGCGCTGGCGGATGGTGCCGCTCGGGCGCAGGCGATTGCGGCACCGACGCTGCGCAAGGCGCAGGACGCGGTCGGTTTGCTGGTGTGAGGGACCGCGGGGACTAGGTTAGCCACGCCGTCAGACGGAGCGGCTGCGCCGCGCCGCTGCCCGCCGTGGCGTCTCCTGCGACTGCTGTAGCAATCGCAGGGCGCCCGCTTAGCGCTCCAGCTGCCTCAGCAGCGTGTTCACCGCGCTATCGACGTCACGATCGGTGCCGCGCAGTTCCTCGATCCGGCGCACGGCGTGGATGACCGTCGAATGGTCGCGGTTGCCGAACTTGCGGCCGATTTCGGGCAGGGAGCGGGTCGTCAGCCGCTTGGCGAGGTACATCGCGATCTGGCGGGGCCGCGCGACCGCGACCGCGCGGCGGGCGGACAGCAGGTCGATCGTCTTCAGGTCGAAGTGCGTCGACACCGCCTTCTGGATCTCGTCGATCGTCACGCGGCGCTGGCTGCCGCGCAGCTGGTCGCCGAGCACGCTGATCGCGAAATCGAGCGTGATCGCTTCGCCGTTCAGCTGGGCATAGGCGACGACGCGGTTCAGCGCGCCTTCCAGTTCGCGCACGCTGCCGGTGATGCGGCTGGCGAGCAGTTCCGTCACGTCGCCCGGCACCGCCGCGTCGGGCGCGTCGGCCAGTTTTGCGGTCAGGATCGCGCGGCGCAGTTCCAGCTCGGGTGACTTGATGTCGGCGACGAGGCCCGATCCCAGACGCGACAGCAGGCGCGGCTCGATCCCGTCCAGCGTCATCGGGCTGCGATCGGCGGCGATCACCAGCCGCTTGCCCGCACCCATGAACTCGTTGACCGTGTGGAAGAACTCTTCCTGCGTCGAATCCTTGCCCGCGATGAACTGCAGATCGTCGATCATCAGCAGGTCGACGCCGCGCAGGCGCGCCTTGAACGCATGGGTGTCGCGGGCACGCAGCGCCTGGACGAATTCGAACATGAACCGCTCGGCCGGCATGTAGAGCGCGGTCGCATCCGGGCAGGCGTCGAGGAAGGCCTGGCCGATCGCGTGCATCAGGTGGGTCTTGCCCTGCCCCGTGCCCGAATGGAGGTAGAGCGGGCTGAACCGCGGCCGGCCCGGTTCGGCCAGCGCGCGCGCCGCGTTGAACGCCACGCGGTTGGATGCATCGACGACGAATCGGTCGAAGGTGAAGCGCGGATCGAAGTTGGGACGCTCGGCGCCCTGCACCGGTGCCTTGGCGGCCGGCTGCGGCGCCGGGGCCGATGCGACCGGAGCGGGTGCCGCAACCGCTGCCGGTGCCTCCACCCTCAGCGCGCGGCTCGCCTTCGCCTCGCTGACCGTTTCGATCGATACCGATCGCAGCGACGGCAGAAAGGCGCGGAATTCATAGAACAGCCGGTCGGCGTAATGGCTCTTCACCCAGGTCGTCATGAACGCGCTGGGCAGGCCGATGCGAACCTGGTCGGCATCGCTGCCGTCGATCAGCGTCGCGGGCTTCAGCCACTGGTCGAACAGGCGCTGGCCGGCGGAATGGCGCAGGTTGGTCCGCACGCGCGCCCAGGCCTTCGCCACGGCGTCGTCGGTATCCGCTATCCTGGCCAGTCCAAACGCCACGCGCACCCTTTCCTGCGGGCCCGCACCGCTGCGCGCGCCCCCTGTTTTCAAACGACAAGTATCTCCCGGGCCAGAGCGGACGCCCTGACCCTAAGTTGCCCCGAAACTGTCAAATGCCAGTCGGCGGTCGCCAACCGGAGGGCCGTTGTGGATCGACTGAACGAGTCGATCAACCCGCGGTCCCGTCAAGAATTTGAAATAAACCGGATTGACTCACGCTTTTGCGTCGAAAAAATCACATTGTGCCTATTTATCAGATACTTGTCCGGAATCTGTCGTCCCCCGGATGCGCGAATCGCGGGATAAGCTGGAGTCGCCAAAACGGCACCAAACGCTGTTCCTCACCCGTTCCGCGGGGTCGGTCGCGGACACGAAAATGGCCCCGCCGGGACGTCCCGACGGGGCCATAATTCAGATCAGACATCGGCGCCGAATCGGGCGCCGACGGCGTCGTCAGCCGAGTGCGGCGAGACGCTTGGTCAGGCGCGAGAACTTGCGCGACGCGGTGTTCTTGTGGAGCACGCCCTTGGCGACGCCACGCGCCAGTTCCGGCTGAACCTGCGCGATCGCGGCGGTCGCAGCATCCTTATCGCCGGCGGCGAGCGCCGATTCGAGCTTCTTCACGAAGGTCCGGATACGGCCGAGACGGTTGCCGTTAACTTCCGCGCGACGCTCGTTGCGACGGATGCGCTTCTTCGCCTGAGGCGTATTCGCCATTACGTTCAAATCCTGCTGTTTAGGAGGCGCGCGGACAACCTCCACGAGCCGGGAAAGCGGCGCCCATAGCGAGCGGGTACGATTCGGTCAACCTAGCGCTGACACTTCGGACACCAAAACGTCGACCGCCCGCCCTCGACATAGCGCGCGACGATGCCGCCGCACTCGCATGGCAGTCCCTCGCGCCCGTACACCTTGAACTGCTTCGAGAAATAGCCGAGCTCGCCGTCCGGCCGCGCATAGTCGCGCAGCGTCGATCCCCCGGCCTCGATCGCCGCGTTCAACACCAGATGCACCGCCTCGACCAGCCGCGCGAGCCTGGCCTTCGCCACCTGCCCGGCCGGCTTCGACGGCCGGATGCGCGCTTCGTACAGCGCCTCGCAGACATAGATATTGCCCAGCCCCGCCACGATTCGCTGGTCGAGCAGCAATTGCTTGATCGACGCGATACGCCCGTCGAAGGCACGTTCGAGGTGTGCGGCGGTAAACTCGGGGCCCAGCGGCTCCGGTCCCAACGCACGAAACGCCGGCCAGTCGGCAACGTCCGTGGTCGGCACCAGATCGACCGACCCGAATCGCCGCGCGTCGTTCAGCGCCAACCGCCGCCCGGCGTCGGTTTCGATCACCAGATGGTCGTGCGTCAGCAACTCGTCGGGATCGACCCGCCACCGCCCCGACATGCCGAGGTGGAAGATCATCGTGTCGCCGCGATCGGTGTCGATCAGTCCGTACTTCGCGCGACGCCTGAGCGCCGTGACGGTCGCCCCCGTCATCCGCTGCGCAAGCTCCGCCGGAAACGGCCGCCGCAGGTCGCCACGTCGGGTCACGACGGACGACAGGCGCTGGCCATCCAGGACAGGCGTCAGCCCGCGGACGGTGGTTTCGACTTCGGGAAGTTCTGGCACCGGACAGAGCTAGGGTTCAAACTCGGTCAGGACAATGGCGGTGACGGAGCCGATCTTGGTTCAGGGCAAGAAGCGAGGGGCGGAGCGATGCTATGGCATCGTGACCGACGAGCGGCGCGGCCCTGACCCAAAATCGGCCCGCCGCAAGGCGGTTGCCCTGTCGCGCCTGCCAGCGGCGTCGCGAGCCATGCAGGTAGCGCCGCTACCTGCTGCGACCCGCTCCTTGCCGAACGATTACGACGGGGCAATCACCGCCGTTGTCCTGACCGAGTTTGAACCCAAGGTTGCGTTTGCGAGGGCCACAAGGCTTCGCTAGGGCATCTGCCATGACTGACACCGTCTCCTTCGGCTATGAAGATGTCGCCCCGGAAGAAAAGACCCAGCGCGTCGGCGCGGTCTTCAAGAATGTGGCGAGCCGCTACGACCTGATGAACGACGCCATGTCGGGGGGCATGCATCGCCTGTGGAAGGATCGGTTCGTCGCCCGGGTGAAGCCGCGTGCGGGCGAGCAACTGCTCGACATGGCCGGCGGCACCGGCGACATCGCCTTCCGCTTGGCGAAGTCGGGTGCCAGCGTGACGGTCGCCGACATCAACCCGGCGATGCTCGAAGTCGGCATGGAACGCGCGCAGGAACGCGGCATCGACGGTCTGGTCTGGACCGAAGCCAACGCCGAGACGCTGCAATTCCCCGACCGCTTCTTCGACGCCTACACGATCGCGTTCGGCATCCGGAACGTGACCGACATCCCGAAGGCTTTGCGCGAGGCGCATCGCGTGCTGCGGCGCGGGGGGCGATTCTTCTGCCTGGAATTCTCGACCACGACCTGGCCGCTGTTCGGCGACGTCTACGATGCCTATTCGCATAAGCTGGTCCCGAAACTCGGCAAGCTGCTGGCGAACGACGAGGACAGCTATCGCTACCTCATCGAATCGATCCGCCGCTTCCCCGACATGCCGACGTTCGAACGGATGATCGGCGAGGCGGGCTTCGTCCAGACGAAGGTCGAACCGCTGCTCGGCGGTCTGGTCGCGATCCATTCGGGCTGGAAGATTTGATCGTGCGTCAGCGCGATCAAACCCCGGCGAAGGCCGGGGTCCAGGCAAACGACTCGTGACCTCTACCGTCACCCACCTCTGGCGCCTGCTGAAATGGGGCCGCACGCTCGCGCGGCACGGCGCGCTGCGGGGAATCGAGCGCGATCCGAACACCCCCGCCCCCGTCCGCCGTCTCGCCCGCGTCGCGCGGTTCGGCGCCCGCGTACCCAAAGTCCCCCAATACGCGGAGGCCTTCCAGGCGATCGGCCCCGCCGCGATCAAGCTTGGCCAGACGCTCGCCACCCGCCCCGACCTGGTCGGCGAGGATGCCGCGCACGACCTGCTGCGCCTGCAGGATTCGCTGCCCCCGGTCCCCTTCGACGAGATTCGCGCGCGGATCGAGAACAGCTTCGGCCGTCCGATCAGCGCGATGTTCGCGGAGTTCGAGGAGGAGCCGATCGGCGCCGCCTCGATCGCGCAGGTCCACCGTGCGATCACCACCGAGGGCGCCCGCGTCGCGGTCAAGGTCCTGCGCCCCGGCGTCGAGGACAATTTCGCTCGCGCGATCGACACCTATGAATGGGCCGCCGCGCAGCTCGAGGGTTTGGGCGGCGAAGCCAACCGCCTGCGCCCGCGCCTGGTCATCGAGACGTTCAAGCGATGGACCGCGCGCGAGCTCGACCTGCGCCGCGAAGGTGCCTCCGCGTCCGAACTCGCCGAGGGGATGGAGGCGGAACCCGATTTCGTCGTCCCCGCGATCGACTGGCAGCGCACGACCGGCAAGGTGCTGACGCTCGAATGGATCGACGGCATCAAGCTGTCGAATCGCGCCGGGCTGATCGCGGCAGGCTACGACGTGTCGGTGATCGCGTCGAAGCTGGTACGCGCCTTCCTCCGCCAGGCGATCTCGGACGGCTTCTTCCACGCCGATATGCATCAGGGCAATCTGTTCGCCCTGCCCGGCAACCGCATCGCCGCGATCGATTTCGGCATCATGGGCCGCATCGACCGCCGTGCGCGGGTGTGGCTGGCCGAAATCCTCTACGGGCTGATCACCGGCGACTATAAGCGCGTCGCCGAAATCCATTTCGAGGCGGGCTACGTACCCCCGCACCACAATGTCGCCGAGTTCGCCACGGCGCTGCGCGCGGTCGGCGAACCGATGCGCGGGCTGCCGGTCAAGGACATGTCGGTCGGCGCGATGCTCGACGGGCTGTTCGCGATCACCCGCGATTTCGACATGCAGACCCAGCCGCACCTGCTGCTGCTGCAGAAGACGATGGTGATGGTCGAGGGCGTCGCGACCCGACTCGATCCCGACATCAACATGTGGGACGTGTCCGGACCGTTCATCCGCGAATGGATCCGCACCGAACTGGGTCCGGAGGCCTGGGCGGCCGACCGGATCGTCACCGACCTCAAAACCCTCGCCCGCCTGCCCGACCTGATCCGCAATATCGAGGCGCGCTATCCCGCACCCGGCGGCGCTCCGCCTGCCCCGCCGTTGCGCGAGATCCAGGTCGTGCGGGTCGGTGGCGGCTGGCGCTATGCGGCGGTCGCGATCCTGTCGGCAGCGGTCGCGGTCGCGGCGACTTTGTGGGTGGCGTGAGCCTGTTCACAATCGTCATGCCGGACTTGGTCCGGCATCGAGAGCCGCGAGCGATCTCCCATGACGCTCTGAATCCCGGCTCAAGGCCGGGATGACGGCGTAAGGCAATGCCCCGTGTCCGCGCGCCCCTCTGGCTCACCGCCCCCACCCGCTACGCCGGCCTGCTGCGCGCCCGCGCGCGATGGATCGTCGCGGCCCTCGCCCTTTTTATCGCGCTGGCGCTGACCGCGCTCGCCGTGCCCGACCCGACCGATCCCACGCCCGGTCAGGCCGCGACCGCCAGCGACCTCGGCATGTACGAGACGGTCATCGCAGGGCTGCGCGGTGGCGGCGATTACTACACGCTGACCGCCGAGGCGCTCAGGGCCGGCAGCTACCCGCTCAAGCCCTTCCTCACCTTCCGCCTGCCGGTCCACGCCGTCGTCCAGGCCGCATTGCCGCCGCTCGTCCCGCGCGTCCTGCTGGTACTGCTGACGATCGGCGTAGCGGTCGCGTGGTGGCTGCGGATCGCGCCGCAGCTTGCCCGCCCGTCGGCGCGCATATCGCTGACCGTCCTGCTCGCCGCCGGGCTGATGGCCTTCGTCCAGGCCGACCTCGTCGCCTTCCACGAAATCTGGGCCGCGTTGCTCGTCGCGCTCGCTCTCGCGCTGCGCACGCCCGAGCGCTGGGTGCCGAGCGTCGCACTGGGCCTGATCGCGACGCTGGCGCGCGAGACGGCGGCGCTCCTCCCCCTCGTCATGGCCGCCTTCGCCTGGCGCGAGGGCGCGCGGCGCGAGGCTGCCGGCTGGGGTCTGTCGCTTCTCGCGCTCTTCGCCGCGATCGTCGCGCATGCCTGGGCGGTGGCGCAGATCGTCGGTCCGCTCGATCCGGCATCGCCCGGGTGGAGCGGCCTGCTCGGCCCTGGCTTCTTCGTCCGTGCCTTCGCTTCCTCGACCGCGCTAGACGCCCTGCCGCTGACGCTCGCCGCGCCACTGGTCGCGCTGGCGTTGTTCGGCTGGACCGCGTGGCGCGACTCCGTCGCCCCCCGTGCCGCCGCGCTGTTCGCCGGCTATGCCGCAGCGATCGCGATCTTCGCGCGCGCCGACACTTTCTACTGGGCGCTGATGCCGGCCCCGGTCCTGCTGGTCGGGCTGGTCTTCGTCCCCGACGCCCTCCGCGACCTCGCCGCCACCCTGCTCGACAGGCGGCGCATCCGGGTGCAGAGGATCACGCAATGAAGCGCATCCTGCTGATCGTCGGCGGCGGCATCGCCGCGTACAAGGCCTGCGAGCTGATCCGCCTGATCCGCAAGGCCGGCATGGCCGTCACGCCCGTCCTGACCGAGGGCGGCGCGCATTTCGTGACGCCGATGACGCTGGCCGCGCTGGCCGAAAGCCCGGTTTACACGACGCTGTGGGATCTGAAGGACGAGGCGGAGATGGGCCATATCCAGCTCAGCCGCGCTGCCGACCTGATCGTCGTCGCCCCCGCCACCGCAGACCTGCTCGCGCGCATGACGCACGGCCATGCCGACGATCTGGCGACCACGCTGTTGCTCGCGACCGACACGCCGGTGCTCGCCGTCCCTGCGATGAACGTGCGGATGTGGCAGCACGCCGCGACGCAGCGCAACGTCGCCCAGCTGCGTGCCGATGGCGTCCACGTCATGGACCCCGACGAAGGCGCAATGGCGTGCGGCGAGTACGGCCCCGGCCGCCTTCCCGAACCCGTCGCCATCCTGGCCGCGATCGAGCGCCATTTCGCCGGTGTCGGGCCGCTGGCGGGCAAGCACGTCCTGGTGACCGCCGGCCCGACCCACGAGCCGATCGACCCGGTCCGCTACATCGCCAACCGGTCGTCGGGGAAACAGGGCTATGCCATCGCCGGCGCGCTGGCCGAGCTCGGCGCGCGCGTGACCCTCGTCTCCGGTCCCGTCACGCTGACGACACCCGAGGGAGTCGATCGCATCGACGTCGAAACCGCGCGCGAAATGGCCGATGCCGTCGCCGCCGCGCTGCCCGCCGACGCCGCCGTCATGGTGGCTGCCGTCGCCGACTGGTATGTCGAGGCCGCGGCGCAAAAGCTGAAGAAAGGCGCCGGCGTCCCTCCGCTGGCGCTCCACACCAACCCCGACATCCTCGCGACGCTTGCAAACAGCCCCGAGCGCCCGCGGCTTGTGGTGGGCTTCGCGGCAGAAACCGAACGCGTCGTCGACCACGCGACCGCAAAACGCACGCGCAAGGGGGCGGACTGGATCGTCGCCAACGACGTATCGGGCGACGTGATGGGCGGCGACGCCAACACCGTGCATCTGGTGACCGCCGACGGCGTCGAGGACTGGGAACCGCTCGCCAAGGACGCCGTCGCACGGCGACTGGCGCAACGGATCGCGGCGGCGCTGGACTAAGGACGTCACCATTTTTCTCGCCCCTCCCCTTGAGGCTAGGGGCTGAGACCGATGATGCGTGATCTGAGTTACCGCGTCACCGACACCCCGAACATCACGGCTCGCGTATCGGTCACCGCATCGGTATCGCTTCGCAGCACCGCGTTGCGGATCACGGTGCGGACCCGGCTGTCCTGCACCAGCCCCCGCGCAGTCAGCGACGCCGTCAGTCGCGGCGACACAGTGTGCCGCCATATCATGTTGAGGCTGCCCGTTCCGCTCCGCCGCCCCTGCGGCAGCAGTTCCGGCCCCCGGCGGTCGGCGTCGATGTGCAGCGCGTCCCGCGTCGTCGCATCCCAGTCCACCGACGCCTGCAGCCCGTAGCCGAGCAATGCCGAGCGCGTCCGGCCAAGGCCATCGACCGCATCGATCCAGTCATGCTGCAGCGTCGCCGTCACGCTCACCTTCACGCCCTTCCCGATCTTGCCCGCGACCGTCGCCTCCCCGCCTGTGGACATCCGCCTACCCGTGTTGTCGCTGGCGCGCAGCAGGAGGCCATCAGCAGCGAAGGCGTAAAGATCGCCGATCAGCCGATCGGTGCGGCGCAGGAACAGCGTCGCGGTCGCCTGAATCGCCGCGCGGTCGACAACATAGTCGATTTCCGCGGTGGTCACGTCCTGCGGACGTAGCAACGGATTGCCGCGCGACTGGCGTTGCGGATCAATCGTGACGACGACAGGACTCAAGCTCGACGGATCCAGTCGCTCGCGACTGCGCGACAGGCGGAGCGCGACGTGATGGCGCGGGCCCGCGCGCGTCACCGACAGGCGATGCGCGAAACCGCCCAACGTGCGCCGGATGACGGCGACGTCGGGCGCAGTCGTCACCGTGATGCGCACATCCTCGATCCGGCTGCCTGCCTCCGCCGCCCAGTCGCCCTTGCGATAGGTCGCCGCGCCATGGAACACCGCGATGCGCTGCACCCCGTCGAACCGCGCCAGCGTGGGAACCGGCAGTGGCGACGGCGCGGCCGGATCGAAGGCCACCGCCCCGTTGGCGATCCACGACGCCTCCCGCCGCAGCTCGCCGCCAACGCGCAGCCGCCACGCCGGCGCGATCGGCATATCCCGATCGGCAGCGATGCGGTCGATGACGGTCTGCGTGCGATAGACGACCCGCCGCACCTCGGCCGGGCGATCCGGCACGGTCCAGCTCGTGACGAACGGGCGATCCGACCGCAGGCCGGTCACACTGTGCTGCGCGTCGATCGACAGCGCCGGCCGATCGTCGCGGGCCGTGTCGCGATAGAACAGGCTGATGTCGCGGTCGTCGTTGGCGTAGGTGCCCGAACGGACGCGACGATAGACGCTCGGGGCTTCGCCATCGAACAATGTGTCGCGATGATCCTCGAACACGCGGTTGATCGGCACGCCGTGCGAAACGGTCCCCTCGACGCCGATCTCCCCGCCCTTGGGCAGTGCATAGGTCAGACTGCCGGCCAGATTCGCCGACCGGGTCCGCGTCGGCGTGTACCGCGCGTTGGTGACGAACCGCGCGACGACATCGCCCCGCTGGTCGAGCAGCCGGCGATCGTCGAGGACGGTCTGCAGTCGCACATCCTGCCGCAGCCCGGCATCGAGCGACGCCTTCACCCGCCCGCGGTTCAGCCCGGCGTTGACCGACAGCGTCCGCCGTCCGCGATCGCCGACCGTGGCGGAAACCTTTCCGCTGACGCCGGCGGCTCGCGGTTTGTTCAGCACGATGTTCAGGATCGTCCCGC
>CAJYOI010000054.1 GCA_913776045.1 uncultured Sphingomonas sp.
TCGCCGCGCGACATGCCGTTGATCTGGCCGATCGTCTGGTGGCTTTCGTCGACGAACAGCAGCGCATTCTCGGGCAGATACTCGAACAATGTCGGCGGCGGTTCGCCGGGCAGACGGCCGGTCAGGAAGCGGCTGTAGTTCTCGATCCCTGCACAACTGCCCGTCGCCGCGATCATCTCCAGATCGAAGTTCGTGCGCTGCTCCAGCCGTTGCGCCTCCAGCAGCTTGCCCTCGCCGATCAACTCCTGCAGCCGGTCGGCCAGTTCGAACTTGATCGCTTCGGTCGCCTGCTTCAGCGTCGGCCCGGGCGTCACATAGTGGCTGTTCGCATAGATGCGGACAGAATTGAGCGACGCGACCTTCTTGCCGGTCAGCGGATCGAACTCGACGATCTCCTCGATATCGTCACCGAAGAACGACACCCGCCAGGCGGTATCCTCATAGTGCGAAGGGAAGATTTCGAGATTGTCGCCACGCACGCGGAAATTGCCGCGCTGGAAGGCAGCGTCGTTGCGCTTGTACTGAAGCGCCACCAGCTTGCGGACGATCTCGCGCTGGTCGACGCTCTGACCCTTCTTCAGGTCGAAGATCATCGCCGAATAGGTTTCGACCGATCCGATACCGTAGAGGCAACTGACCGACGCGACGATGATGACGTCGTCGCGTTCCAGCAGCGACCGTGTCGCCGAGTGGCGCATCCGGTCGATCGCTTCGTTGGTCGAGCTTTCCTTTTCGATATAGGTGTCCGACCGCGGGACATAGGCCTCGGGCTGGTAATAGTCGTAATAGCTGACGAAATACTCGACCGCGTTGTTCGGAAAGAACGACTTCATCTCCCCGTAAAGCTGCGCCGCGAGTATCTTGTTCGGCGCCAGAATCAGCGCGGGGCGTTGCACGCGTTCGATCACCTGCGCCATGGTGAAGGTCTTGCCCGAACCCGTCACGCCCAGCAGCACTTGGTCGCGCTCGCCGGCCTCGACCTGCGTTACCAGTTCTGCAATCGCGGTCGGCTGATCGCCCGATGGCTGATATTCGCTGACGATCTCGAACCGTCGCCCGCCCTCCGCTTTGGGCGGTCGCGCCGGGCGGTGCGGCACGAAGCTCTGATCGGTTTCGGGCTCGTCGAGGCTCTTGCGGATCTGAATGACCATGGTGGTACATATGGGGATCACGCGCGGGCGCGCAACGCGTCAGAACAGCCGACGATAGCCCACACGCTGCATCAGCCAACCGATCACCGCGCCACAGAGTGCCGCGGCCATCGCGGCGAGCGGCGACCCGGTGAAGAGCCCCAACGCCATCCCCAGTCCGCCGCCCAGCATCGCCGCCGTCACCGGGCCGCGGCGGCTGCGATGGTGGAACCACGTCCAGATCGGCGCCGCGATCAGGACCAGCACGCCCCAGGTGGCGAGCGTCCCGAGTGCGGCCGCAGCCAGAATCGCGACAAGACCGCTTCGCCCTGCCAGCGCACCTGCGAACACCCCGCCGGCCGCACCCCCGACGGCGAGCGCCCAGCCGATCCGGTCGATCGCGGTGACGTAATAGGCCCTCATCGCAACGCCCGGACCGCGGGCGTATCGAGGCAGCGGAGCAGTGCGGCGCGGTCCATCGGCGGCGGATTGGCGCGGCGATCGGTCAGCGGCGGGACGACGAACGGCGCACCGATCGCGACCGGCGCGAAGCCCTGTTGCCCGGTGCACCGCGTCGCCGCGGCGAGCAGCCTGGGCGGCGTGTCATACGCCTCGTAGCTCAGGCGGAACGTGCCCCAGTGGATGGGAATCGCGGTCTGCGCACCCAGCCGGCGATACACCTCCACCGCATCGACCGGGCCGATGTGGCTGCCCGTCCCCATCTGGCCGGGCTCGAAGCGGAACGCGCCGATCGGCAGGATTGCGAGGCGCGGCGTACCGAACTTCGCCGCCTCCGCGGGCCAGCGCCCGTCGCCGAAGCCGGTGTCGCCGGCGAAGAAGATGTTCCCGCTGCCCGTCCGGATGACGAAGCTGGACCACAGCGCGCGGTTGCGGTCGGTGAACCAGCGGCTCGACCAATGGTGATTGCGCGTCACGAACACCGTCGCCCGATCGCGCGGACAGGCGCCGAACGGATCGCAGCGCGGCGGCCCGTCGCTTTCGATCTCGACGCCGGTGTCGGTCAGCACGGCCGCGTTGCGCCAGTCCAATTCGACCGCGCCGATGCCGGCCGAGCGCATCAAGGCGCCGTTGCCGAGGCCAGTGACGATCAGCGGCCGGTCACGGTTCCACAGGTGTTTCAGCGTCGCGAGATCGAGGTGGTCATAGTGATTGTGGCTGACGACGATCAGATCGATCTTCGGCAGATGGGTGAGGGCCACGCCCGGCGCCGCCACCCGCTTCGGACCGAAGCCGAACGGGCCGGCGCGCTCGCTCCACACCGGGTCGGTCAGGATGTTCAGGCCCGCGGTCTGGACCAGCACCGTCGCATGGCCGATCCAGGTCGCGACCATGGCATCACCCGCGACGCGCGCCACCGGCTTGGCGGGCGTCACGGCGACCTGCGTCGGCCAGTCCGGCCGGCCGTCGCTGCCGGTCGCCTGCCGCCAGAGGAAACCACCGCGTCCCCCGCCCGACGGCAGGCGGACGGTGTCCTCGCCATCCGGGTTGAAGAACCGCTGTCCGTCGAAATGCCCCGACACCGGTCCTTTGTAATAGCGACGGTCGAGGAACCGCGGAACGATGACCACCGCCAGCAGCACGAGGATCGCAAGGCCCATCAGGGCCGCGCCGGACAGGCGGAGGAATCGGAACATGCTCGCTTATCGCCGCTGCCGCCCGGCGGTTCCAGACAGCCTGCCTTAATCTTCATCAACATGACAGGTTGGCGCCACACGGCTGCCCGATTTCGTTCATCGATCAGCAAGAAACCGTGGCAGAAGTGCAACAACCTTGGTTTTCCGCCGCTTTTTTCACGGTGCGGCGCAACAATCGGCGCGGGTCGGCATTCAGCAGGTCCCTGGACGGACACGGCACGCCTCAATCGGCCCGCCTCGTCCGACAACGTAACGAAGAAGGTTTACTATGCGTAAGATCCTCACCGCTGCCGCGCTCGCGGCCACGACCCTTGCTGTGCCTGCGTTTGCGCAGGACGCATCGACCGCCCCGACCGATACGGTCAGCGCACCGGACGGCACCCGCGCCTTCGGTATCGAGCCGTACTTCGGCATCCGCGGCGGCTGGGAGCAGTTTGACAGCGAAGGCAACCGCGCCGGCATCCCGTCGGTCAACCGTCGCGACAAGCTGAACGGCAGCCTGGTCGAAGGCCTGGTCGGCGTGAACGTGCCGCTGGGTCCGGTTTTCGTCGGCGCCGAAGGCAGCGTCGCCAAGGGCGTGTCGGGCGACATCGACTGGCAGTATGGCGCCGCTGGCCGCTTCGGCCTGCGTGCCGGTGACTCGGGCCTGATCTACGGCAAGGTCGGCTACCAGTGGGTCAACTTCGCCAAGCGCGTTCCGACCAACGTCGACTATGACGACATCACCTACGGCGTCGGCTTCGAAGTCGGCCCGAAGGACATCGGCCTCGGCGGCATCACCGGCAACTCGGGTGTCCGTCTGCGCGGCGAAGTGTCGACCTTCGGCAACGCCCACAGCTTCCGTCCGACGCTGGGTATCGTCACCCACTTCTAAGCGGATGACGCTTCGGCCCGGCGGCGTGAAAGCCGGGCCCGGTAATCTTGCGTAACGGGAGGCGGGTCGTCCGAAAGGGCGGCCCGCCTTTTCGTTGTTGACTCTGAAATAAGAATTGTTGTCTATAGACAACATGTCGTCTGGTTCAGGCAAGATTGCGATCCATAATCGCATCGCGATGTTTCGGACCGAACGCGGCGTATCCCGGCGCGATCTGGCGGAGGCGGTCGGCGTCAATCCGCAGACGATCGGCTATCTCGAACGCGGCGACTATGCCCCCAGCCTGGAGCTCGGCATGCGGATTGCGGCCTGGTTCGACGTGCCGGTGGAGACCGTCTTCTCCTTCACCCCCTTCCCCTCGCTCAGCGACGCCCTGCGTCGTGCCGGAGATCTATGATGGCGCTCGATTTTCGCAAATGGGGAGAGGAGGAGATGAAACGCCGCCCTCGCCGGCCTTGGCTGCGCTGGGGCCTTGTCGGGGGATTAGCGTTTGTCGTGCTGATTCCGGTGACGCAGATGCTGTCGCCCGGGGACGCGCGGATGTTCCCGCAGGTCTTTCCCTTGTCAATTTTGCTGATGGTCTGCGCGATGCAGTCGCCCTTCACGCGCGATACCATCTTCACCCGGCGCGGCTTTGCGAAGTTCGACGAGTTCGAACGCGCCGCGCTGCATGAGGCGATCCGCCGCGCCTATCTGATGTCCGTCTTGGTCATCGGCGCCGTGTTCGCCTGGCTGATGATCGCCGCTCGGGTCGGGTTGCCCGTGCCGACGACGATGCCGCAATGGGGCGCGGTCGGCTATGCAATCGTCATCACGATGCTGGTCATGCCGGCGATCGTCGCCGAATTCACGGTCCCGATGCCGGATATCGACGACGAACCGATGTAATGGGCAGCCGGTATCACGCCGGCTGCAACAATCCTTCCTTGGCGATCTTTTCGCGCCACACCAGCGGCGCCAGCGTGTGGACGTTGGCGCCGTCGCTGTCGACGGCGACGGTGACGGGGAAGTCCGCGACCTCGAATTCGTAGATCGCTTCCATGCCCAGATCCTCGAAGCCGACGACCTTGCTGCCCTTGATCGCGCGGGCGACGAGGTAGGCCGCACCGCCGACCGCCATCAGGTACGCCGACTTGTGATCCTTGATCGCCTCCGTGGCGGCAGGCCCGCGTTCGGCCTTGCCCACGCAGGCGAGCAGCCCCTGGTCGAGCATCATGCGCATGAACTTGTCCATGCGGGTCGCGGTCGTGGGACCGGCCGGGCCGACGACTTCCTCGCCGACCGGGTCGACCGGGCCGACATAATAGATCACGCGGCCCTTGAAGCTGACCGGCAATTCTTCGCCCCGCGCCAGCATGTCGGCGATCCGCTTGTGGGCGGCGTCGCGGCCGGTGAGCATCTTGCCGTTCAGCAACAGCCGGTCGCCATGCTTCCAACCCTGCACATCCTCGGGCGTCAGCGTGTCGAGATCGACGCGCTTGGCGGCCTTGTCGGGCGCCCAGTTGACGTCGGGCCAATCGTCGAGCTTCGGGGCCTCCAGGTACGACGGCCCCGACCCATCCAGCGTGAAGTGCGCGTGGCGGGTCGCGGCGCAGTTGGGGATCATCGCGACCGGCTTGCCCGCGGCGTGGCACGGCGCGTCCATGATCTTGACGTCGAGGATGGTCGACAGGCCACCTAGCCCCTGCGCGCCGATGCCAAGCGCATTGACCTTGTCGAAGATCTCGATGCGCAGCGCCTCGATATCGTTCTGCGGCCCGCGCAACTTGAGCTGCCCCATGTCGATCGGCTCCATCAGCGCCTGCTTGGCGAGCAGGACGCAATGTTCCGCCGTACCGCCGATCCCGATGCCGAGCATGCCCGGCGGGCACCAGCCGGCGCCCATCTGCGGCAGCATCTCCAGCACCCAGTCGACGATCGAGTCGCTGGGGTTCATCATCTTGAACTTGGACTTGTTCTCGCTGCCACCGCCCTTGGCCGCGACGTCGACCGACACCTTGCTGCCCGGCACCATCGTGACGTGCAGCACCGACGGCGTATTGTCCTTGGTATTGCGCCGCGTGAACGCCGGATCGGCCAGGACCGAGGCGCGCAGCTTGTTCTCCGGGTGGAGGTAGGCGCGGCGGACGCCTTCGTCGACGACCTCCTGCAACGACCGCGACGTATCGTCGAGCACGCAGTCCATGCCCCATTCGACGAAGACGTTGACGATGCCGGTGTCCTGGCAGATCGGGCGATGCCCCTCCGCACACATGCGGCTGTTGGTCAGGATCTGCGCGATCGCGTCCTTCGCCGCGGCCGACTGTTCGGCGGTGTAGGCTTCACCCAGCGCGCGGATGTAATCCATCGGGTGGTAGTAGCTGATGAACTGCAGGGCGTCGGCGACGCTCTCGATCAGGTCGGCGGTGCGGATCGTCACGGTCATGGCCGCTTGCGTTACCGCCGTCGCCTGCGCGCGCCAAGCCCCGCAGGCATCACCGCCGTTTCGGTACCGAAGTCGAGCGGGTTCGGCTGGCTGACACCGCGCGGCGCGCGCCACAGGCTGATGGATGTCCCCGCCGCCGCTCCGGATCGATCGCCTGTCGCAGGCGCGCGCGCTGTTCGCGGGGCTGGCGCGGGCGGAGGGCGAAGTGGCGGGCGTCGCCTATCTCGGAGTGGACGCGCAGGTGGTGGGGTTGCGGCTCATCGCCGGGGGCGCCGATCAGGTGAGCGTGCCACCGCGGACGCTAACATTGGATGCACTGGCGTTCGGCGCCGAGGGCGTGATCGTCGCGCATAATCATCCGAGCGGCGATCCGGCGCCGAGCCGGCACGATCTGGACCACGCCCGGTCGCTGGCGCGCGCCCTGGCGCTGATGGATGTGCGGCTGGTCGATCATCTGATCGTGACCGCTCATGCAACGACGAGTTTACGCGCGATGGGCGTGGTGTAGCCATCCGTGCTCCCGCGTAAGCAGGAGCCTAGGTGTTCAGTCCTGGCGTCTGGTGGATCGGGTCGAGGATGAACCGGTCTGGTTCTGGCGTCCAGATCTTGGCGATGTATTCGTAAGGTAGGAACCCGCTGTGCGTCTTGAGCCGGCGGGCGAAATTGCAGGCGGCCATGTTGCCGGCGAGGTGCGTCCTGAGCTGGTCGTGGCCGTCGTAGAGGAAGCGTTTGACGGTCGCTTCCTTGATCGTCCGGTTCATTCTCTCGACCCCGCCCCCCGCCCGGCAGGCTCTGACCGTTCGCCTACGGGGGTTCGGTTTGATGAGCCGGTGTTCGAGGAACTCCGATGCTGTGCGCCTATCGGCCTTACCGACCAGCTGGGTGATTGAAAATTTCTGGTGGGGTCTATGCCGACGAACGGGTAGAGCTCGCCTTCAGCAGTCTGCATCTTGGCGATATCGATGTGGAAGAAGCCGATTGGGTAGCGCTTGAAGCGCTGACGCTTGGGGCTTGTCGCCCCCGACATCCGGCAACCGTGAGATGCGGTGCCGCTGTCGGCAACACTGCAACGCTGACCGGGTCAGGTGCGGTAGCGACGGCTGCAATGCGTAGAGGCAGTCGTCGAGCGGCAGCAGGGAGTGGCGACAGAACGCCACCACCATTGCCTCCTCCGCCTCGGTCAGGGTCGTTGAATGGGGAGCCTTCGGCCCGGTCTTCAGATCCTCGACCGTCGCCCTCTTACGACACTTCGCCACCGTCTTGGGGTTTATCCCGAGCGCCCGGCTCAGCGTCGCGAGCCAAGCTTGCGATCGCTGTATTGCTGCTCAGACGGCGTGCGTGGTCGGGGCGCTCCCGTGGCGAACTTGTCCCGTGCAGCTTCCTTTCCGCTCGCGCCGCTGACATTGTTGATGTGGCTATGAGGGGTTTCGCTCATAGCTGAAACGGGGCTTGCTCAGTCGCGTCGGAATGCTTCCGGGCTTTCACCGTGCAAGAGCCAACACGCATGATGATCCTGCACCCCGAAGCAAGTGGATGACGTTCGGCTTTGCCGATCTGTGCCTCATGCGAATCGCGAATCTTCTTATGGATCGCGGCTTCACTTTCGAAAGCGCCAACGCCGTCGTCTCGCGGCACGCTATCTGGTCATACATGCGGTACGACTCTGAACCCGTGGAACGCTACCTCTTGATCTGGCCGCCCTATGGCGACCACATCGTGTTCGACACACGCGATCTGCACCTCCTTCCAGCCCGCACGAACGAGGCGCAAGCCCAAGACGTCATCACGTTGCTGAACCTAGCTGAAGTTCAGCACTACGTCGCGAACCAGCTTATGCGGCCCGAAAAACCCGAAACAAACAGGTATGCCATGATGGCCGGGATGTTGGCCGCGACCGCGCCGAAGGCTCTAAGCCGTTGTTTTCGCTTGAGAATTGGCGGAGACGGAGGGATTCGAACCCTCGGTACAGTTTCCCGTACGACGCTTTAGCAAAGCGTTGGTTTCAGCCACTCACCCACGTCTCCGGATGCGGCGGAAGCGGGGCTATAGCGGGGGTCGGTGCGGGGATCAACCGGGGTTTCGCATCATTGCGCGGCTCGGTTCGTCGGCGAAATCGATTCGCTTCGTCGCAGCGTTCATTGCCGGGCAATCCGCACCCGCGGATAGAGGGCGTCGCCTAGGGGGAGTAGCTGTCGATGACCGGGGTCAAGAAATTCGCGCATATGCTCGCGCTCGTCGCGATGGCGGCCGGCCCGATGACCGCGCAGGCGCAGGTGCGCACGATCGACCCCAACAGCGCGATCGATGCCGATCTTGCCCCGCGGACGAATCAGACCCGGACGACGCCGGCGCCGGCAACGCCCCCCTACACGCCGCCCGCCGAGACGGCCGTTCCGTCGCCGACCACCGACGCGGCACCGGCGGGCGACACGTCGCGAAACGCTGGCACCGGGATCGATCCGATGGCGGAGCGGACCACGGCGGCCGAGACCAGCGGGACCTACAAGCGCGACGACGTGCTGACCGCGGCGGAAGGCGTGTTCGGCAAGGGCGCGCAAGGTTTGGCCGGGATGGTCGAGAAGATCCTGAAAGATCAGGGCGAGCCCAACGCCTATATCGCCGGGCGCGAGGTCAGCGGCGCGTTCGTCGTCGGACTGCGCTATGGCTCCGGCGTGATGACCCACCGGGTGGAGGGCACGCGGCAGGTCTATTGGACCGGGCCGTCCTTGGGCTTCGACGTCGGCGGCGATGCGAGCAAGGTGTTCGTGCTCGTCTACAACCTCTACGACACGCAGGATCTGTTCCACCGCTTTCCGGCAGGTGAGGGCCGCGTGTTCTTCATCGGCGGGTTCGCTGCGACCTATCTGCGCCGCGGCAACACCGTGGTGATCCCGATCCGGCTCGGCGTCGGCTGGCGGCTGGGCGCCAACGTCGGCTATATGCGCTTCAGCGAAAAGTCGCGCTGGCTGCCCTTCTAAGCCGTTCAGCCGAACCAGTGCCGCGCGCCGCCACGGCTCAGGCCGATGACCGTTGCGCCCACGATCAGCACGGCGGACACCAGCGCGGCCAAGGCGACGGTCGACGCCTGCTGGCCACCCGCCGCGTAGATCGCCGACAGCGCCCATAGGAAGACGAGGGCATAGGGCGGACAGCCGCGGCCCTTCAGCAACGCACTCGCGCCGATCAGTCCGGCGACGATCAGCATTGCGGCCGAGATCATCGGCGTCGCCGACCCGCCCTCCACCCCGTGAAAACGCAGCGACGCGGCGATATTGACCGTCGTCGCCACCGTCAGCCAGCTCGCCAGGGCGGTCAGCGGCAGGCCCGCGCACCAGCGCTCGCCGGCGGTGAACGGCTGCGGCCACGCAGCGAAGCGGCGATAGGCGGTCAGCAGGCAAACGAGCGTAAAGGAAATGATGACGACCGAAATCGCGCTCAGCCCGAACATCTGCGTGTAGAGCGCCCAAACAGCGTTGCCGGCAAACGCCCCGGCGGCCGGCAGACGTACCTGATCGAACAGGCGATTATCCCGGTGCGCCGGCAGCGCCTGATAGACCGCGAACACCAACGACCCGGCATACAGCGCCCCCCAGATCGAAAAAGCCCAGCCCGCGGGCGTGATAAGCGTGCGCGCTGAGTCCGATTGCGACCCGATCTGCTCGCCGATGCCGAGCAACGGCAGCGTCGGCGTGAGGATCTGGAAAATCGCGAAGGCGAGCGGCGCGATCCAGGTCGGCGACGTCGAAGGCGTGACGGTATGCGGGCGTGTTGCGGCGGTCATTCACCGGAAACTCGCATCGGGCGATTTCGTTTCGGCGCCGCAGCGCCCGCGGCCGTTCACACGAACGCCGGTGCCTTGCGCAGGTGCTGATACGCCTCGACCACCGCCTGCAGCGCGCTTTCGTGGGCGCGGTCGCCGCCATTGCGGTCGGGATGAAATTTGCGGACCAGCTCCGAATAGCGGGTGCGCAGCTCGTGGCGGTCGGCGTCGGCGGCCAGGCCCAGGACCTTCAGTGCGCGGCGGTCGTCTCCGGACAACGGCTTGCCATCGGCGCGGCCGCGCGCTTCGGCCATCTTTTCCTTGAACCGCGCGCCGATCGCGTCGAGCGGGTCGTGGAAGTCGGACCATTTAGGCGGCCGGTCGGCGCCCGAGCTGGCGAAGGCGCGCGTCTCGCGTTCCCAGCCAGCGTAGGGACGCTGGGCGGCATGAATCTCGTCCGGGGTCATGCCGGTGAAAAAGTTGTAGCCGGCGTTGAACGCGCGGACATGGTCGAGGCAGAGCCACCGGTACGCGCCGGGACCATCGCTCGTCGCGCCCGCTCCAGCCGGAGCGCGGAACTCGCCCGGCTGGTCGCAGCCGGGTTCGGCGCACAGCCGGCCCTGGGCGTCCACGCGCCCGTGAAACCGCGCTTTCGGGCGCTCCCGCCGCGGTTCGTCGTCCGCCACTCCCAAACCTTCCGAAAAGCGGTCTATATAGGCGGCATGACGACCACCGCCACCGCTCCGCTTGCCGACATTATCGCCGATCGACTGAAGCAATCGCTCAGCCCGTCGCACCTCGTCGTGAGCAACGACAGCCACCTTCACGCCGGCCATCTGGGCGACGACGGCACGGGCGAAAGCCATTTCTCGGTCGAGATCGAAAGTGCCGCCTTTGCCGCGTTGAACCGCGTAGCGCGCCAGCGGTTGGTCAACCACGCCCTCGCCGACCTGCTGGCCAGCCGCATCCACGCGCTGGCGATCCGGGCGCGGGCTCCGGGAGAGGCGTGAATGGCGTATAACCTCTGGTATTGGCCCAGCATTCAGGGCCGCGGCGAATTCGTGCGGCTGCCGCTAGAAGCGGCCGGCATCGACTATCGCGACTGCGCGCGCGAACGGGGTGAAGATGCGCTGATGGCCGACATGGCGGCCCGCGCCCCCCGCGCGCCCTTTGCCCCGCCCTATCTGGAGATCGACGGGCACACGATCGCGCAGGTCGCCAACATCTTGGCCTGGCTGGGCGGGCACCACGGCCTGGCCCCGACGAACCTCGCCGATCGCTACTGGATCAACCAGCTGCAGCTGACCATCGCCGACGTCGTGGCGGAGGTGCACAACGTCCATCACCCGGTCGAGATGATGGCCTATTACGACGATCAGAAGGCCGAAGCTGCGCGCTCCGCGCGGCAGTTCCGTGACGAACGCCTGCCCAAATTCCTCGACTATTTCGAACGCGCGGTGGCGGCGGGTGACGATTGGACCATCGACGGGAATTGGACGTACATCGACACGTCGCTGTTCCAGCTGATCGAAGGCCTGCGGTACATGTTTCCGAAGCGGATGGCAGCTATCGAGGGCAATTATCCCAACCTGATCCGCATCCACGACCAGATTGAGGACCTGCCGGGTATTCGCGCCTATTTGAAAAGCGACCGCCGCCTACCCTTCAGCGAAGAGGGGATCTTTCGCCATTATCCGGAGCTCGATGCCGCATGACCCATGATGACCTGTTCGATATCGTCCTGACGCCGGTCACGCACGACCTGGGCGGGTTCAAGGTCCACCGCACGTTGCCGACCAAGGCACGGACGATGGTCGGGCCGTTCCTGTTCTTCGATCAGATGGGACCGGCGATCCTGGACGCGGGTACCGGCATCGACGTGCGGCCGCACCCGCATATCAACCTGGCGACGGTCACCTATCTGTTCGGCGGCGCGATCGACCACCGCGATTCGCTGGGGACGAAGGCGCGGATCGAGCCGGGCGCGGTCAATCTGATGACCGCGGGCCACGGCATCGTGCACAGCGAACGCTCGCCGGGCGACGAGCGTGCCAAGGGACCGGAGCTGTCGGGCATCCAGACCTGGATCGCGCTGCCTGAGAACGTCGAGGAGATGGACCCGGCATTCGAGCATGTCACCAAGGCGCAGTTACCGGTGATCGAGGATGGGTGCGCGACGGCGCGTGTCATCATGGGGTCGCTGTGGGGCCATCGCGCACCGACGACGACCTATGCCGGCACGATCTACGCGGACATCCTGCTGGCACCGGGCGGGTCGATCCCGATCGATGCCGATGCCGACGAGCGCGCGCTGTACCTGTGCGACGGCGATGCGCGGGTGGAAGGGATGCCGCTCGACCGCACGAACCTGTACGTCCTGCGCCCCGGCGTCGCGGCGACGCTGACCAGCGAACGCGGCGCCCGCGTCATGCTGTGCGGTGGCGAAGCCATGACCCCGCGCCACGTCTGGTGGAATTTCGTGTCGTCGAGCCGCGAGCGGATCAACGAAGCCAAACGCGCGTGGAAGGCGGGCGAGTTTCCGGTCGTGCCGGGCGATGCGGAGGAATTCATTCCGATTCCCGAAGTTCCGAAGACGGTAAGCTATCCGTGAGCGCCTAACCGCCGTCCTCCTACGCAGGCGGGGAGAAATTGACGCTGGTGGACATGAGATTCACGAAGGTCAGCCAGAATGGATTCCCGCCTTCGCGGGAATGACGGATCGAGAGGATTGCGCGTGACCGACCACCTTCACCACATCCCCCTCCCCACCGGGGTCACGCTTGCGGCGGCGGTCGCCGGCGATCCCGCCAATCCGCCGGTCATCCTGCTCCACGGCTTCCCCGAATCGCACCGCACCTGGCGCGATGTCATCCCCGATCTGGCACGCGACCATTATGTCATCGCCCCCGACCAGCGCGGCTTTGCCGGATCGTCAAAGCCCGAGGGTGTCGAGAATTACACGCCCGACCGGATCGTCGCCGACCTGATCGCGCTGGCGGATCATTTCCGGATCGATCGCTGTACGCTGGTTGGACACGACTGGGGCGGCGCGATCGCGTGGATGGCGGCATTGCAGCGGCCGGATCGCATCGCGAAGCTGGTGATCGTCAATGCGCCCCACCCGCTCGTCTTCCAGCGCAGCCTGTTCGACGATGCCGAACAGCGCGCGTCGAGCCAATATATCACCGCGTTCCGCAACCCGGAGATCGAGGCGCATGTCGCGGGCATCGGCATCGATGGCTTCTTCGACAAGAGCTTCGCGCCGCACGTCGATATGACGAAAGTGTCGGACGCGGAGCGGCAACGCTACATCGCCGACTGGTCGCAGCCGGGCGCACTGACCGCGATGCTCAACTGGTACCGCGCGAGCGCGATCATCGTTCCCGCCCCCGGCGAGACACCCGAGCGGCCCGCCTTCCTCGACGCCCCCTTCCCGCCCGTGACGCAGCCGACGCTGGTTATCTGGGGTCTGCGCGACACCGCGCTACGGCAGGTTCAGCTCGAGGGCCTCGACGTTATGGTGCCGGACCTGACGGTGACGAAGGTCGACGCCGGGCATTTCGTGCCGTGGGAAAATGCGCCTGCCGTGATCGCGGCGATACGGGATTGGGGGGTCTAAGTCCTCCCATAACGCCGTCATTCCCGCGAAGGCGGAAATTCATAGTCGCTGAACGATATGGGACTCGCCAAGCTCAGCCAGAATTGATTGGCGCATTCGCCGGAATGACGATTGCCCGGGTGACGCTCGCTCAAACTGGCGCCACTCCACTCAGCACATAGTCGCCCGCAGGTTGCGGCGTCCGCAGCCCCTCGATCCAGGCGCCGTGCGCATGGGCGTTTGCGACGACCTCCATCCCTCGATCGCCCGGCCAGCCGCGCATGCGGACCTCGTGCGCGGCGAGGTCGCGGTTGGGTTCGAGCATCACCCAGCCGAACGGACGCTCGACCGTCGCGCGCGCGCCGGCGGCGTATATTGCATCGCGGATGCGGGCCTGGCGTTCGGGTCCGAGATATTGCCACACGACCGAATGCAGGACGACGCGGGTGACTCCCTCCTGCTGCGGCTCGGCCAGTTGCGCATCGATCCAGGCCGCCGCGTCACCGCGATCGAGCGCGACGCCGTGCCGACGCACCATCGCAATGGCGCGATCCAGCCGCACCTGCCGCTCGGTCGCGTCGATCCAGACATAGGCGGCAAGGCGTGTCGCGGCCGCGCGATCGATGAGGTCGATCGGTGCCACGTCGACGCCGCGCACCGCGCCGATCTCGACCGGCGCAGACGGCGGCGGCGGGCCGCGCCATTCCGGCTGAAGCAGCACCGGCGACTCCGGCCCGACCATCACGCCGCCGAGGTCGAAGCGGTAGCGATCGATCAGCAGGTTGAGACCCGCGCTCGACCCCAGCTCCAGCACTTCGAACCGTGGTCCGTAGCGCTGCGCCAGATGTAGGAGGCCAACCATCAGCGCCGCCGACCGGCCCGGCTCGTTGGTCTGCGGCGGCCCATCGAGCCACGGAAGAAGCGTCGCGTCATGCTCGACCAAGGCGGCGCGGAGCCGGTCGACGTCGCCATCGAAGCCGACCGCGTGCCCCGCCCGGTGCAGCGCGTGCAGCCCGCCGATCAAGCGCAGCGGCAGCGCATCCGCAATGGGATCGCCCGACCAGTCGAGCACGACGCGCCCGGTCGCCGTCTCATGATCGAGCACGTCCGCGAGCGCACGCGCCACCGCTGCCGTCATCGGCGCCGCCATCGCGTCGCAAAAATCTGCTTGGCGTCGAAACGCCGCCCTCACGCGTTCATCGTTGCTCATGGGCCAATTGCGCCCCTTCCCCGCCCTGAGTAAAGCCCGCCCATCATGGCCGATCCGATCGTCATCGCCGTCCCCAAGGGACGCATCCTCGAAGAAGCGCTGCCGCTGCTCGCGCGCGCCGGGATCGAGCCCGAAGCCGCGTTTTCGGACGAGAACAGCCGCGCGCTGCGCTTCTCGACCAACCGCAGCGACATCGACCTGATCCGCGTCCGCGCGTTCGACGTCGCGACGTTCGTCGCACATGGCGCCGCACAGCTGGGCATCGTCGGGTCCGACGTGCTGATGGAGTTCGATTATTCGGAGCTCTACGCGCCCGTCGACCTCGGCATCGGCCACTGCCGCCTGTCGGTCGCCGAACCCGCCGCGATGGCCGAACGCGACGACCCGCGCGGGTGGAGCCATGTCCGTATCGCCACCAAATATCCCAACGTCACCAAGACTCATTTCGCACGGCGCGACGTGGGCGCAGAGTGCGTCAAACTGAACGGCGCGATGGAGCTGGCGCCGGTGCTGGGCCTCGCGCCGCGGATCGTCGATCTGGTGTCTTCGGGGCGGACGCTGAAGGAAAACGGGCTGGTCGAGGTCGAAGTGATCGCCGAGGTCACCAGCCGCCTGATCGTCAACCGCGCGGCGTTCAAGACACGCGCGGAAGTACTGCCGCTGGTCGATGCCTTCCGCCGTGCCGTGCAGCCCAAGGTGACGGCTGAGGTTGCCGCACCGAGCCAGCCCGCGCCTTTGCCCGCCCCCGACGTGGACGCGTTCTAAGATGCTGAAGCTTTCGACCACCGACCCGCGCTTCGACGCCGACTTCGCCGCACTGGTCAACGCCCGGCGCGAAGCCGACGCCGATGTCGCGCGCGACGTGCAGACGATCGTCCGCGCCGTCCGCGACGAAGGCGACGCCGCAGTCGCCGCCTACACCAAACGCCTCGACGGACACGACTTGGCCGAGACGGGCTGGCGAATCGAACGCGCCGACCTGCTCGCCGCGTTCGAGGGATTGGCGGTCGAGTTGCGCGCGGCGCTGGAACTCGCGGCGGAGCGCATCGCGGCCTATCACGCCAAGCAGGTACCGGCCGACCGCGACGAAACCGACAGCGCGGGCGTTCGGCTCGGCGCACGGTGGCGCGCGGTCGATGCGGCCGGGGTCTATGTCCCCGGCGGCCGTGCGGCCTATCCCAGCTCGGTGCTGATGAACGCGCTGCCGGCCAAGGCCGCCGGCGTCGAGCGGCTGGTGATGGTCACGCCGACCCCCAAGGGCCAGGTCAACCCGCTGGTTCTCGGCGCCGCGCATCTGGCGGGCGTGGACGAGGTCTGGCGCATCGGCGGCGCGCAGGCCGTCGCCGCGCTCGCCTATGGCACCAGCCGCATCAAGCCGGTCGACGTCGTCACCGGTCCTGGCAATGCCTGGGTCGCGGAGGCCAAGCGCCAGCTGTACGGCGTCGTCGGCATCGACATGGTCGCGGGGCCGAGCGAGATCGTGGTGATCGCCGATGGCGCGAACAACCCCGACTGGATCGCCGCCGATCTGCTCAGCCAGAGCGAACATGATCCCACCAGCCAGTCGATCCTGTTCACCGACGACGCGCTGTTCGCCGATGCGGTGGCCGACGCGGTCGACCGCCAGATTGGCGAACTGTCGACCCGCGACGTCGCGCGCCAGGCGTGGGATGCGAATGGCGCGATCGTGGTGGTCGGTACGCTCGACGAAGCGCTGCCGCTGGTCGACCGTCTCGCGCCTGAGCATCTGGAGATCGCCTGCGACGCCGATGTGGCGGAAGGCCTGTTCGACCGCGTGCGCCATGCCGGGTCGGTGTTCCTCGGCCGGCATACGCCCGAAGCGGTCGGCGATTACGTCGCGGGGCCTAACCACGTCCTGCCGACCGGACGCCGTGCGCGCTTCTCGTCGGGACTATCGGTGCTCGACTTCATGAAACGGACTAGTTTCCTCGCGTGCGATGCGGCTTCGCTGTCCGCGATCGGTCCCGCGGCGGTGGCGCTGGCGGAGGCCGAAGGGCTGCCGGCGCATGCGAAGTCGGTGGCATTGCGGCTCCAGTCGTAAAATTCCTCCCTTTTGGGAAACGTGGACCTTTGCCTGCAGGACGCGTAGGGAGCCGCCCGTCATGACCAATCATTCGAACTCCCGGACCCGCGCGCGATCGACCGCGCGGGCGGCCGCCCGCCTCGGTGCGGTGCAGGCGCTGTACCAGCAGGACATGGAAGGCACGCCGCTGCGCCAGTTGCTGACCGAATTCCACCAGCATCGCCTGGGCGCCACGATCGAAGACGTCGAATATGCCGACGCCGATCCCGATTTTTTCGACGACATCGTCAGTGGCGTCGACGCGCGCAGCGAGGAAATCGACCGGCTGATCTCGGCCAAGCTGTCGGCGGGCTGGAGCCTCGAGCGGCTTGACAAGCCGATGCGCGGCATCCTGCGCGCCGGCACCTACGAGCTGCTCGCGCGCCACGACGTGCCGACCGCGGCGGTCATCAGCGAATACCTCGACGTTGCGGATGCCTTCTACGACAAGCGCGAGAAGGGCTTCGTCAACGGCCTTCTCGACGCGGTGGCGAAGGACGTGCGGCGCTAATCGACGTTCAGGAGCGGGTGCGGACGATCGCCGCCGCGCCCGCCACAACCGCGGCGTCCTCGACGAAGCCGGTCGCGGTCTGGCCCTTGTAATTGATCGCGATCGCGCGGGCATACCAGCCGGGAAAGGACGCCACGAGCGCGGTCAGGCCGCCTACGGCAGCGCCCCGCCAGCGGTCCTTCTTCGATGACAGCGCGGCGCCCGCTATCGCCGCGGTGGTGAAGCGGCCGATCAGCCCGATGGGGACGATACGGTCGGGCGCGGTCGGCTGTTTGTCGCCGGCCATCTCGTCGATCGCGAGCGCGAGCGTTCCGACCGCTACCAGCGGGTTGGCGAGCAGCGGCGGCGCACCATTGTCCTTCGCGAGTTCGCCCCGTGACGCAGCGATCGACACCGCGGCGAGCGGCGTCATCGCGCGCTGGCCGCCGACGAGGCCCATGAGGAAGGGTGCGAGCATGGTGCGGACTCCGGAATCTGATGTGTCCGGTGAACGCGGCGATGCCCTATAGGCTCCCCCTGAGTAGGTCGAGCGGACCTTACCGCGCCAGCGTCGGGAACGCCGCCTTGAACGCTGCAACCTTGGGCTTGTCCCACCGCACGATGTAACCGTGCGTCGGGTTCTTCCGAGCAAAGTCCTGGTGATAGGCCTCGGCCGGGAAGAACTGCCCGCTTTCGATCTTCGTCGCGATCGGCTTGCCGAACGCCTTGGTGGCGCCGAGCTGGCGGATATACGCCGCCGCGACGGCGCGCTGCTCGGGCGTCTGCGGGAAGATGGCCGAGCGATAGCTCGGGCCCGAATCGGGGTACTGTCCGTCGACCTGCGTCGGATCGTGCGCGACCGAGAAATAGACGCGCAGCAACGTGCCGTAGCTCACCACGCGCGGGTCATAGGTGATTTTCACAGCCTCGGCATGGCGGGTGCGTTCGGTCGAGACGTCGGCGTAGTTCGCCGTCTCGCGCGTGCCGCCGGCATAGCCCGAGGTCACGTCGCGCACGCCCTTCACGTCCTGGAATACCGCTTCCAAGCCCCAGAAGCAGCCGCCGGCGAGCACGGCGGTTTGCAAGCCGGACTTGGCCGTGACGTCCTGCGCGGGCGCGGGAATACGGACCGCCTTTTCGGCCTGACCGGGCGTCGCCAGCACGGCGGCACCGGCCGCGATCGCGATTACGGGAAGAAGTAGAGATTTCATGCCACCTTATCCGTCGAAGGCAGCGGAAAAGGATGCCTTATCGGTGCGCCACAGTTGCCGCATGCGCCGAAGGGATGACCGCTTCGTCGGCCTGCACGACCGCAACCGACACCATCGCCACCGCGCCGAACGCGAAGCCGCCGAGAAAGAGGCGGAGGAAACTTGGCTTGGTCTTGGTCGACATCACGAACATCCCTGGGCGACGCCTGTCCTTCCGTGGCGCCGAATTAATCTTTCCCGCTGACGAGGACCGTCAGATCGGTAGCGATATGCCCCGATGCAAGAAGCCTTGCACCGGGCGCCCTGAACGACCCCTGATAGGGCCGTTCAGCTTTGCGTTAGGTTAACGGACGACGGGCGTCAGCGCAGGTCGGCGCACGCCTGCTGGATGCGGCGACACGCCTCGGTCAGCAATTCCTCCGACGTGGCATAGCTGATCCGCATCGCCGGGCTGAGCCCGAACGCGGCACCGTGCACCGCCGCCACGCGCGCGTCGTCGAGGAAATAGCCGATCAGATCCTCGTCGGTCTCGATCCGCTTGCCTTTGGGCGTCGTCTTGCCGATCGTCCCCGACACGTCCGGATAGACGTAGAAGGCGCCTTCGGGCTTCGGGCAGACGATGCCCTCGGCCTGGTTCAGCATGTCGACGACCAGGTCGCGGCGCGTCTGGAAGGCGGCGGCACGCTCCTTCAGAAAGTCCTGCGGGCCGGTCAACGCGGCGACCGCGGCGGCCTGGGCGATCGAGCAGGGGTTGCTGGTCGACTGCGACTGGAGCTTTGCCATCGCCTTGATGAGCCACGGCGCGCCGGCGGCGAAGCCGATCCGCCAGCCGGTCATCGCATAGGCCTTCGAACAGCCGTTCACGGTCAGCGTGCGCTCATACAGGTTCGGGCAGACCTCGGCGATCGTGCGGAAGCGGAAGCCGTCGTAGACGATGTGTTCGTACATATCGTCGGCGAACACCCAGACGTGCGGGTGACGCTCCAGCACGTCGCCGAGCGCCTTCAGCTCATCCTCGCTGTACGCAGCACCCGTCGGGTTCGACGGCGAATTGAGCACGACCCACTTGGTCTTCGGCGTGATCGCCGCTTCGAGCTGTTCAGGGCGCAGCTTATAGCCCTGGTCGGCGCCCGCCGCGACGAACACCGGCGTGCCGCCCGCAAATTGGATGACGTCCGGGTAGCTCACCCAATAGGGCGCCGGCACGATCACTTCGTCGCCCGCATCGATCGTCGCGACGAAGGCGTTGAACAGCGTGTGCTTGCCGCCGACGTTCACGCTGATCTGATCGGGCGTGTAGGTCAGGTTATTGTCGCGCGCGAACTTGGCGACGATCGCCGCCTTCAGCTCGGGCGTGCCGTCGACGTTGGTGTATTTCGTCTTGCCGTCGCGGATCGCCTGGATCGCGGCCTCTTTCACGAAGTCCGGCGTGTCGAAGTCTGGCTCGCCGGCGCCGAGCCCAATCACGTCGACACCTGCGCGCTTCAGCTCGAACACCCGGCTCGTCATCGCGAGCGTGGCGGAGGGCTGGATGCGACCGAGCGCGGCGGAGGGCTGCATGGAACGTGTCCGATTATGATTGGCGGTGCGCGCCCCTTACTCCCGC
>CAJYOI010000055.1 GCA_913776045.1 uncultured Sphingomonas sp.
GCGGGTCGCCTCAATCGTGGCGAATTCGGCATCAAGCGAGGCCAGCTGCTCGAGCATGGCGATCGCCGCCTCGTCGGTCTCGGGCACGGGAAAGGCGGTGGCGACAGGGTGCTCGATCATCGCGCCAAGCTCCCCCCGATGTCGCCGATCGCCGATGCGGCGGCCAGCTGGGCCATGCGCGCATCGCGGCCGCGGATGTCGCGAGCGACTTCACGAAGGAAGCTGACCGGCACGCTGACGCGCGCGTCATCAGGATGGCCGGCGATGGTCCGTTCAATGTCGTCGACGTTTACCACCAGCAGCCCCCGTTCTTGTCGATAAGCAGCGGCGGCGCGCTCGATCGGCGCGCGGGCTCGCCGCGGAATGTCACGACCAGCGCGTCGGCGAAGCGCTGCGCGTCTGTTTCCAGCTCGTGCAGATCGTCGCTGTTGCGGGTCAGCCCCGCGCGACGGCAGAGATCGTCCCACAGGGGCGTCAGCTGCTCGAGCTTGCGCTCGATCGTCGCGCGGGGCTGTGTCGCCACGCTCAGAAGGCTCCGGCTAGGCCGAGCCGCGCCTTACGGCGGAACCGGCGTGCGAGCTTCGAGGGGCCGCGCGTGGCGCGGCGCAGGGCGAAGGCGGCGTTGACCAGCGCGGTTCGTGCTTCACGCTCCATGCCTGCCGTCAGCGCTACGATCGTCTTACGACGATAGTGGCTGAGCGTTTCGGCCGGCGCGATCAGTGGTGCGGCGTTGGCCTCGGCGAGATCGGCGCCGATGATCTTGAGAGCATCCATGCGGGATCTCCGAAAATGAAAACGCCCGCGCACCCCAGGGGAAGGGTGGCGGGCGTCTGCTGCAGGCGCAGCGATGGCGGGGTCGTTCTGGACCGGTACGTGACCGCTTTTCGACGTGACCTTTGGGGACGTTCCCCAAAGGTCACCCCCGTTACGTTGGCCGCCGCCACCGATCGAGGGCCAGCACGAGGGTGGCGCGCGCCCGACGATTGGACATCCGGTACCGGCGCGCAGCCGCGGTCACAGGAATGTCGTCAACGATGATGGCCAGCAGCATCGCCGCGTCGGCGCCAACGGCCGCACGCCACTGCGTATAGGCGAGGTCCAGGAAAGCCGCAGCAATCCCCTCTCCTGCTGCATCCTTCCGGCCACCGCCGGCCCGATCGTATCTCGCCGTTCGAACGGCAACGTCGGCGACCGTGCGGCTGTACGCCAGCGCGATCTCCTCGGCCGCCGCTAGCTGATGCGTATCGAGTGCGCCGGTTGCGACCAGGCGCGCCAAAGCGCCAGGCCGGCTATTGAGCGCTTGAGCATGCTGCAGCGTCTGCGGCGTGCCCTCGATCCCCCGCCATTCTTCCCGAAGGGCGACCTGTTCCTCGATCCCCGCTGCGAGCTGGACGCCTTTGTCGCGTAGCCGCCGGCGCTCGATTTTCCATGCCGACTTCGCCATCCCCTCCGGCTTCTTCAGCTCCGGGGGGGCTGGCCTCGGCGCCTCCAGAACCAGGTGGGCGACCCTCTGGCGCTCGTACTCCGCAGCAGGAACCGTCATCGTCATCGTCGCCACCTTCGCCATCGTCAGGATCCGGCGTGTGCTCCAAGACCGCGACGATTGGCAGATGACCTTTGGGGAACGCCGATGGACGCGACGTGAAGTCCTCGTCGACGCGCATGCCGGCGTCGCGCAAAAGCGCCTTCGCCTGCTCGATTTGCATCTGCCGGCTGAGCCCCGGCACGCTGATCGCGCGCTGCGCGCCTGGCTGGCGGATGATCAGTTGCTCTTGGGCGAGTTTGTGGACCAGCGCTTTGGCGCGCGTGTCACTGAATCCAAAATGCGCAGCGATCTCGTCGATCGATGGGCTGCGCCCCTCGCTGACGAGATAATTGGTGATGAACCCAAGCACCTGGTACTTGCGGCTCTGCGACGTCGCGAGAAACGGCGCGCCCATCATGCTCCTAAATCCCCCGCAGGGAACATAGGTGAAACAGCGGCTCAACGCCAGCTCGGCCTATCCGATCATGCACCGTCGAAAAGAGCATCGTCGAAAAAAAGCGACGCCTCCATCTTGTGACTCTACGTCACGTTATATATATGCGTCCTCACGAGCGGGATGGTCCGCTCGTCCTACTACGGAGAACGAAAACAATGGAACATCGAGCAAAGCCACGGCCAACGGCCGCAACCGAATAATATTTTGCATTTATTTTATGCGTAACCCTCCGGCATTTGAAAACTCGGCGGTCCAAACGTCTGATGTTCTCAGGGCCGAGCAGGTCAAGGCCTTACGGCGGACCTGAACAAGGAGGCATGTATGTGGAGATGTCACATAAACAACTAGAACACGCGGCGATCCCAGATCGCCTACTCGGGTCATTCTCTTTAAGGCTTCTGGCCTCGATAGAACGACTTGGGGATCGAGCAACAGGTGCAAACCTTTTGGTCGATTTATCGGAAAAACTCGGACGAGACGTCGCAATCGGTCAGCTTTATCTGACGCTAGCGCGCCTATCTGATCACGGTTTGATCAGTTCCGAGATTCTGAACTCAGAGCCTGTCAAAGGCGGCCGTAGGAAGAAGCTCTTCAAACTGGAGACTTCGGGTAAGCGGGCTCTGAATACTATGGTCGTCTAACTTGCCCGTCGTCTCCCCTTTGCGGGAGAAGGCCAATGAGGGAAGAAAAGAAAGCGGTCACCAACCCGCGAGAACCTCCGAAGTACATGCAGTACCTGATCTGGAGTTCGTTTGGTGAGGACGCGCTGATCACGTTCGAGGAAAACTTCGAGCGCGCAGTCAGCAGGTTCGGTTACAAGGCGGCTTGGATTTGGGGACTGCGTCAATGTCTCAGGATCGTCCCCCACAAACTGTGGGCTCTGATCTTGAAAATTGCCGGCTCTTGGTAAGGGCGAACACGAGGTTCGGGGGAAGGGTTGCAGCCCTTCCCCCTTTTTTTGGCCGATTGAACTGAAAGAATCAAGTACCTCGCTTGCCGCCGTCGATACGGGCGCGGATCGCGTCCTGTGATGCTCGGCAGCCGGTAGCGCTATCTCAGCGCTTTACCATGTAGCTGGTCGGCCAACTCGTCATGCAGTTCTTTACGCCTTGCCATTCGCTGTACTGGGCGCACCCGCGGAAAGTTGTGTCGAGCGTGTGGTCGATCCTGAGCGTTCGATAGCCGCTTGGTGCTGCAAACCCCTTCCAGTGCGAAACTTGGATCTGACGGGTATTTGTTCTGGCGATACAGACAAGGTCCGGATCTAGGCCATTCCAGCGCACGGTGACGGGATGATAACCGCGCGGGATCTGGCTTAGGCTCGTCATACTGCGGCAAGCGCGATCTGGCGCTGCTGGACGATGTGACCTAACCACGGGCGCCGCTTGCGCCAGCGCAAACATCGATACGGTCGATATGATCACGAACATCTTCGCTCCTTCAATCAGCGCGGCAAAGCCTCATTCAAGCTCGCGTTCGATCCAAAGCTCTATGGCTTCATCGGCAACCTGAGATCCGACATGGTCGTTGAGGTACGAGTTGAGTTCCGAAACCCACTCATGCTCGTCGCCGCAGATTTCGCCATCCGCGACGATGACATCCGCGACAGCGTTTTTCAGAATCGCGGTCGAGGATTTGCTGCGCGCATAATAGTTCAGCGCTTTGAAAAACGTCTCCGTATCCGGCGCCAGACGTTGCGCATGGGCCATGATCTCGCCGACCGGCGGGTCGCCATCCCATTCCTTGCGCAGCCAAAGCGAGTAGATAAAGCGCTCCAGCGGCGCGATTTCCAAAGGATGCCAGCGACCGTCGCAGCGAGCCATGAATGCGAGAACATTGAGCCCGGCGACCAAGAGGGCTTTCCGCGCCGGTGGAAGTCCCCAGGTCGGAGCACTGCGGCGAACCGATCGCGGCTCGAAGCGATCGAAATATGAACCGTCGCCTAGAACCTCACCGGTATGTGCGTCTGAAACTGCGGTGATCCGGTCAGTACGAAACTGGCGGTACCCGTTCGCTGTATGGCAAATCGCGCCGACGTACCCATACTCGCCGATCACATCGAACGATCGACAGCTGATGAACCGGGTCTCTTCCTTATAGTCGATCAGGCAGACAAATGCCGAAATCGGATGGACTCGTGACGCCGGGCTATCGACGATTGTCTCGGGATCGTCGACGATCTCGATCGTGACCTTCTCGTGACGCTCCGGTCGCGGTGGCTCTTTGCCCACCCACGAGGTGAAACGAAGTGTGCTTACAAAATCTTCCACCACCCCCCCCTGTACGTTACTTCGTCAGTTCTGCTGGTGCATCGATTTTGACGACACCCAAAACCTTGATGGAGCAGCGCGGATCGCTGACGCTGTCCTCCCCCTTCGCAATTTTGACATCATAATATTGAGCGCAATCCAGCGTGTAATTCCCATCCTTTACAAATATCGTCGCGGCCTCGTCACGAGTGATCACTTTTTGGCCCACCGTTTTGGTGTACGTGAGAGCCAGGAGATGCGGTTGCCTCGCAGCTTCCGATTTCCCGCTGAGCCTGTACTTTTGCGTGCGAGTGAACGTCACGTCGCCTAAGCTATCGAACACCTGTCGATTGCTCGTTTCCGGCGACCCTTCCTCGGTGAAGGTGTAGCGGTAGGCATTGGCGTCAGTCTGTGTTGCGCTGCTGTTGTTGCCTGGTGAGCATCCGGCTGCCAGGACGGCCGAACAAATCGCACACATTATCGCTGGAAATTTCATGTCTCGGTCTCCAGCGCTCAGAGGCCGAACCCGGCATCTGCCTTCGTGTAGGTCAGTTCCCAAGACGCCTTCGCGAGCCCTCCGCCCCCGAAAATTCCATTCTCGTATTTCTTGAAGCGCATAGCGACACCGTCCGGCCGGCTCCAAATCGCGACCTTACCTTGCCGACCGAGGATGCTGCCCCTGCTGCTATCCCAATTAGCGGGCTGCCCATATTTAGCCGACAGATTCGTCATGACTGTGTCGCTGCAGCGCCCGCCCATCGAAGGATTGCCAGCGACCATCACCTCGCGAACGAGATTTGCATCGTCGAAACGGATGTTCACTTCCGCATCGCACTTCGGCGTGATCGCGATCCCCGAGATTTCGATCGCCTTCGGCTGATAATCGACCTTGCTGCCCTTCGGATAAAGCGCCTCGACCTCGGCGCGGGACATGCCGAAGGCGACCTTGTCCCAAGCGATCGTCGGTGCCCCCTGCGCAGTCGCGGCCAGAACCATCGCCGACAATATTCCGATCATTCTTTCATCCCCCCAAGTGCCAATTTAAGCGGCAAAGCTTGTTCTGCGGTTCTCGTCCCGTGCAACCAGAGACGCGTTCATTCTGACCCGACCGCAACACGGCGGCACGACCCCCACGCCCACCGTGCCGGGATGAGAAAAATCAAAAAGAGCGCCGCCCAATGCGGATGATGTATCTCGACGCACCCGCGTGCGGGACCGGCTGCACGCGATGTGAGGTCAAGTGCGCGATGCTCGCTGCCGTCCGCGATCGGCGCTGGGCAGAGCTTCAACAGCTGCGCGAGGATCATCGTCGCGCCCCTGGTCGCCAAACGTCAGCGGACCTCGCAGCAGCCGAAGCCCGCTGGGCAGACTCCTGGCGAGCTCACGAGCGAGCGCGTCGAGCGCCATCCCCGGCGACGCCTCCAGCACGCCGAGAAACATTCGCGTCAGCGCATCCTCGCCTGGCAGTGCTACCTGCATCGTCACCAGCTGAGCGTCGGGCCTAGGTTGGGGGAGAGGCGCGCCCACATCAGGTTCGTCGGTCGCGCCGGTTAGGTACGCTGGGGTGGTCTCCAGGGCGGCGGAGATCTGCACCAAGTACGGCGTCATACGGGGATTTTTCCGGATGATACCATTCATTGTTGACTGACTGACCTTAGCGCGTCTCGCCGCTTCGGATTGCGAAATCCGAAGCACTGCAAGTCGGGCTAGGATGCGCTCGCCGATCATGTGCTGACGATTACCGACAAGTTAGTGGTCGGAAATGGGAAGATGTCGTTTGACAGGGTAACGACTTCTAGTTAGCCACCGAAAAATGGGTAACGCGCTTCGATTCGATCCCGGTCTGGAAGTGGCCATCGGAAAAGCGGGCGGCGTATCGGCTTTGGCCCGACTTCTCGGGCGAAAGCAGCAGACGGTAAGCTCTCGGCTCCACGCCGGTCGCAAGTTGTGGCCTGAGGACGTTCTAAAGGTCGAAGCCGCCACCGGCATCAGCCGCCACGACCTCCGACCCGACCTGTACCCGCGCGAGGCGACCGCTCGCCCTGTTACCGACCTCGGCGAGCTGGAGCCTGCCCGGTGATGCGCGCTGAACGCCATTCCGTTCCCCTCTTCGGCCGACGACACCCCGGTCGGAGCCCCCGCGCCGTGCTTTCGAAATCCGACGGCGCGGGGGATCACTTCCGCAAGAGGCTACCTACCCCTGCCCGCCGATCGCCGTCACCGACGTTCGGCGGGTCGTTTTTGGAGCAGGCGGCATGACGAAAGTTAGAGCCGCCGGCACGATCGAGGACGCGCTGTTCCGGGTGCTGGGCCACATTGGCGTCGATCGCGCGGCCGAAGAGGTGCTCGGAATCTCCGGCGACTATTTGCGCCGCTTGTCCGATCCCGACAGCCGGTACCGGCTGACCGTCGAGGACGCGATCAAGCTCGATCTCGCCTACCTCGCCGCCGGCGGCGGGGCCGCCCCGATCTACCAGACCTACACCCTGCTGCTCGACCAGGCGAACGCGGAGCGCTTCAGTGACCGCGAGGAACTGGTGCGCCGCACCGCCACCGCGATGAAGGAAGGCGGCGACGCCGACGCCGCACTGGTGCTGGCCACACTCCCCGGCGCGACGCCCGCCGATCGCGAGCGCGCGCGCCGCGAGGTGCACGAAGCGATCGAGGCGAAAGCCGCGGTCCTCGCCTGTCTGGACGAACCCGCCCCACCATAAGCGCGCCCGGCGCGCACCGACCCTTCGGACCTCAACCTTCGAACCACCGCACCCGCCGGCAATCGCGCCGGCCGGGGCGGCTTTCTGCTGCCTGGACACCATCATGAGCGACGCTGCCGTCATCAGAGCCCTCGACCGTGAGATCGCGACCATCGCCGTCTCGCTCGACCGCGTGTCCGCGCGGATGCGGACGTCCTGGTCGGCCAGCGCGATCGACAGCGCGCGCGGCCACCTCGCCCAGGCGCGCTTCGACCTGTCCGTCGCTCTCGCGGCCGGCGTCGATCCCGTCATCGAGGTCACGGCAGCATGACCGCCACACTGCTCCCCGGCGCATATCTTGCCATGCGGCGGAAGGCCGCCGGCCTGACGATCGCGGACGTCGCAGATCGAATCGGCACGGATCCACGCCTGGGCGAAATCGATCGCCGCGAATTGATCGAGCAAATTGAAGCCGACGCACGCGGCGCTACGATCCACACGCTGACCGCGCTTCGTCGCGCATATCCTTTCAGCGTCGACGTGCTGAGCCAGCTCGCTCGTCTGGCTGACGGCGAGCCGTTCCCGCCGCCACGGCTTTGCCGGGTGTGCGGATGCAGCGAGCTCGACGCGTGTTCCGATCGCTCCGGCTACGGCTGCTGGTGGGTCGAGCTAGATTTTTGCAGCTCGTGTGCGGCTGCGGACGATCGCGCTGCAGGCGCCGAGGATCTGCAGGACGCAGGGCCTGACGATTTCTGTCAGGCGGAGCTCTCGTAATGCTGAGCCGCCCGCCTCTCGGCCCCTACACCCGCCGCACCCTCGCATGCGCCGCGATCATGACCGGGGTGACCTTCATCCTGATCGTCGCCGGCCGCGGCCCGGTCGCGGTCGGCACCGGCGCGATCGCCGCGGCCGCCGCCCTCTCCGTCCTCCGTCAGCTCGTCAACCGGGAGTCCCTGTGATGCGCCCTCAGCCCAAGATCCTGCCGATGCACGCGCGCGACAAGCGCCAGCATCGCCCCCGCCCCCGCTTCCAGCCCCTGCGCGCGCCGCACGCCTCGCTGCGCCACGCGATCACGACGACGTCCGGACAGATCGTCGCCGGCATGGCGATCGGCCAGCTCGCCGTCATCGCCTGGGACTGGGCCACCGCCGGCCCCGGGCCGTTTGTGGTGTTCGGCCTGTGAGCGGCCTGGGCGCGCCGATCGCGCGGATGGCGGAGATCGCCAGGAAGCATATGAACGCGCTGAGGGAGGGCGAGACGATCGCGCTCCAGGATATCGCGTTCGACGACGATATCAGCCCGGCCGAACTGATCGCCTTCTTCCGTTACCGCGCGGCCTCGCAACTCCGGACGGCCTTCCGCGACGATCCGGCCGCGCTGCAGGCGTTCCTGCAGTCACCCGACTTCCAGCAGATTGGGCTCGAGCTGTGATCGACAACGTCAGCGCCGAGCAGCTGCGCCTGTTTATCGAGCGCATCGAGCGGCTCGAGGAAGAGAAGCGCGGCATCACCGACGACATCAAGGATGTCTACGGAGAGGCGAAGTCGACCGGCTTCGACGCGAAGACCATGCGCGTGATCGTGAAGCTGCGAAAAATGGAGAAGCACCACCGCGACGAGGCGGACGCGCTGATCGAGACCTACCGCAACGCGATGGGGCTCAACTGATGGAGATGGAACAATCGCTCGCCCTCGCGGGCAAAATGCTTTCGGCACTGCCCGCGGATCTGTCGCACGCTGACACGGTGCGCACGGCGGCTTTTGCCCTCGGTGGCGCGATTGCCTTTGCCCGTCAGGAGAACGCGTTCGTCATAGGCACAGGTAGCGGGCTAATGCGCAGCCTGGTCGACCTCGTCGAAGAGGTCGCGTGCTCCGGCAAGGTGACCGTACGATGACGTCCGGCCGGAGCCCCGCGAGTCTCGCGGCGCTTGCCCGCGGCCGTGTCACAGCCGCGGCAAACAAGGCCGCGCGTATTGCAGCGAGGACGGCGCCTCGGCCGACGAAGCGCGACCGCGACCTGGTAGACATTTTCCCTCCGAGTTTTGCCCGCGCGAAAGAAAAGCCCGACGTCGGTGTCCGCCCCCCGGCCTCCCAGAGATCCGACCCACCCCCCCCTCCTGAGACGTTGCCGGGCGCGTGCGCGGCTTCGGGGAGCGCGCGCTGATGCCCGCGCCGACACCGCCGCTGGTGCTGCGCGCCTGGATGGCTGACCTCGCCGATCACGTCGCAAATGGCGGCACGATCGTTGAATGGGGGAAGTCTGCCGGACTGAAGCAGCATCAGGCGATCAAAATCTGGCGCAAGATCACCGATCGGCTCGGGGTCCAGGCAAGATGAGCACCGACAAGCTCGTCCGCTTGCGCTGCGACCGTTGCCCGGCCGAGGTGACAATCGACGCAGGCGCGCGGGCTGAAGGCTGGGCCGCGCTCAGCACGGTGCCGCAGGGTGACGTCCGCGATCTCGGGCAGCGCGACCTATGTCCGGCTTGCTACACCGGGCTCCTGGCCTGGTTCGCCGAGGCCGCGCCACCACCGCCGGCGCCGCCGGCCGCCCGGACGCGCAAGCCTGAGATCAGCAAGCCTGTCCGCCTTGCGGCATACGATGCGGTTGAGGCCGTGCTGCGCGCGCAGGTCGCAGCCAGCATGGTGGTGGTGCGCGAGCAGCCGACCTCGCTGATCGAAGGCACGCTGCACGACGACGCATTCACTTCGGTGCGGCCACGCGCCGAGGCCACGGTCGATCGGCTCATCTCCGACTTCGGACTTCTGCGGAGGGGGCGATGATCGACCTATCCGCACCATCGAACGACCCGCCGGCGGCTCACGACCGCCGGCGTGCCGCCCGCCCGGCATCCGCCGGACGGCATCTCCCTGCATTGGAGACTGCCTGTGTCTAGCACGACGCTGACGATCGACCAGATCGACATCTCACCTTTGAACGTCCGCACGTACCGACCCGACATCGAGGACACGACCGCGCTCGAGGATTCGATCCTGGAGCGCGGCTTGATCCAGCCGATCGCCGTCCACCCAATGATGGGGTCGAAGCGCTGGGGCGCGATCGCCGGCGGCCGCCGCACACGCGCTATCAAGGCGCTCGTAGCTCGCGATGCCCTGCCCCGCGATTGGCAGGTGCCGGTGACCCAGCACGTCGGGCTGTCCGACGCCGAGCTGATCGAGATCTCGATCAACGAAAACCTGATCCGCCGTGATCTGCGTGAGCACGAGCTATTCGCCGGTGTCGCACGCGCGGCCGCCAAGGGCCATGACGCTGAGACGATCGCCCGCAGCCTCGGCCAGGACGATGTGGCGAAAGTGAAACGCTGGATCCGCCTCGGCCAACTTGCGAAGCCGATTTTCGAAGCGCTCGCCGTCGGCCGGCTAACGATCGATCAGGCCCGCGCTTACGCGGCGACCGAGGACGCGGCGCTGCAGGCGGCTACCTATCTACGGCTGTCCGCCGGTCCACCACATGCCCATACGCCTGGCACAATCCGCCTTGCGATGAATATCGGCGACGTAGAGCAGCGACGCCAGCTCGCCTTCGTCGGCGCTGACGCATATCGTGCTGCAGGCGGGTGGCTTGAGCCCGACATGTTCGCAGAGCCGGGCGAGGATCGAGGCCGGATCGCCGACGTCGGCATCCTGCAGAAGCTGGTCGAAGCACGCATGGAGGGCCTGCGCGCCGAGGTCCGTGCAGCCTACGGCCGGCCCGACCTGCGCTTTGTGCCGAAACCGCCGCAGACGTCTTACGACGTCGACGATTATCACCTCCAGGCGAGCCCAAAGACCGACGAGAGTGGGTCGTCGTTGCCCGACGGCGATGTCGTCGGGCTTATCCGCATCGATGCCGCGGGTAAGCCCGTCGTAAGTTTCTGGTGGGCGAGCCGCACGGCGAAGGCGGCCGGTGCGCCCAAGCCTGACGCGCCGGTATCCACCGGTCCCGTCCCGAAGGTCCACCCGGGTGCGGCAATCGACAGCCTGTCCTCGCCCGGTGCCCGACGCGATGCGGATGCCGCGATCAAAGAGGAAGCTGGGCTAGGCAAAGACGCGATCGAGCTTCTGCGCTCGATGCGGCGGGTCCTGCTGCGGAGCGCGCTAGTTCGCAATGCTGACATGCACGGCGACGTCGGCCGCGATTATCTGGTGTGGGCGCAAGCCCGTCAGATCCTCGGCGCAGACACAGGGTCTCGGGTCGGCATGCGCCGCCTGCAGACCGACGACATCGGCGGGTTCGACCTCAGCCAAAAGGCCCGTGCGCTTATCGACGAGACCGGTGCGGCCGGACCTTATGCGGCGGCCATCCGTGAGGTCAGCGCGCAAAGCTTCATGAAGGGCGGCAACCTGGTCGAAGCCTTCCTGGACTTCCAGGCATCGTCTGACCGACTGAAAAACATGACCGCAGCGATCGTCGCGGGCTTCGCGCTCGAGCGCAGCCTGTCGGCCGACGGCTACGCTCTGCCGATTCACGACGCTGTCGCCGTCGCGACGTGCGCTGCCGACCCGGCCGTCCTCCGCGAGACATGGACGCCATCTGCTGGCCTCGTAGCGCTGACACCAAAGTCGCAGCGGCCCGAGCTGGTAGCCGAGCTGGTCGACGATGCCACGCGCGATGTTTGGCGGACAAAGAAGGGCGACGAGGTCACCGAACATGTCCTTCGTGCGGCCACGGCGTCAGAGGAGTGGGTTCACCCGCTTCTCCGCTTCGATCCACCGTCGTGCACGGCCGGGCAAAAGGAGGCCGCTGAGTGATGCCTGACAAGCCAACCAATATTGCGGCGTCCGTCAAGGCGTCGCGCGAGCGAGCGCTCGGCGAAGTACGCACCAGGGTAGGTGCGGCATGACACGCGACGAGGAAATTCAACGCGATCTCGGTATCAAGCTGTCCACCGCGATCGGCGAGGTACTGGAGCGCGAAATGCGTCTGATCCAGCAGGTGCTGCCGCCAACGCGTATCGCGAAGCTCCTGCTCGCTACAGCCACAGGCCTTAGCGCCAGCGCGTTGAGCATAATCCTGCAGATGCGGAAGGACGAGCGGGATCCGTCCGAGGCTTTCGACGTCCTTGCCGCCGCGCTCCACGTCCAGCTCTCCGATCATAAACCCGCCGTCATGGACGGAATCGCACTGATAGACGCGGGTCAAGGTGACGAGGCCGTACGACGGTACGGTTCGGGACGGAGACGATGAGAGCCGTAAGCGCCGCGAAGGAGCGAGGGCGGCCATCTGATCGCGGCCGCTTTCTTCGTATCGACGACACGATTGCCACCACCGGTCTCAGCCGCGCGACCGTCTACCGATACATCAAGGAAGGCGACTTCCCGAAGCAGCGACAGCTGACGCGTCGATGTGTGGGCTGGTGGGAGTCCGATGTGTTGGCCTGGCTGGAGGCCCGCACGGGCGCGCCAGGCGCCGCTTAGCAACAAAAACTTGGGGGCATCGCAGGGGGCATTAAGCCGCGCCCGCGATCGAAAAAAGACGAGAAAACGGGAGAAAACCTAATGATGCCAGCCTTCGCTCTGTCCGCCACTCTCTCCGCCAGTCGCGTCTGCAGCGCGTCAGTTGCCAACGAGCGTGTCGAACAGATCGTGGTCGAGCGATTCCTGGAATTCGCAGCCGGCTTCGAAATCGTCGGACCAGCGAACGGTCGCGACTACTGGGCCGATGACCGGCAGCGTCAGCCAGATCAGCAAGCCTTTCTTAAGCGCGGAATAGGTCTGGATCCGGGCGCCGTGGATCGACAGGTCGGTGACCTTGCAGAGCGTCCGGTCGAGGCCACCGCGGCCGATCTTCGCATCAAGCGAAACGGGCGCGCGGGGCGTGCGACGCCGGTCGTTGGACACGGCCGGCTCGAATTCGGCATTGAAGAGGACGGGCTCTTTGGGCGTCAACATGGGACCGCCCTTGTGCCACGCGAGGGTTAACGCCGCGTTGACCCTGCCCGTCCTCTTTCGTCGATTTACTTCTTGCCGAGCGAAAGGCCACCGAAACGCTTGTTGAAGCGTGCGACCTGGCCACCCGAATCGAGCACCTGACCACGGCCACCGGTCCAGGCCGGATGCGCCAGCGGATCGATGTCCAGCTGCATCGTGTCGCCTTCCTTGCCCCAGGTGGAGCGGGTTTCGAACACGGTGCCGTCGGTCATCTGGATCTTGATCATGTGGTAATCGGGATGCGTATCGGCCTTCATGGGTCTTACTCCGGTGAGTGGCTGGTTCCGACCAGCCTGAAAGGAAGGCGCGCCGTTACAGGGAGCGCCTAGGAAAGTCAAAGTTCTGCGGGATCGGCGCGGCGCGCCGCGGCGAAGCCGCGTCGTCGGTCGGCACTGAATGCCGCCGGCCGGCTTGCCGTGCGCCTTGCGCACCGCGGCCGTCGCTACCGCCGACGCCGCTCGGCTCAGCTCACGCCGGCGGATCCGCGATCATCGCGGTGAACTCGCATTCCGCCGCCAGCTCGCCATCGATCTTCGCCTTGCCGGCGAACTTGCAGACACGCGCACGCTTCTGGACGAACTCGACCTCCAGCCGCAGCAGCACGCCCGGTTCGACCGGCTTGCGGAACTTCACGCCGTCGATCGACATGAAATACACGAGCTTGCCGGTGCCGGCGAGGCCCAGGCTCTCAACCGCCAGCACGCCAGCGGCCTGCGCCAGTGCTTCGACGATCAGCACGCCGGGCATGATCGGACGGCCAGGGAAATGCCCCTGGAAGAAACCTTCATTGATCGTCACCGCCTTGATCGCGGCGATCGACCGGTCGAGGATCAGTTCCTCGACACGGTCGACCAGCAGCATCGGATAACGGTGCGGCAGTGCCGCCATGACCCGCGCGGTATCGAGCGGGCCGATGGCGGTCACGGCCGTGTCCGCACCCTCGCTCATCGGCCGGTGGCGGGCCGGGTGGGAGCCGGGGTGGTGGCCGCCGGAGCCGCCGGGGCGGTCGCCTGTGCCGGCGCGGTGACGCTGACCGACGGCAGCGCGGCATTGAGCGCCGCAAGCACCGCGTCGGTGATCTCGACGCCCGGCGCGTTGTAGAAAGTGTTGTTCTTGTCGACCGCGATCGTCGCGCCACGCTGGGTCGCGACCTGCGTGATCACCGGGCCCAGACGCTCGCCGATCTGCTGGCGGACATACGCCACGTTGCGCTGGAACGTCTGCTCTTGCGTCTGAACTTGCTGCTGCGCCTGCTGCTGGCGGGTTTCGAACGCGCGGATGCGGGTCTGGAGAGCCGCGTCCGGGTTGCCCTTTGCAGCGGCCACGGCGGTCTGCAGCGACTGCGCTTCGGTGGTCAGCGGCGCGCTCAGCTGCTGCGCCAGCGTCTGGAGCTGCTGGCGCTGGGCCTGCAGCTGGGTGTTGGCGGCGACGCACGCGGTGCACTGGCCGAAGATGCGATCCGAATCGACGACCGCGATCTTGGCATCGGGCAGCGCCTGCGCCGCGGCCAGATTCGGGGTCATCGCCGTCGCAGCGAACAGGGCGGTGGCAAAAACGGTCTTCATCAGAACTGAGTCCCTACGTTGAAAGTCAGAAGCTTGGTGTCGTCGCCCGGCTGCTTCAGCAACGCCTTGGCAAGGTCGATGCGGAGCGGGCCGAACGGGGAGTTCCAGTTGACGCCGATGCCGACAGACAGGCGCGGACGCGCGGAGTCGCCGACGAAGCGTTCGAGGAACGCCGGCTGTGGCGTTCCCAGAAGCGGCGTATTGATCTGCGAACCGACGCACGGCCCGCCCAGCGTCGCCGAACTGCCGACAGCGCAGGTCGTGGGCGCAGCGGCGGGGTCAAGCGCGTTGGCGTAAAGGATCCGTCCCTGATCCGTCACATAGTTCTGGAAATCGAGGAGCGTCGGCGAGCCGTCCTTGTTAAACCGCAGCGAGCCGTCGGCATTGCGCGCCTGCGCGAACGGCGTCGACGGCAGCGGGCGGGTCACGCCGAACAACGCACCGGCCTGGACGTAGATCGACGGACGCAGGCCCATTTCGCGGGCGCCCGCGCCGAGCGGAATCTCGAGCTCCGCCTTGGCGAGGTAATAGGCGCGACCGCCCAGCGCGTCGTCGCGGATCTGATTGCGATCCGTCGTCAGCGCCTGATCGCCGGTCGCGGCCGAGCCCGTATAGGGGATGTTCTGGATCCGCGGGCCGACACCACGGATGTCGAAGCCACGGAACTGCGGTTCGCCGAGGTAGAAGCGGTCGACGATCCGCACCGGATCGATGCCCGGGCCGGGGCTCTTTTCCAAGCTGTGGATGTAGCCGCCCTCGGCTGTCGCCGAGAAGATGAAGCCGCTGCGGCCGATGCCCCAGAATTTCGCAGCATTGGCGACGCCGCGCAGATAGCGCACTTCGCCGCCGAGCCCTGCGAAGTCGCCAGACAGCGACACGCGCTGCCCGCGCGTCGGGCGCAGGCGACTGTTCAGACTGTCGAAGCTGAGGCCGATACCGATCGACGACAACAGCCGGTTGCCGACCTGTTCGCACAGGAAGCGGCCGGCAATGCAGACACCGTTTGCGTAATATTGGGTGCGATCGAGCGAGACGTCGTCCTGTTGCAGATTGTAGCGGCCGGACAGCGTCCAGAACTCGGTCAGCGGCAGGCCGGTGGCCAACTGGAACCCGGTCGAGACCTGAGAATAGGTCGTATTGCGATCACCCGCCTGGGTAAACCCGAACGCGTTCAGGTCGCGACGGAACAGCGTGGCACCAAGCGCGATATTCTTGTCGAACAGATAAGGCTCCGTAAAGCCCAGCTCGACGGCTTTCGAGAAGCTCGAATAGTTGACCGAGGCGCGGAGATCCTGCCCCTTGCCGCGGAAGTTGCGCTGGCGGATCGAGCCCTGGATGATGAAGCGTTCGAGGCTGGAGAAGCCTGCCGACAGCGACAGTTCGCCGGTCGCGCGTTCCTCGACATTGGCGTTCAGCGCGATGCGATCGCCGCTCGAGCCCGGCTTCTGTTCGATTTCGAACTTGTCCTGGAAATAGCCGAGCGAGTTGATGCGGTCGGTCGAGCGCTTCACCAGGAAGGTATTGAACGCATCGCCTTCGGCCAGACGCATCTCGCGGCGGATCACGCGATCCTGGGTCTGCGTGTTGCCGGTGATGTCGATCTTTTCGATGTAGGTACGATTGGCTTCCTTGATGTGGAAGTTGATCGTCATCGTCAGGTTTTCGCGGCTGCGCTGGAACTCGGGTTCCACTTCGGCAAACGCATAGCCGAACAGGCCCGACGCCTCGCTCAGGGATTCCACCGAATCCTCGACCTTCTTCGCGTCGTACCAGTCGCCCTTCTTCATCGGCAGCGAGGCGGCGAGCGCGGCATCGCTGAAGTCGCGGATGTCGCTGTCGACGGTGACGTCGCCGAACTTATAACGCGGGCCTTCCTCGACCACATACGTGATGATGAAGTCGCGCTTGTCCGGCGTCAGCTCGGCCACCGCGGAAATGACGCGGAAGTCGGCATAGCCCTGGGTCAGGTAGAAACCGCGGAGCTTCTGCTGGTCGGCGGCCAGACGATCCTGGTCGTAGGAGGTGTTCGACGACAGCAGGGTCAGCAGACTCGCCTGCTTCGTGTACATTTCCTTCTTGAGTTCGCTGTCCTTGAACACCTCGTTGCCGATGATGTTGATCTGGCGAACCTTGGACTTGGGCCCTTCGCGGATTTCGAAGATCACGTCGACGCGGTTCTGGTCGAGGCTCACCATCTTCGGCTCGACGACCGCGGCGAAACGGCCCTGGCGGCGATACAGCTCGACAATGCGCGCGACGTCAGCGCGAACCGCGGTGCGCGTGAAGATCTGCCGCGGCTTGAGCTTCAATTCCTTTTCGATCTTGTCGTTCTTCAGCCGCTTGTTGCCCTCCAGCACCACGCGGTTGATAATCGGATTTTCGCGCACCCGGACGACGATCTCGCCGGTTTCGACACCTGCGATCGACACGTCAGCCAGCAGGTCGGACGCCAGCAGGTCCTTGATCGCCTGGTCGATGGTCTCGTTGGTATAGTCCTGGCCTATACGGAGCTTGGTATAGCTCAAGATCGTATCCGGCTCAACGCGCTGAGAGCCTTCGACGCGCAACGAGCGAATGGTCCGCGTCACCGCGGGTGCGGTCACGGGAGCCGCCGCGGCCGGCTGCTGGGCCGTCGCCGGCGGTGCCGTCTGCGCCTGGGCGAGCGCGGGTACACCGGCCAGGATGGTGCCGGTCAGCAGCGCAGCGGCGCCACGCACCGAAGCTGTCGAGCGCTTGTTCGAAGTCACGTATCCACCCCAGTCGGAAAAAAATCTGCTCGACGGCAAGTCATCCGTCGCCCTGCCCCATGCGGGTCAGCCGATCAAGCCGGCGATTCCCCGCCATAGCCCGAAGGCCCCCAGATCGTTGATCGTCACCAGCACCATCAACGCCAGGATCGCTGCCAGCCCGCCTCGAAACGCCCACTCCATCGCCTGCGGACTGACCGGACGGCGACGAACAGCCTCGACCGCGTAGAACATCAGATGCCCCCCGTCGAGAACCGGAACTGGCAACAGGTTGATGAATCCCAGATTAATCGAGATGAGCGCCATCAGCGAGATGAATTCGGGCCAGCCGAGCGTCAGCTGCTCGCCGGACACCTGCGCGATCTTCAGCGGCCCGCCCAGTTCCTGCAACGACCGGCGTCCGGTCACGATCTGGCCAATGGTGTCGACCATCATGCCCAGAATCTCGCCCGTGCGCTGAACGCCGACGACCGGCGCCCGCGCCAGCGACACCGGCGACCAAACGGGCGCCGACGGCCCGATGCCGATCCGGCCGACGCGGTACGTATTGCCGAACCGATCGCCTTCCCGAATCGTGCCAATCGTTAGCGGCAGCGCGATCGTGCGGCCGTCGCGAACGACATCGACACTGACCGTCTCGCCAGGGCGCATCGCGGCGTACATGCGCAGGTCGTCGAAGCGGTCGACATTCTTGCCACTAATCTCGACGATGCGGTCGCCGGGACGCAGCCCGGCCTTCGCCGCAGCGCTGTCGGCCTGGACCACGCCGACGACCGGCGGCGTGGTGCTCTGGCCGTATGCCAGCGCGAAACCGGCCAGGATAAGCACGGCGAGCGCCAGATTAATGAACGGACCCGCCGCGACGATGATCGCACGCTGCCAGAGTGGCTTGGCCTGGAAAGTCTTGGCGCGTTCCGACGGCGGCAGCTGCAGCCATTCGGCCGATGGCTGCGACGCCGGGTTCATGTCGCCGGCGAACTTGACGTAGCCACCCAGCGGCAGCCAGCCGAATTTCCAGCGGGTGTCGCGCTTGTCGGTGAAGCCGGCGACCTCGCGCCCGAAACCGATCGAGAACTCCTCCGCCTTCACTCCGAACCAGCGGCCGGCGATGTAATGGCCGAATTCGTGGATGAACACGAGCGGCCCGAGCAGCAGGAGAAAGGCGCCGATGTAGAGAAAGAATCCGGGAGCTTCGGTCACTTGGGCCAATCCTAAGCGGCTTTCGCCATCACGCGATCCCCTGCGATCCGTCGCGCCCCCGCGTCGACGTCCAGCACGGCATCAAGGCTGTCCGGCGCTCCCGGATCGTATGAATCGAGGGTATCCGCCACGATTGCGGCAATTTCAAGAAAGCCGATCTTGCCGGCCAGGAAGGCGGCGACCGCGATTTCGTTGGCAGCGTTCAGGATCGCCGGGCGCGCCCCGCCCGTCTCCAGCGCCGCACGCGCAAGCGCGAGTGCGGGGAAGCGCACCATGTCCGCCGCTTCGAAATCCAGGCGGCCGATGGTGGCGAGGTCGAGCGGCGCCATCGGCGTCGACATCCGGTCGGGCCAGGCCAGTGCGTGCGCGATCGGCACACGCATGTCGGGCGGTCCGAGCTGCGCGAGCAGCGAACCGTCGACATATTCCACCAGGCTGTGGATCACCGATTGGCGGTGGACCAGCACGTCGAGCTGATCGGGCGCCAAAGCGAACAGATGGCTGGCCTCGATCAGTTCGAGCCCCTTGTTCATCATTGTCGCCGAATCGACCGAGATCTTGGCGCCCATCGACCAGTTGGGATGGGCGACCGCCTGCGCCGGCGTGATGGTCCGCATCTCGTCGAGCGTGCGTTCGCGAAACGGGCCGCCACTGGCCGTCAGGATCACGCGACGGACGCGGCCGCGGTTGGCGGGCTCCAGGCACTGGAAGATCGCGTTATGCTCGGAATCGACCGGCAGCAGCGTCGCGCCGGTGCGGGCGACCGCGGCCATCATCACGTCGCCGGCGGACACCAAAGCTTCCTTATTGGCAAGCGCGACCGCCCCACGCTGCTCGATCGCCGCCATCACCGGCTTCAGACCTGCACAGCCGACGATCGCGGCCATGGTCCAGTCGGCGCCCATAGCGGCGGCTTCGACGACCGCCTCGGCCCCACCGGCGACACGCGTTTCGGTATCGGCGAGCGCCGCACGAAGGTCGGCAAGGCAGCTTTCGTCCGCCACCACCGCCAGTTCGGCGCGGGTACGGCGGGCGGCGGCAGCCAGCTTCGCCACGTCGCAATTCGCCGTCAGCGCGACGACGCGGAAATCGTCGGGCGCGCGTTCGACCAGGTCGAGCGTCGAGGTGCCGACCGATCCGGTCGCGCCGAGGATCGTGACGCTCTTCATCCCAGCCACTTCGGCAACTCCACAAGAATGGCGGCGACGGGCGCCACGGGGACGAGGCCGTCCAGACGGTCCATGACGCCGCCGTGCCCGGGCAGCAGCGTGCCGGAATCCTTGACGCCGGCGCGACGCTTCAACCAGCTTTCGTAAAAGTCGCCGGCCTGAGCCAGAATCGCCAGCAACGGCGTCCACATTACGAGACGAAACGGCAACCCGCCCCAGACATGCAACGCGAAGGCGAACAGCGTGGCGGCGATCATCCCGCCGATCAGGCCCGCCCATGTCTTGCTGGGGCTGATCGCCGGCGCAATCTTCGGGCCGCCGATCGTGCGGCCGGCGAAATAGGCGCCGATGTCGGTCGCCCAAACGAGCGCCATCGCCCAGAAGGCAAGCAGCAGCCCTGCCGAACCGGGCTGCGCGCGTAGCAGCAACACCGCGAGCACCGGCAGGCCGACATAGATCGCCCCCCAGCCCAACTGCCCGTTGCGCGTGATGATCGCGATGAAAAAGGCCGCTCCCGCGATCAGTCCGAGCGCGAAGAAGCCCGGCCCGGCGGCCAGCGGGCCGAGGATCGCCAGCGGAATGACCAGCGCGAATTGCGCGACCTGCTTGTTGCGCGCGACGCCGGGCGTGTGGAGCGAAACCCATTCCGCCATCATCAGCAATGCGGCGACGACGGTCAGCAGCCAGAACGGGAACCCGCCCAGTACCAGACAGATCGCCGCCACCGCGATCAGGATGACGCCCGACATCGTCCGCTTGGCGAGATCACCCATCACAGTCCTCCGAACCGGCGGTGGCGCGCCGCGAAGGCGGCGACCGCGTCGGCGAGTGCCGCGCCGTCGAAATCGGGCCAGAGCGTATCGACGAACAGCAGTTCGGCATAAGCCGCCTGCCACAGCAGAAAATTCGACAACCGCTGCTCGCCAGACGTGCGGATCAGCAGGTCGACCGGCGGCAAGGCGCCCGATTGCAGCGCGCCTTCGAACAGACGTTCGTCGATCGTTTCCGGATCGAGGTTGCCGGCCGCCGACGCGATCGCCAGATTGCGCGCCGCCGCGGCGATTTCCGCCTGCGCGCCATAGTTCAGCGCGATGACCAGGGTTGGCCCCGGATTATCTGCGGTTTGTGCGACGGCATCGTCGATCAGCTCGACCAGATCGGGCGCCAGCGCGCGATAGGCGCCGATGATATGCAACCGCACGCCTTCGCGGTTGAACTCTTCCAGATCCTCGCGGATAAACCGCCGCAGCAGCCCCATCAAGTCGCCGACCTCCTCGGCCGGGCGGCGCCAATTCTCGCTGGAAAAGGCGTAGAGCGTCAGCACCTCGATGCCCTGCTCCCGCGCCGCACGCGCGACTTTGCGCACCGCCTCGACCCCTTTGCGGTGGCCGGCGATGCGCGGCAGGAACCGGGCCTTGGCCCAACGCCCGTTGCCGTCCATAATGATCGCGACGTGACGGAGAGCGGTCATCGGCGTGCGGCCCGAGGAGTGCCGCGCCGGTCGTGCCCCCGGCACGACCTGAACGACGCGCAGCGTCGTTCGCGCGTCACTTTCCGAGAATTTCCTTTTCCTTCGCCGCCGCCGCCGCGTCGATGTCGCCGATGGTCGCGTCGGTCAGCTTCTGAACCTCCGCCTCGTGGCGCTTGCGCTCGTCTTCGCCGAACAGACCCTTCTTCTCGTCGGTCTTCAGCCCATCCATGCCGTCGCGGCGGACGTTGCGGGCGGCGATGCGGGCGTTCTCGGCGTATTTGCCGGCCAGCTTGGCCAGTTCCTTTCGGCGCTCTTCCGTCAGGTCGGGGATCGGCAGGCGGAGCGTCTGGCCGTCGACGATGGGATTGAGACCTAGGCCCGCCGAGCGGATCGCCTTGTCGGCGGGGCCGACGTTCGACTTGTCCCACACCTGCACGCTCAGCAGCCGCGGCTCGGGCGCCGAGACGGTCGCGACCTGGTTGAGCGGCATGTGGCTGCCGTAGACTTCGACCGTGACCGGATCGAGCATGTTGACCGACGCGCGGCCGGTACGCAGACCGACCAGGTCATGCTTCAGCGCTTCGACGGCGCCGGCCATGCGGCGTTCGAGGTCGGACTTGTCATAGGCGGCCATGTCTCAATTCTCCTGCGCAGATTGAACGACCGTCGAGGTGCCATCGCCCGCCAGCACGCGAGCGAGGTTGCCGCGTTCGCGGATGTTGAACACGACGATCGGGATATTGTTGTCGCGGCAAAGCGCAACGGCAGACGCGTCCATTACCTTCAGATTGTCGGAGAGGACACGGTCGTAAGTCACTGTCGGATAACGGGTCGCGCTCGCAACCTTCTTCGGGTCGGCGTCGTACACGCCGTCGACGGAGGTGCCCTTGAACAGCGCGTCGCACTTCATCTCGGCCGCGCGCAGCGCCGCACCCGAATCCGTGGTGAAGAACGGTGAGCCGACGCCCGCCGCGAAGATTACGATGCGACCCTTTTCCAGATGGCGCTCTGCCCGGCGGCGGATGAAGGGTTCGCAGACGCTGGCCATCGGGATCGCCGACTGGACGCGGGTCTGGACGCCGATCTGTTCCAGCGCGTTCTGCACGGCCAGCGCGTTCATCACGGTCGCGAGCATGCCCATATAGTCGCCGGTCGCGCGGTCCATGCCGCGCGCGGCGCCCGAGATGCCGCGGAAGATATTGCCGCCACCGACGACGATGCACAGTTCATAGCCTTGCGCACGCACGTCCGCAATTTCGGCGGCCACGCGGCCGATCGTATCGGGATCGATCGACAGACCGCCGTCCCCCATCAGCACTTCGCCCGAGAGTTTCAGCAGGATGCGCTTGAATCGGGGCGTACTCATGGGTGCGGAACAACTCGTTACGATAGATACGGAAGCGGCGCGGACCCTAGGGGGACCGCGCCGCTTTGCCAACTCTTATCCCGCCCTCAGGACGGGAGCGAGCTTACTTCGTGATACCGGCGGTCGCAGCGACCTCGGCGGCGAAGTCGCTCTCTTCCTTCTCGATGCCTTCCCCGAGCTGGAAGCGGACATAGTCCTTCAGCACGATGGTCGTGCCGGCGCCCTTGCCCGCCTTGGCGATGACGTCCGACACCGGCGTCTTGCCGTCCATGACGAACAGCTGGCTGAGAAGCGCGTTCTCCTTGGCGAACTTCTTCACGCCGCCTTCGACCATCTTTTCGATGATGTCGGCCGGCTTGCCGCTCTCGGCTGCCTTTTCGCGCGCGATGGCGCGCTCGCGCTCCAGCACTTCCGGATCGAGACCGCTCTCGTCCAGCGCCAGCGGGAAGGCGGCCGCGACGTGCATCGCGATCTGCTTGCCCAGCGGCTCGAGCACGTCGACGCCGGCGTCCGATTCGAGCGCGACGAGCACGCCGATCTTGCCCAGGCCCGGAGACTGCGCGTTGTGGACGTAGGGGATGACCGCGCCCTGCGACACTTCCAGGTGCTTCGCGCGGCGGATCGACTGGTTCTCACCGATCGTCGCGATGTTGTTGGTCAGCGCGTCTTCGACAGTGGTGCCCGACGGCATCTTGGCGGCCTTGATCGCCGTGACGTCGTCGCCGTTCGCCAGGGCGATCTGGACGACTTCCTTCACGAAGTCCTGGAACTGGTCGTTCTTGGCGACGAAGTCGGTTTCCGAGTTTACTTCGACCGCCGCACCCTTGGTGCCGGCAACCGCGACGCCGACCAGACCTTCGGCGGCCGTGCGGCTCGACTTCTTGGCCGCGGCGGCGAGACCCTTGGTGCGCAGCCAGTCCATGGCGGCATCGACGTCGCCACCATTCTCGGCCAGCGCCTTCTTGCAATCCATCATGCCCGCGCCGCTCTTCTCGCGCAGGTCCTTGACCATCGAAGCCGTGATGTCGGCCATGTGAAATTCCTTCTGAGTTGAATACGAACGCGGCGGAACAGAGCGTGTGTGCGCCCTGCCCCGCCGATGTTACGGTTCAGCGACGCTTACGCGTTGGCGGGCTGCTGCTCGCCCTCGGCGGCCGAAGCGGCCTGCTGCTCGACGATCGGATCGCTCGACAGCGCTTCCTCAGCCGGCGGCGTGTCCATGGCGCCGATGTCGACGCCACGCTTGGCCTGACCCTGCTGGTTGCCGCGGGTCGCCGCGATCGCGACGGCTTCGCAGTAGAGGCGGATCGCACGGCTCGCATCGTCGTTCGCCGGAACCGGGAAGGCGATGCCATCCGGGCTGACGTTCGAATCGAGGATCGCGACGACCGGGATGCCAAGCGTGTTGGCTTCCTTGATCGCCAGCTCTTCCTTGTTCGCGTCGATCACGAACATGATGTCCGGCACGCCGCCCATGTCCTTGATGCCGCCCAGGCTCAGCTCGAGCTTGTCGCGCTCGCGGGTCAGCTGCAGGACTTCCTTCTTCGTGAGGCCGGCGGTGTCGCCCGACAGCTGCTCGTCCAGTGCCTTGAAGCGCTTGATCGAACCCGAGATGGTCTTCCAGTTGGTGAGCATGCCGCCCAGCCAGCGGTGATTCACGTAATACTGACCGGCCTTGCGCGCAGCCTCGGCGATCGGTTCCTGCGCTTGGCGCTTGGTGCCAACGAACAGCACCTTGCCGCCGCTGGCGACCGACGCGCTGATGAAATCGAGCGCGCGCGCGAAGAGCGGAACCGTCTGCGACAGATCGAGGATGTGCACGCCGTTGCGATCGCCGAAGATGTACGGCTTCATCTTCGGGTTCCAGCGATGCGTCTGGTGGCCGAAGTGCGCGCCCGATTCGAGCAGGGCGTGCATGGAGACGACGGGAGCCGCCATAGGGTAGGTCCTTTCCGGTTAAGCCTCTGGGAAGCGATGACCGGCCGTTTGATGCGCTAAAAGCGCCGGCGGGCACCGGGTTATGTGCTTCCCATGCGGGGTTGAGGCGGCGCGCTTAGTCGAAATCCGCCGGACACGCAAGTGCGCAAATTGGAACAAAAAGAGATTGACACCCGGAACGTTGGCAGAACATAACAGCACCACCGCTCGAACAGAGCGCATGTTCCAGCTGTTCTGGAACAACATATGTGGTCAAGCGTCTGGATTCATTGAGTTTCGGGTCAACGAAGCTCGGCAGGGAGCCCAAGGGTGATGGCAATTCTCTCATACGCAATGTTCGCCGCGGCCTTCGTGGCGTCGGTCTGGACGATCTGGGCGACCATTGCGCCGCAATTTTCGCGCATCGTCGATCTTCTGACCAACGGCCCTGTCGCGACCCCGACCCTGCCCGCACCGGTTCCAGCGCGCAGCAACCTGCGCAACGTCAGGGTGCAGGGCGTGGCGGCGTCGCCGCGATCGCCGCAGCGCGCTGTCGCCTGATCTTCGCATACGACCGGACGCTGAACGGCAGCGTCAGCAGGTAGAGGAAGGTCACGACGCTCAGCGTCTGCCACGGGGCGGAGATGATTGCAGCCCCGACTGCGACGACCACCACGATCGCTTCGAATCTTATGTTTCGGCGCAGCTTCAGCGACGACCAGCTATAGGTCGCAAAGCTCGACACCATCAACACCGCGATCAGCGCGATCCACGGCGCCATCAACCACGGCGAGCGCAGCCACGGTTCGCCGGTTACGAACCACAGATACATCGGCAGTAATGCAAGGGCGGCACCGGCAGGGGCCGGCACGCCAGTGAGGAATCCCGCCGATTTGTGCGGCTGATCTGCGACATCGATGCGGGCGTTGAACCGTGCGAGACGAAGCGCTGCGAACACCGCATAGACGAGCGCGCAGATCCAGCCGATCCGCGGCTCGGCCTGAAGCGACCAGAGGTAGATGACGATCGCCGGCGTCACACCGAAGTCGATCGCGTCGGCGAGCGAATCGAGTTCGGCACCGAACCGGCTCTCGCCGCGCAGCATCCGCGCGATCCGTCCGTCGATGCCATCCAATGCGGCGGCGACCATGATGAAGACGACCGAACGCTCCCAGTCGCCGCCGATCGCATAGCGTATCGCGGTCAGGCCGGCGCAGAGCGCCAGCGCGGTGATGGCGTTCGGCACGAACGCTCGCAGCGGAATGCCGCGATCGGCACGATCCGATCGGTCACGGCGTCTCAAACCAAAGCGCGGCTCGCGGATTGTATCATTGGGCAACGCCAATCGCTTTCTGACCGCCGACGCGGCCGATAATCGTCTCACCAGCAACCGCACGCTGGCCGAGCGCCACCTGCGGTTCGCAGCCGTCGGGCAGGTACACGTCGACGCGGCTGCCGAAGCGGATCAGGCCGATCCGCTGGCCCGCCGCGACGATGTCGCCGACCTTGGCGAATGTCATGATTCGCCGCGCGACCAACCCGGCGATCTGGGTGAAGCCGACCTTCGCCCCGTCCGCGCCTTCGACGATGAAGTGCTGCCGTTCGTTCTCGTCCGACGCCTTGTCGAGATCGGCATTCAGAAACTTGCCCGAAATATAGACGACCTGCCGCACCGTGCCCGAGATCGGCGTACGGTTGATGTGCACGTCGAACACCGACATGAAGATCGACACGCGCACCAAGGGCGCGTCCCCCAGACCCTGCGGCCCGGCGAGTTCGCGCGGCACCGGCACGCGTTCGATCATCGTGACCAAGCCATCGGCGGGCGAAACGATCAGCCCCTCCCCCTGCGGCGTCGTGCGGATCGGATCGCGGAAGAACGCAGCAACCCAGATCGTCAGGCCGATGAACGGCCACGCCCAGAACCACCCCCCCAGCCATAGCGCCAGCAGCGCAAGGCCGCCCGCGATCACGGTATATTTGCGCCCTTCCGAGTGAACGCTGGGAAAACGCCACTTGACGGTCGTCATAATGGACAGGCCGCCGGGGCCTTCGGGCTTGCGAAGCGAAGTCATTACGGATGGACTAGACGCGGTGGCATAGCGTGACAACGACGGATGCGGTGCGAACGATCCTTCACCGCGTCGCGCGGGTCAGACGCCTGTCCATTCCAGGCCGGCTGACAGATCGGCATTCGCGAAGTCGACCTGCAGCACCCGGCGCCGCGTCGGCGTCACCGCAGCCTCCGACGCGTGCAGAATCGGCGTCGCGTACATCCACACGTCGCCCGCTTCGGCAATGCATCGATACACGGCGCTCGCTCGCGCGGTGGCTTCGACCTCGGCAACAGGTATGCGACCAAGACGGTGCGACCCCAGCGCGATCAGAAGCGGCGCATTGGTGTCCGGCACATCGTCGAGGTGGACACGCAGCGTGACCATGCGTGCGAGAATATCGAACGGCGGTTCGACATGATGCAGACCGGACTTGGTGGTCCACGGGCCGAAGCCTGGGACATCCGCGCGATCACGCACGCAGATCGTGCGATCCTGGTGTCAACCGAGCGACCAATTCGCCGCCGCGGACTTGTCGAACAGAATTGCCCGAACCGCCCGAGTACCGGGACCTAGGACGGTTGCCGCGAGTAACCCGATCGCGCCCTTGGTTTCGAGAAAGGGCCGGAGTGCCGCGATCCCCTGAGGCCGCACGCCCGCGCGATCCACCGGGACAGCCGAAGCCACCGCGCAGAGGGCGGACAGGTCCGCCAGGGCGGCACCGCGGCGACGCTCGGCGCCGTCCCGTACCAACGTCGGTAAACAGCTGTTCCCCATCCAACCAGCTAAGCCCGAGCGGCGCGAACGGCAATGATCCTTTCGCCACGGTTGATCCCCGCCGCCCCCTCCCCTAGACGCGCCTCAAACCCTCGTTTGAAGGACGAAAAGAGCATGGCGAAGATCAAGGTGAAGACGCCCGTCGTGGAGATCGACGGCGACGAAATGACGCGGATCATCTGGGAATGGATCCGTGAGCGCCTGATCAAGCCGTACCTCGACATCGACCTGAAGTACTATGACCTCTCGGTCGAGAAGCGCGACGAGACCAACGACCAGATCACGATCGATTCGGCCAATGCGATCAAGCAGTACGGCGTCGGCGTGAAGTGCGCGACGATCACCCCGGACGAAGCGCGCGTCGAGGAATTTGGCCTCAAGGAAATGTGGAAGTCGCCCAACGGCACGATCCGCAACATTCTGGGCGGCGTCGTCTTTCGCGAACCGATCGTCATCAGCAACGTTCCGCGCCTGATCCCGGGCTGGACCAAGCCGATCGTCGTCGGCCGTCACGCGTTCGGCGACCAGTATCGCGCGACCGACTTCAAGGTGCCGGGTGCGGGCAAGCTGCGCATGGTCTGGGAAGGCGAGAACGGCGAGAAGATCGACAAGGAAGTGTTCAACTTCCCCGCGGCCGGCGTCGCGATGGGGATGTACAACCTCGACGACTCGATCCGCGACTTCGCGCGTGCGTCGTTCAACTACGGTCTGAACCTGAAGTGGCCGGTGTATCTGTCGACCAAAAACACGATCCTGAAGGCCTATGACGGCCGCTTCAAGGACCTGTTCCAGGAAGTGTTCGACACCGAAGGCTTCGCCGAAAAGTTCAAGGAAGCGGGCATCGTCTACGAACACCGCCTGATCGACGACATGGTCGCCTCGGCGCTCAAGTGGAGCGGCGAGTTCGTTTGGGCGTGCAAGAACTATGACGGCGACGTCCAGTCGGACCAGGTCGCGCAAGGGTTCGGCTCGCTCGGTCTGATGACCTCGGTCCTACTCTCGCCCGACGGCAAGACCGTCGAGGCGGAGGCCGCGCACGGCACCGTGACGCGCCACTATCGCCAGCACCAGCAGGGCAAGGCGACGTCGACCAACCCGATCGCGTCGATCTTCGCCTGGACCGGCGGCCTGAAGTTCCGTGGCAAGTTCGATGACACGCCCGACGTCACCCGCTTCGCCGAGACGCTGGAGCAGGTCTGCATCGAAACGGTCGAAAGCGGCCAGATGACCAAGGACCTTGCCATCCTGATCGGCCCGGACCAGCCGTGGATGACCACCGAGCAGTTCTTCGAGGCCGTCCGCCAGAACCTCGAAACGAAGATGGCGGCTTGGCAGTAAGCCGGTCGCGCCGACTTCGGTGACAAAAAGCCCCGGTCGCCCAGTGCGGCCGGGGCTTTTTGCATGATCCGTGTCGCGATGCGGCAAAGATGGCCTCAATGCGGGTGACAGGCGTAACAATCACTGCCTAAAGTTCGGCATGGCGCTTAACCTCGGCAATCATCAGTTTTCGGACGCTCTCGTCATCCTCGGTGCCGCGGGCATCGTCATCCCGGCCTTCGCGCGGTTCCGCATCAGCCCGGTGATCGGGTTCATCCTGGTCGGTATCCTCGTCGGACCTGCCGGACTGAGCACGATGCTGCCGCAGGCGCCGTGGCTCTATTACGTCACGATTAGCGATCCTGAATCGATCGAGCCGTTCGCCGAACTCGGCATCATCCTGCTGCTATTCTCGATCGGACTCGAGCTGTCGTTCAAGCGCCTGTGGACGATGCGACGGCTGGTGTTCGGGCTGGGAGCGTTCGAGTTGCTGGTGGCGGCGGCGATCATCGCTGCGGGGCTGCATGTGTTGGGACAGGCCTGGTCGGGGTCGATCGGGTTAGGACTTGCACTGGCGTTGTCCTCGACCGCCCTCGTCCTCCCACTCGTCGGCGCCGCGAGCCAGGTCGGGCGGCCGGCATTCGCGATGCTGTTGTTCGAGGACCTGGCGCTCGTCCCGATCATCTTCGCGCTGGGGGCGATGGCGCCGACGGCGGGCAGCGATGGCTGGGCGAATCTCGGTACCGTCGCTATCCGCGGAGCGATTGCGGTGGCGGCGCTGTACGTCGCCGGTCGCTTCTTCCTGCCGCGGCTGTTCGCCCAGGCCGCGAGGACGAAGAACCCGGAGCTATTCCTCGCCGCCAGCCTTCTCGTCGTCATCGTCGCCAGTCTCATCACAACCGCCGCCGGCCTCTCGCCGATCGTCGGTGCGCTACTCGCGGGTCTGCTGATCGCGGAAACCGAGTATCGCGAAGAGGTCGAAGTGATGACCGAGCCGTTCAAGGGACTCGCGCTCGGCGTGTTCCTGCTGACGGTCGGCATGCAGCTCGATCTGCGGCTCATCATGGCGAACTGGCCGTCGCTTCTCGCGGCGATCGTCGGCGTCATGGCGGTCAAGATCGTCGTCACGACCGGCGTGCTCAAGTTTACCGGCACCCGCACCGGCACCGCCGCAGAGACGGGGGTGCTGATGTCTAGCCCGTCGGAAACCACGCTGATCGTGCTCGGCGTCGCGACGCAGGCGGCGCTCATTCAGCCCTCGACCGCGGCGTTCTGGACGACGGTCACCGCGATCGGCCTGACGATCACGCCCCTACTCGCAAAGGCGGGCCAAGGCATCGCCCGGCGAATCGACCGGCAGGAACGGCTTGCCGACCCGGAAGTCGATGCCGACCGCCCCGGCACCGTCATCATCGGCTTCGGACGCGTCGGACGGACCGTGGCCGATATGCTGCGCGTCCACAGCAAGCCCTTCGTCGCGGTCGATGCCGACATCGACGGGGTGAATGCGGCGCGCAAGGACGGCTACCCGGTCATCTTCGGCGACGTCGCGCGCTCCGAAATGGTGGACAGGCTGCGGCTGGGCCACGCCGACGCGCTGATCCTGACGATGGACGATCCCGTGCTGACCGTCAGCCTAGCGCGGCGCGTGCGGGCGTGGGTGCCGAACCTGCCGATCATCGCCCGTGCCCGCGATGCGGCGCATGCCGCCGAACTTTACAGGGCCGGCGTCACCGACGCCGTGCCCGAGACGCTCGAAAGCTCGCTCCAGCTGTCGGAAGCCGTGCTGGTCGACATCGGCGTGGCGATGGGGCCGGTGATCGCCTCGATCCACGAGAAGCGCGATGAGATGCGCCAGCAAATCAAGGCCGCCGCCGATCTGGACCGCGAACCGCGCATCCGCCGCGTTCGGCGCACAGGTGAGCTTGGCTGACGCTCGGTACAGTCGCAGTTCAGTCAGGAAACCCTATCCAGTCCCGGATCGTTCCCCTTGCGATCCAACACCAAGACTGGAGAAGATCGATGAAGTTTCTCGCGACCGCCCTGCTGATCGGCACTGCCGCGGCGCCGGCCGCGCTGGCTCAGACTGCGCCTGCGACGCCTGCAACACCCGCCCCCGCCGCCCAGACTGCGCCGCAAGGCCCGGCCGTAGGCGTGACCGTGAAGGACACCGCAAACGGCGACGTCGGCACGATCGAAGCGATCAACGGCGACCTGGCCGTCATCAACACCGGCACGAACAAGGTCAGCTATCCGCTGAACGCCATGACGCCGACCCCGACGGGTCCGATCATCGCGCTGACCAAGGCACAGCTCGACGCGAGCTTCGCCGAACAGCAGGCGAAGGCGGCGGCCGAGTTGCAGACGCGCCTGGCCGCCGGCACCGAAGTGTTCGCTCGCGACGGATCGACCAAGCTCGGCACGATCAAGGCCGTCGACGCCGAATTCGTGACGCTGACGACGACCGCCGGCAAGGACGTGCGCCTGCCCAAGGGCGGTTTTGCCACCGGCCGGGTCGGACTGGTTATCGGCATGACCGCGCCGGAATTCACCGCGGCGACTGCCGGGGCATAACCATCAAGGCGCCCCTCCCCATCCGGGAGGGGCGTTTTTTCATGCGGAGAGCGCGGTACGCACAGCGTCAAGCGCCGCGGCCGCATGGGCGCCATCCGGGCCACCGCCCTGCGCCATGTCCGGGCGACCGCCACCGCCCTGGCCGCCGACGGCGGCGACCGCAGCCTTCACCAGAACGACCGCGTTCAGCCGGTGCTTCAGGTCGTCGGTCACGCCGATCGCCACCGTTGCGCGGCCGTCGTTGACCGCGACTAGCGCAGCGACGCCCGACCCTATCCGCGCTTTTGCCTCGTCTACCGCGCTGCGCAGGCCCTTAGCTTCGAAGCCGTCGAGCACCTGACCGACGAAGGCGACACCGCCGATCGTCTCCGGTCCAGCCGCTTCCGCCGGGCCACCGCCGCCGAGCGCCAGCGCCTTCTTGGCCTCGGCCAGCTCGCGCTCCAGGCGACGCTTTTCCTCGACCAGGGTCGCGACACGCGCCGGCACTTCGTCGGGCGACGCCTTCAGCGCCGCCGCGGCTTCCTTCAACTTGTCATCGCGCGACTGAAGGTAACCACGGGCGGCCTCGCCCGTCAGCGCCTCGATGCGGCGAACGCCCGAGCTGACCGCGCTTTCGCCGACGATCTTGAGCAAACCGATTTCGCCGAGCGCGTTGACGTGCGTGCCGCCGCACAGCTCGACCGAATAGGTCTTGCCCCCGTCTTCGGTGCCCATCGACACGACGCGAACTTCGTCGCCGTACTTCTCGCCGAACAGCGCCATTGCGCCCATCGCGATCGCGTCGTCGGGCGTCATCAGGCGGGTCGTGACCGGCGTGTTCGCGCGGACCTGGGCATTGACCTTCGTCTCAACGTCGCTGAGTTCGGCCGGCGACATGCTGTTCGGGTGCGACACGTCGAACCGCAGGCGGTCGGGCGACACCAGCGAGCCCTTCTGCGCGACATGGGTGCCCAGGCGCTGGCGCAGCGCTTCGTGCAGCAGATGCGTCGCCGAGTGGTTGGCGCGGATCTGCGCGCGGCGGGTGCGGTCGATGGCGAGCTTCACCATGTCGCCGACCTTCAGCGTGCCGTCGTCGATCGTCGCGACATGGCCGTGAAGCTTGCCGACATGCTTCTGCGTATCGGTGACGGTCGCCGTCACGCCGTCGCCGGTGATCGTCCCCGCGTCGCCGACTTGGCCGCCGCTTTCGGCGTAGAAGGGCGTCTGGTTGACCAGCACTTCGACGGTGTCCCCGGTTTCGGCGCTGTCGACGCGGGCGCCATCCTTGACGATGGCGATGACCTGGCCTTCGCCGACGTCATTGGCGTAGCCGGTGAATTCGGTGGTGCCTTCCTCGGCGATGTCGAACCAGACGTCGTCCGACGCCTTGGCGCCCGAACCCTTCCACGCCGCACGCGCCGCGGCCTTCTGCTCGGCCATTGCGGCGTCGAAACCGGCGCGATCGACCGCGATGCCCTGCGGGCGCAGCGCGTCCTCGGTCAGATCATAGGGAAAGCCGTATGTGTCGTAGAGCTTGAATGCGGTTTCGCCGGGTAGCGTGTCGCCCTCGCCCATCGTACCGGTCGCGTCGTCGAGCAGGCGCAAGCCATTTGCCAGCGTGCGGCGGAAGCGGGTTTCCTCCTGTAGCAGCGTCGCTTCGATCAGCGGCTGCGCGCGGACGAGTTCGGGATAGGCGCCGCCCATCTCGGCGACCAGCGACGGCACCAGGCGGTGCATCAGCGGATCCTTGGCACCCAGCAGGTGGGCGTGGCGCATCGCGCGCCGCATGATGCGGCGAAGCACGTAACCGCGGCCCTCGTTCGCCGGCAGCACGCCGTCCGCGACCAGGAAGCCCGCCGAGCGCAGGTGATCGGCGATGACGCGATGGCTTGCCTGGGTGTCGCCCGTCGTGGCCGTGCCGGTCAGCGCGCCGCTTTCGGCGATCAGTGCCTTGAACGTGTCGGTGTCGTAATTGTCATGCACGCCCTGCAAGACGGCAGCGACGCGCTCCAGCCCCATGCCGGTGTCGATCGACGGGCGCGGCAGGTCACCGACGATCTCGTCCGCTTCCTGCACGAACTGCATGAAGACGAGGTTCCAGATCTCGACGAAGCGGTCGCCGTCTTCCTCCGCCGATCCCGGCGGACCGCCCCAGATATGGTCGCCGTGGTCGTAGAAGATCTCCGAACACGGTCCGCATGGCCCGTCCGACCCCATCGCCCAGAAGTTATCCTTGGTCGGGATGCGGATGATGCGTTCTTCCGGCAGGCCGGCGATCTTCTTCCACAGATCGAACGCCTGATCGTCGGTGTGATAGACGGTCGCGGTCAGCTTGTCCGCCGGCAGCCCCCATTCCTTCGTCAGCAGCGTCCACGCATGGGTGATCGCCTGTTCCTTGAAATAATCGCCGAACGAGAAGTTGCCGAGCATTTCGAAGAAGGTGTGGTGACGCGCGGTATAGCCGACATTGTCGAGATCATTATGCTTGCCGCCCGCGCGGACGCACTTCTGGCTCGACGTCGCGGTCGAATAGGGACGACTTTCGAGGCCGGTGAACACGTTCTTGAACGGCACCATGCCGGCGTTCACGAACATCAACGTCGGATCGTTCTGCGGAACGAGCGGCGCCGAGGGGACGATCTGGTGCCCGGTCTTGCCGAAATAATCGAGGAACGAGCGGCGGATGTCGTTGGTCGAGGTCATGGGGTGGCGACTTAGGCGAGGCGCGGGCTGCACTCAAGCGCCCGAACGTGGTAGTGTCGGGACGAACGGCGATGCGATTATACGTAACGGGGGCACTGGCCGCGCTGTTGATGCCGGCACTTGGGGCGCAGGACCTGCCGAAGACGGAGAGCCCGCCGGCGTCCGCCCACCCGATCTGCGGTGGCGACGACGTCGCGGCGAAGCGGCCGACGCTGCTCGAAGGCTATGGCAAGGGCGGTTGGGCGATCTCGACCACGGTGCCGCAGGCGCAGGCGTTCTTCGACAACGGCATGCAGTTGGGCGCTGCCTTTGCGCACAAGGCGTCGATTGCGGCAATGCAGGAGGCTGCGCGGCTCGATCCGGCGTGCGCGATGTGCGCCTGGGGGGATGCCTGGGCGTCGGGGCCGACGCTCAACTACGACAAGGATGCGGACGAGACGGCGAAGCTGCATGTGCGTGCGAAGCAGGCGCAGGCGCTGGCGGCAACGTCCGGCACGCCGCTCGAACGCGCGCTGACCGATGCGCTCGTCCTACGCTATCGACCCGGCCAACCCAATGCCGGCGCCATCGCCTATGCGAACGCGATGGATGCGCTGGCCCGCGCCAACCCGACCGACATCGCGATCGGGACGCTGGCGGCGGATGCGATGCTGCTCGCCGGTACGCGGGAAAAGAAGAATGGGCGGCCGATGATCGACCGTTCGGTCGTGCTGCTGCAGGACGCCTTGGCGCGCAACCCCGACTATTCGCCGGCGATCCACTTCTACATCCACGCGACCGAAATTGCCGACGTGCCCGACCGCGCGACACCCTATGCCGACCGCCTGCGTGCACTGGCGCCGAAGGCCAGCCACCTCGTCCATATGCCGAGCCACACCTATTACTGGATCGGCCGCTATCAGGACGCCGCCAACGCCAATGTCGCTGCGGTGAAATTGGGGATCGAAAACGCCAAGCGACTGGGCATGACCGGGCCGGACGGTGTCTGGGACCTGCCGTACCACGCGCACAACGTCCATTTCGGCGTGGGCGGCGCGATGATGTCGGGCGACAGGGACGCGGCACTGCTGCTCAGCGACCCGCTGGTCGACGTCGCCGCGCGGCGGGAAAAGGGCTCGGTCTTCTGGCAGGCGATCGCCGGCATGGGCTATGCCGCGGAAGGGCGCTTCGCGGAGCCGGCGAAGGTGCTCGCCCTGCCCCAGCCCAAGCTGCCCTACGCACGCGCCTTCTGGCACTATGCCCGCGGCGAGGCGCTGGCGCGGCTGGGCAAGGCGGCCGAGGTGCGCGCCGAGGCGGATGCGATCGCGGCGCAGATGCGCACGCTCGACGACAAGGAGGGCAAGACGCTGGCGAAGATCGCCGCGCTGGTGCTCGGCGGACGCGCGGCCATGCTCGACGACGACCCGCGCAAGGCGGTGAAATTCTATGCCACGGCGGCCAGGATCGAGGAGGCCAAGCCGATCTCCCAATATTCCGATCCGCCGGTGTGGTGGTATCCGCCGCGTCGGTCGCTGGCAGAAGCCAGATTGGCCATGGGGGATGCCCGCGCGGCGCTGGCCGAAGCGGACGCGACGCTGAAGCGGCGGCCGAACGACCCGATGACCTTGTCGGTGCGCGCCCGGGCCCAGGCCGCACTGGGGACTGCGAGCGCTGCCGGGCGAGATGCGAAGAGGGCGCTGGCCGGCTGGCGCGGCAAGCGGGCGATGTTCGGCAAGGGGCTGACCTGATGTCCCCCACTCCGTCAAGGGAGCCGGCTTTTACACCGGCGCGTCGATCGACGCCGGGGGTTCGCTGAACCACTTCGGCCCCGCCGGCGTCATGTAAAAGCAATCCTCCAACCGCACTCCGAATGTGCCCGGCAGATAAATTCCCGGCTCGTTCGAGAAACACATGCCCGGCGCGAGCGTCGTCGTCTCCCCGTGAACCAGATTCACCGGCTCGTGCCCGTCCATACCGATCCCATGCCCCGTGCGGTGGGACAGCCCCGGCAGGCGATAGCGTGGGCCGTAGCCCTTCGCCTCGTAGCTTGCGCGCACCGCGTCGTCGACGCTGCCGGCCGTCGCCCCGATTCGGGCCGCGGCGAAGGCGGTTGCCTGCCCCGCCCGGACGTCGTCCCAGACCTTGCGCACCGCCGTAGGCACGCTGCCCTTCACGAAGGTGCGGGACACGTCGGACTGATAACCCTGCACGGTGCACCCGCAGTCCATCAGCACGACCGAACCCTGACGGACGACCTGCGGTTTGCGCGTTCCGTGGGGCAGAGCGGCGGCCTCGTCGACCAACGCCATCGAGAATTCCGGGCTACCGCCGAGCTTGCGAGTCGCCGCGCTCATCATCGCACCGATCTCCGCGCCGGTCATGCCGACCTCGACCCGCGGCACGGTGAAGCGATAGGCGGCGATCGTGACGTCGGTAGCAAGCTGCATCAGCGCGATTTCGGCCGGCGTCTTGACCATGCGACACCCCCGCACGATCGGGTTCGCCGACACGAGGCGCGCGTTGGGGAGAGCTCGCTTCAACCCGTCGACCGCGAAATAGCGCACCGTCTCCTCGATTCCGATCGGTCGGGCGTCGAGCCTGCGCTCCTTTAGGAACGCGGCGACCAGTTTCAGCGGGTCTTCATCCTCCTGCCACACGCGAACCTCGGCAGGGATGCCCAGCGATTCGCGCACCGATGGTTCCTCGAAGAACGGCGTGACGACCAACGCGTCGCCCTCGACCGGCAAAACCGCCGCGGTCAGTCGCTCGCTGCGTCCCCAGCGGACACCGGTGAAATAGATCAGGCTCGATCCCGGCTCGATCAGCACCGCGCCGATGCCATTGGCCTTCATCAGCGCCTGCGCCCGGGCGACCCGCGCCGCGCGCTCTACCGCACCGATCGGCACCGCGACCGTCGTCACGTCGCGCAGTTCGGACAGGTCCGGCTCGGCCGCGCGGAGCAGCCCCGGACGGACGAGAAGCGGCAGCGCGGCGGCGCCGGCGACGAGGGTGCGACGGGTCAGGATCATGGTTTCGAACGATAGGGTGCTTGACCGCGCGGTCGCAATCCCCTTCCCTATACGGCACTTCTCGGGGAGAGATTCTTTGGCCAAGCGGCTGACCTATTATATTCTCGGCGCGCTGATCGCGGGCATCGTCTGCGGCCTGGTGCTGAACGCGATCTTCGACGGCACCGAAGCGGGGGCGGCGACGCTGAAGTCGATCGCCTATTATCTGTCGATCGTCACGACCGTGTTCCTGCGCCTGATCAAGATGATCATCGCGCCTCTCGTCTTCTCGACACTGGTCGTCGGCATCGCGCACATGGGCGACACCGCGGCGCTGGGACGTGTCGGACTACGCTCGATCCTGTGGTTCGTCGGCGCGAGCCTGCTGTCGTTGACGCTCGGCCTGATACTGGTGAACCTGTTCCAGCCGGGCGTCGGCCTGAGCATCCCGATTCCGCCGGCCGATGCGACGAGCGGCGTCGACAAGGCGGCGTTCGATTTCAAAAATTTCGTCTCCCACGTCTTTCCCGCCTCTGGCATCGAGGCGATGGCGAACAACGAAATCCTGCAGATCGTCATCTTCTCGGTCTTCATCGGCGTCGCGATCACCGCGGTCGGCGAGAAGGCGGCACCTCTGGTCAAGGGGATCGAGGCGCTGGTGCAGGTGATGCTGCAGGTGACCAACTACGTCATGCGGTTCGCGCCGTTCGCCGTGTTCGCGGCGGTGACGGCGACGCTGGCGGAGCGCGGCCCCGAAATCCTCGGCACCCTCGGCTATTTCATGCTGACCTTCTACATCGCGCTCGGCCTGCTGTGGTGCGTGCTGATCGGCATCTGTTATCTGCTGGTCGGCACGCGCACCGGGCTGCTGGTCAAATACATCCGCGATCCGCTGTTGCTCGCCTTCACGACCGCATCGTCGGAGGCCGCCTATCCGCGCACGCTGGAGGCGCTCGACAAGTTCGGTGTGCCGCCGCGGATCGCCAGCTTCGTGCTGCCGCTCGGCTATTCGTTCAACCTCGACGGCTCGATGATCTATATGACCTTCGCGACGATGTTCATCGCGCAGGCCTATGGCATCGAGATGACGCTGGGCCATCAGATCACCATGCTGCTGATCCTGATGATCACGTCGAAGGGCATCGCGGGCGTGCCGCGCGCCAGCCTGGTCGTCATCGCCGGCACGCTGTCGTTCTTCGACATTCCCGAGGCGGGCCTGCTGCTGATCCTGGCGATCGACCATTTCCTCGACATGGGTCGATCGGCGACCAACGTCGTGGGCAATGCGGTCGCCGCGACGGTCATCGCCAAATGGGAAGGCGACCGGCTCGACCCGATCGAGAGCCCGGTGATCGACGCGCCCCAGGCCCCAAGCGGGCAAGGACCCGCGGCGGACGTCGACAGCTTCCGCAAAGTCTGAGGGAGGGGGCGTCCCCTCCCCGTTCGGGCGTCAGGCGTACGCGTACGGTCCGCCCGCTGCCAGCGCCCGCTGGTACGCCGGGCGGGCATGGATCTTCTCCAGCCAAGCGATCGTCGCCGGGCGGCTGGCGTCGAGCCCGGCGCGACTGCGGGCGGCCTCCAGCGGAAAGCTCATCATGACGTCGGCCGCGGTCATCTCGTCGCCGGCGAACCATGGGCGACTGGCGAGTTCGCGCTCGACCCAGTCGAGATGGACGTCGATCATCGGCTGGATACGCTTTTGCGCGCGCTTGCCGAGGAATGGGATGCGACCAAGCACCAGCTTCACCAAGAGCGGCGGCATCAGCGAGCCTTCGGCATAATGGAGGAAGTGACGGTAGCGGAGCACCCCGTCGCGGTGCGCCGGCGCGCCGAGCTTCCCATCTGCCCTCTCGACGAGATATTCGACGATCGCTCCCGTCTCGGCGATCGCGCGCTCGCCATCGGTCAGGATCGGCGACTTGCCCAGCGGATGAACCTGGCGCAGCTCGCCGGGTGCGAGCATCGTCACCGGATTGCGGTCGTAGCGCTTGACCGCATAGGGCAACTCCAGTTCCTCCAGTAGCCAGAGCACGCGTTGCGAGCGGCTGTTCTCGAGGTGGTGGACCGTCAGCGTCATCGGCATCCTCTCACTCATGGGTCAGGCCTTGGCCGACCATATCCAGGCGGCGGCAGGGAAGTCGACCGCATCGGTGGTGCGATAGCGGTCGATGACGCCGCGCAAGCGATCGATCGCGGCGCCGCGGTCCCCGTCCGCCATCCCACGCAACGCGGCGGCAGCAGGTCCGATCCGCTGCAGCATTTCGAGCGCATCGCCGAGCGGATCGGTCCCGCCGCCGGCACGGTAGGCGAAAGCGACGGGCGTCGCGTGCGCATCACGCCATCCCGCCCCCGCCAGGATGCCCGCAACACGGTCGCGATCGGCAAAGGCGAACGGACCGGGCCCCGATCCTGGTGGAGACAGGCCGAGCGCTTCGGCCGGAGCGGTGGCGAAGGCGTTGGCCGACCAATTTCGAAAGCAGGAGAAGATAAGTCGCGCGCCCGGCACCGCGGCGTGGCGCAGCGTTGCGAAGGCGGCGACCGGATCGTCGAAGAACATTACACCGTGGCGGGAATAGAGCAGGTCGAACGGTGCGTGGACGGTGGCGAGATCGAGCGCGTCACCGGCGAGGAAGGTGACATTTCCAACCGCCCCGCCCTGCTCCGGAGCAGGCCGATCCGAATGGGCGTCGCTCGACCCGCATATGGCGCCGGGAATCCGCCCACGCGAGAGCACGGCGCGGATGAGGCGATCGTTGGCGATGTCAACCAACGACGTGGACAGATCGACGCCGATGATCGTCGCGTCCGTTCGCGTCGTCGCGAGGGCGAGGCTGGTGCCGCCCGCTCCGCAACCGATATCGAGCGCCCGGAACGGCCTGTCCGGGGCCACCGCCAGTATCGCCGCATCGAGATGACGCGACAGGTCGGCGAAGCTGCGGTCGGTGCGCCGCCATTCTGCGGCCCATACATCGCCGACGCGGCCGGTCCAGTCGGTGGGGCTGGTCATCCCCGTCCCTCGCAAAGTTGAGAAAGTTGAGACATGCGGCGCGCATCCACCGCCGCCTGAAAAACGAAAGGGCCCGCCGCGCGCGACGAGCCCTTCCAGATGATCGCATCGATCCGACGATCCGCCGGCGGATGCGACCGAGACACCCAAGGCCTCAGAGATCGTCCTCGGCATCCGGGCCGGTCATCATTTCCTCGGCGACCTTTTCGGTGCGCTGGCGAATTGCCTTTTCCAGACGATCGGTCAGCTCCTGATTTTCCTTCAGAAAGGTCTTGGCATTCTCGCGACCCTGACCGATGCGGATGCTGTCGTAGCTGAACCACGCACCCGCCTTTTCGACCAGGCCCGCCTTCACGCCGAGATCGAGGATCTCGCCGATCTTCGAAATGCCTTCGCCATACATGATGTCAAATTCGACCTGCTTGAACGGCGGGGCGACCTTGTTCTTCACCACCTTCACGCGGGTCGCGTTGCCGATGATGTCTTCCTTGTCCTTGATCTGCCCGGTGCGACGGATGTCGAGGCGGACCGAGGCGTAGAATTTCAGCGCGTTGCCGCCCGTCGTCGTCTCCGGGTTGCCGTACATCACGCCGATCTTCATGCGCAGCTGGTTGATGAAGATCACCATGCAGCGCGAACGGCTGATCGAGCCTGTCAGCTTGCGCAACGACTGCGACATCAGGCGTGCCTGCAGGCCAACGTGGCTATCGCCCATCTCACCTTCGATTTCGGCGCGCGGCACGAGCGCGGCGACCGAATCGACCACCAGCACGTCGATCGCGTTGGAGCGGACCAAAGTATCGGTAATTTCCAGCGCCTGTTCGCCGGTATCCGGCTGCGACACGATCAGTTCGTCGATGTTGACGCCCAGCTTCTTCGCATAGACCGGGTCGAGAGCGTGTTCGGCATCGACGAAGGCCGCAGTGCCGCCGTTCTTCTGCGCCTCCGCGATGACGTGCAGCGCCAGCGTCGTCTTGCCCGACGATTCCGGGCCATAGACCTCGATCACGCGACCGCGCGGCAGGCCGCCGACGCCGAGCGCGATGTCGAGTCCGAGCGAGCCGGTCGAGATCGCCTCGACCTGCATCGCTTCTTTCTGGCCCAGCTTCATTGCCGAGCCCTTGCCGAACGCGCGGTCGATCTGCGCGAGAGCGGCATCCAATGCCTTTTGCCGATCAGAATTCGTTGCCATGCCGCTGTCGATGACCTTCAGGTTCGCTGCCATGTGGGGAGCTCCATCGCTAGGGCATCCAGTTGCCCTGTTCAACTTAACTGCGACTACGTACGCCACATGTTCCGCGAGAACAAGTGTGGAACATGGATTTTTCTGTGGTCAAATCGGCTCTATACGCCACAGTCGGCGCCTGTCGTCCCGCGGAGATCCTGCCCGTGTCCCTCGCTGCCCTGATCGCCCCGCTGATCCTGCAATCCGCCCCGGCGACCGTCGATCCCGATACGCGCGCCTGGTGGGCCATGACCGCCGCGCTGTCGAACAACGTCATGGAGGGTCGCGACGTCGGCAGCGCGGGCCATGAACGTGCCGCCACGCTCGTGGCAGAGCGCTTGGCCAAGGCGGGCGTCCAACCGACAGGCGAGGCCGGCGGATGGTTCCAGCGCGTGCCGATGGAGGAGATGGCGATCCCCCGCGCGACGATCCATGTCGGCGGTCGCCCGTTGCGCTTCCTCCACGATCTCTACGCGTTGCCGGGACAGGTGCCGCAGGCGATCGACTATCCGCTTGCCTATCGCGGCTATTGCGCGGCGGACGCGCTGGGCGATGTCCGGGGCAAGATCGTCCTCTGCCACGGGTCGCGGCGGGCGGGTATGCCCTCCCCGGCCGATCGCGTGGCGGCCCTGCGCAAGGGCGGCGCGGAGGGGCTGATCACGATCGCCGACCCCGGCTTCACCGTCGAACCGCCCCGCTGGCCCTATGCCTATGCGCGATCGGTGCGGATTCGCGGCAGCCTGGTCGTCCCGGCGTCGCTGCCGCAGATGACACTACGCGCGGGCGCGCTCACGACCGTGCTCGCTGGCAGCGGGCACGACGCCGCCGCCTTGATCGCGGCCGGTAGCGAAGGACGCCCCCTGCCCGCCTTCGATCTGACCACGCGCTTTACCGCCCGATTCCCGATGACCCACCGCAGCCTCGGCGCATCGAACGTGATCGGCATCCTGCCCGGCACCGACCCGGCGCTGGCCAACCAGGCGATCGTGCTGACCGCGCATCTGGACGGCTATGGACGCGGCACGCCGGTCGACGGCGATGGGCTGTACGACGGGACGCTCGACGATGCGGCCTATGTCGCGCTGCTGGTGCGACTGGCCGAACGGCGTGACGGCAAGGGGTTTCGCCGGCCGATCCTGTTCGCGATCGTGACGGGCGAGGAAAAGGGGCTGCTGGGCACGCGCTGGTTCCTCGATCATCCCACGATCCCGCGCGCGCGGATGGCGGCGAACATCAATCTCGATCAGCTACGCCCGATCTTTCCGCTGAAGCTGCTGACGGTCCATGCACTGGATGCGACAACGCTGGGTGACGATGCCCGGGCGGTCGCGCAGGCGATGGGCGTCGCGGTGCAGGCCGATCCCGAGCCCGAGCGCAACCTGCTGCGCCGATCGGACCATTGGCCGTTCCTACAGGCGGGCGTGCCGGCGACCAGCTTCGTCTTCGGCTATCGCCCCGGCAGCGCGAGCGAGGCGATCTATCGCCGCTGGTATGTCACCGGGTACCACACGCCGAAGGACGATCTGAGACAGGCGATCGACTGGAAGGCCGCGGCGGATTTCAACCGCTTCTTCTACACGCTCGTCGATCGTGTCGCGAGTCAGGATGCGCCACCCGCGTGGAAGGTCGGCGGCAAGGCGAGCCTGGGGCTCACCCCGTAGCGGCGTCCCCGCGCGTCCAGTCGAGCATTTCCGGTGTCACCCAGCCATTCACGTAGTTCACATAGTACACGCCGAACAGGATCGTCGCGACGACGGTGACGCGCAGCGCGATCCGGCCGGCGGCGAAATGATGCGGGGCGCTATCGGCCTGCCCGGGAATCCGCTGGCCACCCACTTCGTCGGTGGTCCGCACGCCGAACGGCAGGACGAGGAAGACGGAGAACGCCCAGAACAGGACGTAGATGGCCAGGGCGGATGTCCAACGCATGGCGTCGTCCCTAGCGCGGGACGGCGGCGCTGCCCACTCACCTCTCGCAATAACGGCGGACAAAAAAAGGGGCGGCCGTGGCCACCCCTTGCATCAGCATCCCGCTGTTCGATCCGGCAAAGGATCAGAAGGCGTTGCGATACTGTTCGTTGCCGACGAAGCCCAGCTTCGACACGTTCGCGCGCTTGATGATCGCGAGAACCTGGTCGACCTTCTCGTACCGGGCCGAGGGGTCCGGACGGAAGTGCAGTTCCGGCTGCGGTGCCATCACGACCGTGCGGTCGAGATACTGTCGCAGCGTCACTTCGTCGATCGGCGCGCCGTTCCAGTAGGTCTGGCCCTGCGGGTCGATCGTCAGCGTGTTCTTGTCCGACTGGATGTCCTGCCGGTTGTTCGAGTTCTGCGGGAGGTCGACCTTCACCGCATGCGTCTGGATGGGGATCGTGATGATGAACATGATGAGGAGCACGAGCATGACGTCGATCAACGGCGTCGTGTTCATTTCCATCATCGGCTCGCCGTCGTCCTTGCCGCCGCTCATAGCCATTTCAAGATACTCCTAGACTGTGCCGCAGCAGCTTACTGGCGAACGCCACCGGTGCCGGCGGGCGGTTCGGAAATGAAGCCGACCTTGGCGTAGCCTGCCGACTGCATCGTGTAGACTGCGCCACCGATGCACTTATACGGCGTGTTCACGTCACCGCGGATGTGCACTTCGGGAATGTCGTCCGGGGTGATGTTCGATCCCAGACGATCGACCACGCCCTTGAGCTTGGCGACGCCGCGATCGAGCAGTTCCTGGCTGGTCACCGGGGTCATGCCCCAGACCACCGTGCACTGATCACCATTGCCGGTGACCGAGAGCAGGACGTTCTCCGGCTTCGTCGTCGTGACTTCGTACGCCACCTTCGGCAGCGTCAGCGGGATCGACTGGACCACGACCGGAACCGCGATCAGGAAGATGATGAGGAGCACCAGCATGACGTCGACGAGCGGCGTCGTGTTGATGTCCGACATGGGGGTGGAGTCGTCGCCACCACCTGAACTCATCGCCATTGCGAGCTTTTCCTATTCTACGTGTCGGCCCTTTACGGCTCCCTGAAGAACCGTCCGGGGCTGGTCCGGAACCGCGCAGGACCTGAAGCCCGTCGCGGTCCCGGCAGTCCCATTACGCCTTGGTCTGCACGCCACCGGCCTGGCCGGCGGTCGTCGTCGCAGCGGGCTTCGCCGGAGCGGCCGGCTTGGCCGGGGCACCCTTGGCGACGGCCGGACGGACAGCGCCGTTCGACGCCAGGAAGCCCAGCACGTCGTTCGAGAAGGCCGACAGGTCTTCGGCGATCGACTTGTTGCGGCGCTGCAGCCAGTTGTAGGCGAGCACGGCCGGAACCGCGACGGCCAGACCCAGCGCGGTCATGATGAGTGCTTCACCGACCGGGCCGGCGACCGCGTCGATCGACGCCTGACCGGCAGCGCCGATCTTGATGAGTGCGCGGTAGATGCCGATAACCGTACCGAACAGACCGATGAACGGCGCGGTCGCACCGACGGTCGCGAGGAAGGCGAGGCCGGTGCCGAGTTTGGCATTGATCGCCGCTTCCGAGCGAGCGAGCGAGCCGTGCAGCCAGTCGTGCGCTTCGACCGGATCGGTCAGCTTGGCATGCTGGTCCTGCGCGGTGATGCCGTCGTCGACGATCTGACGATAGGCCGAGTTCTTCTCGAGCTTGGCGGCGCCTTCACGCAGCGAGTTCGACGTCCAGAAGCCGGTGCGGACGCGCTTGGCCTGGTTGATGACCTTCTGCTGCTCGAACAGCTTCGTGAACATGATGTAGAACGAAACGATCGAGAAGGCGCAGAGGATGAGGAACACGGTCCAGGCGATCGTGCCGCCCTGTTCCAGTGCCGCCCACAGGCCGTACGGGTTTTCGCCCGCTGCCGCGCCCTTGGTTGCCGCGGCGAGAATGGTGGTGATCATTGCTCGGTTGGTCCTTTTACGAAAAGCGTATCTTGGTGAGAATTCGAGGGGAGCGGCCGGTGCGCAGTGACACCGGCAAGGTCCTTACTGTTCCAGCTGCCAGCGGATCGCCAACGGATAGCTGGATGCCACCGGGTTGCCCGCATCGTCCTTCGCCGGCGTGAAGCGCACGCGGCTACGGGAGATACGGCAGGTCGCGTCGTCGAGGTCGCGGTTGCCACTCGACGAGGTGACCCGACAATCGGTGACGCGGCCGTCCACGCCAACCGTCAGTGTCGCGGCGACTCGACCTTCGGCACCTTCACGGCGAGCCGTCGGCGGATAGTTGTCCGGTCCGAAGAACTGGCTCACGTTACCCTTCAGCCCAGCCTTCTGGCTGATCCGCGGGGGTGCCGGCGGCGCAGGCGGAGCCGGCGGCGCAGGCGGCGCGGGCGGAGCCGGTGGCGGCGCCGTGTAAGCCGGCGGCGGCGTCGTCTGCGCCTGCATCACCACCGGCGGCGCGACCGTCTGTACGATCGGCGGCGGGGTGACAAGGACCGGCGGTGGCGGAGTCGACGGCTGATCCGGCGGCGGCGGCGGCGGAGGCACCTCCTCCGGCGGGGGCGGCGGCTCCTCGACCTCGAACGTCGTCAGCTTTTCCTGGGTCTTCTTGATGTACTGATAGGCGAGGCCCGTCACAAAGGCGTAGCCTATCACGGCGTGGATCAGGGCGACGATGACAAGCGCCACCACCCTGCTCCCGCTCATATTCTTGTCAGCGTAGGCCATTCAGCTACGAAACTCCCTCATGACTGACTGAGGTGGGTGGCGGTATGCACACGAGTGTCTCGGTCCTCTACCACTGCCCACCTTCTGCCGCAGACGTTATGCCATCGCGCGACAGGGCCATGCGGCTCTATCACATGGTTCCGATGACGCAAACGCTTTGTCGGGCGCAACAAACGTACGGACGGAAAACGACAAAATAATTTCTGTATCGTTCAGGGGCGTCGCGCTAACGCTTTCGATCATGTTTACCCGCGTTAACCTTTCGAAGCCGCTCGCGCTCGCTGTGGCCGTTTTCGCCGCATTTCCGTCGCAAAGTGCGCAGAATTCCGCCGCGCAGCCGCAAACGATTGCATCCTATGCAAGTGTCGCAGACCGGGTCATCGCCGCGCCTCTTCTTATCGACGCCACCATCCGCGATGCGACCCGATTGAAGCCTGCTGAGGCACCCGACGTCCGCCCGGGGTTTGTGCGATTCTACATCGTCGCCGATGTCGAAGCCCTGATTCGCGGGCCATCGGAAGTGTCTGCGCAGGTATCCTACCTGGCCGACGTGCCGCTCGATGCGCGGGGCAAGGCGCCGAAGCTCAAGAAGATGCGCGTCCTGCTGTTCGCGCGGCCCGTGCCGGGGCGCGCAGGGGAAATTCAGCTGCTCGGTGCCGAAGGGCAGCAGCCTTGGACGCCGACGCTCGACGCTCGCATCCGCAGCATTTCCCGCGAAGTCGTCGCCGCTGACGCCCCACCGGCGATCCGCGCGGTCGGCAACGCCTTCCATGTCGCAGGATCGTTGCCCGGCGAAGGTGAGACGCAGATATTCCTGACGACGGCCGACAATCGACCGGTATCCCTGTCGATTCTCCGGCGCCCGGGCGAACAGCGCCGCTGGGCCGTGGCACTCAGCGAAATCGTCGACGAAGCCGGCGGCCCGCCCGCGCGCGACACGCTTTTATGGTACCGGCTCGCCTGCGGCCTGCCGCGCGTCCTCCCTGATCGCTCGGTCGCGGCGATGGAGCCAATGGACGCGGCGATCGCGCGCGAAGATTATGCCTTCGTCCTGGCGCAGCTTGGACCGTGTACCCGCTGAGCGATGTGGAACCCGCTCAAGATTCGCGGCACCACCGCCGCTGACCTCGCGCTGCTGCATCCGGTCATCGAGCGTGCGTACCGCGGCGAGACGGCCCGGCGCGGCTGGACGCATGAGGCGGATCTGCTGACCGGGCCACGGACGACCGGAGATGTGCTTGCCCAGATCGTCAGCGATCCGCGCCAGCGGCTGCTGTCCGCGTGGTTCGGCAAACGCGCGGTCGGATGCGTCGCGGTCGCCGACCGCGGCGATCGACTCGCCTATCTCGGCCAATTGTGCGTCGAGCCCGAGTTGCAGGCCGGCGGCATCGGCCGGCAATTAATCGCCGCGACCGAGGCCACCGCAGTGGCATTGTTCGGCGCTGACCGGATCGAGATGACGGTGATCGAAAGCCGTGCCGCGCTGATCGCCTATTATCTGCGCCGCGGCTATGTCGCGACCGGCGAACGGCGCGATTTCCCCATCCCGCTCGATCCGCCGCTGTTCATGACGGTGCTCGAAAAGCCGCTCGGGACGCTTGCCCGTCCCTGATGCGCGCGGCATGGGCGCGGGCCATGTCCGTTTCTGCCAAGATCTGCGGCCTGTCGACGCCCGAGACGACCGATGCCGCCATCCGCCATGGCGCGCGCCACATCGGCCTGGTCTTCTTCCCGCCCAGCCCGCGCCATGTCGGCCTCGACCGTGCGCAGGGGCTGGCGGCGCGCGTGCCCGCGCACGTCGGCATTGTCGGCGTCTTCGTCGATCCCGATGATTCGCTGGTCGATGCCGCCGTCGCGGCGGGGGAGCTCGACATTATGCAACTCCACAAGACAGCGCCCGAGCGTGTCGCTGCCTTGAAGCGGCGGACGGGGCTGGAGGCCTGGGCCGCGGTCGCAGTTAAGACCCGTGCCGATCTCGACGCGGCGCGCAGTTTTGTCGGCGCTGCCGATCGCATTCTTTATGACGCTAAGACGCCGGAGGGCGCGGCGCTGCCCGGCGGCATGGGGCTGCGATTCGACTGGGCGTTGCTCGACGGCCATCGCCATCCCCTGCCCTGGGCGCTGTCGGGGGGGCTCGATCCCGACAATGTCGCCGCCGCGGCCACCCGAACGGGCGCGACCCTGGTCGATGTCTCCTCCGGCGTCGAAAGCGCGCCCGGCGTGAAGGATATGGACAGGATCGCGCGCTTCCTCCAAGCGGTTCGGCACGTATGAACGCTCCCAATTCCTTCCGCGCCCAGCCCGACGATCGCGGGCATTTCGGTGATTACGGCGGCCGCTACGTCGCCGAGACGTTGATGCCGCTGATCCTGGACCTGGAGCGCGAATATCGCGCGGCCCAGGCCGATCCGGAATTCGCCGCCGAGTTCGACGACCTGCTCGAACATTATGTCGGCCGGCCGAGCCCGCTCTATTATGCCGAGCGGCTGACCGAGGCGCTGCGGGAAAGCGCGTCCGACGGCAAGGGCGCGCAGGTCTGGTTCAAGCGCGACGAGCTGAACCACACCGGCGCGCACAAGATCAACAATTGCATCGGCCAGATCCTGCTCGCGCGCCGCATGGGCAAGACGCGGATCATCGCCGAGACGGGCGCAGGCCAGCACGGCGTCGCGACCGCCACCGTCTGCGCGCGTTTTGGTCTCCCCTGCACCATCTTCATGGGCGCGAAGGACGTCGAACGGCAGGCGCCGAACGTGTTCCGGATGAAGCTGCTCGGCGCCGAGGTGCGGCCGGTGAAGTCGGGCGCATCGACGCTGAAGGACGCGATGAACGAGGCGCTGCGAGACTGGGTCGCCAACGTCCACGACACCTTCTACATCATCGGCACGGCGGCGGGCCCCCATCCGTACCCGGAACTGGTCCGCGACTTCCAGAGCGTGATCGGCCGCGAGGCGCGCGAACAGATGCTGTCTCGCACCGGGCGCCTCCCCGACCTGCTTGTCGCGGCGATCGGCGGCGGGTCGAACGCGATTGGGCTGTTCCACCCCTTCCTGGACGACGCCGACGTCGCGATGCTGGGCGTAGAGGCGGCAGGCGAAGGACTGGACGCGAAGCACGCCGCGAGCCTCGCCGGCGGCTTCCCGGGTGTCCTCCACGGCAACAAGACCTATCTGTTGCAAGACGACGACGGTCAGATCGCCGAGGCGCATTCGATCTCGGCGGGCCTCGACTATCCGGGCATCGGGCCGGAGCATAGCTGGCTGAAGGACATCGGCCGCGTAGAATATACGAGCGTGACCGACACCGAAGCGCTCGACGCCTTCCAGCTGCTCTGCCGGACCGAAGGCATCATCCCGGCGCTGGAGCCCAGCCACGCGATCGCCGCCGTGACCAAGCGCGCGCGAGAAATGGACCGCGATCAGGTCATTTTGGCGAACCTGTGCGGGCGCGGCGACAAGGACATCTTCACCGTCGCTGAAGCGCTTGGGGTGGAGATATGAGCGCGGCAGGTGGGAGCCTTACGAAGTTCGTGGTAACGGCAGTGCTTGCTTTGATTGCCGCTGAGGTAATTGGGCGCGCTCTGGCGACATGGTTCGGCATCGAGCCGTTTTACAACGACAATAGCGGCTGGCTTCGCATGATTTTCGTTGGGCCCGTAGTTACGTGGGCATTCTTCCACTTCCGCGTGATCGAACGCCTGCGCGATCGGGGGCACATCCAATGAGCACCCGCCTCGCCACCGCCTTCACGCGCGGCCCTGCGCTCGTCACATTCGTGACCGCGGGCGACCCGAAGCCGGCCGCGACGCCCGTCATCCTCGACGCGCTCGTCGCAGGGGGCGCCGACGTGATCGAGCTGGGCATGCCGTTCACCGATCCGATGGCCGATGGTCCCGCGATTCAGGCGGCGAACATCCGCAGTCTGGGTGCGGGAACCACCACCGCCGACATCCTGTCGATCGCCAAGGGCTTCCGCGCGCGCCACCCGGACGTTCCGCTGGTCCTGATGGGCTATGCCAACCCGATGCTGCGTCGCGGGCCGGAATGGTTTGCCGAAGCCTGCGCCGGCGCGGGCGTCGACGGCGTGATCTGCGTCGATATTCCGCCGGAAGAGGATGATGCGCTCGGGCCGGCGCTGCGGGCGAAGGGCATCGACCCAATCCGGCTCGCCACCCCGACGACCGATGTCGCGCGCCTGCCCGCCGTCCTGAATGGTGCGAGCGGGTTCCTCTATTACGTCTCGGTCGCTGGAATCACCGGGCTGCAACAAGCCGCGCAATCCTCGATCGAGGATGCGGTCGCGCGCCTCAAGGCCGCAACCCAGGTTCCCGTCGCGGTCGGCTTCGGCATCCGCACCCCCGAACAGGCCGCCGCCATCGCGCGGGTCGCGGACGGCGTCGTCGTCGGCTCCGCGATCGTCGATCTGGTCGCGCAACATGGCGCCGATGCCGCCGAGCCGGTGCGTGCCTATATCGACACCCTGAAAACCGCCATCAGCAAGGCTACATCATGAGCTGGATCGACCGCGTCCGCAACGCGATCCCCTTCGTCACCAAGCGCGAGACGCCCGACAACCTCTGGCACAAGTGCAAGGGGTGCGGGCAGATGGTGTTCGTGAAGGAGTTGGAGGAAAACCAGCACGTCTGCCCGAAGTGCCAGCATCATGAGCGGATCGGTGGGCGTCTGCGGTTCGAGTACCACTTCGACGAGGGTAGCTGGACTGTGCTGCCCAATCCGCGCGTTGCCGAAGACCCGCTGAAGTTTCGCGATTCGAAGCGCTATACCGATCGCCTGAAGACGGCCCGGACCGATACGGGTGAGCAGGATGCGTATCTGAACGCGGTCGGCACGATCGACGGCCACCGCGCGGTCATCGGCGTGCAGGATTTCGCCTTCATGGGCGGATCGATGGGCCAGTTCGTTGGCGAGGCGTTCATCGCCGGCTGCGAAGCGGCGATTCGCGAATCGGCACCCTATATCGTCTTCACCGCCAGCGGCGGCGCGCGCATGCAGGAGGGCATCCTGAGCCTGATGCAGATGCCGCGATCGACCGTTGCGATCGAGATGCTGCATGACGCGCGCCTGCCCTACATCGTCGTGCTGACCGACCCGACGTCGGGCGGCGTGATGGCGGCCTATGCGATGCTGGGCGACGTCCAGATCGCCGAGCCCAACGCGACGCTCGCCTTCACCGGCCGCCGCGTGATCGAAAGCACGATTCGCGAGAAGCTTCCGGAAGATTTCCAGACGTCCGAATATTACCGCGACCACGGGCTGATCGACATGGTGACGCATCGGCACGAGCTGAAGGAAACGCTGGGCAAGCTGGTCGGCTATCTCGCCGGCGGCAAGATGGCGGCGTAGCCTAGGAAAGCCCTCTGCCCTTCAGGTCAGAGGGTTGGGAGAGGGGGAGGTCTCACCGAGAGCAACGCTCGCGGATAGGCCCCTCTCCCCACCCCTCTCGTCTGAAGGGGACAGGGAGTAGCTATGGACCACGCCACCTCCACCTCCCCCGCCGTCCAGGCGCAACTCGACCGGCTGACGATGCTGTCGCCGGGCGCCGACATCCTCGGCCTGGGTCGCATCCGCGCGTTGCTCAACCGGCTCGGCAACCCCGAACGGCGCCTGCCGCCGGTGTTTCACGTCGCGGGCACGAACGGCAAGGGATCGACCTGCGCCTTCCTTCGCGCCGCCCTGGAGGCGGAGGGGTATCGCGTCCACGCCTATACCTCACCCCACCTCGTCCGCTTCAACGAACGTATCCGCGTGGCGGGGAAACTGATCGAGGACGATGCACTCGCCCCCCTGCTCGCCCGCGTGCTCGACGTGGCCGACGGCATCGGCGCCAGCTTCTTCGAGGTTTCGACCGCTGCGGCCTTCCTCACCTTTGCCGAAACGCCGGCCGACGCGTGCGTGATAGAGGTGGGCCTGGGCGGCCGGCTGGACGCGACCAACGTCGTCGTCGACCCCGCGGCATGCGGCATCGCGCAACTCGGGATCGACCATCAGGCCTTCCTCGGCAACACAGCCGAAGCCATCGCGCGCGAAAAGGCGGGGATCGCCAAGCCGGGAAGGCCGCTGGTCACCCTGTCCTATGCCGACAGCGTGAATGCCGCGGTGCGAACCATCGCAGAGGCAGCCGGGGCCGACCTGCAAGTGCAGAATGCGGCGTGGACGTTCCGGACCGACCCGGAGCGGCGAACGGCGGAGCATCGCTATTGTGCCGATGGACCATGGATCGTCACGCCGTGGCCGTCGCTCGCCGGCGAGCACCAGATCACGAACCTCGCGCTCGCTATCGCGATGCTCAGCGCGCAGGACCGGGTTCGGGTGTCCCCGACCGCGATGTTCACCGCTGCGACCGCGGTGCGTTGGCCGGCGCGGATGCAGCAGCTGTCGGATGGCCCGTTGGTGAGGTGCTTACCCGCCGAAACCCCGGTCTGGCTCGACGGCGGTCATAACGAACCCGCGGCAAGGGCCGTGACGGAAACGCTCGCCACGATGGCGGCGGGGCGCAAGGTCGACCTGGTCGTCGGCATGCTCGCCAACAAGGATGCCGCCGGCTTCCTCGCGCCGATACTGCCGCTTGCTCGGTCGCTGACCGGCGTACCGACGCCGGGCCACGATCATCATCCGCCAGAGGCGCTGGCGGCGATTGCCAGGTCGGCCGGCGTACCTGGACGTACCGCGCCCGGTGTTCGCCACGCCTTCACCGCGCTTGCCCAGGCCGGCACGCAGGCGGTCGCCGTGCTCGGCTCGCTCTATCTAGCCGGTGAAGTGCTCGCGGAGAACGACGAGCTGCCGGACTGATGGTTATTGCGATTGACTATCAATAGCGCAGTGGTGAACATGCCGGCCTGATCTCGCAATAGAGTCGCGCCCATGACCAACGCCTTCACCATCCTGCCCCAGCTACAGCCGGAAGACCCCGCGCCGCGCCTGCTGCTGTTCGCCTTTCGCCAGATGGGCGCCCACGGCATCGACGACGCGGCGGCGGCGCACGCTTTCGTCACCGCGTTCGGCAAGGATTTCCGCCGCCCGCTGATCCTGCTGCGCACGCTGATGCTCGAACTGTCCGCCGCCGCCTGCCGCCCGCTGCAAATCGCGCCGTGGTGCTGCGGGCGGATGACGGGATGCGAAGGCGCGGTTCTGGCTATCGTCGGCAAGAGCCTGACCAACGAAGCCGCCGCGGATCTGCTGCTCGCCGACCTGCTCGGCACGCGCGACGCGAAGGGCCCGCTGGCGACGGCGACCGCGCTCGGGATCGCCTTCGCCGATTTGGGGATGCCGTTAGGCTGAGGCGCCCGCGCGGGCGCGGCGGACGCTCTCGACCACGAATCCGCGGCGCCACAGCAACCACAGCAGCAGCAGACCCGGCAGCGCGACGACGGTCGTCAGAATCCAGAAGCCGACCCAGCCCAATTGCTCCGCGGCAATCCCCGCAGGCGCCGAGAGCCATGTCCGCCCGACCGCGGCGAAGGACGAGAGGAGCGCGAACTGAGTGGCAGTGAAGGCAAGGTTGGACAGGCCTGACAGATAGGTCACGAAGACCGTCAGGCCGATGCCACTCGTCACCTGCTCGGTCATCACCGCAATCGCCAGCCACGTCGAATCATGCCCGCGCGACGCCAGTACCGCGAAGGTCAGGTTGCTAAGCATCATCAGCATACCCGACACGAACAGCGCCCGCCCCATGCCGAGCCACGCCAGGAACGGCGCACCGAGCGCGGTGCCGACGATGATCCCCCACAGGCCGACGACCTTGTTGATCGCGATGAATTCGGCGTCGGTGAAGCCCAGGTCGACAATCATAGGGTTCAACATCACCTGCCCCATCGCGTCGCCGACCTTGTAGATCAGGACGAACAGCAGGATCAGCACCGCTCCGCGCCGCGAGAAGAACTCTCTGAACGGACTGACGATCGTGGTTTCCAGCCACGACCCGCCCCGCGCCTCCGGATCGACGGCAACCGCGCGTTCGTGGGCGCCGGGGCCGACCCAAAGCGCGGCGAGAGCGCCTGGAATGACGCAGAAGGCAGTGAGACCGTATGCGAGTGCCCAGCCGAGGTTCAGCCCTTGCGGCGACGCCAGCGCTACCGTGACCACGCCCGCGATCAGCGCACTGCCGATGCGATAGCCAAGCTGGTTCGCGGCGGTACCGTGCGCCAATTCCTCGTCGGGCAAGATTTCGATGCGATAGGCGTCGATCACGATGTCCTGCGTGGCCGAAAGGAACGACGTCATGATCGCCCAGAAAGCGAACAGCCCAAGGTTGCGCGCGGGATCACTCGCGCCAAGCATCCAGATCGCTCCGAACAGAAGCGCCTGAACGAAGAACAGCCACGCGCGCCGCTGGCCGAACCAGCCGGTGAGGATCGGCAGACGGATGCGGTCGATCAACGGGGCCCACAGGAACTTGAGCGTGTACGGCGTGGTCAGCCCCACCGCAAAGCCGATCGTCGATTTCTCGATACCGACCCGGGCTAGCCAGAAAGTCATCGTGCCGAGCAGCAAGGTGAGCGGAAATCCGCTGGAGATGCCGAGCAACAGCGCGGCGAACGGACGCTTGCGGAAATAGGGCGCGATCGTCGCCAGAATGCCCGGCCGTTCGACCTGTCCGATATCCGCCATACTTGCTCCCACGCCCCAAAGGCGCGACACTAACCCAAAAATTCGGGAGAGGAAGGGTGAACGCACCGACCGAAGGACAACGGGCGCTCGCCGCGCGGCTGGCGGCGGGCGGGGATTGTGCTGACGCCGTTACCTATGTCGATGCCACGGTTTACACCGACCCCGCGCGCCACATCGCCGAGCGTGCGACGATTTTCGAGCGAGTACCGCTGGTCATCGCGCCGTCCGCACTGCTGCCCGATCGCAATATGGCCGTGCCGCACGATGGGTTCGGCAAGCCCCTTCTGATCACCCGCGATGGCGAGGGGCGCGTCCACGTCTTCCTGAACGTCTGCCGCCACCGCGGCACGCGACTGGTCGAGGGCGATACGTGCGTCACGGCGCTGCGGCTGGTCTGCCCCTATCATGCGTGGGCCTATGCCACCGACGGCCGGCTGACGGGCATGCCGCGGGGGGACAGCTTTCCGGGGCTCGACAGATCCGCGTACGGCTTGCGCGAACTCCCGGCGCTCGAGATCGGGGGGCTGATCTGGTTCGCGTTCGACGACGCCGCCGACTTCGCCGATGCCGCGGCGCTGGCACCGGACTTAGCCGCCTTCGACCTCGCCGGTCACCACCTGTTCCGCCGCCGGACGCACGACGTGCCGGCGAATTGGAAGCTGGTGATGGATGCGTTTCTGGAGAGCTATCACCTCTCCCGCTTGCACGCAGATACGATCGGCAAATTCTTCAAGGATGGCGTGGCGGCGGCCGACACGATCGGCGTGCATCAACGCTCCGCCGTGGGCCGCGCGGCGGAGGATGCGGCGCTCAACGCCAGCGACTGGGCGGTGCTGCGTGGCGCGATCACCTTCACCTATCAGATGTTTCCCGGCACCGTGCTAGCGGCAAGCCCCGATTACATCAATCTGATGGTGCTGATGCCGCAGGCGGCGAACCGCGTGCTGGTCGAGAGTTTCATGCTGATCCCGCAAGCGCCTGCCACCGACAAGGCGCGCGAGCATTGGGAGCGCAGTTGGGCGCTGCTCGACGGCGGGGTGTTCGGGTCGGAGGACTTCAGGGCCGCGGCGTTGTGTCAGCAGGGGCTGGCGTCGGGGTCGCTGGATCGGGTGACGCTGGGCGGGCTGGAGCATGGGATACGCGTGTTCCATGACCAGGTGGAGGGCCAATTGGTAAAAGCTTGCCCCTCAGGCGTCGTCACCGCGAAGGCGGGGATAAATAGTCGCTGAAGTTTGCGAGTCTCAATGGTGTCAGCGACCATTGATCCCCGCCTTCGCGGGGATGACGACGGATAGGAACACGCCTCACGCCACCGTCGCGAACAGCTTGAAGCTCGACGGCAACCGTTTCGGCATCTTGCCGTCCATCACCTTTTCCAACGCCGCGATCGCGGTCAGCAGGTCGCGCTGGGCATAGGGTTTCGCCAGACATCCGACCGCCAACGCCCGCGCATCGCCCGGGCAGTTGCCGGTTACGAACACGACCTTGATCCCGCGATCCGCGGCGGCTTGCGCCACGGTCACACCGCTGCCGTCGGACAGGTTCACATCGACCAGCACCAGATGAATGTCCTCCCCGCGCTCGATCACGCCGCATGCATCGACCACTGTGTCGACGGTGCCGACAATCTCGAACCCCTCGCTGCCCAGGAAATGCTCGGTGTCGAAGGCGACAAGGGGCTCATCCTCGACGACGAGGATTCGCGTGATCCGGCGCTCCTTCCTGGCGAACAGCATGGGCCTCGTTTCAATTCCGCTGATGTGACACCTGGTTACGAAGCCGTAACGCGCAACACACGTTCGGGACGCAAAGTTTTTTTGTCAGTCCCCACCGCCTTACGCTAAGGCGCGCCGGTGCAGACTTCAGGACAGAAAGAGCCGCAGCGGATCGCCAAGCTGCTCGCCCGCGCCGGCGTCGCCTCGCGCCGCGAGATCGAACGGATGATCGCCGAAGGGCGGATCGCCATCGACGGTGTGGCCGTCGACACCCCCGCCACTCTGCTCGCTTCGCTGCGCGGCGTGACCGTCGATGGCGAGGCGGTGAAGGACGCCTCTCCCGCCCGGCTGTTCCTGTTCAACAAGCCGGCGGGCACGCTGACCGCGGCGGTCGATTACAACGGCCGCAAGACGATCTACGACGTGCTGCCGAAGGACCTGCCGCGGCTGATGCCGGTCGGGCGGCTCGATCTCAACACCGAAGGTCTGTTGCTGCTGACGACCGATGGCGAGTTGAAGCGCCAGCTGGAACTGCCCGCGACCGGAGTCGAGCGGTCCTACCGCGCGCGCGCCTATGGCGACGTGACGCAGGAACAGCTGGAGGATCTGATCGAGGGCGTGGAGGTCGATGGCGTCCGCTACGGCCCGATCGACGCCAATCTCGAACGCCGGACCGGTGCGAACGTCTGGGTCGAAATGGTCCTGACCGAGGGTAAGAACCGCGAAGTCCGCCGGGTGCTTGAATATCTCGGCCTTCAGGTGTCACGCCTCATCCGCACGCGCTACGGCCCATTCGTGCTGGGAGACCTGCCGGTCGGCGGGATCGGCGAAGTGCGGCAGGTCGACCTGATCCAGTTCCGCGCCAGCCTGAAGGGCAACAAGGCGAAGGCGGTCGAGGAGGCGCGGGCGAACCCGGTGATGGCTCGGGTGCCAAAGCGCGAGCCGCAGCCGGATGCGGAGGCACCTGCAACACGTGCCGAGCGCAAGCCCGCGGTGGAACGTCGGGTAACCCTAGCGAAACAGACCCGCCGGCATGAAGAGGCGAGCGCTGCCCCCGCCACAAGGCCAACCCGTGCTCCGGCGAGGGCCGGAACCGTGGCCGCCGCCGGTCGTCGATCGCCAACGTTCCGGCCTGCGTCGGAGCATGAGGAGGGGGGGCGGTCGAACCGGACCCGTCGCGAACGCCCTGCCAAAGCCTATGAAGGCCGCGAGACGCGCGACGAGCTTGCGACCTCACGCCCCCGTGGACCGCGGCCCGATGCCGAGCCGACCGCCCCCACTCCCCGCCCGAAGCGCGGCACCGGCTGGGCGAAGGCCAAGCCGAAGGCCCGCCCCGGCAAGCCCCGGAAACCCCGTTCATGAGAATCATAGCCGGACAGTGGCGCGGCCGCCCGCTCGTCGCGCCTGCGGGCGACGCCACCCGCCCCACCGCCGACCGCACGCGCGAGGCGCTGTTTTCGATGCTGCAAAGCCGCGTCGGCAGTTTTGAGGACCTAGCGGTCGCCGACCTGTTCGCGGGATCGGGTGCGCTCGGGCTGGAAGCGTTGTCGCGCGGGGCAGCGTCGTGCCTGTTCGTCGAACAGGATCGCGGAGCGCTGGACGTGCTCAAGGCAAATATCGCCAAGCTCGGCGCGAAGGGCGCGGAAGTGCGAGCGTCGTCCGTGCTCGCGATCGGCCCGGCGCGCGTGCCGCTCGACCTGATCATGATGGATCCGCCCTATGCCAGCGGTGCCGGCAACGTTGCGCTCGACAAGCTGGCGCGCCTCGGCTGGACGACCCCGGCGACGTGGGTGAGCATCGAGACGGGCAAGACCGAGGACGTCGAAGTGGCCGGCTTCGCGATCGAGGCCGAGCGGGTCCACGGCAAGGCGAAGATCACGCTGCTGCGGGCAGAGGGCTGACACAAAGCCCCTTCCCTGAACGTGGCGAGGGGCTGAAACCGTCTCAATCCCCCGCCTTCGCCGGCCCCAGCAACTCCAGCACCGCCGCGGTCATCGCCGTCGCGCCCGTCACGATCGCCGGTTCGGCCTCGACCTTGAACAGCGGCGAATGATGGGACGCGACCGCCGGCCCGGTGCCGTTCGCCGCCGCCTCCAGTGTCGCGCGCGACGTGCCGCCGACCGCGAAATAATAACCCGGCACCTTGAGATCCGGCTGGACGAGATAGGCGAAATCCTCGGCTCCCATGCCGTTCTGCTCGAACGGGATCACCGCCGCCGGGCCCATGTCGCGCGCCAGGGCGGCGTTGAGGCGGCGGGCAAGTTTCGCATCGTTGATCGTCGTCGGCGTGCCTTCGCTGACCGTCACCTTCGGCAGCTTGTCGTCGGGCATTCCGTTCAAGCGACCGACGCCCTCCGCGACGCGCTTGATCCCGGCGAGCAACTGCGCGCGGGTCTTTTCGTCGTTCGCACGCACGGTCACCTGCAGCCGCGCTTCGTCGGAGATGATGTTGTGCTTCGTGCCCGCGTGGAACGAACCGACGGTAACGACGCCTGGCACCAATGGCGCGCGTTCGCGGCTGATGAGGCCCTGGAGCGCGATCACGATCTGGCTCGCCATATAGACCGGGTCCTTGCCGGAGTTCGGCGCCGCGCCATGCGCACCCACGCCGGGCACCACGATATCGACCGAGTCGGCCGACGAATATTGGATACCCTCCGACGCCGCGACGGTGCCGGTCGGCTGCTGTGCGGAAACGTGGAAGGCCAGCGCATAGTCGGGCTTCGGAAACCGCGTGTAAAGCCCGTCCTTCAGCATCGCCGCCGCACCGCCGACACGTTCCTCCGCAGGCTGGACGATCATCACGACCGTGCCCTTCCATCGGTCCTTCATCGCCGCGAGCCGCCGTGCGGTCGCGACCATCGCGGTGATGTGGGTGTCGTGGCCGCACGCGTGCATGACCGGGCTCTCGACGCCATCGACGCCGACCTGGCGCGCGACCGACATACTGGACAGACCGCTGGCTTCCTTGACCGGCAGGCCATCCATGTCGGCGCGCACAAGGACAGTCGGGCCTGCGCCGTTGGTCATCACCGCGACGACGCCGGTACCGCCGATCTTCTCGGTCACCGTCGCACCGGTCTTGCGCAACTCGGCCGCCATCCGCGCGGCGGTGTTGACCTCCTTGAAGCTCAATTCCGGATTGCGGTGGAACCAGTCGAACAGCGCGCCCAGGTCTTTTTTGTAATCCGCGCGGATCGCGGCCTCGTAATCCGGGGAGGGCGAAGCGGCGGCGAGCAACAGCGGCAGGATCATGGTCAAACCCCCTCGAGCGGAACCGGCGCAGCCGGTCGTTGACGTAAGAGCAGCAGCGCGATCAGGCTGAGCGCCGTCGCTGCGCTGAGGTACAGGCCGACATAGGCGAGCCCGCCCTTAAGCGTCAGCCACTGCGAAATCAGCGGGGTCAGCCCGCCGCCCAGCACGCCCGCGATGTTGAAGGTCATCGACGCGCCGGTGTAGCGCACCCGCGGCGGGAACAGTCCCGGCAGCCAGGCACCCAGCGGGCCATAAACGAAGCCCATCGCCAGCAGCGCGAGCGACAGGAAGATGAAGGCGCCGAACAGCGATGCCTGCATCAGCGGCGCGATGACGAAGCCCAGCAGGATCGTCGCGACGCACCCGCCTGCCAACACCCGGCGTTCGTCGAAATGCCGGTCCGCCAGCCATGCCGCCGAATAGATGCCGATGGCCATGAACAGGATCGCGACCAGCTGTATGCTGAGGAACGCCTGCATCGTATAGCCGAGCGTCTTGGTGCCGTAGCCGAGGAGGAAGGCGGTGCCGACATAATAGGTCGCGAAACAGGCGATCGCGCCGACCGTGCCCCCGACCAGCATCCGCCAGTGATCGCTCAGCAATTCGGCCAGCGGCACCTTGGGCGGCGGCGCGTCCTTCAGCGACTGGGCGAATTCGGGCGTCTCGGTCAGCTTCAGGCGGATGTAGAGGCCCACCGCGACCAGCAGCGCGCTGATCGCGAAGGGCAGGCGCCAGCCCCAGTCGCGGAATTGCTCGGGCGTCAGCACCACGCCCAGGATCAGGAACAGGCCGTTGGCCGCGATGAACCCCGCCGGCGCCCCCATCTGCGGTGCGCTGCCATAACGGGCGCGCCAGCCCGGCGGGGCGTTCTCGACCGCGAGCAGCGCCGCCCCGCCCCATTCGCCGCCCAGACCGAAGCCCTGGCCGAAGCGCAGCACGCACAGCGCAAAGGGCGCGATCCAGCCGGCCTGTTGATAGGTCGGCAGCAGCGCGACGAGCGTGGTCGAGATGCCCATCGTGAGCAGCGACGCGACCAGCGTCGACTTGCGCCCGATCCGGTCGCCGAAATGTCCGAAGAACGCCGCCCCCACCGGCCGCGCGAAGAAAGCTACCGCCAGCGTCGCGAACGCCGCCATCTGCTGCAGGCTCGGGTCGTGCGAGGGAAAGAAAATGCTTCCGAAAACCAGGCTCGCCGCGGTCGCATAGATGTAGAAGTCGTAGAATTCGATGGCCGTGCCGACGAAGCTGGCGGTCAGCACGCGGCGATGTGATGGTGCGGTCAACTGGCGCTCCTCCCCGGCCGAGACGATAGAGCGGTGGTTTGGGGACACAAGACCCGACGCCCCCCTCTCGTCATCCCCGCGAAGGCGGGGATCAATAATCGCCGAAAACTGCGCGTCTCATGTCGACTAGCCAGAATTTATCCCCGCCTTCACGGGGATGACGACCAACGGCTCACGCTCCTGGCAGCACCAGCGTCGCCCGCGTTCCCGCCGCACGCGCGAGGTCGAACCGCCCGCCCCGCGACTTGGCGAGCATCGTCGCGATCCGCAGGCCCAGGCTCGACGACGCACCGCCGTCGAAGCCCTCGGGCAATCCGTGTCCGTCGTCGTCGACGCTGACGACGATCTCGCCACTCGCGGTATCGCGCAGCACCCGCACGTCGATCGCCCCGGCACGGTCGCCGGCAAAGCCGTGCTCGACCGCGTTGGCGACCGATTCGGCGACGATAAGCGCGGTCGGTATCGCGGCATCGGGTTCGATCCCGATCGCCGGGTCGCCAGTCACGCTGAGCGTCACATCGCACCGCCCGGTGGCCTCGATCACCCCGCGGCACAGTTCGTCCAGGAACGGCACAAGCATCTGCGCCGTGCCGCTGGGGTCATAGAGCTGGCGGCTGATCCGACCGATCAGCTCGAGCCGTCGCGACGCCTCTGCGAGAGCAGCCTTCGCATCGGGATCGCTCAACTGCCGCGTCTGCACCGTCAGCAAGGCCGCTGCGACCTGTAAATTGTTCGACACGCGGTGCTGCAACTCGCGGAACAGCAGTTCACGCGTTTCCGCCAGCACCCGGTTCGCTTCCCGTTCGGCGGCGAGCTTGCGATTGCCCGACTGCATCCAGTGGACGAGCACCAGGTCGGTCCCGACGACGAAGAGATAGAAGCCCAGCGCGATCGACGACCCCAGGTTCAGGTCGAGCGTGTAGCGCGGCGTCAGGAAGAAATACCACGCCAGTAACCCGCAGATCACTGCGGACGCCGCCCCCAGGCGGACGCCGAACAGGAACGAGATGACGATGACCGCCGGGAAGAACGTCACATAGGGAAAACCCGGCGGCATCCATGGGTCGACAGCCTCGCGCACGATCAGCGCCAACGCCGCGAGCGATAGCGTCGCCATCACGCCCAGCCAGGGTCGATCCTGATAGACGGGAAACCGCTCGACCCAACGCAGGCGATCGCGGGCTGTGGTCAAGCGTCCATTCCCGGGAAGCGCGCGAACTTCGGCAATTCGTGCATCGTCGCCATCCATCGTGGCGCCTCGACCGTCTGGATCAGCAGGCCCGGCAACGTCGCGTCGGGGTCGTCGAACGTCGCCGACTGGATGTCGACTTGTCCCGGAAACACGGTGTCCGAATAGAAGAACAGCCCCGTCCCGCAGGTACCGCAGAACTGGCGGATCGACTGCGCGGACGACCGATAGCTGACCGGCGAGCCGGTGATCGTCACCTTGTCCTGGTCGAACAATGCCCAGCCGACGGGTGTCGCACCCGCGGATTTGCGGCAATCCGCGCAGCAGCACAGGGCATTATGATGTGGATCGCCCTCGGCCGCGTAGCGCACCGCACCGCACTGACACCCACCGGTGATCGTCATCGCCTCACCCCATGTTTCGCGAACCTTGCCCCGGCCGCTGACGTTCTCTACCTGTTCGCCGATGCCGACGCCAGCCCCCCGTCCCGACGAGCCATCCTATCTGAACGGCCTTAACGAACCCCAGCGCGAAGCCGTGCTGACGACCGAGGGCCCGGTGCTGGTCCTGGCCGGCGCCGGCACCGGCAAGACCGCGGCACTGACCGCGCGGCTGGCGCACCTGCTCTACACGCGCAAGGCGTACCCGTCCGAAATCCTGAGTGTCACCTTCACCAACAAGGCGGCGAAGGAAATGCGCGAGCGCGTCGGCCGCCTCGTCGGCGATATGGTGGAGGGTATGCCGTGGCTTGGCACCTTCCACGCGATCGGCGCGAAAATGCTGCGGCGCCATGCCGAGCTCGTCGGGCTGCAATCGAACTTCACCATCCTCGACACCGATGACCAGATCCGCCTTTTGAAGACCCTGATCGCCGATGCCGATATCGACGAGAAGCGCTTTCCAGCGCGCAGTCTGGCCGGTTTCATCGATAGCTGGAAGAACAAGGGGCTGACCCCGGCGCAACTCGATGCCGGCGAAAGCGAGCTCTACGCCAACGGCAAGGGCCAACAGCTATACCAGGCGTATCAGGACCGGCTGAAGACGCTGAACGCCTGCGACTTCGGCGACCTGCTGCTCCACAGCCTGGTCATCCTGCGCGAACACCGCGAGGTGTTGCAACAGTATCAGCAGCGCTTCCGCTATATCATGGTCGACGAATATCAGGACACCAACAGCGTCCAGTATCTCTGGCTGCGGTTGCTGGCGCAGGAGCGCAAGAACATCGCCTGCGTCGGCGACGACGACCAGTCGATCTATTCCTGGCGCGGCGCACAGGTCGAAAACATCCTTAAGTTCGAACGTGACTTTCCGGGCGCGGTCGTCATCCGGCTGGAGCAGAATTATCGCTCCACGCCGCACATCCTGGGCGCGGCGTCGGGCGTGATCGCCAACAACGGCGGACGGCTCGGCAAGACATTGTGGACCGAGCTCGACGCCGGCGAGAAGGTGAAGGTCATCGGGGTCTGGGACGGCCCCGAGGAAGCCCGCCGCGTAGGGCAGGAGATCGAGGCGTGTCAGGTCGCGGGCAAGAGCCTGGACGACATCGCCATCCTGGTCCGCGCGCAACACCAGACCCGCGAGTTCGAAGACCGCTTCATCGCGATCGGCATGCCGTACCGCATCGTCGGGGGCTTCCGCTTCTACGAACGCGCCGAAATCCGCGATGCGCTGGCATATCTGCGCGTGGTCGCGCAGCCTGCGGACGATCTAGCGTTCGAACGCATCGTCAACGTGCCGAAGCGTGGATTGGGCGACAAGGCGGTGGCGAAGCTCCACCAGCTCGCGCGCGCACTCGGCGTGCCGCTGAGCGAGGCCGCCGCGCGCATTCTCGACACCGACGAGATGACTGGCGCTGCGAAGAAATCGCTCGGTCGACTGGTGGCTGATTTTGCCAGCTGGCGGACCAAGGCGGCGGAGCTGCCGCATGCCGAGCTCGCGCGGCAGTTGCTCGACGAGAGCGGCTATACCGCGATGCTCCAGGCCGATCGCTCGGCGGAGGCTGCCGGGCGGCTCGAGAATCTCACCGAACTCGTCCGTGCGATGGAGGAATATGACTCGCTAGGCGCGTTCCTCGAGCACGTCAGCTTGGTCATGGAGAACGATGGCGGCAACCGTGGTGCCCAGGTGACGATCATGACGATCCACGCCGCCAAGGGGTTGGAATTCGACACCGTGTTCTGCGCCGGGTGGGAGGAAGGGCTGTTCCCCTCGCAGCGATCCCTCGACGAAGGCGGCCTCGCCAGCCTCGAGGAGGAACGCCGCCTAGCCTATGTCGCAATCACCCGCGCGCGGCGCCGGGCGATCATCCTCCATGCCGCGAACCGTCGCATCTATGGCCAGTGGAATTCGTCGATCCCGTCGCGCTTCGTCGGCGAACTGCCCAAGCACCATATCGACGAGGAAACGACGATGTCCGGGGGCGAAAGCCTGTGGCGCGCCAACTGGAGCGACCGCGCAGATCCCTTCGCCGACGTGGCCCGCGGGACGGGTCGCGGCCCGGGCTGGCAACGCGCCGCGGGCGTCGGGGGCGGCGTCGACCTGAAGAACCCCGGCGGCGGCTTCACCAGCCGCACCTTCACCCGCGAGGCCCCCCGCGTGAAGGAAGCCACGCGCAGTGCCGTCAGCCTGGGCAACAAGGGCCGCGACGATCTGTCGATGGGCCAGCGGGTGTTCCACCAGAAATTCGGGTACGGCGAGATCGTCGAGATCGAAGGTAACAAGCTGGAGATCGACTTCGAACAGGCGGGGCGGAAGCGGGTGATGGATAGTTTTGTGGTGGCGGGGCGACTAGATTTTTGATATAGTCAACTACTTGGTCACGAGCTTTGCGGTGAAGCACGTCAATCTCGCCGATGCGAAAGCGCGTTTCAGCGAAATCGTCGATCGTGTCGAAGCCGGTCAAACGGTTGTGATAACCCGCCGTGGCGCCCGCGTCGCACGCTTGGTGCCTGCGACGGTCGAAAAGACACCGATCGATCCGGTGCTGTTCGAAGCGTTGGATCGCGTCATCCCGATGCAGCAGGAAAACGCCGGGGAGTTCGTTCGCAAGATGCGCGACGGTGCCCGCTATTGAGCGTCTACGTCGATACGTCGGCGGTGATTGCCGCGCTTGTCCGCGAACCGATGACTTCCGCGGTTCGCCGATGGCTATTCGCGCAGCCTGCCGGCGAGGTCTTCATCAGTGACTGAACCGATCCCGAAGTCGCCAGCGCCTTGTCGGTCAAGGTGCGCGTTGGCGCGTTGACGATCGATCAGCGCGCCGCCGCGGCCTCGACGTGGCAAAGACTTCGCAACGCGCATTTGCACACCCTGGCTGTCGAGGCGGATCATTTCGTCAGTGCCGCGCGCATCGCCGATCGCCGTGACCTTGGCATTCGCGCTGGAGACGCGCTTCATCTCGCTATCGCCGCCGCCGCGGGCTTTCGCCTCGTGACCCTGGACAGAACAATGGCCGCAGCCGCGCCGCTCCTAGGCGTGCCTCTCGAACCGCTCGACTGAGACGCCCATTCAGGAACCATATCGTTCGCAACCCGTATCGACTCCGCAGCCCGCCTGTGCGGGCCACACACAACGCAGGACGTCGATCATGACCCGCTTCAAGACCATCGCCATCCTCGCCGCCAGCGCCTGCGCTGCGGTTGCCCTTCCCGCCGCCGCGCAGACCGCGACCGAGCAACAGCGCTTCGATGCCGCGCAGCAACGCTTCGACCGCGAATATCAGATCTTCCGCGACGAGATGGACCGCTATCGCGCCGCCACTTCGCGGAATGGCGGGTATACGCCGCGACCGGTTACGCCTTATCGCCAAGCGCCAGATTATCGCGCCGAGGGCTACGAAACCTACGAGGAATGGCGTGACGAGGGCGGCTACGACCCCGCCCGCTATTACCGCAACGGCACCCAATATCGCGAACGCGTGCTCGGCGCGGACGAGCGCGTCTATTCGGGCAACGACGGCCGCTATTACTGCCGCCGCAGTGACGGCACGACCGGACTGATCGTCGGCGGTGCAGCCGGAGGTATTCTGGGCAACGTCATCGATGGCGGACGGTCGCGCACGGTCGGCACGCTGCTCGGCGCTGCCGCAGGCGCCCTCGGCGGGCGCGCGATCGAGCGAAGCAACGATCAGATCCGCTGCCGCTGATATCCTTCTGCACGCTTAGGCGGACGCAGGGAACCCGATCCCCTCGCGCGCGTACGCACGTACGTGCGCGGGGGTTGTGGGTAGCCGTCGTGGGGGCTAGGGCGTAACGTCACCGTAACACCCCACGAAAGCCTGCACCTTTGACCGACGCGCCGACGCTGGATTCCTCAGACATTTCGCCGATCTCGATCGTCGACGAGATGAAGTCGAGCTACCTCGACTATGCCATGTCGGTCATCGTCGCCCGTGCGCTGCCCGACGTGCGCGACGGCCTGAAGCCGGTCCACCGCCGCATCCTCTATGCCGCGCAGGTCGGCGGCTATGTCGCCGGACGCCCGTATCGCAAGTCGGCGAAGATCGTCGGCGACGTGATGGGTAACTATCACCCGCACGGCGACA
>CAJYOI010000056.1 GCA_913776045.1 uncultured Sphingomonas sp.
ATCTTCCCGAAAACGCCGTCCTGTTCGTCGACGAAAGCCACCAGACCGTGCCGCAGATCGGCGCGATGGCGCGCGGCGACCATCGACGGAAAATCACGCTCGCCGAATATGGCTTCCGCCTGCCCTCGTGCATCGACAACCGCCCGCTACGCTTCAACGAATGGGACGCGATGCGTCCGCAGACGGTCAGTGTCTCGGCGACGCCCGGCAATTGGGAGATGGAACAGACCGGCGGCGTCTTCGCCGAACAGGTCATCCGCCCCACGGGGCTGATCGACCCGCCGGTCGAAATCCGCCCGGTCGAGGAACAGGTCCAGGACCTGATCCAGGAGTGCAAAAAGACTACCGACATGGGCTACCGTACGCTCGTCACCACGCTGACGAAGCGGATGGCCGAGGATCTGACCGAGTATATGCACGAGGCGGGGCTTAAGGTCCGCTACATGCATTCCGACGTGGAGACGCTGGAGCGTATCGAGCTGATCCGCGACCTGCGCCTCGGTGTCTACGACGTGCTGATCGGCATCAACCTGCTGCGCGAAGGCCTGGACATTCCCGAATGCGGCTTGGTCGCGATCCTGGATGCCGACAAGGAAGGATTCCTGCGCTCCGAAACCTCGCTGATCCAGACCATCGGCCGCGCCGCGCGTAACGTCGAGGGCCGGGTGATCCTCTATGCCGATCGCATGACCGGCAGTATGGAACGCGCGATCAACGAGACGAACCGCCGCCGCGAAAAGCAGTTGGCGTACAATGCCGAACACGGCATCACGCCGGCGACCGTCAAGAAGACCATCGGCGACATCATCGCGCATGTCGGGTCGAAGGATCAGGTCACCGTCGAAATCGACGAGGACCGGCCGCACATGGTCGGCCATAATCTGCGCGCGTATATCGAGGAACTCGAAAAGAAGATGCGCGATGCCGCCGCGAACCTGGAATTCGAGGAAGCCGGGCGCCTCCGCGACGAAATCCGGTCGTTGGAGCAGGAAGAACTTGGCCTGCCTGTCGCCGAGCACAAGGCGCCGATCATGGGTCGGTCGAACGAAGGCAAGCCGGGCACGCGCAAGACGCGGTACGGGAAACAGAAGGCAATCCGGATGGCGGGGGGAAGCTCGCGGCGGGGCGGTAGGTAAGAGGCGAGGGTGCGCTATAGGACGGTTTCGCAATGACGCTACATTTCCGGGATGATTAGAAGCTTCGTCGATTCCGAAACCGAATGCTTTTGAAGCCGCGCGCGAAGCCGAAAGTTGCCGCCGGACATTCAGCAGGTCGCGCATCGCAAGTTGCGTCAGTTCGATGAAGCTGAGCGGCTCGACAATATGCGGGTCCCGCCCGGCAATCGGCTGGAGGAGTTCAAGGGCGACCGCAAAGGGACATATAGTTTACGCATCAACGGTCAGCGGCGGATCGCTTTCCGCTGGTCAGATGGAGGCGCGGGCGATGTCCGGATCGAGTTTTATCATCGCTGAGGAGGATCGGTTGGACAACGTTCATCCGGGCTATATCCTGCGCGAAGATTTCCTGATCGGCAGCGAAATCCCTCTCGCGGAAGTCGCCGAGGGCGCGCAGATCAACCCGGCCGTTCTGGCGGAGATCGTCGCTAGTCGGCGTGATATCGATGCGTCGATCGATGCGCGGCTGACCCGCTATTTCGGCATGTCGGATGGCTTTTTTCTGCGGCTGCAGAACGGCTACGACATAAAGGAGGTCGCCTATCGCGAGGCGGACAACCTCGCGAAGATCGTCCGCCGTGCCGCCTGAGCCTTATCCCTCGCGCAGGTCTTCGGTCTTTGTCCCGTAATATCCCGCGACGCGATCTGCGTACGCCTGGTCGAACGTGGGCGCGTTGTTGGCCCAGCTCGGGCCGCCTTCCAGCAGGCGCTTGTCGACCGTGATCGTGTAGAGATCGTTGGCGATGTCGTAGATCAGGAGTTCGAATGGCACCGCGTAGAAGCTCTTGCCCATGCCGAGGAATCCGCCAAGGCTCAGCACCGCGTGGGTGGTGCGGCCGGTGCCCTTGTGGATCATCAGCGCGTGGACGGTGCCGACGTTGGTGCCGTCGCGGCTCTGCACTTTCAGCGTGTGAGCGACGTTGGCCTGGACCAGCAGCAGCGTGGCGGCGTCGATTTCGGTGCTCATTTCTTTTTCGTCCTGATTCAGATTGCAAGCTGTCGGGGTTTGGAACCGGCGGGGCGGGGCTCGGTTCCCCCGCGGCGTGTACCGCCCCGGCGATCGGTGGTTGAGGCGGGGGCGGCACTGGTCCAAGGAAGGTCGGGTGATGCGTAGTCTTATCCTTGCCGGCGTGGCCGGGCTCGCCCTTCTGTCCGCCTGCGTGCCCAAGGCCGAAGCGCCGGCGCCCGCCCCGGTGCGACCGATCCCGCAGCCGGTGCGCACGGCCAGTTCGGCGCCCGTCCCGGCGCCGTCGACCGATTGGCGCGACTGGGCGTTGACGCCGGGGACGTGGCGCTATGCCGGCGATCCGCGGGGCAGCCGGGCAACGTTCGGGGCCGGCGGTGCGCCGCTGCTGACACTCGTCTGCGACGCCGGAGCGAACGTCATCCGCATGACTCGCACGGGCGTGGCCGCGGGCGCCTTGACCGTCCGCACCAGCACGACTGCGCGGACGCTGCAGACCCAGGCGGTCGTCGGGGGCGTGGAGGCCGTGCTGCCGGCGCGCGACCCGCTGCTCGACGCAATGGGGTTCAGTCGCGGACGCTTCGTCATAGAGGGCGGGGGCGGTGCGTCGCTGGTCGTTCCCGCCTGGGCCGAAGTGCTGCGCGTCGTCGAGGATTGCCGCGGCTGAGGCATCCCTGCGAGAGCGAAAGATACTGACGCGCTTTCTTCGCATTACAAGTCTTGAAACCTTGGCCGACACGATTCACATTCGGGGTGTGTCGAGCAACCGGCACGCTCGTGTTCAACAAGCGAAAGGAGGTGATCCGATGTCTCATGGTTCAGCAGTGGGGTCGGTTCAGTTCGTTCGGGAGACGCGCGTCTGACCTGACGCGCGGACTAGGCGGCAACGCCGGTCCGTGAGGGTGCGCGGGGGGTATCCTCCCCCAATCAACGGCACCCGCATCAGGCATCAGACGCCCGCATGGTCTCCCGGGCTGGAGCTCTCCGGCCGCTGACCATGTCGGAGGTCGTCGGGGTGGTAGAAGCCACCCCGGCGGCCTCTTTCAGTTTGTGCGGGCGCGCTCAGCTTGCGGAGCAAGCTGAGCAGACGCCACGGCGGGCGGCGGCGTGGCGTACGGGGCTATCGCTCCACACACGCCTCCGTCATCCCGGACTCGATTCGGGATCTAGTGCCAAGTCCCGTGTCGCCTGCGACTGTGGATCCCGGATCAAGTCCCGGATGACGAAGAGTGGGTTTCAGCGGGGCTTTGCAAAAAGCTGGTGCGCGAGCTGCACCTTACGCACGAAGCGCTGTGCTTCGATCGGCGAAGCGAGCAGTTCAGGTCCGACTGCAGCCCCCAACCCTCACGCCGCCTACGCCACGTCCGGCGCCAGCACCCAGGCCAGCGCATCCTCTCGCATCTGGAAGAACCGTACTTCCGGCCGCTCCATCAGCAGCCGCTTCGCCTGGATGCGCGGCAGCATGCTGCCCGTCACGATGCCGATCCGCCGCGAGCGCACGGCTGGTGCGCGCATCATCGTTTCGAGTGCGTCGGCAACCTCCTTCGACTGGGTGCCGGCTTGGGTATAATCGCACACAGACACCGGCGCCTTGCCGGTTTTGTCCAGCACCCGTTTCGCCGCCGCGCCGATCGCCTGAGCGAAGGCGGTCACGTCGGCGAGTGTCCAAAAACCGATGATCGCGGATTCGAACAGCCCCAGGTCCACTTGGACATCGACCCTGAAGCGTGGTGTTTCCATAAATGCTACAGTGCGGCGGAATGGTTTACAGCCAGTTGCTTGCGTCAGACTTTTGCGGCGAACCGCGCCGTTTCGGATCAGACCGCGACGGGGGCGGCGATGTGGGCGTGGGGTTCGTAGCCGGTGACCGTGAAGTCGCCGATCGCATAGTCGAAGATCGTGTTTGGTCGCCGCGCGATCGTCAGCCGCGGGTCCCCGCGCGGCGTACGCGCCAGCTGCTGCTCGACCAGATGCGCGTGATTCAGATAGACGTGCGCATCGCCGCAACTCCACACCAGCTCGCCCGGCTTCAGGTCGCATTGTTGCGCCAGCATGCGGATGAGCAACGCGGCGGAAAAGGCGTTGAACGCGAAACCCAGTCCCAGATCGCACGACCGCTGCCACAACATCCCCGACAGCTTCCCGCCCGACACATGATACTGGTATGTCATGTGGCACGGCGGCAGCGCCATCCGGTCGAGTTCGGCGACGTTCCAGCCGGTGAAGATGTGCCGGCGCGAGGCCGGGTTGGTCCGAAGCGACGTCACCAGCGCGGCGATCTGGTCGATCCCGCGGGACGCCTTGCGGTACAGGCCGCCCTCGACCGGTTCGTACACCGGCCAGTCGACCCACTGCTTGCCATAGACGGGCCCAAGCTCGCCCCAGCGTGCGGCAAACGCGTCGTCGGCCAGGATCCGCGCTTCGAACGTGTCGCGGTCCAGGCCTTCGCCGGTCGCGCGATTGTACGCATCGAGCGGCCAGTCGGTCCAGATGTGGACGCCCTGTTCGACCAGCGGGCGGATGTTGGTGCTGCCGGACAGGAACCATAGCATCTCGCGTGTCGCGGTCTTCCACGCCACCCGCTTGGTGGTCAGCAGCGGCACGCGATCGTCGCTGAGGTCGAAGCGCATCGTCGGGCCGAACAGCGACCGGGTGCCGACGCCGGTGCGGTCGCGCCGTTCGTCGCCGCGCTCCCACACGGCGCGTAGGAGGTCGAGATATTGCTGCTCGTAATGCGGGGCGGTCATCGCCGCGTTCTACGGCGCGCGGCGGGGTCGGGCAACGTCGGCACCGCGCACTCGGGAAATACGTAAAACATCGAAAACCAGTCATTTTGGAGGAAATTTTTAAGGTCCCGCCGCCTAATCCCGTCGCGTGCCGAACATGATCCGCTCCCTGCGCAGCCTCGCCAGCGCCCGATCGGCAGCCACAGACGCGGAGCGCGCGGCCGAAGAGGATCTGTTGCGCGGCCAGCGCGCGCAGCTGATGGTGCGCGAATTCGAGGAACAGGGATCGGGCTGGTTCTGGCAGACCGATCGCGACGGCTCAATCACCTATCTGTCCGCCAAGGTGGCGCGGCAGGTCGGCCACGTCGATGGCGGCGTGGGCGAGACGCTGACCGCGTTGTTCCAGATCGACAGCGAATCGCCTGATACCGAACGCACGCTCGGCTTCCACATGTCGTCGCGGACGTCCTTTTGCGAATATTCGGTGCGCGCGGTCGGCGGCGATGCCGATCGCTGGTGGTCGATTTCCGGTCGGCCGATCATCGATGCGAACGGGAATTTCCAAGGCTTCGTCGGCTGGGGCAGCGACTTGACCGCCAAACGCCGGTCGGAGGCGGAAATTACCCGTCTGGCGCTGTTCGATGGCCTGACGGGCCTGGCCAATCGCCAGCGGATGCTGCTGTCGCTCGATCAGACCCTGGCGCAGGTCGCCGCCACCTATCGCACGGCGGGTTTGCTGCTGCTCGATCTGGACCGGTTCAAGGCGGTCAATGATACGCTGGGACACCCGACCGGCGATGCGTTGCTGAAACAGGTGGCACAGCGGTTGACGCGTGCGGTCGGCGATGCCGGCCTGGTCGGTCGACTGGGCGGTGACGAGTTCAAGGTCATCGTCCCCAGCGATGCCGATCGCGACCGGCTGGCGACGCTGGCCGAAACGATCATCACCGTACTGTCACAGCCCTATTTCATCGGCGGGTCGTCGATCTCGATCGGATGTTCGATCGGCATCGCGGTTGCCCCGGATGACGGAACGGATGCGGAAGCCCTCGTTCGCAACGCCGACTTGGCGCTATATGCGGCGAAGGGCGACGGTCGCGGCGTCCACCGCTTCTTCCGCGAGGAGTTGTTGGAGGGGGCGCGGAGCGGCAGGCAGCTGGAGGATGATTTGCGCCAGGCGCTGGTCGGCAATCAGCTGCATCTGGTGTACCAGCCGATCGTGACGACGGCCGACGAACGGATTGTCGGCTATGAAACACTCCTTCGCTGGAACCATCCCGTTCGCGGCGCCATCAGCCCGGCCAAATTCGTTCCCATCGCCGAGGAATGCGGGATGATCGAGGCGATCGGCACCTGGGTGCTGCGTCGCGCCTGTGCGGATGCGGCGCAGTGGCCGGCCGACATCCGCGTCGCCGTCAACATCTCGCCGATCCAGTTCGCCAATCCCGCCCTGCCGGCGATCGTCGCCGCCACGCTGGCCACCACGGGCATCGCGCCCGAACGGCTGGAGCTGGAGATCACCGAAAGCGTCTTCGTCAACGACGACACGTCGACCGATGCGATGTTCGCCAGCCTGAAGGGGCTGGGCGTTCGCCTGGCGCTCGACGACTTCGGCACCGGCTACTCCTCGCTCGGCTATCTGCGCAAGGCGCCGTTCGATAAAATCAAGATCGACCGCAGCTTCGTCTGCGGCGTCGCCGACAGCGCCACGCGCAACGCCGCGATCGTCCGCGCGATCGTGACGCTGGCGGACACTTTGGGCATGGATACCACCGCGGAGGGCGTGGAAACGCAGGACGAAATCGCGCTGATCCGCGATATTGGCTGCAAGCAAATTCAAGGCTGGGTGTACGGAAAAGCCGTGCCCCAGGCCGACGTGCTGGCCCGCGCCGGTCAGGGCGGCGGCAGCGTGACGCGGGTCGGTCACCGGGTCAGTCGTGCGCCGCGTAACAAAGTGCTGCGCTGGGCTATGCTGGAGGTCGCCGGGCAAGTCGGGGATGTGCGAATCCGCAACCTGTCGAACGGCGGAGCGATGATCGATGGCGTCGAGTTTCCAGACGGATCACGCGGCCTGCCGGTACGGCTCGATCTGGGAGACGGACGGATGGTCGGGGCGACGGTGCGTTGGGCGCAAGGCGATCGCGCCGGCGTGGCGTTCGATCGTGTCGTCATGCTGGACTCGATTGCCCCACGGTCGGCGCGCCCGCGCAATTAAAGTGTTCGGCATTGCCGATCCGCCGGGCTCGGATTACCCGATGCGCCTATGACCCGGACGCTGCCGACCACCGAAGCCGCCGCGGCGGACGAGCTCGAACGCCTCGCCCGCGAGATCGCGCATCACAACCGCCTGTACCACACCGACGACGCGCCCAAGATCAGCGACGCCGACTATGACGCGCTGGTCCGCCGCAACGCCGCGATCGAGGCGGCGTTTCCCACGCTGGTGCGCGACGACAGCCCCTCCGCCCAGGTCGGCGCCGCGCCCGCCGGCCATCTGGCCAAGGTCGCCCATGCCCGGCCGATGATGAGCCTGGACAACGGCTTTTCCGACGATGACGTGCGCGATTTCATCGGCCGCGTCCGCCGCTTCCTCAAGCTGGCCGACGACGCGCCGGTCGCGCTGACCGCGGAGCCCAAGATCGATGGTCTGTCCTGTTCGCTGCGCTACGAGGACCGCCGCCTGGTTCGCGCGCTGACCCGCGGTGATGGGGCGATGGGCGAGGATGTGACGGCGAACGTGCTAACCATCCCCGAAAGCGACATTCCCCGCACGCTGCCGCCCGAGGCGCCCGCCGTCTTCGAGGTCCGCGGCGAGATCTATATGGAAAAGGGCGCCTTCGCTGCGCTCAACGCCCGGCTCGCGGCAGAGGCGGGAGAGACGGGCAAGGTCGCGCGCCAGTTCGCCAACCCGCGCAACGCCGCCGCCGGGTCGCTCCGTCAGAAGGACGCCGCGGTCACCGCCGGTCGGCCGTTGCGCTTCCTGATGCACGGTTGGGGCGAGGTCAGCGCGGTGCCAGGCACGACGCAGGCAGAGGTCGTCGCGACGCTCGGCCGCTGGGGTTTTCCCATCGCCGACGCCTTCCGGCGCTGCGACGACGTCGCCGCCGCACTCGCCGTCTATCGCGAAATCGAGGCGCAGCGCGCCGACCTGCCGTTCGACATCGACGGCGTCGTGTACAAGGTCGACCGGCTCGACTGGCAGGAGCGGCTGGGCAGCATCGGGCGCGCCCCGCGCTGGGCGCTGGCGCATAAATTCCCCGCCGAACGCGCGCAGACGACGCTGGAGCGGATCGACATCCAGGTCGGTCGCACCGGCAAGCTGACTCCGGTCGCGCGGCTGGAACCGGTGACGGTCGGCGGCGTCGTCGTCTCCAACGCGACGCTGCACAATGCCGACGAGATCGCGCGGCTGGGCGTGCGCGAAGGCGACCGTGTCGTCCTGCAGCGCGCCGGCGACGTCATTCCGCAGATCGTCGAGAATCTGACGCCGGATGCGGTGCGCACGCCCTACGTCTTCCCGGACGAATGTCCGGCCTGCGGGTCCGCGGCGGTGCGCGAGGAGGGCGAGGTCGATGTGCGTTGTACCGGCGGGCTCGTCTGTCCCGCGCAGCGCGTCGAGCGGCTGCGCCATTTCGCCTCGCGTCACGCGCTCGATATCGAGGGGCTGGGTGCCACGCATATCGAGGCGTTCGTCGCCGATGACCTGCTGAAGCAGCCGGCCGACATCTTCCGCCTGACCCGTGACGACCTGCTGGCCCGCGAACGCTGGGCGGCGGTTTCCGCCGACAACCTGATCGCGGCGATCGATGCGAAACGAAATCCGCCGCTCGACCGCTTCCTGTTTGCGCTGGGCATCCGCCATGTCGGCGAGATCACGGCCCGCGACCTCGCGCGGCGCTATCGCAGCTGGGATGCGCTGTCCGCCGCGATCACGTCGGCGGCCGATCTGCGTGCCGAGATACAGCCGACCCCGGCCGAACCCGAGCGCAAATTGCTGGCCCGCCGCGACAAGGCGGTGGTCGAATCGATCGGCGTCGCGGGCATCGGGCCCGAAGTCGCCAATGCGCTGCTCGACTTCTTCGACGAACCCCACAACCGCGAAGCGCTCGACGATCTGTTCGCCGCCGGGGTCGCGCCGGCCGACGTCGTCCACGAAACTCGCACATCGCAGGTCAGCGGCAAAACGGTCGTCTTCACCGGCACGCTGGAAACGATGAGCCGCGACGAGGCCAAGGCCCAGGCCGAATCGCTCGGCGCCCGCGTGTCGGGATCGGTATCGGCAAAGACCGACCTGGTCGTCGCCGGCCCCGGCGCGGGGTCGAAACTGAAGAAGGCGACCGATCTGGGCGTCGCCGTGGTGAGCGAAGAAGGCTGGGCGGCTATCGTTGCCGACGCGTAGTTGCCTCAAAGTGATGCCTTTTTGCAACGCAGCATAATCGAAAATCGCCTCGACTCGACGACTCGGGGAACCGTCATGTATTAGTCACAAATCGAAGGCAGGGCGCACCGCGAACGGCGCGGGTGCCGTGTCCGAGCATCATGCTCAGAGGGGTAATTTTCAATGCGGAAGCAGTTGTTTGTCGGCGTGGCCTTTGCTGCGCTCCTGATCCCGGGTGCGTCCTATGCCCAGTCGACCGGTTCGACCGAAACCGACGAAGCGGCGGGTGAAGTCGTCGTTCGCGGCCAGCGTGCGGCGGGCGTCGGCGGCATCGACATTCCTGACACCGCAAAGAACAAGCAGGTTCTGGGCCAGGAATTTATCGCGCGTCAGACGCCGGGCCAGACGGTCAACGACATCATCAACCAGCTGCCGGGTGTTAGCTTCCAGAACAACGATCCGTTCGGCTCGGCCGGCGGTACGCTGACGATCCGCGGCTTCGACGGCAGCCGCATCAGCCAGACGTTCGACGGCATCCCGCTGAACGACACCGGCAACTACGCGATCTATTCGAACCAGCAGCTCGACCCGGAATTGATCGAGCAGGTCAATGTGAACCTGGGTTCGACCGATCCCGACTCGCCCACCGCATCGGCGTCGGGCTCGACCGTCAACTATCGTACGCTGATCCCCACCGATGACTTCGGTGCGCGCCTGGTCGGCTCGGTCGGCGACTACAGCTTCTTCCGCATCTTCGGCATGATCAACACCGGCACGCTGACCTCGTTCGGCACCAAGGCGTGGGTCGCGGCATCGCGCGCCAGCAACGATGTCGTGTTCAACAACTTCGGTGAGATCAACAAGCAGCAGTACAACGCCAAGATCTATCAGCCGATCGGTTCGGGCCGCGACTTCATCTCGATCTCGGGCCATTACAACCAGAACCGCAACAACTTCTTCGGTTCGGCCCCGCTACGTCTCGACAGCAACATCTTCTCGCAGAACACCACGACGGGCGGCGCGACGACGACCAACCCGATCCTGGTGACCGGCGCCGTTCGTAACCCGGGCACGGGTTCGACCAACCGCTTCCCGATCAGCCGCGACGAACTGCCGTACAACATCGTGCGCTGCCAGACGGACACCCCGCAGGCAGGCGTCGCTGACACGCCGTTCATCGTCAACGATCCGACGGCGTCGAACAACGGCCAGGCCTGCGGCGCCAGCTTCGACGAGCGTTTCAACCCGTCGAATACCGGCAACATCCGCATCAATTCGCGCTTCACGCTGGCCGATGGCCTGACGCTCTACGTCGACCCGAGCTACCAGTACACCAAGGCGAATGGTGGCGGCACCGTCACCGGTCGTGAAGGTGGCTTCACCCGCACCGCGTCGGGCGTGCTGCAGGCGATCACGACCCCGCAGTACGGCTTCTTCGGCGGTCAGTACTACACCGGCCGCGACCTGAATGGCGACGGCGACCTGCTCGACCAGGTGACGGTGCTTGCGCCCAGCCAGACGCAGACCCGCCGCTATGGCCTGATCTCGTCGCTGCGCTACGACTTCGCGCAGGGCCAGAGCGTCCGCTTCGGCTACACCCGCGATTACGGCATCCACCGTCAGACCGGCGAGCTGGGCTTCCTGCAGGCGAACGGCCAGCCGTTCGACGTCTTCCCGGTCAACGACGGCATCAAGGCGGTCAACGGCACCACCGTCGAGCGTCGCAACCGCAAGTCGCGCGCGATCCTGGACCAGGGCTTCGCACAGTATATCGGCGACTTCTTCAACGGCGACCTGCGTGTCGAGGCTTCGGTCACCGGCAAGTGGTTCCAGCGCAAGCTGCAGAACTTCTGCTTCGTCACCGCCGCCAACGGTAACCTGGACTGCTTGGGTGAAGGCGCGTCGGACGCGTCAATTGCCGCTTATGCAGCGGCCAGCCCGTACGCGGTGACCGTCACCAACGGCATCCCGACGGTGACCGGCTACGCGCCGCCGCAGTCGCGCACTTACAAGTATGACAAAATCCTGCCGGCCGGCGGCCTGACGTACCGCGTCACCGATGGCTTCAGCGTCTTCGCCAACTATTCGAAACAGATCCAGGTCCCGGGCACGGACAACCTGTACCAGGCCTTCTTCTTTCCGCAGGACACCCGCGCGGGTAACCCGGTGCCGGAAACCACCGACAACTTCGACGCCGGCCTGCGCTACACCAGCAGCCGCGTCCAGGCGTCGCTCGGCCCCTGGTATACCCGCTTCGACAACCGTCTGGCGGGTGCCTACGACATCGACACCCAGCAGACGATCTATCGCAACCTGGGCCGCGTCGATAAGTACGGCATCGACGGCAGCATCGCCTATCGTCCGATCAACCAGCTGCTGTTCTACGTCTATGGGTCGTACCTGAAGTCGGAGATCAAGACGAACGTCGAGATCGGCCGCTGCCCGACGACGCTGACCACCGCCAACACGACGATCAACTGCACCACGGCCGGTGCGCCGATCCTGGCGCAGACCGCGGGCAAGCGGGAATCGGGTGCCCCGGTCTATACCTTCGGTGGCCGCATCCAGGCTTCGCTGGGTCCGGTGGAGCTTGGCGCGCAGGCGAAGCGTACGGGTCCGCGCTACATCAACGACCAGAACATCGCGAACTATGCCTGCACCTCGGCGCTGGTGAACCTGATCTGTCCGACGACGGCGAACACTCCGGCGACCTACACCGGCACGCGTGGTTTCGAAGTCGCGACCTATGGTGCGAAGACCCCGGCCTACACGGTCGTCGACTTCGACGCCCGCGTGAACCTCGACTGGCTCGGCTGGAACAACCCGAAGACCTATCTGCAGCTGAACGTCGTCAACGCGTTCAACAAGCTGTATGTCGGTGGCTTCAACGGCGGTCAGACCGTTCCGACCAACATCGTGAACGCGCAGATCGGCAGCCCGCGCGCGTTCATCGCGTCGCTGAACGTCGGCTTCTAAGCGCGACGGCCCAGGCCTGAAGAAACAGGGCCGTCGTCTGACCCGCAAGGGCAGGCGGCGGCCCTTTTCTTTGCGCGTCGTGCGACGAACCGTTACAGGGCGGGGCGTGCAGCAGCCGACGATCCTGTCCCGCCCCTTCTTCGAACAGAAAAGCCGCGCCTTCTGGATGCTCCAGGCCGCCGGCTGGTCGGGGTACCTGCTGCTGCGCGTCGTGGTGGCGGCGTCGAACAGCGTGTCGGTGGAGGGCTATCCGCCGATCTTCATCGAAGCGATCGTCGGCTATTGCCTGACGCTGCTGCTCTCGACGCTCTATGGCTATTATCGTCGCCTGCCGCGCTGGCGGGCGATCGTGCTGACGGTCGCGACGCTGCTCATCGCGACGCTCGTCTATTCCGTCATCCAGGCGTTCAACGTCAGTTTCCTGCGCCCCGGCCTCGCGCGCGGGGCGGATGCGGGGATCAGCTGGGCGTTGGTCATCGGATCGAGCTTCATCCCCTTCACCGTGCTGACCGGCTGGACGTCGCTCTACTTCGGTATCAACTGGTATCTGATCGTCGAGGAACAGGTCGACCGGATGCAGATGCTGGAGAGCGAGGCGTCGTCGGCACAGCTCGCGATGCTGCGCTATCAGCTCAACCCGCATTTCCTGTTTAACACGCTCAATTCGATTTCGACTTTGGTCCTGCTGAAGGAAACGCAGCGCGCGAACGCGATGCTCAGCCGGCTGTCAGCCTTCCTGCGCTACACACTGGCCAACGAACCGACCGCGCACGTCACCGTCGTCCAGGAGATCGAGACGCTGAAACTGTATCTCGACATCGAGAAGATGCGGTTCGAAAAGCGCCTGCGCACCAATTTTGAGATCGATCCCGCGGTCGAACGCGCGCGGCTGCCCTCGCTGCTGCTCCAGCCGTTGGTCGAAAACGCGATCAAATATGCGGTCACGCCCAAGGAGGAAGGGGCCGACATCTCGGTCACCGCTCAACTCGCCGCCGAACGCGTTCGCATCACCGTGTCGGACACCGGCCCCGGCTTGAACGGATCACCGAAGCGGCCAAGCCTGTCCACCGGGGTCGGCCTTGCGAACATTCGCGAGCGGCTGGCGCAGGCGTACGGCCCCGACCACCGCTTCGAAATCCGGGCTCTTCCCGAGGGCGGCTTTTCTGTCGTGATCGAGATACCATATCAACTGGAGGGACCGGCACGCGAGGCAGGGTAAGGCACGACAACGGGGAACCGATCAGGGGGCACTGACGATTTTTCCGCATGACGAAAGACCACGACGCATGACCATCCGCACCATCCTCGTCGATGACGAGCCGTTGGCAATCCAGGGCCTAGAACTCCGCCTGCAGGAATTCGACGATGTCGAGATCATCGACAAGTGCCAGAACGGGCGCGAGGCGATCAGCGCGATCAAGACCCACAAGCCCGACCTGGTTTTCCTCGACATCCAGATGCCGGGCTTCGACGGTTTCTCGGTCATCCAGGGGCTGATGGAAGTCGAACCGCCGCTGTTCGTGTTCGTGACCGCCTACAGCGACCACGCGCTGAAGGCGTTCGAGGCGCAGGCGGTCGATTATCTGATGAAGCCGGTCGACGAAGCCCGCCTGGCCGACACGCTCGACCGCGTCCGCCAGCGGCTCAGTGAAAAGCGCGGCCAGGCCGAGGTGGAAAAGCTGAAGGAAGTGTTGGCCGAAGTCGCGCCCGATTCGGTCGATGCGATGGGTGACACCGGCGGCGGCGAACCGGCGTCGAACCGCTTCGAGAAGCTCATCAACATCAAGGATCGCGGCAAGATTTTCCGCGTCGACGTGGACACGATCGAGGTCGTCGAGGCGGCGGGCGATTACATGTGCATCAAGACCGGCGACAACACGCTGATCCTGCGCCAGACGATGAAGGATCTGGAAAAGCGCCTCGACCCGCGCCGATTCCAGCGCGTACACCGCTCGACGATCGTCAATCTGGACCTGGTGCGGCAGGTGAAGCCGCATACCAATGGCGAATGCTTCCTGGTGCTCGAATCAGGTGGGCAGGTGAAGGTGTCGCGCAGTTACCGGGACGTGGTGGCGCGGTTCGTTCATTGAACCTTTCCCGGTTCCCCCATCGAAACCGACGGTTGCGGAATTCGGGAGGAGGAACAGGTTTCGCTGTAGCGAAATTCGTTGGTCGGCACGATCGACGTCGCGGCCAAACTGACTGCCGAGACCTGTCTCCTCCGTGTCGGTCGATTCCACGGGGCGAGACGACTACGCCCGTGCCAGAGCCGCTACAGCAGCGCCTCCACTCGGAATGGCATTTCGCGCAGCCGCTTGCCGGTGGCGTGATACACCGCGTTGGCTACCGCCGCCGCGCAACCGGTCATCGCGACTTCACCCAGTCCCTTGGCGCCAAGCGCATTGAACCGATCGTCAGGCCGGTCCACGAAGCCGACGTCGATCTCCCCGATGTCGGCATTCACCGCGACGACGTAATCGGCCAGGTCGTTGTTCAGCCAGCCACCGTAGCGCGGATCCACCTCGGTCGCTTCGCGCAGGCAGGCGCTGATCCCCCACACCACGCCGCCGCGAACCTGGCTGGCGGCGGTGCGCGGCGAGATGACGCGGCCGCAGTCGGCGACGCTGACGACGCGGGGCACGCGGATGCGGCGGGTATGCGGTTCGACATGCACCTCGACGAAATGTGCGATGTAGCTGAAGCTGGTGAAGTCGGGATAGGCCGGGCCGGACACTGCCATCCCGCCTTGGCGCAGCGCGGCGACCTGTTTCTCGCCCTGGCTGGGACCGGTCGTCGTCACCTCGACCTGAACCGAGGGACGACGAATGCTGGCGAGCTGCCGGTGGAGGGTGCCGGAGGGCGTGCGCCCCGCCAGCAGCTCGACCATTGCCGCCTTCAGCTTGGCCGCGGCGCCCTGTGCGGCAGTCACAGCACTTGCCGTACCCCAGGATCCCGCCGTCACATGCTGCGGCGCGACCGACGTGTCGCCGATCGCGATTTCCAGCCCCGCCGGATCAATCGCGAGCTCGCGCACCAGCACCTGCTCGATCGTCGACCGGATGCCCTGGCCCATCTCATGCCCTGCCGCGGCGAAGCGCGTCCTGCCGTCGGCGCTGACCTTCAGCGTTGCAATCGTCGGGTGGACGATCGCCGGATAGGCACCGCAGCCAACGCCCCAACCGACCTGGGTGCCATCGGCGCGCACCATCTGTCCGGATGCGAGCGGTCGCCCCTCCCAGCCGAAGCGCCGTGCACCCTCCGTCAGGCACTCGTGCAGGAAATGGGTGGAGAAGGGCTTGTCGTCGATCGGATCGCGCGTCGCGCGGTGCTTCAGGCGAAAGGCGAGGGGATCGACGCCCAACTTCACCGCCAGTTCGTCGACCGCGCTGTCGAAGGCGAAGGAGGACGGATGCGGCGTCGGCGCGCGCATGTAACCGGGTGCCTGCGTGTCGATCCGGATGTTAGCCGCGGTGCCCGAATAGTCGGCGATGCCGTACATCATCGGCGGCGATTCGTGATAATCGGGGGGAAACTGTCCTGCGCGCGATTGCTGCTGGTCGGCGTCGTAGCGGACTGCGATCATGCGGCCCTCGTCATCCGCACCGATCTCGATCCGGTGACGGTTGAGCGGGCGGAAGGTCGCGTTGTGAAAGATCTGCCCGCGCGGCACGACCAGCTTCACCGGCCGCCCGGTCAGCATGGCGGCGCGCGCGACGAGCGCGGTCTGGCGCTGCGGCCCGCCCTTCTGCCCGAAGCCGCCGCCGACCTGCGGGCTTTTTACCACGACCTGTTCAGGCGTCAGGCGCAGCGTGCGCATCAGCGCCCCCTTCACCATGTTCGACCCTTGCGTGCCCTCGTAGACGGTCAGCACGCCGCCCGCCCACACCGCGGTGGTCGACAGCATCTCGATCGGATTATGATGCTGAGCGGGGCTGATATACTCCGCCTTGTGTCGGGTGACGGCGCGCGCCATCGCCGCGGCCGCATCGCCGCCCTTGGTCGGCGCAACGGGCTGGGTCACCGCGCCCTTGTCGTCGATCGTCGCGGTGAACTCGGGCGCGACGGCGTAGCTCGCGCGGATCGCCTCCGCACCCTCGATTGCGGCTTCCAGGCTCTCAGCGACGACGAGGGCCACCGGCTGGCCGCGATAGGCGATGTCGGTTGTGATCGTCGGGGGCGGCGGCGGGCCGCCGGGGCCGCCGGCGGGCGGCGGCGGGAAGTCGCTGGCGGTCAGCACTCGCACTACACCCGGCACGGCCATCGCCGCGTCGGTCGACAGCGCGGTGACCGTACCCTTGGCGATCGTCGCGGGTACCTGCATCGCATAGAGCAGGCCCGGTAGCGCGACGTCGGCGGCATAGGACGCGCGGCCCAACACCTTTTCCCGCGCGTCGACTCGCGGTCGGTTGGGGAAGGGGGCGCTCGTCATGCCTTGGTCCTTTCCGCCGCGATCATCAGCGCATCCGCGACGACCCGCGCGGCCAAATCGATCTTGAAGCGGTTGTGCTTGCCCGCGACCGCGCCGGTCAGCGCGGCGTGGCCTGCCGTTGCTGCGCTCTGTCGGGTCAGACGCTGCCCGGCGAGCGCGTTTTCCGCTGCCGTTGCGCGCCACGGCTTCGTCGCGATACCGCCGAGCGCGATGCGGGCTTGGGCGACGACGTCGCCTTCCATCTCCAGCGCAACCGCGGCGGAGGCGAGCGCGAAGGCGTAGCTCTCGCGGTCGCGGATCTTGTGATAGGCCGACCGCCGCCCGGCGCGCGTCTTCGGCACCACGATCGCGGTGACGATCTCGTCGGGCGCCAGCGTGAATTCCAGCTGCGGCGTGCTGCCGGGCAGGCGGTAGAGCTGGGCGACCGGCAGTGACCGCGTGCCTTGGCTGCCCAAGACCTCGACATAAGCATCCAGAGCGACCAGTGCGACCGGCCAGTCGCCCGGCGATACCGCGGTACAGTCCGCGCTCGCGCCCAGCACCGCCTGTCCGCGATCGAGCCCGCCGATTGCCGCACAGCCCGAGCCCGGCGCGCGCTTGTTGCACGGATAGGTCGTGCCCGCCGACGTGCCGCCCGCGCCGTTGCGGAAATACAGGCAGCGCGTTCGCTGGAAAAGGTTGCCGCCGACCGTTGCCATGTTGCGCAGCTGCTGCGATGCGGCCTTGCTGAGCGAGTCCGCCAGCACCGGGTAGTCGCGCAGCACGGTACGATCCACCGCCACCGCGCTCATCGGCGCCAATGCCCCGAAGCGCAGCCGGTCGCCTCCGGTTTCGATGCGGTCGAGCCCGTCCATCGCGGTCACGTCGATCAGATGCGCCGGCCGCTCGATATCGAGCTTCATCAGGTCGTACAGCGTCGTGCCGCCGGCGATGTAGCGCGCCCCGGTGCCCGCTGCGGTAAAGGCGGCGACGGCGGCTTGCGGACTGGCGGCGCGGGCGTAGGTGAAGCGGCGCATCAGACCCGCCGCCCCTTCTGCGCAACGTCCTCGATCGCCGCGACGATGCCGACATAGGCGCCGCAGCGGCAGATATTGCCGCTCATATATTCGCGAATCGTCGCGCGGTCGGTGGCATTGCCTTCGCGAACGCAGGCGACCGCGGCCATGATCTGGCCCGGCGTGCAATAGCCGCATTGAAGCGCGTCATGGTCGATGAACGCCTGTTGCATCGGGTGCAGCGCGTCGCCGTCGGACAATCCCTCGATCGTCGTGACGCTGCGTCCGTCGAGCTTGGCGGCGAGCGTCAGGCACGACGCGACACGGTGGCCATCGACATGGACGGTGCAGGCGCCACACTGACCATGGTCGCAGCCCTTCTTCGCGCCCGTCAGCCCCAGTCGTTCGCGCAGCAGGTCGAGCAGCGAGGTGCGCGGATCGATAGCGACCGGCGTCGCGCGACCGTTGATGACGGGGGTGATGCCGATCGTAGGGCCGGATACGGGCGAGATCCGGGGAGCGGCCATTGCGGCGTCCTGGTCGAGCAACGCGAAAGCGGACGCTACGGCCGCTGCGCCGCCCAACGTCGTTCGTCGCGTAACGCCGGGCGTATCGACTGCGCCTGATCCGTCGTCGCCCATCTCGCCATCCTCCCGTCGCTGCCCGGCGGGGCATGACGGGTCCATCGTTCCCGATGTCGGCTGGGTTGGCAAGGGACGGTTGCATCGTCTTGGAATTGTTGACGGACTTCGCTTCGGGCGACCGCGTAGTGCTGAGGTACTACGGGACGGGCTAGGCGACGGCCGGCCCTTCGCTATCACCGTGCCGCCGGCGGAGGGCTGGCGAAGCGGATGACGATGATGAAGCGCGCCCCGATCTGCGGCCTAGCGGTCCTGTCCCTCGCGGCGGCCTCGCCCCCCAAACGGCTATATCTCGACCCGCACAGCGCGATGATTAGGACGGCGGCACGACTGTGGGGCGTCGCGCGGGCCGATGCGGCGGTGCTGTCGGCGGCGTGGTTCACCGGGGGGGGGGGCGATCGAGATACGGTCGCGCGTCGACCATCTGGTCAGCCGAGGGGCGGCGGCTGAGATGCCGGTGCTGGTCGCGTACACAGGTCGAGCGCAGCGGCATAGCCGACGTCATAGGTGAAGTGGCCCGACACGACGATCGCTTCGTCGATCGTCGCGCCGACCTCGGCAAAGGCGCGGCGATAGCCCTCGGTGCGCTCATGGCTCGATGCGTGAAAGGGATCGCCCAGGATCAGTCCCACCCGGCGATGACCCTGTGCCAGGACATGCGCGGCGATGGTCTGCGCCGCCGCCGCCTCGTCCCTCGTGACGACGATCCCACGGTCGAGATCGCGGTGCGGGCTAATCCGGCAATTTCTAGCGGTCGAGCAGATCGAGCACCACCGGGCTGGTCGCACGCCGGCGGCGCGAGCAACACGCCATCGAGCCCCGCACGCAGCAGGAATTTCCCCAGCTCCGCCGCCCGATTCGCGACATGGCCGAAGGGGAGGACAACCAGCCGATAGCGTTCGTTCTCCAGCCGGCCGAGCGCACCGTTCTGCAGGTCGACAACATAGCTGGTGGTCGGCCGTTCATAGGTCAGGCCGATCAGATAGCTGCGCTTGGCGATCAGGCTCTGCGCCGCGATGTTCGGGTGATAGTCGAGCGTCGCCGCGGCTTCCTTCATTGTCCGGCGCACAGCCTGGCTGACATGCGCTTCGTCGTTAAGCGCGCGCGTTACCGTCTTGGCCGACGCCCGCCAGCTTCGCCACATCGATGATCGTCGCTGGTTTCAAAATGGCCTTGCTCCACCACCCGCGGCCTGCCCCACAGAGGTGGCGTAGCAACCGTCTTGACGAAAGTCGGTCGATGTCGGCAAACGTTGTCAGAACAGCGGTAAACGTTGTCGGTTTTGCCTGGTCGGCAACCACCTGCCGCTGGCGTCGAAGATGAACCTCAGCGCGCGGCTCTCGCAGTGGTTCGACGTGGGCCGCAATCGCCTCGACTGGCAGGCGCTACTCAACTATCGCTCGTCGTTCTTCCTGACCCAGTACAACGAAGACGACATCGTGGTCCTGAACGGCACGCGCCAGTCGGCGCTGACCGCCGGCTTCCCGGACAGGCAGAAGGGCTGCAGGATGCTGAACCTGGGTATCGGCTGTTCGATCGACCGCTTCCGCATCGAGGCGTGGGTCAGCAACGTTCTCGACGAGGAAGTATCGCAGAAGGCGCCGGTCGGATCGTCGCTGAACATCCGCTTCCTGAACGACGCACGCACCTATGGCCTGCGGGGTCGCGTGACATTCCTGTACACGCGGGACGCCGGCGCCACGGAGTCGCCTGCTCTGACCACCGCCTGAACCTCGGCAGGTGCGGCCCGGCGGGGTATCTGCCATTCTGGCTGAGGCCGCTCGACCGCACCATCACCGCAGCGGACGTCACGATTCTGTTCTTAGTCGGCCTCAGCGCGGCAGCCGTGCTGGCGATGCTGCTGGGACGCTGGATCGACCGCCACGGCCGGCCTTTCTCAATGCTCGTCGCCATCGCGCTTGTCGCTGGATCCGGATTGGCTGCAATGGCCGGAGCCAGCGACGGCATGACCGCGCACCTCGCCTACATCGTCTTCGCGACCGCCGCCGCGACCTTCCTGGCGCTGCACAGCGGCCAGACCCTGCGCATCCTGCCCGATCCCGAACGCTATGGCCGCGGCATCGGGCTGTTCAACATCACCAACACCGCGCCATCGGTCGTCGCGCCGGTGCTGGCGATCCTGCTGACGCCCAGCGTCGGCTTCGCCGGCCTCTTCTTCCTGTCGGCCTGCCTGTTCCTGGGCGCCGGTATCGCGCTGGCGGGGCTGGCGTCGGCCGAATGGCGCGCTGATCCACGCCGCGCGGATAGACCTAACGCGGCTTGAGCGTCGCTGCGACCTGCGGGGCGACCTTGCCGACGATCGCGTCGATGCCTTGAGGATTCGGGTGGATGCGATCGGGCAGCATCAACTGCCGGTCGGTCACCACGCCGTCGAGGAAGAACGGATAGAGCCCGGCGTCGTAGCGTTTTGCGAGGTCGCCGTAGATCGCGTTGAAGGCGCGCGTGTACTCGGGCCCCATGTTGGGCGCGGCGATCATGCCGGTCAGAAAGATCGGGATGCCGCGACGCTTCAGTTCCTCGCAGATTGCGGTCAGGTTCGCGCGTGTCTCCTTGGGGTCGATGCCGCGCAGCATGTCGTTGCCGCCCAGATTGACCATCACCAGGTCGGGCTTGCGCGGCAGGCCGTCGAGGCTGAACGCCAGCCGGCGTCGTCCCGCCGCCGTAGTGTCGCCGGACACGCCGGCATTGCGCACGGTGGCGGCAATCCCGCGATCCTTCAGCGCCTGTTCCAGCCGCGCGGGGAAGCTCTGCTGCGGCAGCACGCCGTAGCCGGCGTACAGGCTGTCGCCGAACGCCACTACCAGCTTGCCGTCGGCGACGGGCGTGCTGGCGGTCGCGGCAGGCGTCGCGGACGTCTCGCTGACGACGTTCTGCGCCGTATTCTCGGGCGAGCAGGCGGCGAGCCCTTGGAGGAGCAGCATCGCGCCCGCATATGGGGCAAGCCGGTTGGACAAGGACGTCGTCTCCACACATGTCGAAGGATCTGGGCACGGATATCGCAATCCGCGCGCGCAATGTCACCCTGACGCTGGGCACGCGCGCCGCGCCGACGACGATTTTGAAGGGCATCGACCTGGACATCGCCGCCGGCAGCAGCGTCGCGATCCTGGGGCCGTCGGGGTCGGGCAAGTCGTCGCTGATGGCGATCCTGTCGGGATTGGAGCGTGCGAGTGGCGGCACGGTGGAGGTCGCAGGTGTGGCCTATGCCGACCTCGACGAAGACGGCCTGGCATGCGCGCGGCGCGGGCGCGTCGGCATCGTGCTGCAGGCGTTTCACCTGCTGCCGACGATGACCGCGCTTGAAAATGTCGCTGTGCCGCTCGAACTTGCCGGTGTCGACGATGCCTTCGCGTGCGCGTCGGCGGAGCTTGAGGCGGTCGGCCTCGGCCACCGGTTGACCCATTATCCGGTTCAGCTGTCGGGTGGCGAGCAACAGCGTGTCGCCATCGCGCGCGCGGTCGCGGGCGGGCCGAAGATCCTGTTCGCCGACGAACCGACCGGTAACCTGGATGGCGCGACCAGCGGGACGATCGTCGACCTGCTGTTCGAGCGCCGCCAGGCGGCCGGCGCGACGCTCGTTATCATCACCCATGATCCCTCGCTCGCCGAGCGCTGCGACCGCGTGCTGACGATGCGCGACGGGCTGATCGTCGCCGACAGTGCATGCGCTTGATGGCGAGCGATGCCCGCCTCGACTGGCGCCGTTGCTGGCAGATCGCGCGGCGCGACCTTCACGCCGGTTTCCGCGGGCTGCGGCTGCTTGTCATCTGCCTGTTCCTGGGCGTCGCGACGCTGGCGGCGATCGGCAGCCTGACCGCTTCGATCACCTCCGAACTGGCGTCCCGCGGGCAGGGCCTGCTGGGCGGCGACGTCGAGGTCGCGATGACCCAGCGCCAGGCGTCGGCGGCGGAGCATGCCGCGCTCGCTCGGCTGGGGACGGTCAGCGACACCATCCGCACCCGCGCGATGGCCCGACGCGCAGTGCCGCAGGCGGGCGCGCCTGACGCGGTCCTAACCGAGCTCAAGGGCGTGGATGCCCGTTATCCGCTCTACGGCACGCTGACGCTTGCGACGGGGCGCTACACGCCGCTCGCAAGCGACGCAGTGGTGGTTGGCCGCCCGCTGGCTGAAAGGCTGCTACTCCGGGTCGGTGACCGGCTGCGTTACGGCGAAGCGGACTTCAGGGTCGCGGGGATCATCGCCGACGAGCCCGACCGGGTGGGGGAGGGCTTCACGCTGGGCCCCGTCGCGATCGTCTCGCTGGACGGGATGGCGCGCACCGGCCTGCTCCAGCCCGGCGCGCTGTTCGAAACGAAGTATCGCATCCGCCTCGCCCCCGATGTCGCGCCTAAGGCCACGATCGACCGGCTGAAGGCGCAGTTCCCGGCCGCCGGTTGGGAATATAAGGATCGCGACCGGGCGGCGCCCGGCGCGGTGCGCTTCTTCGAGCGGATGGGGCAGTTCCTGTCGCTGATCGGCCTGGCCGCGCTGGTCATCGCCGGGATCGGCGTCAGCAATGGCGTTGGATCCTACCTGACCCAGAAGCGCGCGAGCATCGCGACGTTGAAAATTCTCGGCGCGACGTCGGCCGACATCGCGCGCATCTATCTGCTCCAGATCGGTGCGGCGGCGCTGGTTGCGGTCGCAGCCGGACTGGTCGTCGGTGCACTTCTGCCGATCCTGTTCGTCGCGCTGGCCGGCGACCTGCTGCCGGTCGCACCGGGGCTGGGGCTGTTTCCGGTCCCGCTGGCGACGAGCGCCGCCTACGGTGCGCTGATCGCGCTGGCCTTCGCGCTGCCGCCGCTGGCCCGCGCGCGGACGCATCCCGCGGCTGCCCAGTTGCGCAGCGGTGTCGAGGAGAGCGGTCGGATCGACCGACGTACGCTGCTGGGCGTCGCTGCGGCCGGCAGCGCGATCGTCGCGCTGGCGCTCGTCACCGCGCGCGAGCCCGTGTTCGCCGCCGCCGTGCTGGGGGCGGTCGGGGTGGTGCTGCTGGTGCTGTTTGTGCTCGGCTCCCTCATTCGCCGGGTCGCCGCGCGCCTGCCACGACCGCGTCGACCGCTCGTCCGGCTGGCGCTAGCCAACCTCCACCGCCCCGGCGCGCAGACCGTCGCGCTCGTGATCGCACTCGGCTTGGCGCTCACGCTGTTCGTAGCGCTGGCGGGCATCCAGACTAGCCTGACCCTCGAGATCCGCCGCGTTGTCCCCGAACGCGCGCCCGACCAGTTCGTGCTCGACATCCCGTCCGAAGAGCGCGCCCGCTTCGTCGCGGTGGTCAGGGGACAGGCGCCCGAGGCGAAGCTCAACATCGTCCCCTCGCTGCGCGGCACGATCACCGCCTATGGCAAGCAGCGTGTGGCCGATCTGAAGCAGCTGCCCGACGGCGCGTGGTTCCTTCGCGGTGAACGCGGCGTGACCTATGCGGATACCTTGCCGCCGGGCAGCGAACTGGTCGCCGGGCGATGGTGGCCGCGGGACTATGCCGGACCGCCGCTAGTCTCGCTGGACCGCGACGCGGCGCGGGTGCTGGGCGTGCGGGTGGGTGATACGCTGACCGTCAGTATCCTCGGACGCGAGATCGAGGCGCGGATCGCCTCGCTGCGGCAGGTCAACTGGGACACGATGGGGTTCAACTATGTGCTGGTGTTCTCGCCGGTCACATTGGCGAGCGCGCCGCACAGCCTGACCTCGACGATCGACATCGACCCTGCACACGAAGGACCGGTGTCGCGCGCCTTGCTGGCCGCTTTCCCTTCCGCTTCGATCATCGCGGTCAGCGACGTGCTGGGGCAGGTGACCACCATCCTCGACCAGATGGCGACCGCGGTCCTGATCGCCGCGTCGGTCGCGATCCTCGCCGGCATCGCGGTGCTGATCGGTGCGATCGCGGCGGCGCGGCAGGCGCGGATCTATGACAGTGTGGTCCTCAAGACGCTGGGTGCGACGCGGCTGCAGATCCTGGCGGCGCAGGCGATCGAATATGCGCTGCTCGCACTGGTGCTGGCTGCACTCGCGTTGGGGCTCGGAACGCTGGCGGCATGGTACGTCATCACCGGCGTGTTCGATTTCCGCTGGTCGCCCGACTGGGGGACGGTGCTCGCGACGCTTGGCATAGGCGCGCTGACGACGCTGGGAATCGGCTTGGCGAGTTCGTTGCCGACGCTTTCGGCGTCTCCGGCAACGGCGCTGCGGCGGCTGTAACGCGCCCGATGTCATCCCGGACTTTATCCGGGATCCAGGGCCAACGGCCGTGTCGTTCGCGACTCTGATTCCCGGATCATGTCCGGGATGACGATGGGATTTCGGGCGGATCGCGGTCCGTTACCCCAGCGCGCGTTCGCCGTGCTGAAGGATGGCGGGTATGACCAGATCCTCCTCATCCGCCAGGTGCGCGAGAAGCAGGTCGATAAATCTCTGCATCTGCACCGCATAGCCATCGATTGCATGCGCGGCATCGGGGCCGGGCAGTGCCTGAAGCAGCGCCCGCGCCTGCTCGACCGTCGCGACCAGCCTCTCGTGGATCAGCGCATGATCGCCTTCGAGCAGATCGAACCCGACGACCAGCCGTTCGTCGAGCTGGCGGAACTTCGGGAAATAGGCGTGGTCTTCAATGCGGTGATGCTGGTCTAGGTGCTGGAGGAAATGGTTCAGCCCGGTGACGAAGCCCTGCTGAAACCGCGCCGTATCGATCTGGCGCGCGCGGAAGGCGTCGACGATCCGCGACACTTCGGCGCCTTCGTGGCGCAGGCTGGCGTGGACGTGCAGCCAGAAATCGGCGAGCTGACCAAAATTGGCGTGCGCCCGCCAGGTGTCCTTGGGAAAGGCCGCACGCAGCAGCGCGATTTCGTCGGGCAGGCCGCGGCGTTCGCCCAGCTTCAGCGTCATCGGATCGGTCATGGTCAGCCCCCGATCCGCGCAAGTAGCTCATCCTCGGCGACGATCTCAATGCCGACACCCGTATCGCGCAATTCTTCCGCCCGCCGGTAGGTGGCGTGTGCGTGGAAAAATCGGCCAAACGGCTGCGCATTGCTGATGACCAGCATCGTCGACGTCGTCCCCACCGACGCGACGATCCGCGCGCCATGCCCGGCCAGGCGATAGGCGAGCGCGCTGTTGCGCGCGCAGCCGAGCAGCGCGATACGATGCCCTTTCAGCGGCCCTTCCGGCGCGGCCTGCGGGGCGGTGCCGCCGCGCTGGTTCGTCGGCGCCATCCAGCCGGCCAAATCGACGCCGGTATGTTCGGACGCCCGCACCACGACCAGCCCTGCGGCGCGCGCGTCGCTGAGCGCATCATGGTGCTTGTGACGGATCTTCAGGAATTTGGAGAGCACGTTCAGCCGGTGGCTCGGCAATTCTGGCCACGCCCGCTTGGCGACGCGCACGCTGTCGAGCCACGTCGCCTCGATCGGCGGCAGGTCATGCGCGCGGCAGGCCGCAGCCAGCGCACCCTTGTCGAACAATGAGTGCGCGACAGTCACGCGCCCCGACAGATGCCCGCTGACCACATCGTGGACGTCGGCAAAGGTCGGCTTGCCCGCGACATGGTCGCAGCTGATGCCATGGATGCGCGTGTTGAACGACGAAAACTCGTCGCACGGGTCGATCAAAGTCTCGTACGCGAACACCTCCTGGCCGTCGCGGAAGCCGACGATGCCGATCTGGCAGATGCTGCTGACGCGCGAACAGGCGGTTTCGACATCGATGACGACGAAGTCGACGGTAGGAACGGTAGCCACGGCCGGAACATAGCATGTCCGGCCGCGACTTTCCGCACAAGATTTAGCCCATCGACGCGATATCGATGACGAAGCGGTACTTCACGTCCGACTTGAGCATGCGTTCGTAGGCCGTCTCGATCTCGTCAGCGCGGATCATTTCGATGTCCGCCGTGATGCCGTGTTCGGCGCAGAAATCGAGCATCTCCTGCGTCTCGGCGATGCCGCCGATCAGCGATCCGGCGATGCTGCGGCGCTTGAAGATCAGGTTGGCGATGGTGGGCGAGGGGTGCGCATGTTCGGGCACGCCGACCAACGTCAGCGTACCGTCGCGCTTCAGCAGGGTGGTCAGCGCGTCAAGATCGTGGCTCGCCGCGACGGTGTCCAAGATGAAGTCGAAACTGTTCGCATGCGCCGCCATTTCCTCTTCGTTGCGCGACACGATCACTTCGTCCGCACCCAGCGCCAGCGCGTCGGCGCGCTTGCTCTCCGAGGTGGTGAAGGCGACGACATAGGCTCCCATCGCATGCGCGAGCTTGATGCCCATATGGCCCAGGCCACCGATGCCGACGATCCCCACCTTCTTGTCCGGGCCGATGTTCCAGTGCCGCAGCGGCGAATAGGTGGTGATGCCCGCGCACAGCAAAGGCGCGACCGCGGCCAGATCCTGTTCGTCATGGCCGACCTTCAGCACGAAGGCGTCCTTGACGACGATGCGCTGCGAATAGCCGCCCAGCGTATGGCCCGGCGCGTCCGCGGTCGGGCCGTTGTAGGTGCCGACGAAGCCCGTCTCGCAATATTGCTCCAGCCCGTCGTCGCACGACGGGCAGCTCTGGCAGCTGTCGACCATGCAGCCGACGCCGACGATGTCGCCGACTGCGAACTTGGTCACCTGGTCGCCGACCGCACTGACGCGCCCGACGATCTCGTGCCCCGGCACGCAAGGGTAGAGCGTGCCCTGCCATTCGGAGCGCACCTGATGCAGGTCGCTGTGGCAGACACCGCAGTAGAGGATGTCGATCTGCACATCGTCGGCATTGGGCGCGCGACGCTCGATCGTCATCGGCGCGACGGGCTGGTCGGCGGCTTGGGCGCCATAGGCGAGAGTGGTCACGGAAGAAGTCCTTCTGGTCGTCTGAAAAGGCGTGGGTGCCCGGTCCGGCCGGACCCCCGCCGCGGGGTAACGGGCAGGGCGGGCGACGGGTCCCGCGCGTCGGAGATACGGTGCGATTTCTCGCGGGCGCGACGTGGGATGCGGGGTACCTAGCGACAAGGGATCACCTGACGCTTCGGCACGTTCTCGGCCACATCGTCGCGCAATCGAAAGGGCCGCCCGATCTTCCACCTGTTCTTCGCGCTGCCCTGCCTTCTGGTCGTTGCTCGCTGGGTGTGGCCGCTGTCGTTGGCGCTACCGATCAAGCTGATCGTCACGCTGTTGCTGCTCGCGGCGTCGCAATATCATCTGTGGAGCCGGCTCTCGTCGGGATCGGTCTTTGCGCCCGAATTTCCCCGCGGGGTCGTAATCGCGTTCAACTGGGCGTTCGGCGCGATCCTGTTGCTGGCGGTATTGCAGCTGTTGCTCGATTTGGGGACGTTGGCGACCACCCTCGTGCGCCGCGAGAGCGTCGCGGTGCCGGACGGTGTGCGCTACTCGATCGGCGGCGTGGCGGCGCTGCTGTCAGCAGTGGCGGTGGCGAATGCCATCCGCGTGCCGCCGATCAAGGACGTCGAAATCTCGATTCCCGGTCTTCCGCCCGAATTCGACGGCTATCGGCTGATCCAGCTGACTGACCTGCACATCAGCAAGCTGTTTCCGAAAAGCTGGACCCGCGCGGTCGTCGATCGGACTAACGAAGCGGGCGCGGATCTGATCGTCGTGACGGGGGACTTCATCGACGGATCGGTCGCGATGCGCCGCGCCGATGTCGCACCGCTTGCCGATTTGACGGCGCGGGACGGGGTCTATGCGATTCCTGGCAACCACGAATATTTCTTCGATTACAACGCTTGGATGCGCCACCTGACCGGCTTGGGCCTCGTGATGCTGCCCAATGCGCATCATGTGCTTCGACGGGGCGAGGGTCGGCTGGTGCTGGCGGGCGTCACCGACCTGTCGGCGCCGAATGTCGGCCAGCCAGGTCCCGATCTGCACGCAGCACTTGCCGGTGCGCCCGCCGGGGTGCCCGTGCTCCTGCTCGATCATCAACCGCGCCAAGCGAGGAACGCTGCCGCGGCGGGCGTCGCCGTGCAATTATCGGGGCACACCCATGGCGGGATGATCGTCGGCCTCGACCGGTTCGTCGCGCCGGCAAACAAGGGGTTCGTGGCGGGGCGCTACACGGTCGGCGGGATGACGCTGTACGTCAACAACGGCACCGCGCTGTGGCCGGGCTTTGCGCTCAGGCTAGGGCGACCTTCCGAGCTGACGCGGATTACATTGCGGCGGAGGTGAACCTAACAGCCGTCGTCCCCGCGGAGGCGGGGATCAATAGTCGCTGAACGAGGTGAGACTCACGAAGGCCAGCCAGAATTTATACTCGCCTTCGCGGGGATGATGTCGGAAAGGACGCGGTCCTACTCCGCCGCCAACCCCCGCCGCAGCATCGCCGCGACCGTCGCCGCGACGTCGTCCGCCGGCACGTCCGCGTCCCACACGCCGTAGCGCAGCCCCAGGAACACGTTCATCCCCATGATCGCCCAGGCGTGGACTTCACCCACGTCGGCGCGCAGTTCGCCGCGATCGGCAGCGGCGGTCAGGCGTTGGCGGATGCGCTCGGCGGTCGTCGCATAATGGCGGCGGAAGCTGTCGGGGTCGACGAATTCGGATTCATCGATGATCCGGTAGATTTCCTTGTGGTCGCGCACAAACGACAGAAATCCGGCGAGGCCGGCGCGTTCGCCGTCGATCCCATCCTTGGCCGCCCGGATGCCCGGCGCGACGTGATCGCGGACTTGGCCCGACATGTGCGCGACTAGCGCGCGGAACACCGCGTCCTTCGAATCGAAATAGGTGTAGAAGCTGCCGAGCGCGACTCCGGCCCGCCGCGTGATGTCGCTGATCGACGCGTCGTGGAAACCCCGCTCGCCGAATTCCTGCGCGGCTGCATCCAGGATCGCCTGCTGCGTCCGCCGCCCGCGTTCGGTCCGTGGCACCTTGCCTTCGCCGGCGACCGCGCCCGAATCCATCGATGCTGTTGCCGCCGGGTCACGCCGCGCCGTCATTTGCCTGAACCCCTCCCAATTTCCCAAGTTGAAACCTGGTTCAACTTTCAGTAGAACGCTCCTCAACCATGCGCAACCCCGCCGGTTCAACGGACGGGGGCGCACCAAAAGGGGAGGAATGCATGATCCGCACCGTCACGTCCTTGCGCGCCGCGCTCACAATCGGCGCCAGCGTCGCCGCTCTCGCCGCCGCACCGTCCACCGCGCAGGACAGCATTCAGCCGCAGGCCGAGGCGCAGGCTGCCGAGGATGCCGGCGACATCATCGTCACCGCCCGCCGCCGCGAGGAGTCCCTGCGCGACGTACCGATCGCCGTCACCGCCTTCACCGGAGCGCAGCTGGAAGCGGCCGGCGCGATCGACATCACCGACATCGCCGCGACGACCCCGAATGTGACCCTCGAAGTGTCGCGCGGCACCAATTCGACGCTCAGCGCCTTCATCCGCGGCGTCGGCCAGCAGGATCCGGTCGGCGGTTTCGAAGCCGGCGTCGGCATCTACCTCGACGACGTGTACCTCAACCGCCCGCAAGCCGCGGTCATGGACATCTATGACGTCGAACGCGTCGAAGTTCTGCGCGGGCCGCAGGGTACCCTTTATGGCCGCAACACCATCGGTGGCGCCGTGAAGTACGTCACGCGCCGGCTGGGCAGCGACCCGACGATCATGGCGAAGGGCACCTATGGTTCGTACAATCAGATCGACGGCGTGCTGTCGGGCAGCGTCCCGCTGGGCGACAGCGGGTTCAAGATCGGTGGCGCGGTCGCCCGACTGACCCGCGACGGGTTCGGCGAGAATCTGACGACCGGCCTGGAAAACTACAACAAGGACATCTGGGCGGCGCGCGGCACGCTGCAGTATGACACGACGGGGCTCTTCGTTCGTATGTCTGGCGACTACACGCTCGACAAGTCGGCACCGCGCGGCGGCCACCGTCTGATTCCAGGGCTCGCGAGTGGCACGCCGGTCCTGGGCGACGTCTATGACAGCCGCGGCGCGCTGGTTTCGCCCGCACAGCGGGTCAAGGCTTATGGCGGCTCGCTGTTCGCGGAGTTGACACCGACCGAGTGGCTGACGTTCCGCTCGATCACTGGCTATCGCAAGGACGATACCGCGACTCCGATCGATTTCGACGCACTGCCCGCCGCGGACGTCGATGTGCCGAGCTTCTACAACAACGAACAGTTCAGCCAGGAAGCGCAACTGCTGGTCAACACCGGCGGTCTGTCTGCGCTGGTCGGCCTTTACTACCTCGACGCCAAGGCGCGGACGGTATTCGACGTGCGCCTGCCGGGCGGTGTTTTGGGCGGCGTACCCTACACCCAGTTGACGGCGCTCACTTTCGGCGACGTGAAGACGGATACCGTCGCGGTCTTCGGCGATGTCACCTACGACTTTTCGCCGCAGATCAGCGTTTCGGTTGGCGGCCGCTATACCTGGGACAATCGTAAGGCGCAGATCCTGCGCCGGTCCTATCTGAACGGCGGCTCACCGTTCTTCGGTGGTAACGGCGTCTTGCTCGCGACGACGTCGGACTTCCGCGGCGACGGGTCGTTCAGCAAGTTCACGCCGCGCGCCTCGGTCAGCTTCAAGCCGACGCCCGACCACAATATCTACGCGTCCTATTCGAAGGGCTTCAAGGGCGGCGGGTTCGACCCGCGCGGCCAGTCGACCGCCTGCCGCGCGCCGGCGGGTGCCGTCTGCACCCCGCAACAGGTCTATGACTTCCTGTCGTTCGATCCCGAAACGGTCGACAGCTACGAGGTCGGCTACAAAGCAAGCCTGTTCGACAAACGCCTGAACTTCGCGCTCGCCGCCTTCCACGCCGCGTACAGGGACGTGCAGGTGCCGGGCTCGATCGGCACGACGGTGAACGGCCAGCAGACCTTCATCGGCGTCACGACCAATGCCGGCCGCGCGCGGATCAACGGTCTGGAAGCGGAAGTGAACGCGACGTTGGCGCGCGACTTCGCGGGCGCCGGCAGCCGCGTGACGTTGTCGGGTACCGCGGGCTATCTGGATGCCAAATACACGCAGTTCATCGACAGCCGCGGTATCGACGTCGCCAGCCGTCGCCGCATCCAGAACACGCCCGACCTGACCGCCAGCGGGACGCTCGCCGCGTCGCTGCCGGTCGGCGACGGCACGCTCGGTGCCTCGACCACGGTCAGCTATCGCAGCGACAGCCAGCAGTTCGAACTGCGCACGCCGATGCTCGACCAGCCGGGCTATGCGCTTTGGGACGCTAACCTGACCTATGACCTGAACCGCAACCTGACGTTCGGCCTGCATGGCCGCAATCTGACGGACAAGCGCTATATCGTGTCAGGCTACAACTTCCTGTCGCAGAACCCGGATACGGGCGACTTCAATCGCACGGCGGCGGGCGCGTACATCCCGACGCTCGGCACGGAAGGCGTGCTGACAGCCTATTACGGCAACCCGCGCCAGATCATGTTCTCGGTGACGGCGCGCTATTGAATCGCGCAGGCGATAAAAGGGGGAGAGGGCCGGGTACTGCCGCTGGTGGTACCCGGCCCTTGCCGTGTAAGCTGGAGAAAATTGGAGAGGTCATGACCGCAACGACGCCCATCGCACCGCCGACGCGCCGCTACGCCAATACCGTGCTGGCGATGCTGTTGCTGGTCTACACCTTCAATTTCCTCGACCGGCAGATCCTCGGCATTCTGGTTCAGCCGATCAAGGCCGACCTTGGGCTGACCGATACCCAACTCGGTGCGCTGGGCGGTATCGCCTTTGCGCTGCTGTATTCGACGCTCGGCGTGCCGCTGGCGGTCGTTGCCGATAAGACCAGCCGCAGCTGGGTCATCACCGTCAGTCTCGCGATCTGGAGCGCGTTCACCGCGCTTTGCGGCCTTGCGACCGGCTTCTGGAGCCTATTCCTCGCGCGCCTCGGTGTCGGCGTGGGGGAAGCGGGCGGCGTCGCGCCCAGTTATGCGATGATCGCCGATTACTTCCCGCCGGAGCGACGCGCGCGCGCGCTGGCGATCTATTCTCTTGGCATCCCGGTCGGTCTTGCGGCGGGTGCGCTGCTCGGCGGCTACATCGCGCAGAATGTGAATTGGCGCACGGCGTTCATCATCGTCGGCGTAATCGGCCTCGTCATCGCGCCGATCTTTCGTCTGGTGGTGCGGGAGCCCGTCCGTGGTGGCGCGGACCCCAACCGACGCGCCCCCGCGCAACCCGTGCCGGTGTCGGCAGTGTTTCCGATCCTGGCGCGCAAGCCCAGTTTCTGGCTGATGGCGTTTGCTGCCGCCTTCAGTTCGATGTGCGGCTATGGCCTCGCCTTCTGGGTGCCGTCGCTCCTCATCCGCAGCTTCGGGCTAGACCTGATCGGTGCGTCACAATTCGCCGGTTCGCTGCTGCTGATCGGCGGAACGGCCGGCGTTTTCCTGGGCGGATACCTCGCCGACAAACTCGGCGGGCGCGACCGTGGCAATTACGCCAAGCTGCCGGCGATCGCCTGGCTGATCACGCTGCCGCTGTTCGCCGCCGGCTTCTGGTCGCAATCGGTGTGGGTCGCCTGGGCGTTCCTGCTGATCCCGAACGGCCTCAACATCCTTTGGCTGGGGCCGGTGACGACCGCGGTCCAGAATCTGGTGCCCCCGCAGATGCGCGCGACCGCGAGTGCGTGCTTCCTGTTCATCAACAATCTGATCGGGCTGGGTGCCGGTAGCTGGGTGATGGGCGCGATGTCCGACGCGATGACCGCGCGGCTGGGCGCGGAGGCGCTGCGCTATTCGCTGATCGCGGCGACGGGGTTCTATCTGATCGCCGCGGTGCTGATGCTGCTGGCGGTGCGGCCGCTGCGGAAGGATTGGGTGGAGGTTTGAACGTCTCGTAAAGCCCCTCCCCTTCAGGGGGGTAGGGGTGGGGGACGTCTCACCGAGACTGACGCCCACGGATAGGCCCCACCCCCCCTGAAGGGGAGGGGCTTGTCGTCGGTCACCGCTCCCGCGTCGCTGCAAACGTCACCTTCGGATAGCGATCGGCGATATACCCGACCTCCCACGCCGATTTCGCCAGGAACACGGGGTTGCCGTCGCGGTCCTTCGCCATGGCGCCCTTGTTCTGGTCCATGAACGTCTTCACCTCGCCCGCCTCGCCGCTCAGCCAGCGCGCGGTGTCGTAGGGCGAGGGCTCCAGCCCTGCGGCGACCTTGTATTCCGCATCGAGACGCGAAAGCAGCACGTCGAGCTGGAGCTGCCCGACCACGCCGATGATCCAGTTCGACCCGATCTCGGGGTAGAACACCTGAATCACGCCCTCTTCGCTCAGGTCGTCGAGCGCCTTGCGCAGCTGCTTGGTCTTGGTCGGATCCTTCAGCGCCACGCGCCGCAGGATTTCGGGTGCGAAATTGGGGAGCCCCGTGAAGCGCACCCCCGGCTTTTCCGCCAACGTGTCGCCGACGCGCAGCGTGCCGTGGTTGGGGATGCCGATGATGTCGCCCGGATAGGCCTCGTCGGCGACTTCGCGCTGCTGGGCGAAGAACAGGATGGGGGAGTGCACCGCGATCGGCTTGCCGTGACCGGTCGGCGTCAGCTTCATGCCGCGTTTGAACGTGCCGGAGACGAGCCGCATGAAGGCGATGCGGTCGCGGTGGTTGGGGTCCATGTTCGCCTGGACCTTGAACACGAAGCCGGTGACCTCGGGGTAGTCGGGTGCGACCGGCGCGGGTTCGGCCGGCAGGGCGTGCGGGGGCGGGGCATATGCGGCGATCGCCTCGATCAGCTGGTCGACGCCATATTCGCGCAACGCCGAGCCGAAGAAGACCGGCGTCAGGTCGCCGTTGCGATAGGCCTCGACATCGAATTCGGGATAGCCTGCGCCCGCCAGCTCGACCTCTTCCTGCACATTCTCCGGCAGCGCGTCGGTCGCGTCGCCCATGACGTGCAGACCCTGGTACGTGCCGCCCATGCCGATCGGCCACATCATCGGCGTGACGTCGAGCGCGAGCTTGTCGGCAACCTCGTCCAGCAGTTCGAACGGCGACAGGCCTTCGCGGTCGACCTTGTTGATGAAGGTGATGATCGGGACCGATCGTAGCCGGCAGACCTCGAACAATTTCCGCGTCTGCGCCTCGATCCCGCGCGCGGCATCGATCACCATGATCGCCGAATCGACGGCGGTCAGCGTGCGATAGGTATCCTCGCTGAAGTCCTCGTGGCCCGGCGTGTCGAGCAGGTTGAAGGTGATAAGCCCCAAGGAATCAAAGGCGCGTTCGAACGTCATGACCGACGAGGTGACCGAAATGCCGCGCTGCTGCTCGATCTTCATCCAGTCCGACCGCGCACGGCGGGCAGCGCCGCGCGCCTTAACTTCGCCAGCGAGATGAATTGCGCCGCCCTTCAGCAGCAGCTTTTCGGTCAGCGTCGTCTTGCCGGCGTCGGGGTGCGAGATGATCGCGAAGGTGCGGCGGGGGGAGGTCATGCGGAGCCCTACACTATCCATCGTCATGCCCGCGAAGGCGGGCATAAATTCCGGCTGAACCAGCAGAAGCGCGATGGCAGGATGAATTTCTTTCCGCCTACGCGGGAATGGCGTGTGGGGAAAGGGTCAGGCGGTCAGCGTCACCGACATCCGGAATTCGCGCTGCTCACCGGGCGCCAGCCTTTGAATGCCCGGCTTGTCCCAGATCTCGCCCGAAAAGCCCGCCGGGTCGGCCTCGCCCCACCATGGCTCGACGCAGACGTAGGCGGCACCCGGCTTGGTCCAGACACCCAGTTCAGGCGCCTCCCAGTCGATCCGCAGGTTCGGTCGTCCCTCGACGCCGTATGTCAGCCCCCGCGATTCGACCGGCGACCAGATCAGCGCATCGTCGCTGAACAGATCGTCGCGCAGACGCAGCACCGACCCGTCGAGCGGGCTGGCGCGCCTGCCGGCGATCAGGCCATCGGGCGACAATTCGCTGATCGCACCGGGTTCAGCGACGTCGAACAACAGGCAGTGATCGGTCTTCGCGCCGCCATAGGGCAACGGCCAGGCGAAGGCGGGATGGTAGCCGAAGCTCGCCGGCAGGTCGCAATCGCCGGGGTTGGCAAGCATCGTTGTGATCTTGAGTGTCGCGCCCTCGATCCGGAAGTCGACGGTCAGCGAAAAGTCGAACGGATAGGCCTTGCGGGTCGCATCCGACGCTTCGAGCCGGAAGGTCGCGCGGTCGTCGTCTACCCCAACCACATCGAACGTCGATGTCCGAGCAAATCCGTGCTTGCCGAGCGCGTATTCCTGGCCGTCCAGCCGATAGCGGTTCCCCGCCACCGCGCCGACGATCGGGAACAGGATCGGCGCGCGGCCAGTCCAGTACGCCGGGTCGGCGTTCGTCATCAGCTCCGCCCCGTCGCCGTCGATCAGCGACGACAGTTCTGCGCCATACGGGTTGACCGCGGCGCGCAGCGCTTCGGATCCGAAGGAAATCCAGTCCGCCATCACCCTTCCCGGTGTACCGCAAAGCCCTGCCATGACTGGTTGGTCGGCATCAGTTCCAGCGTGTTGATATTGAGGTGCGGCGGCAGCGTCGCGACCCACAGCAGCGTGTCGGCGATATCCTCGGCGGTCATCGGGTCCACGCCGCCATACAGCTTGTCCGACGCTTCCTGGCTGCCGGTACGGACCAGCGTGAATTCGGTCTCGACCATGCCCGGTTCGATCGATGTCACGCGCACGCCGGTGCCGTGCAGGTCGGCGCGCAGGTCCAGGCTGAACTGGCGGACGAACGCCTTGGTGCCCGCATAGACGTTGCCGCCGGGGTAGGGATAGGTCGCGGCGACCGACGACAGGTTGATGATCGCGCCCTTGCGCGCGACGAGAGCCGGCAGCAGCGTGTGGGTGATCGCGACCAGCGCGGTCACGTTGGTGTCGATCATCGTCCGCCAGTTGGCAAGCGATGCCTTCTGGGCGGGCTCCAGCCCCAGCGCCAGGCCGGCGTTGTTGATCAGCAGGTCGATCTCGGCGAACGGGCCCTCCAAGCTATCGATCGCGGCATCGCGCGCGTCGTCGTCGCGGAT
>CAJYOI010000057.1 GCA_913776045.1 uncultured Sphingomonas sp.
CACACGATGGTCGGATCGAACGATATTGAACGATCGAAGCGTTTCTACGACGAGGTACTGGGCACGCTCGGCGTCGGCGAACCGGCGCGGAATATCGCCGACAGCGGCCATACCCGGCTCATCTACAATAACGGCAACGGGACCAACTTCATCGTCAGTCAGCCGATTAACGACGAACCGGCGACCGTCGCGAATGGCAGCACAGTCGCCTTTTCATGCGACTCGCCCGAGCAGGTGAAGCAGCTTCACGATACGGCGATTGCCAATGGCGGCACCTCGATCGAAGCTCCGCCCGGCCCGCGTCAGACCGCGTCCATGGGTACGATCGCGCTCGCCTATTTTCGCGACCCCGATGGCAACAAGCTTTGCGGGATTCATTTCCCCAAATAACCGGGCGTACCGCATAGCGGTCTGACCGTGTTGCCCGTCCTTGTCATGGCGGGCAGCGCTTGGTCGATCTGGCGCGGCGTGGATCAGAAGAGTCCGCCCGCCGGGTCGGCGGATCAGATCAAGCGCAACAATGCTTATGCTTCTTTCCCGATGCGCAGGGGCATGGATCGTTGCGCCCGGTCTTTGCCGTCACAAGCACCTCCACGGTGATCGGCATTGCCTCGCCGACACCCGCACGGGCCGCGTAGAGGCGCTGGACGGTGTCCGTCAGCTCGGCGACCGCACGATCTTGAAACGCGTTGACCTCGACGCTGTCGAGATCGCTCTCGTCGCGTGCGATTGCGATCAGTGCCAGCAGGCGGTGCCATGGATCGGTCCATTCGGCGTCGGCGGCCGCCGCGTCCCACGCGTCCGGTCGCAACGCGATCGCGTCGGAGAAACCGTCGACCCAATATTCCCACAGGACCTCGCCATCCCGCTCGTCGACATCGAGGATCGGCTGCAACTTCCCGCGGGACAGGTCACGCGCGATCTCGTCGCGGCGCGCCGCGACCGCTTTGACGAACCATTGCACGTCGAGGGGATCGTCGAAGGGCGGAACGCCATCGACCTCGACGCCCCATATGACCGTCATCCACTTATCCGCGGGGATCGGCTCGGGACAGACGATAAGCCCAGTCAGGAAACCGTCGAGCTCGGTGAGCAGCATCGGCTCTTCGACCGGCAGGTCCGCCAGCGCCCCATCGAGACGCCGGAAGCGGGATGGCATTTTCCTCACAGGCTGAGGCCGCGCCGACGCATCTGATCCTCCGCCATGACACGCAGCGGCGTCTGATCGCCCGCGGCGAAAATGTCGGCGAAGTCGAGCAGGTCCTCATCGCCCAACGCGGCCACCGCCGCCTCGATGGCAGCGAGGCGCTGAAGCTCGTGTTCCGTCCTGGCGGCGATGCGCTTCATGCGGGTTTTCAGCATAGCGGTCCGTTAACAGGATCGGTCGGCTTTGACACCGCCCCCGTGAATGTCCCCAGGGCATGATCTTGACGGACATGGACCGAATACCGACGTCCATCGGCGTCAGGAGACGCATGATGGTGGAAGCAAAATGGAACGGCGTACGGATCGCCGATAGCGATGATACGGTCATCGTCGAGGGCAACCACTATTTCCCTGAGCAGAGCGTAGACACCTCGCTCTTGCGACCGAGCAGCACGACGACGGTCTGCCCGTGGAAGGGAACGGCGCATTATTAAAGCCTGCACGTTGCGGGCGCCGACAATCCCGACGCCGCCTGGTACTACCCCGATCCCAAGCCCGAGGCGGAGAACATCCGCGGACGCATCGCCTTTTGGAAGGGAGTCGCAGTCGGCTGAACTGGCTGCGCCGCAACGGCTGCACGCAGCGTCACGAACCGGAACTTGGGCCGATGCGCTGTGTCGAACGTTGATCACCGCATGAAGACGATCCGCTTTACCGACGGTACGACCGTCCCCGCGCTTGGCCAGGGCACCTGGATGATGGCCGAAGACCCTGCCCACCGATCGGACGAGATCGCCGCCCTTCGCGAGGGGCTATCGCTCGGCCTGAACCTGATCGATACCGCGGAGATGTATGCCGATGGCGAGTCCGAGCGCCTCGTCGGCGAAGCAATCGCAGGCGTGCGCGACGACGTGTTCCTTGTTAGCAAGGCCTACCCGCAGAATGCTTCACGCGACCGACTCCAGCACGCCTGCGAAGCGAGCCTGGACCGGCTCGGGACCGACCGGCTCGACCTGTACTTGCTGCATTGGCGTGGGCGCGTGCCGCTGACCGAAACGGTCGAGGCAATGAAGCGACTGGTCGCGTCCGGCAAGATCCTGCGCTGGGGCGTCAGCAACCTCGACACCGAAGACATGGAGGAACTTGTCGCGAGCGGCGGCGAAGGGTGCCAGACCGACCAAATCCTCTACAACTTGACCCGGCGTGGTCCCGAATATGACCTGATCCCGTGGCTGGCGCAGCATCGCATGCCGGTCATGGCCTATAGCCCGGTCGAGCAGGGTCGCTTGGTGGCGCATCCCGACCTTGCCAGCATGGCCAAGGAGCGCGACATCACTCCCGCGCAGCTCGCCTTGGCTTGGCTGCTGGCACGGGATGGTGTCTTGCCCATCCCCAAGGCCGGATCGATCGCCCATGTGCGGGACAATCGCGCCGCATTGGACATCACGCTGTCCGAAGCCGAGTTGCGCCGCTTCGACACGCTCTTTCCGCCCCCGCGCGGTCCAGAACCGCTCGCGATGCTTTAGCCGCGAATGTAATCGACGAACGCGCGCAGCGGCGGCGGCACGAGGCGGCGGCCCGAATAATAGAGGAACGGGCCGGAGAAGGATTGCCACCAGTCGGGCAGCACCGATTCGTGCGCGCCGCTCGCCAGCGCCGGTGCGAGCCAATCCTCGAACAGGTGGATAATCCCGCTGCCCGCCACCGCCACGTCGACCAGCAGATCCACCGCGCCGGCGACGCTGGCGATCAGCGGGCCCTGCGGCTCGATCCGCACGATCTCGCCGTCGCGCTCGAACTCCCAGGGGCTGGTCAGCACACCGCTGGTGAAGCGGCCGCGCAGGCAGGCGTGGTCGAGCAGATCGCGCGGGTGCGCCGGCCGGCCACGCGCCTCGAGATAGGCCGGCGCCGCGGCGGTCGCGAAACGCTGCACCCGCGGACCGATCGGCACCGCGACCATGTCCTGCTCCAGCCGTTCGTCGTAGCGGATGCCCGCGTCGCAGCCCGACGCCACCATATCGACGAGGATATCCTCGGCGACGATCTCGACCTGAATGTCGGGATAGGCGGCGAGGAAGCCGGGCAGGATCGCCGGCAGCACCAGCCGTGCCGCGCTGACCGGTACGTTGAGCTTGAGCGTGCCCGCCGGGCGGTCGCGGAACAGGTTCACGACGTCGAGCGCCGCCTCCACCGCGCCCAGCGCTGGTGCCAGCCGCTCGATCAATCGCGTCCCCGCCTCGGTCGGCACCACGCTGCGGGTGGTGCGATGGAGCAGCCGAACGCCCAATTGCGTTTCCAGCCGCCGCACCGCTTCACTGAGCGTAGACGCGCTCGATCCGACGGTACGCGCAGCATCGCGAAACCCCCGCGCCTTCGCGACCGCCAAGAACGCATTGAGATCGGCAAGGTGCGCTTTCATTGTTCGGAATTCCGTACAGCCCGTGCGGATCACTCCGGCTTATCGCGATGATCCGCAAGCCGTATCTCGCTCCCAGCACAGGAGATACGACAATGATGATCGATCAAGCGGGCACCTATTCCTTCGCCGGACGCGCCGTGAAGCGGCTCGGCTACGGCGCGATGCAACTTGCTGGCTCTGGCGTGTTCGGGCCGCCGCGGGACCATGATGCGGCGCTTGCCGTTCTCCGTGCCGCCGTCGAGGCAGGCGTGAACCACATCGACACCAGCGACTTTTACGGCCCGCACGTCACCAACCGGGTGATCCGTGAGGCGCTATCCCCCTACCCCAACGACCTGCTGATCGTGACCAAGATCGGTGCGCGGCGCGGCGACGATGCATCGTGGCTGCCCGCGTTCGAGCCGGACGAACTGACCCGCGCGGTCGAGGACAATCTGACGAACCTTGGGCTGGAGACGCTCGACGTCGTCAACCTGCGCCTGATGTTCGACGTCCACGGCCCGGCCGAGGGATC
>CAJYOI010000058.1 GCA_913776045.1 uncultured Sphingomonas sp.
TACGTGGAGAGCCCCCTCCACCATGCTGCGCATGGTCCCCCTCCTCGTGCCGGGGAGGATGTGAGAAAAGCGATGACCTCGAACGTATCCTCCACCAACTTCGTCAACGTCGGCGAGCGCACGAACGTCACGGGCTCCGCCGCGTTCAAGAAGCTCATCATGGCTGGTGACTACACCAAGGCCGTCGAGGTCGCGCGCCAGCAGGTCGAGAACGGCGCGCAGGTGATCGACGTCAACATGGACGAGGGACTGCTCGACGCGCACGCCGCGATGACGACCTTCCTGAAACTGATCGCCGCCGAACCCGACATCGCGCGCGTGCCGGTGATGATCGATTCGTCGAAGTGGGACGTGATCGAGGCGGGGCTGAAGTGCGTGTCGGGCAAGCCGATCGTCAATTCGATCAGCATGAAGGAAGGTGTCGACCAGTTCCTGAATCATGCGCGCAAATGCATGAACTATGGCGCCGCAGTCGTCGTGATGGCGTTCGACGAGGTCGGCCAGGCCGATACGAAGGACCGCAAGGTCGAGATCTGCGAGCGCGCCTATAATCTGCTGATGGGCATCGGCTTCCCGCCCGAAGACATCATCTTCGACCCCAATGTCTTCGCGGTGGCGACCGGCATCGAGGAGCACAACAACTACGGCGTCGACTTCATCGAGGCTTGCCGAGAGATCAAGGCGCGCTGCCCGCACGTCCATATTTCGGGGGGCCTGTCGAACCTGTCGTTCAGCTTCCGCGGCAACGAACCCGTCCGCCGCGCGATGCACAGCGTGTTCCTGTACCACGCCATCCCCGCCGGCATGGACATGGCGATCGTCAACGCCGGGCAGCTCGACATCTACGACCAGATAGACCCCGAGCTGCGCACCGCGTGCGAGGACGTCATCCTTAACCGTGACCCGGACGCCGGCGAGCGGCTGGTGGCGCTCGCCGAACGCTTCCGCGGGACGGATGCGGTGGCGGAGAAGCAGGCCGCCGAATGGCGCAGCTTCCCGGTCGCCAGGCGGCTGGAATATGCGCTGGTCAAGGGCATCGACGCGCATGTCGTCGAGGATACCGAAGAAATGCGTCAGGCGATGGACCGCCCGATCGAAGTGATCGAAGGCCCGTTGATGGACGGCATGAATGTCGTCGGCGACCTGTTCGGGTCGGGCAAGATGTTCCTGCCGCAGGTCGTGAAGTCCGCGCGCGTGATGAAGAAGGCGGTCGCCCACCTGCTGCCCTTCATCGAAGCCGCCAAGGAGCCCGGCGCCAAGGGCAAGGGCAAGGTCATCATGGCCACCGTCAAGGGCGATGTTCACGACATCGGCAAGAACATCGTCGGCGTCGTGCTCCAGTGCAACGGCTTCGAAGTCGTCGACCTGGGGGTCATGGTGCCATGGTCGAAGATTCTGGAGGCGGCGAACGAGAATGACGCCGACATGATCGGGCTGTCGGGGCTTATCACGCCCAGCCTCGATGAAATGGTGACGGTCGCCGAGGAAATGCAGCGGTCGAACATGACGATGCCGCTGTTGATCGGCGGCGCGACGACGTCGAAGGTCCACACTGCGCTGCGCATCGCGCCCGCCTACAAGGGACCGGTCGTCCACGTCCTCGACGCATCCCGCGCGGTCGGCGTCGCCACGACGTTGGTCAGCGACACGATCCGCGACGATTTCGTGGCGAAGACCGACGCCGATTACGCCGCCGTCCGCGCCGCGCGGGAGGGCAAGGGGCAGAACGACCTGCTGCCGCTGGAAAAGGCGCGCGCCAACGGCTTCAAAGCCGATTTCACACAGAAGCCCGCCGCCCCGGCCAAGCCGGGCGTCCACGTCTTCCGCGATTGGGACCTGACCGACCTGCGCGACTATATCGACTGGACGCCGTTCTTCCGCGCCTGGGAACTCGCCGGCACCTTCCCCGCGATCCTCGACGACGAAATCGTCGGGGAGAGCGCCAAGTCGCTCTATGCCGATGCGCAGGCGATGCTCGACAAGATCATCGCCGAAAAGTGGCTGACCGCGCGCGGTGTCGCCGGGCTATGGCCTTGCGCACGTTACGAGGACGACGTCGTCGTCGACCTGAAGGGCGACTTCAATGCCGACGAACTCCGCGGCTTGGACATGCTCAACCTGGTCGAAGGCACCGACATCGTCCGTCTTCCCTTCCTGCGACAGCAGATCGCCAAGCGCGAAGGCCGGCCGAACATGTGCCTGGCCGACTTCATCGACGAAAAGGGCGACTGGATCGGCGGCTTCGCGGTCAGCATTCACGGCATCGAACCGCATCTGGCGCGGTTCAAGGCGGCGATCGACGATTATTCGGACATTCTGCTTAAAGCGCTGGCCGACCGACTTGCCGAAGCCTTTGCCGAGCGTCTGCACCTGCACGTCCGCAATGATCTCTGGGGCTATGCGGCGGGCGAGCAGTTGACCAACGACGCACTGATCCGCGAACAGTATCGCGGCATCCGCCCCGCGCCCGGCTATCCGGCCTGCCCCGAGCATAGCCTGAAGGTCACGCTGTTCGACATGCTCGACGCGCGTCACGCGACGGGCGCCAGCCTGACCGAAAGCTTCGCGATGCTGCCGACCGCGGCGGTCAGCGGCTTCTATTTCGGACACCCGGAGGCGGCGTATTTCGGTGTGGCACGGATCGGCCAGGACCAGCTGGCGGACTATGCCGTCCGCAAAGGCGTGGACGTCGAACAGGCGACCCGCTGGCTGCGACCGAATCTGGACTAAGATTCCTCCCCGAGCTTGTCTCGGGGAGGGGGACCGGCGCAGCCGGTGGAGGGGCATTCCTGCCCTATCGATCGTCTAGCAGGCCCCTCCACCAGCCTGCGGCTGGTCCCCCTCACCCAGACAAGCCGGGGGAGGAATTTTACGTTACCGCCCCGCAGGCAGCCAGCCCAGGTCCAGTCCCGCATAGCGATCGACGTAGTTCGCCGCCCGCGCCAGCGCGCGTTCGTCGCGGATGGTCACGCGGCCGCCCTCGCGCCCGATCAGGCCATCCTCTTCCAACTGGCGCAGCATTCGGTTGACGTGCACCGCGGTCAGGCCGGTGGCGTCGCCGATTTCTTCCTGCGTCAGGCTCAGCGCGTAGCTGTCGACCACACCCGGATCGCCTGCCCGCAACCGGTTACGCATGTCGAGCATCAGCGCGGCGACCCGCGCCTTCGCCGATGTCCGGCCCAGCGCCGCCAGCCGGTCGGTCAGCGCCACGCGTTCGACCTGATTGAGGGCCAGGATCAGGGCGGCAACCCGCGGATGCTCCTCGAACAGCCGACTTAAGCCCGCGCGATCGAACGGGCAGACGACGCTGTCGGTCAGCGCCGCCGTCGTCTCCGGCGAGGTCGCGTAGATCATGCCCGGCACGCCGATCATGTCGCCAGGATAGTGAAAGCCCAGGATCTGGCGGCTGCCGTCGTCCAGCAGCACATAGCTCATCAACATGCCGCGGCGGACGATGTACAGGTCGGTCGCGCGTTCGTTCTCGCGCTGGAGCACGGCACCGCGACGCACGTCGCGTGGTCGCTCCTCCAGCCGCGACAGCGCCTCGATTTCCGTTGGCGTCAGCCCGACCCGCGCAGCCAACACTTCGGCGAAACAACTCGCAGGCACGTCCACTCGTCCCCCAACCCCTGACGGCCTTGAAAAGCAGCGCCGCGAATTCAATGCATTAAAGTCGATCAAGAGGGGAACAAAGCGCGGCGCTTGCCTCGACGTATCCGGACGATAGAAGCCCCGTTATGGACCGTATCGTCATCCGCGGCGGCAACCCGTTGAAGGGCCGCATCTCCATCTCGGGCGCAAAGAACTCGGCGCTCACCCTGATGCCCTGCGCGCTGCTGACCGACGATCCGCTGACGCTGCGAAACCTGCCGCGTCTGGCCGACGTCGACGGGTTCGGCCACCTGCTGAACCAGCTGGGCGCGTCGACCGCGATCGAGGGCACGCGGCCCGAGGATTTCGGGCGGGTGATGACGATCCGCGCCGGCCAGCTCACATCGTCGGAGGCGCCGTACGACATCGTCCGCAAGATGCGCGCGTCGATCCTGGTGCTGGGCCCCATCCTGGCGCGCAAGGGCGAGGCGCGGGTGTCGCTGCCCGGCGGCTGCGCGATCGGTAACCGCCCGATCGACCTGCACCTGAAGGCGCTGGAGGCACTGGGCGCCGAGCTCGAAATGTCGGCCGGCTACGTCACCGCGCGCGCACCCGGCGGGCGGCTGCCCGGCGGTCGCTTCCGCTTCCCCGTCGTATCGGTCGGCGCGACCGAGAATGCGCTGATGGCCGCAGCGACCGCGCGCGGGACCAGCGTGCTGGAGAATGCCGCGCGCGAGCCCGAAATCGTCGACCTTTGCCGCCTGCTGGTCGCGATGGGCGCGTCGATCGACGGCATCGGCACCGAAACGCTGACGATCGAGGGCCGCGATCGCCTGCACGGCGCGACCTATGCCGTGATGCCCGACCGGATCGAGGCGGGCAGCTATGCCTGCGCCGCGGCGATCACCGGTGGCAGCGTCGAGCTGGTCGGGGCGGATGCGAACGACATGGCCGCGACGCTGAGCGCGCTGGCCGATGCGGGCGTCGTCATCGAACTGAAGAAGGGATCGATCGGCATCACCGCGCCCGACACGCTACGCCCGCTTACCCTGTCGACCGCGCCCTTCCCCGGCTTCGCGACCGACATGCAGGCGCAGTTCATGGCGATGCTGACGAAAGCCGACGGCGCGTCGATGCTGACCGAGACGATCTTCGAAAACCGCTACATGCACGTACCCGAGCTGGCGCGGATGGGCGCGGATATCTCCGTTTCGGGCCGGTCTGCGGTCGTCCGCGGGGTCGATCGGCTGGCCGGCGCACCCGTGATGGCGACCGACCTGCGCGCCTCGATGAGTCTGATCATCGCCGGCTTGGCGGCGGAGGGCGAGACGTCGGTCAGCCGCGTGTACCATCTCGACCGCGGGTATGAGCGGTTGGAGGAAAAACTGAGCGCGGTGGGCGCGGATATCGAGCGGCTGGGGGATGGGTAAGCACTAATTCCTCCCCGGCACGGGGGGGGGGGGGAACCAGCCGCAGGCTGGTGGAGGGGGCGCGCCGCAAGGGATGTCCTACGCGAAGAGCCCCCACCACCACCCCTCCGCGGCGGTCCCCCCCCCCGTGCCGGGGAGGATCTGGGCTTTACCCCCCCACTGTAATCACGCTCTCGCTCTTGCCCCCGCCGACGTCCTTCGTCGTCAGCCGGAACGCCTTCCCGTCCTCGGTCGTGCCCGACAGGTCGTTGCCGTCGGCCTTCAGCGAAAAGCCTTCGCTCGCCAGCCGCCCCTGAAACCAGTCGCGCACCGCGGTCGTCCCAACGGGGCTCGTGAAATTGACCTTCACCCCGCCATCGCGGCCGTTGCCCGACACGTCCATGTTGGTGATCTTCGATCCCTCGGGAAGCTTCACCCCGTTCAACGTGAAATCACCGGCATCCAGCTGCACCTTCGGCAGGTCGATGTTCGCCTTGAAGCCTGGCAGGTCGACCGCGACCTTGCCGTCCTTGCCCAGATTGGCCGAGAATCCGTTGCCGTCGCCGCCCTTGATCGAAATCTGTGTGCCCTCGTCGCCGTTGGCGCCCTCATTTGACCCGCAACCGGCCAGCAGCAGGGCGGGGGCGAGGATCAGCAAGGTCCGCATCGATCAAACTCCTGTGTTACATGTCCAACACACGTAAGTAACGCTTTGCCCCGCGTCAACGTTTCGTGGTTGACCCCGGTGTCCGCTGCGGCGCAACAAAGAACCATGGCAAGCCTACCCACCATCGCGAATAATGCGGACGTCCGCTTTCTGGGAAAACTTTTGGGCGATGTGATCCGCGCCTATGGCGGTGAGGCGCTGTTCAAGCGGATCGAATATATCCGCGCGACCAGTGTCGATCGTGCGCGCGGCGTGGCAGGGGCAGACGCGATCGATCCGGGGCTGGAGCGGCTGAGCCTCGACGAGACGCTCGATTTCACCCGCGGCTTCATGCTGTTCTCGATGCTCGCCAATCTGGCGGAGGACCGGCAGGGCGTCGCCGCCGAACAGGGCGCCGACGTCGCCCATGCGCTCGAACGGCTGGCGAAGGAAGGCGTCGATCGCGCCGCAGTGCTTGCGCTGCTCGAGGATGCGCTGATCGCGCCGGTTCTGACCGCGCACCCGACCGAGGTCCGCCGCAAGTCAATGATCGACCACCGCAACACCATCGCCGAACTGATGACGCTGAAGGACCGCGGGCTCGACGAGACGCCTGACGGCGACCGCATCGACGACGCGATTCTGCGTCAGATCGCGCTGCTGTGGCAGACCCGCGTCCTGCGCCGCGAGCGACTGTACGTCGCCGACGAGGTCGAAACCGCCTTGTCGTACCTGCGCGACGTGTTCCTCCCCGCCCTGCCCGCACTCTACGCCCGCTGGGACCGCGCGTTGGGCGAGCGGGTGCCGTCGTTCCTGCGCCCCGGCACCTGGATCGGCGGCGACCGCGACGGAAACCCGTTCGTCACCGCCGATTCGCTGCGTCTGGCGCTCGGTCGCGCGGCCGAAGCGGTGCTCGGCCATTATCTCGACAAGGTCCATGCGCTTGGCGCGGAACTGTCGATCTCGACCGAGCATAGCAACGTCGCCGAGGGCGTTCTGGCGCTGGCCATCCAGAGCGGCGACGAAGCCAAGAGCCGCGAGGACGAACCGTATCGCCGCGCGCTGTCGGGCATCTACGCGCGGCTTGCCGCCACCCACCTCGCGCTGACCGGCAAGCCCGCCCCGCGGCCGGGTGCGCTGGAGGGCGAGCCTTATCCCGACCCGGCGGCCTTCCGCGCTGATCTCGCCGCCATCGCGCATGGTCTGGCGGGCGACGATCACGGCCCGTTGTCGTCGGGCGGCAAGCTCGGGCGGCTTATTCGCGCGGTCGAGACCTTCGGCTTTCACCTGGCGACGCTCGACCTGCGCCAGAACAGCGCAGTGCACGAGCGCGTCGTCGCTGAACTGCTGAAGGCCGGCGGCGTGTGCGACGATTATGCGAGCCTGGACGAGGACGCCCGCGTCGCCCTGCTGCGCGCCGAACTCGCCAGCCCGCGCCCGCTGACCAGCCCCTACGCGACCTATTCGGAGGAAACGGCGTCCGAACTCGCCATCGTCCATGCCGCGGCCGAGGCGCAGGTGAAGTACGGCCGCGCCTGCATCCGCCAATATATCGTGTCGATGGGCCAGTCGGTGTCCGACCTGCTGGAAATTCACCTGCTGCTGAAAGAGGCGGGGCTATACGTCCCCGGCGAGCAGCCTCAGGCCCACGTCATGGCGGTCCCGCTGTTCGAAACGGTCGCCGATCTGGAACGCGCGCCGGGCATCATGCGCGCGTGGCTGGCGCTGCCCGAGGTTGCCGCAATCGCGGCGCAGCGCGGCGTACAGGAAGTGATGATCGGCTATTCCGATTCGAACAAGGACGGCGGGTATCTCACCTCGACCTGGCAGCTTTCGAAGGGATCGTCGGCGCTCGCCCCGGTGTTCGAGGAAGCGGGCGTGCGGATGCAGCTGTTCCACGGCCGCGGCGGCGCGGTCGGTCGCGGGGGCGGATCGTCATTCCAGGCGATCCAGGCGCAGCCCGCGGGCACCGTTCAGGGCCGCATTCGCGTGACCGAACAGGGGGAGATCATCGCCGCGAAATACGGCACGCGGGCGAGCGCCGTGACGAACCTGGAGGCGATGGCGTCGGCGACGCTGCTCGCCAGCCTAGCGCCCGCCGAACTGCCGGCCGCCGACAAGGCGCGGTTCGAAGCGGCGATGGACGAACTGAGTGACACCGCGTTCAAGGCGTATCGCGACCTCGTCTACGGGACGGACGGTTTTCGCACCTATTTCCGCCAGGCGACGCCGATCGCGGAGATTTCCGGCCTCAAGATCGGCTCGCGCCCGGCCAGCCGCAAGAAATCCGACGCGATCGAGGATCTGCGCGCGATCCCCTGGGTGTTCAGCTGGGCGCAGGCCCGTGTCATGCTGCCGGGCTGGTACGGCGTCGGCCAGGCGCTTGACCAGTTCGCCGACAAGGGATTGCTCCGCGAGATGGCGGCGAGCTGGCCGTTGTTCCAGTCGACGCTCGGCAATCTGGAGCAAGTGCTCGCCAAGTCCGACATGGGCATCGCCGCACGCTACGCCGCGTTGGTCGAGGACCGGGCGCTTGCCGACGATGTGTTCGGGCGGATCAAGGACGGGTGGCAGCTGACGCACGACTGCCTGCTCGGCGTGACGCGTCAAACGCGACTGCTCGAGAAGCACCCCGGGCTGGAAACGTCGATCCGCTTGCGCCTGCCGTACATCGAGCCGCTCAACCTGCTGCAGATCGAATTGCTGAAGCGCCATCGCGCCGGCGAGAGCGACCCGCGGGTCGGCGAAGGCATCCTGCTGTCGATCAACGCGATCGCGACGGCGCTCAGGAACAGCGGGTGATGTCCATCCGTCATCCCCGCGAAGGCGGGGATACATTATCGCTGAACGCCGTGAGTCTCACCGGCTTCAGTAACTATTGATCCCCGCCTTCGCGAGACCTCTGCGAAAGTAGCTGACTGGCGGTGATGGATCTGATTCACTGCTGGAGAGCAGCGGAAGGGATCGGGATGGATCAGCGTGGGTTTGCCGAGGCGTTTCTGCCGGCG
>CAJYOI010000059.1 GCA_913776045.1 uncultured Sphingomonas sp.
GTCGAAACAGAAGAAGAACATTTCTTGACTCAGGAGCTTGGCTGTTCTAAGGTCCAAGGCTATTATTTCGGTCGGCCGCTTCCGGTCGAAGAGGCGCGGGCGCTGACCGATGAGCGAAGCGACCGAGTTCGCGCGGCGTGACGATGCACTTTCGCATTGCGGGCCGCGCCCGGCATCGCTAGATGGCGCGGGATACAGGGGCGTAGCTCAGCTGGTTAGAGCGTCGGTCTCCAAAACCGAAGGCCCTCGGTTCGAATCCGAGCGCCCCTGCCATCCGCCGTGGTTATTGATCGGCGCATGGGAACATTTGGATTGCGTTGATCGGTCTTTAAGATCGTGGTTTGATAGCCTGTCAGCGGACAAAGGGAATTTGATATGATTCGCAAGCTTCTCACCGGCGCTGCGGCGCTCAGCATGGTTGCTACCCCCGTTATGGCGCAGTCGACCGTGAACCCGGCAGCCAAGCTGTCGCTCGCGAAGTCGGTTCCGGCCGACGCGCGCGTGTCGGCGAAGGCCGGCAAGTCGAAGGCTCTGGCCGGCACCGGCCTGATCGTCGCGATCGTCGCCGGCATTGCCGTCGTCGGCGGCATTATCGCGGTTGCGAGCAGCGACAGCAACTGAGCCGACGCTTTCTGGCTAACGAATTCGGGTCGGGCGGAAACGTCCGGCCCTTTTTTCATATTCGCGCTTTTCGTCGGCGCAGACGCCATGCGTGATGCGGCGGCTTGCGTTGCGTGGCCAAGGGCGGTATCGCCCCCATCAATCCGACAGTCTGGATAATCCGCACCGAGCCCCTTCACGGGACCGGGCAGAGAGCCCATGTCCGACGGACATTCATTTTCGAAGCGAGGCCGATCAGGTGGCGAAGACGACTCCCCTGGAATTCATGCGTCAGGTCGAAGCAGAGCGGAAGAAGATCGCCTGGCCGACGCCCAAGGAAACCTGGATGACGGGCGTCATGGTGATGATCATGACCACGATTCTCGCGCTCTTCTTCTTAGGCGTCGACAGCGTGTTCCGCACGATCGTCGATTTCCTGCTCAGCCTGGCCAAGTAAGGGGCACTGAACACATGGCGCGCTGGTACATCATTCACGCCTATTCGGGTTTCGAGAACAAGGTTCGCGACCAGATTCTGGCCGACGCCGACCGCATGGGTCTGACCCAGCTGGTCGAAGCGGTCGAAGTGCCGACCGAGCAGGTGACCGAAGTCCGCCGCGGCAAGAAGGTCCAGTCGGAACGCAAGTTCTTCCCCGGCTATGTGCTCGCCAAGCTGGCGATGAACGACGACGTCTATCACCTGGTCAAGAACACGCCGAAGGTGACCGGCTTCCTGGGCAGCTCGGGCAAACCCCAGCCGATCAGCGAGGCCGAGGCCGCGCGCATCCTGAACACCAAGGAAGAAGCCGCCGCCGCGCCCAAGCAGCAGGTCAAGGTCGATTACGAGATCGGCGATTCGGTCAAGGTGCTGGACGGCCCGTTCGCGACGTTCAACGGCCTGGTCGAGGAACTCGACTTCGACAAGGGCAAGGTCAAGGTCGCGGTGTCGATCTTCGGTCGCGCGACCCCGGTCGAACTGGAATTCGAGCAGGTTGAACGAAGCAAGTAAGGTCAAGCCGTACTTGCTGGCCGCACGCGCGTAGCGAACGCTACGCGCGAGACGGCGGAAACCGCCCGGCGGAGGCCATCAGCCTCCGACCGACGAAGCCTGTCCTGAGCGACTGCCGCAGGCAGGCAGTCGAAGGGCGGGCTTCGCCGCAGCGCCGTTCAAGCATTTCCACCTTGACCGATCGCGTCCTCCGGCCTTCGCCGGAGCACAGACAGCCTTCACCGACGCCTACTGCGCAGCCTTCGCCCGCCGCCGCACCGGCCACGCCCAAGCTCCGCGCGACACCCCGCGCAGCACGGCTTCCGCCGGCCACGCCGCGGTCAGCGCCCAGCTCAGCACCGCGATGCTCCAAAGCCCCGGCAGCGCGAAGCGGCCGACCAATCCGCCGGCGTAGAAGATCAGCGACTCCAGAATTGCCTGGAGCGCATAAACGCTGAGCGCCATCCGCCCGAGCGCGCGTAGCGTAGGCGCCCGTCCCAGCCAGCCGGCCTGCAACAGTCACATCATCGCCCCGACGTGGCCGAGCGTGACCGCCAAACGCCCCGGCTGGAACAGCGCGTCGGACAGCGCCCAGAAGACCGGGTCGACAGCGCCCGACGCGATATCGTGCTCGCTTGCCACGGCCAGCCACACCGCCAGCCCCGCAACGGCAGCCCCAGGCCGAGCCGGCGATCATCAGCCACCGCCACGTCGTCCGCGGCGCGGTGCCGGTCAGCATGAGGAAGACGCTTTCCGCAACCTCCAGCCAGCCGGTGCCGCCGATAGTCTCATCCAGCCAGAACCGTTCGCTTCAGCGCAGCAGCGAAACCAGTGAGTACGCTGTTCGATCGCCTCCACGCGCATTTCGGCGGTCGGTCGGACCCGCAGGGCGGCATTACGTGCCGCCTGCGCCGCCTCGGTGCCGGCCCGCCCCGCGGTGGAGGCGGCGGAAACCCGCCAGCGACAATCGCCCGATCGCGGACACTTCGACGAGCCGGGGTGACCGCGTCTCATCGGCCGGCTAAGTGAGAAGGCTAACCGCGATCGGAATTCGATCAGCGTAAAGGAGAGCCCGCATGCTTTTTCACACCATGGTCGGATCGAACGACATCGAGCGGTCGAAGCGCTTCTACGACACGGTGCTCGCCACTCTGGGGGCAGGCGAAGGGGCGCGGAACATTGCCGACAGCGGCCATACACGGCTGATCTATAATAATGGAAACGGAACCAACTTCATCGTCAGTCAGCCGATTAACGACGAACCGGCAAGCGTCGCCAACGGCAGCACAGTAGCCTTTTCGTGCAACTCGCCTGAACAAGTGAAGCAGCTTCATGATACCGCAGTCGCCAACGGCGGCACCTCGATCGAAGCCCCGCCCGGCCCGCGTAATACGGCATCGCTGGGCACAGTCGAACTTGCCTATTTTCGCGACCCAGATGGCAACAAACTATGCGGAATTCATTTTCCTGCCTGATCTGTTCGACACGGGTCCGCTTTTGGCCCTAGCGGACCCGGATTTTGCGATCGTGCGCATGGCCGCTTACCATCCACCACCTGTCGATGCGCATGTCGGGCGGGCTCGCCGAAAGCGGACATTCCGCTTACGCCCAATTGCGGACGTTAAGCCATATCGATAGCTTGTATGGCATGATGCAACCTCACGATGCCAAGACGCCGAAAATGCCTTGGTGGACCTACCTTATTGGACCAACCCTTGGCGTCGCGACCTGGCACCTACTGCAACGTATTGACCTTACCCTGCATGACGGCACGCGACAGTCGATCGTAACGCTGGCAGCAATACTCATTGCCGCCGGTCTTAGCTTTGCCATCGTTCGCTTCGCGCGCGTGTAGGCCCAGCGACATGACCGCTCCCGCCCAATTGCGGACATTCGGCAGCATGTTATCCTTTGCCTATGAGCGGCAGAGTGGATGTACCGGCGCGGGTCGCCGCAATCTGTTACACGCTCATCGTAGCAGCGATGGTTTGGTTCACGCTCGCTTGGGGAGGCATAGATTTCGATTGGCGCTTCGTTGAGGCGCTCGTCTTTATAGCTATCGCACTCTCTCCGTTGCCCGTGCTGATTCTCTGCTTCCGCCGGGACAGGTAGCACCCCGGAAAAGGTGTCTCGAATGTCCGCTTACGCCCCATTTGCGGACATTAGCGGATTCGACGTACGCTCGACCGATGCGCCATGCGCCAGCACTGCCACAAGATCGCTACCTGATCCAAGTCGGCTTGGTCGCAGCAATGACCGCTGCGTGCGTGTTGATAGCAGACGCACTCGCATTCAGGTCGCCGATCAATTCAGCCTGGATGATAGGATTACCCATAATGGTGGGCATGGTCGCGAACTCAGATTGGACGCGCCGCGGCTTCATGGCCTTCGCACTCTTAGGGGTTTCTCTCGTGGTCGGCGCGCTCGTCGGGGTGAACTTCACCAGCTACGGCTGAACGTGCCTTATCACCTTGAGGTGGGCGTTCCGCTTCCCTTCGAAAACTGACCCGAGTCACTCCGTGACGCATCCAGACCGACGCGATATCTTCACCTGATCTTGCCGTTTCCCGGCCCCCACCCGCCTTGGGCTGCGATACGCAGGCGCTCGCTGACCTCCTCAACTCTCGGCACGCGCGTGCACGGTCGCGAGGTGCTGGCACTCCAGTCCGTCACCTGCGCGAGATCCGGTAGCCAGGGCGGCGGGGGTTCGAACGGCGATGGCGGGCCCTGGAACGCCTCGTACGTCGCGCGGGCGACCTTGGCCTGGTCGTCCTGGCGGCGGCGTTCGGCGAGGTAGTCGGCGGCGCGGCGGTGGCTCCATTCGGCGCCCGTCTCGCCGCGGCGCTGCTTCATATATGGCGCCTCGGCCCAAAGCTGGGTGGTGCGATAGTGCATCGTGAGCAAGTGCAGCGCCTGGTCCGCGGTCATCGGCGGGATCGGTGGGGGGGCGTTGTGGCGCCACGCATCGTCCTGTGCGCTATCGGGACAGCTTTCGGCGAGCAGCGCCATTTCCAGCCGCTCATAGCCCAGGTCCAGCGCCAGCTGCATCTCGCGCTTGAACGCGGGGCTGGTCCGGGCGCGGTAATAGAAGGCGGAATGCGAGAAGCCCGCGGCAGCCGCCGCCAGACGGACATTGGCGCAGGCGCTGAGCGCGGAGAGGAACGCCTGTTCGCTTTCACGCGTCAGGCGGCCAGGCGTCTGGCGCCGCATCTGCAGCCGGCCCTTGCCGGTACGGATCAGCCGCACGTCGCGGTCGGCAGTGGCTTCGGCATCCTTGGTCGTCGACAGGCGCGCGTCCGCGACGGCGAGTGCGGCATCCCATCGCGCGGCAAAGCCGGGGTCGCGGGCGCGGCGCTTCGTCATCGTCCCGCGGTGGATCTCCAGCCGCCGGCAGGTTTCGCGGACATTCCCCGTCGTTTCCAGATCGGCGAGAAAGGCGCGGTTCTGTAGCGCCTGATTGCGGGTGATCCATCTGGCCATCGGCAGACGATCGTAGGATATTTCCTACATTGCAAGTCCGCATCCGAATAGCGGCGCTCTTCGGAAGACGGGCGAAGCACGGCCGGCGGGGCAAAAGCCCCGGCCGAGGACGACGCGGGCTTTGCCCGCGGCGCTGCGTGAGGGATGACATCGCCGCGCTCCGCCGTGGCGGCATGACGAACGGCGCTTCGACATGGCTCGGCACGAGCTAGCTTCGGATGGCTAACAGCGGCGTGGCAAAACCACGCCGTCGGCCGGTCGCTGCGCACCGCCGGCCGGTCTGGCGCGTCTCGTAAATACCGTTGCTATTTACGTGCGCACTGGCGGCTCAGTCCTCCGCTGCGATCCGGACGCGCAGGCCGTCCAGCGCTTCGCCGAACGGCAGCTGGCACGACAGGCGCGACGTGTCGTCGCGTTCGGCCGCGGCGCCCAGCAGGTCGTCCTCGTCCTCGCTCATCGGCGGGAGTTTGTCGGCAAAATCCGGGTCGACATGGACGTGGCAGGTGGCGCACGAACAGCAGCCGCCGCACAACGCCAGGAGCTCGTCGAAGCCATTGTCGCGAATGACTTCCATCACCGACAGGCCGGCCTGCCCCTCGACCGCGCGTTCGGTGCCATCGCGGGTAGTGACGATCAATGTGGGCATCTTGTCGCGGTCCTTTAGCGTTACCACGTCGCCATGCCGTGCCCGCGCGGCCATTTCAAGGATCGTGACCCGATGGGCCTGAGTGCAGACCAGTTGAAGACGTCGCTCGATGCGCTTGCCGACCGCGAGCCCGGCTTTGCCGCGGCGATCGCGCGCGTCGGCTATCCGCCGGTCCGCGCGAGCGACCGTGGCTATGCGACGCTGCTGCGCACGATCATCGGCCAGCAGGTGTCGGTCGCGTCGGCGCAATCGGTGTGGGCCAAGCTGGAAGCGGCGCTGGGCGACCTGACCGACCCGACAACGATCGCGGGCGTGCCCGACGAGACGTTCCGCAGCGTCGGCTTCTCACGGCAGAAGACGGGCTATGCCAAGAGCCTGGCCGAAGAGGTCGTGAGCGGGCGGCTGGACCTGGCCAACCTGCCGGCGGACGACGAAGAGGCGATCGCGCAGCTGGTGCGGGTGAAGGGCATCGGGCGGTGGTCGGCCGAAATCTATCTGCTGTTCGCCGAAGGGCGGCCGGACATCTGGCCGGCGGGCGACCTGGCGGTGCAGATCGAGGTGGGACGCATTCTGGGGCTCGACGCGCGGCCGTCGGAGACGCTGACGCGCGCGCTGGCCGAACCGTGGCGGCCGCATCGCGGGGCGGCGGCGATCATGACGTGGCATCACTACCGGGCGGATATGCAGGTGATCTAAGCGGGCGGCGCGCGGTTTGCGTCAGCAAATTGCCGACTCGCCACGGCGGGCGGCGGTGCGGCGCAAGCCGCTCCGTCCGACGGCGTGGCGCCCCGGGAGGGGGCGTGGTTCCCCCTTAACTGCCCCCCCCCGCCACGCCGTCAGACGAGCACGCTGTCGCGTCCCCGCTGCCCGATGTGACGAGTCCGCGGCTTGCTGGCGCAACCCGCGGCTGTCCGCTATACGTTCCCCCCATGTCCTCCGACCTCTTCGCCAGCAAAGCCGCCGCCGCACCGACCGATTACGACGCCTCCTCGATCGAAGTCCTCGAAGGTCTGGAGCCCGTGCGCCGCCGCCCGGGCATGTACATCGGCGGCACCGACGAGCGCGCATTGCATCACCTGGCCGCCGAAGTCCTCGACAATGCGATGGACGAGGCGGTGGCGGGCCATGCCACGCGGATCGAAGTGACGCTGGGCGAGAACAACCGCCTGACGATCAGCGACAACGGCCGCGGCATCCCGGTCGATCCGCATCCGAAGTTTCCGGACAAGTCGGCGCTGGAGGTCATCCTCTCCACGCTCCACTCCGGCGGCAAGTTCACCGGCAAGGCGTACGCCACGTCGGGCGGCCTGCACGGCGTCGGCATCAGCGTGGTCAACGCGCTGTCGAAGGACACGGTCGTCGAGGTCGCGCGCAACCGCGAGCTGTTCCGCCAGCGCTTTGCCAAAGGCCAGACGCTAGGGCCGCTCGAACATCTCGGCGGCACGCCCAACCGGCGCGGCACGACGGTCGCCTTCACGCCGGACGAGGAGATCTTCGGCGACCTGATGTTCAAGCCGGCGCGGCTCTACAAGCTGGTGCGATCGAAGGCCTATCTGTTCGCCGGTGTCGAAATCCGCTGGAAATGCGCGCCGGAGGCTATTGCCGACGACACGCCCGCCGAGGCGGTGTTCCAGTTCCCCGGCGGCCTCGCCGATCATCTGAAGGAGCAGATCGGCACCCGCGAATGCGCGACCGCCGGCTTCTTTTCGGGCTCGCAGGACTTTCCCGATGCGCAGGGCCGCGTGGAGTGGGCGGTCGCCTGGCCGCTCTGGTCGGACGGATCGTACAGCTGGTATTGCAACACCATCCCGACGCCCGACGGCGGCACGCATGAACAGGGCCTGCGTCAGGCGCTGACACGCGGCATGCGCGCGTTCGGCGATCTGGTGGGCAACAAGAAGGCCAAGGACCTGACCGCCGACGACGTGATGGTCGGCAGCGAGCTGATGCTCTCCGTCTTCATCCGCGAACCGCAGTTCCAGAGCCAGACGAAGGACAGGCTTACGTCGCCCGAAGCGACCGGCCTGGTCGAACGCGCGATGCGCGACCATTTCGACCATTTCCTCAGCGACAATATGGAACGCGGCAAGGCGCTGCTCGGCTATGTGCTCGAGCGGATGGACGACCGCCTGCGCCGCAAGCAGGAACGCGAGGTCAAGCGCAAGACCGCGACCTCGGGCCGCAAGCTGCGGCTGCCCGGTAAGCTGACCGACTGCGCCGCCGATTCGCCTGAGGGCACCGAGCTGTTCATCGTCGAAGGCGATTCGGCCGGCGGCAGCGCCAAGCAGGCGCGCGACCGCAAGACACAGGCGATCCTGCCGATCCGCGGCAAGATCCTGAACGTCGCGAGCGCCACCAGCGCCAAGATCCTCGCCAACCAGGAAATCGCCGACCTGATCCAGGCGCTGGGCTGCGGGACGCGCAAGGACTGCCTGCCCGACAACCTGCGCTACGAACGCATCGTCATCATGACCGACGCCGACGTCGACGGCGCGCATATCGCGACGCTGCTGATGACCTTCTTCTTCCAGGAAATGCCCGAACTGGTCCGCCGCGGGCACCTCTATCTCGCGCAACCCCCGCTCTACCGCCTGACCGCCGGCGCCAAGTCGCTCTACGCCCGCGACGACGCCCACCGCGCGCAGATCGAAGCCAAGGAGTTCCGCGGCAAGAAGGTCGACGTCGCGCGCTTCAAGGGGCTGGGCGAGATGAATCCGGCGCAGCTGCGCGAAACGACGATGGACCCGAAGACCCGCAGCATGATCCGCATCACCCTGCCCCAGGAATATGAGGAGCGTGCCGGCGTGAAGGACCTGGTCGACCGGCTGATGGGGAATAATCCCGCGCACCGCTTCGCCTTCATCCAGGAAAATGCGGCACGGCTTGAGGAAGAGGCGATCGACGCGTAACATCGAATTCGCTGGTTGCACTCGTCCGCCAGTTAGGTTCAAACCGAACCCGTTGACTTGTGAACCGTCCTGCTTCGCGTACAATGATCGTGACCAGGAAGTGGGAGTCGATCGATGAACGCCTTCGTGTTGCTTGCCGCCCTTAGTGCTCCGACCGTAGCGCAGGACGCGCCGCCGCAGGAAACGAAGACTGTCGTCGTGACTGCCAAGTCATTGAAGTCCACGGAAACTGCGCTGAACGCGTGCATCTCCCGCAAATGTCCGCCCAAGGAAGAAATCGACGCAGCGCTGGCGCACGCCGAAAATCTCTTCGTCGAGGGCGAGTATAAGACCGCACGCCGGACCCTGCTGAACACTATCGGCCGCGTCGACAAATATGCCGCGCAATATCCGACCGAGGTCGCCGACATCTGGCGCGCGCAGGCGCGGATCGCGAGCCATCTAGGCGAAGCCGACCCGATGCGGATCGGTCAGTTCGAGGCGATCGAGGCGCTGAAAGCGGGTCTCGACCGCGGCGACGCGCGCGTTCTGGCGCAGCGACTGGAAATCGCCGACGTGTTCGCCAAGCAGGGCCGCATCGACGCGGCGCGCGATGGCTATATGAAAGTCGCACGCGAGGCCGAGAAACTCGACCTGCCCCGCCTGCAGGGGACCGCTCTGCTTCGTGTCGCCATTCTCGACAACACGCTGGCTGAAGTCGACCCCGCGCTGTTCGGGCCGCGCAGTCGTGCGTCGATCAACCGGCTGGCCGATACGACGGACCCGCGCCTTGCAGCCTATCGCGAAGCGGCGCGGCTGCTGAAAGTCCGCAATACCGTAAAGTCGGACGACCCGGCATCGATCGATCGCGCCGTGGCCGACTATACGACGCAGCCGACCGCCCGTCCGCTGCTCGTCTATGCGCCACCCATCGACCTGAAGGTGTTCGACCAGTTCAGACCGACGGGGGCGACGACCGAGAACCGTCCGATGCAGAATTATGACGGGCAGTGGATTGACGTAACTTTCCTGATCGGCGCGGACGGAAAGGTTCGCGATGTCGAACTCGCCCGCGAGAGTCCGAAGCTGGACAACGGCTGGGTGAAGCCGGTGACCGACGCGATCGCCGGACGGCGGTATGCGCCCGTCAAGGTGCCGGATGGCATCGACGGCATCCGTCGCGTCGAGCGGTTCACGCTGACGTCGTTCTTTAACGACCGGGTCACCGGCAGCCGGATGCGCAGCAGGACGGCGCCCCGGATCGAAACGCTGGACCTGACCGCCGATGCGGCGCCAACGCCACAGCCGGCGAAGGACTTTTCGTCGGCGCCGACGTCAGTTCCCGCTGATTAAATCCCCGAACCCGCCCAGCACGCTGCCTTCTCCCCGATTCTGGCCGCCGCGCGATCCGGCGGCGGCCAGCATGCGGCCGGCCAGGCGGCTGAAGGGGAGCGACTGGACCCAGACCTTGCCGGGGCCGGTCATGCGCGCGAAGAAGGCGCCTTCGCCGCCGACGATCATGCTCTTCACGCCACCGACGCGGACCAGGTCGAAATCGACGCTGGAGGTGTAGGCGGCGAGACAGCCGGTATCGATGTGCAGTTCTTCGCCGGCGGCCAGTTCGCGTTCGATGATCGCGCCGCCGAACTGGACGAACACCCAGCCGTCGCCGCTCAGCCGCTGCATGATGAAGCCTTCGCCGCCGAACAGGCCGGTCATGATGCGCTGCTGGAAATGCACGCCCATCGTCACGCCCTTGGCGGCGCACAGGAAGCTGTCCTTCTGGCAGATCAGCGTGCCGCCGACGGTGTCGAGCTTCAGCGGCACGATCGCGCCGGGCGTGGGCGAGGCGAAGGCGACGCGCGCCTTCCCGCGGCCGTGGTGAGTGAAGACGGTGGTGAAAAGCGATTCACCCGTCACCAGCCGCTTGCCGGCGCCCAGCAGCTTACCCATGAACCCGCCGCCTTCGCCCCCCGATCCATCGCCGAAGACGGTCGTCATCTCGACGCTCGCATCCTTCCAGACCAGCGACCCGGCCTCCGCCACCGCGCTTTCGCCGGGGTCGAGCTCGATCTCGACGAACTGGAGTTCCTGGCCCTTGATCTCGAAGTCGATGTCGTCGGCGAGGCCGGCGCGCTTGGCGTGGGACCAGGGGCTGGAGGCGGTCATGTTCGGTGTCTCCGTGAGTGTATCAGGAAGATAGGACACAAGCGTCACCGACGCAACCGGATCGCCCGTCGATCGTCATTCCCGTGAAGGCGCGACTTCATAGCCGCCGGAGCTGCCGAGACTCTCTCGCCAGCGAGAATTGAGCCCCCTCCGCGGGAATGACGATCGAGGGGTTGGTCGCGCCTCAACGCTGGTTTCGCATATGCCGCACCTGCATCGCGATCCGGCGGATCGTGCCGATGACCATCAATCCGAGCGCCAGCGCAACGAACAGGATCGGCACCACGCGCGGGATACCGGGCAGGACGGTGCCGCGGACGACGGCAATCACCACACCGACCACCGCCAGCACCAGCCCCAGGCGGTGCGGCCCGAGCACCGCATGGGCGAGCGCGAGCTTATAGTCATCGGACTCCGGGTCAGGCAGCCCGGGCAACGGACCATTCCTCGCGCAACAAGCCCCAGATATGGCTGTCACGGACGCCGATATGGGTTTCCCATTCGGCGCGCAGCCGCCCCTCCATCGTGAACCCCAGCCGGTCGAGCAGGGTGTTGGACGCGACGTTGTCCGGATCGACGTCCGCCGTGATCCGGCGACTGCCTTCCAGGAACAGCAAATCGATCAGTCGCGACACGCCTTCGCGGCCATAGCCGCCGCGCCAGTATCGGCGCAGGACGATATAGCCGATTTCGGCAACGCCCGGCCGGACTTCACGGGTGGACAGCGTGCCCAGAATCGCCCCCGTCGCGCGTTCGCGCATCGTCCAGCCACGCCAGGCGAAGGGCGGCTGGCACTTGGCAAGATAGGCGCGGCTTTGCGCAACGGACGTGTGAGGCGCGCTGGACCAATAGGTCATCAGATCGACGTCGCCATAGGCCTCGAACAAGGCATCGGCGTCCGCCACGCTCTGCGGGCGCATCGTCAGCCGGGCGCTGCCAAAGCGCGCATTGCGAAACCGTGCGGTCATGCCGCGAGCGCGTCGACCAGCGCCTTGACCTTCTTCTGACGCCACTGCGGCAGCGGCGCGAGAAGCCAGTAGCCGTTGGCCGATGCACGCGGATCACCGACCACGACGACACGGCCCGAGGCGATATCGTCACGCGCAAGCAGTTCGGGGACGCAGGCACGGCCGAGGCCCGAGGCTGCGGCATCTATCGCCAGGCCCGCATCGCCGACGCGGACGAGCGCGGCGGCATCCTCGCCCATGCAACCGGGCCAGGCGATCGCGGTGTCAGCCCCGCCGCCGGGCGCGGCGACGACGACCATGCCGTCGCTCTCCAGCGCCTCGCCCTCATGTTCGCCCGGCCCCACGCCCCAGCGGACGGCGAGGTCGAGGTTGGCTTGCGTAAAGTCGATCTCCTCGTCCGCGACGATCGCGAAGCGCAGGTCGGGGTCGGCGCCAGCGAGCTGCGCCAGGCGGGGCATCAGCCATTTGGCGGTCAGGTCGCGCGGGGCGGCGATCGTCAGCACCTTCGACGACTGGCCCGCCTGCATCGCACGAACCGATTCCTCGAACTGGAGGAATCCCGAACGCAGCGCGGCGAGACCGGCTTCGCCTTCGGGGGTCAGTTCCAGGCCCTTGGTCGTACGGCGAAACAGGACGGTGCCGAGCGTTTCCTCCAGCGCGCGGATCTGCTGGCCCACCGCGGCGGGGGTGACGGCGAGTTCGTCCGCGGCGCGGGTGAAGGACAGGTGGCGCGCCGCGGCGTCGAGGACGCGCAGGCCGTTCAGGGGAAGGTGAGTTCTTTTCATCGTGCGATCGCTTTCACGCCCCAACCGCCGGTGCGCTCAGCGCGAATTTGGGGATCGCCACGTCGAACGTCCGCCCTTCGTCATCGACCATCCGATAGCTGCCCTGCATCGCGCCGGTCGGGGTCGAAAGCGGACAGCCCGAAACATAGTCATAGCTTGCGCCCGGCGCGATGACGGGCTGTTCGCCGACGACACCCTCGCCCTCCACGCTATGGCGCGCGCCGCGGCCGTCGGTGATGATCCAATGGCGGGTCAGCAGCTGGACGGTGCGGTCGGAGCCGTTTTCGATGCGGATGTGGTACGCCCAGAACCAGCGCCCACGGCCCGGTTCGGATTGGTCGGCGAGGTAGCTGACCGACACGCGGACGCCAACGCCGTCGGTGTCGGCGGCATGCGGGAACAGCGCGTCCATCATGCCGCCGTCCATCACAGCCCCGCCGCGGTGAGCGCCTGGTCGAGATCCTCGATCAGGTCGTCGGGGTCTTCCAGACCGACGTTCAGGCGGAGCATGCCTTCGGTCACGCCCATCTCGATACGCTTGTCCTCGGCGACGCCCGAATGGGTGGTCGACGACGGGTGAGTCATCAGCGACCGCGAGTCGCCGATGTTGTTGGAGATGTCGATCAGCTGCAGTGAATCGAGCAGCGCGTGCGCCTGCGTCCGGCCGCCGTCCAGCCGAATCGCGAAGATGCAGCCGGCCATCGCCATCTGCGACATGGCAAGATCATGCTGCGGATGGCTCGGCAGGCCGGGGAACAGCACCTGCGGCACGCGGCCTTCGAGGAAGCGCGCGACCCGAAGCGCCGACTCGCTCTGGCGGCGTATGCGCAGGTCGAGCGTTTCGAGCCCCTTCAGCACCACCCAGGCGTTGAACGCGCTGAGCGTGGGTCCGGTATTGCGCGTGAAGGGCAACAGCGTGTTGGTGATGAAATCTTCGGTACCGCACACCGCGCCGGCCAGCACGCGGCCCTGACCGTCCATCATCTTGGTTGCGGAATAGGCGGTGACGTCGGCGCTGAAATCCATCGGCCGCTGCAGCGCAGGCGTGGCGAAGGCATTGTCGACGACCGTGGTGATCCCGCGGTCGCGGGCCAGGCCGCAGACGGTGCGCAGATCGACCACGTCCATCGTCGGGTTGGCCGGGGTTTCGAAGAACCAGACCTTCGTATTCGCCTTGCTTGCGTCGACGAACGCCTGCGCATCGCGCGCGTCGACGATGGTCGTTTCGATTCCGAACTTCGGCAGCAGCGTGTCGGTCAGCCAGCGGCATGACCCGAACGCCGCACGCCCGCCGACCAGGTGATCGCCCGCCGACAGCTGGCTGAGCAGCGCCGCGGTCATCGCGGCCATGCCGCTCGCCATCGTGCGGCACGCTTGCGCGCCTTCGAGCAGCGCGATGCGATGTTCGAGCATCTCGACGGTCGGGTTCTGCAACCGCGAATAGGTCATGCCCGACTGTTCGCCGGCAAAGCGTGCCGCGGCGTCGCCCGCGCAGTCGTAGGCATAGCCCGAGGTGAGGAACAACGCCTCGCTCGTCTCGCCGAATTCGCTGCGCGCGGTGCCGCCGCGCACGGCCTGCGTCGCGGGGCGCCAAGTGCGCGTGATGCTGGGGTCTTGTCCGGTTCGCCGTTTCATACACGCCGCTTTGGGCGCGAAGACGGTCGAGCGTCAACACCGAGGGTTGTCCGGACGAACTAGCTGCGGCAATCCGGAGCCGGGTGGACGGGGGAGCGGACATGGACACGACGACGCGCGCACAGCGGCCGATGATGGCCGTGCTGCTGATCGGGATCGCAGCGCAACTGCTATTCTCCATCGGCGTCACCCGCCCGTCGAAACTGGTGTTCGACGAGGTCCATTACGTGCCCGCCGCCCGCGTGCTGTCGGCGCGGGAACGGCCGACGAACACCGAACATCCGCTGCTCGGCAAGACGATCATCGCAACCGGCATCGAGCTGTTCGGCGACCGGCCGCTCGGTTGGCGGACGATGTCGACCCTTGCGGGCACCGCCACCGTATTGGGCGTCTTCGCGATCCTGTTCCTGCTGTTCGGATCGGTCGCGACCGCCAGCTATGGCGCACTGTTCGCCGCGGTGAACATGACGCTGTACGTCCACGCGCGGATCGCGATGCTGGAGCCGTTCCTAGGCGCGTTCGTGACGCTGGGGATCGCGGCGCTGCTGTGGGCAATGAAGGCGCCGCGCGAGAAGGTTACCCAACGCTGGCTGCTGGGTGCGGTGCTCCTGGGCTTGGCGACCGGCGTGAAATGGACCGCGGCGCCCTATGTCGCCTTTGCCGGCCTGGCGTTCCTGGCCATCCGCGACAAGATGCCGCAGGCGTGGCCGGGACTCGGCCGGGGGAAGGCGCTGGCCTTGCTCGGCGGGGCGAGCGTCGCCACCTATCTCGCGACCTTCTGGCCGGCGTTCCAGTATCGCGAGGGCGCGCTGACGCTCAGCCGGCTGATCCCGTTCCAGCGCGAGATGTACGCGCAGCAGACGCAGGTGCTCTCCCCTCACCCCTATCAGTCGAACTGGATCAGCTGGCCGTTCGACGCGCGGCCGATCTGGTATCTGTACGAACCCGTCGACGGGGCGGTGCGCGGCATCCTGTACCTCGGCAATCCGGCGGTGATGTGGGGCGGGCTGGTCGCGGTGGCGTGGCTGGCCTGGCACTGGTTCCAGACCGGCAGCCGGGTGGCGGGCGGCGTCGCACTGCTGTGGGCGGGGAGTCTCGCGATCTGGGCGATCATCCCCAAAAGCCTGGGCTTCTATTATTACTATCATCTGAGCGGCGTGTTCGTGTGCATCGCGATCGCCGCGTCCTTCCATATGGCCGGGCAGCCGCGCGCGCGCTGGTGGTTCGCGGTGATCGCCGTCGCGCTGTTCCTCTATTTCTACCCGATCGTATCGGCGATGGCGCTGCCCAACGACCAGGCGTTCAACCGCTGGATGTGGTTCGACAGCTGGCGCTGACACTGGTGAGTTCCCGACATTTGGGAGCGAAATTCACATTGCGATATTTTATAGACGCTGGTTCTGGCATCCTCTATCAGGCCGCCTCAGAGGGGTAACGTGTTTGCGCGCGGAATTCGGGAAGTTCCGCGCGTCTTAAGAGGATGTTGTGATGAAGGCGAGCGTAGCTGTTCTGGCACGGGCGACCGTGTCGAGCGTGGCCCTGTCGATGATGCTGACCGCGGGGGCCGCGACGGCCCAGACGCAACCGGCCCCGGGCCAGCTGCCCGCCCCCGCCCAGGCCGACCGCCCGCCCGCGCAGACCCCGGTCACCAACCCCAGCCCCGCCGAAGCAAGCGACGATACGGGCGCGAACGAGATCGTCGTCACCGGCATCCGCAACTCGCTGCAGAATGCGCTGAGTGCCAAGCGTGACGCCGCACAGGTGCTCGATGCGATTTCGGCCGAGGACATCGGCCGCTTCCCCGACAAGAACATCGGCGAGGCGCTGCAGCGGGTCACCGGCGTGCAGCTGACCCGCACCAACGGCGAAGGATCGGGCATCACCATCCGCGGCGCGGACGCGAACCTGAACCGCGTCGAAGTGAACGGCATCACCGCGCTGTCGACCACCGCCGGACAGCGTGACGTCGATTTCCGCGATCTGCCGGTCGAATTCGTCAACCGCCTGGAGGTCGTGAAGTCGGTGACGCCCGACATGACCGAAGGCGGCCTGGGCGGCACCGTGCGCGTCATCACGCGCCGGCCGTTCGACACGAAGGACAACAGCTTCCTCGCCGGCTCCGCGCAAGGGATCTACACCGAGCTGGGCAAGACGTTCGACCCGAAGTTCGCGCTGATCGGCAGCAAGAAATTCTTCAACGACACGCTGGGCGTACTGCTGTCGGGCACCTACGAACGCCGCCGCGTGGAAAGCCATGAGGCGCGCACGACCGGCTGGCGCCAGATCGACGGCAATCCGGCGCTCGCCGGCCTGCAGGCGCTCGACCTCGACAACAATGGTCGCGGCGACTTCTTCCCCGACATCCCGCGCTACATCGTCAACCGCCTCGATACGAAGCGCTACGCATTCAACGGCGTCGTCGAATGGCGCCCGCAGGACGGGTTCAAGGCGTTCGTCCAGGGCAATTACGCCCGCGGCGACCAGGACGTGAATTCGCAGTTCCTGCAAGTGACCACCGCCGGTTCGACGCTGGACCGTACCAACACGCGCGTCGGGCCGGACGATACGGTCAGCCATGTCGAATTCGTCGACAATCCCGCGGTCGCGCGCGGCAGCCGGTTGCAGGTCGCGCACCGCAACATCCTGGGCCAGATCGACCGTACGCAGTGGAACGCGGCGGCCGGTGCCGACCTGGAAGTCGGCAACTGGAAGATCAATACGCTGACGTCCTACACCCGCGCGAAGATCGACAACAACTACATCAACGCGACCGCCGACGCGATCGGCATCGGCCGCGTCATCGTCGACTATGCCAACGGCCAGCAGGCGCCGAACATCACGTTGCCGATGGACCCGACGACCACGACGGGCATCAACAGCGTGACCGCGCAGTACCGCCCGGTCATCAACGTCCAGACCGAACTCGCGACGAAGGGCGATTTCGAGTATCGCAATGCGACGCCGTGGCTGACGTCGCTGAAGGCCGGTTACCAGGTCCGCAACGGCACCGCCGACAGCCGCGAATTCAACGCGACGACGACGATCGACGGCTTTACCACCCCGTCGTTGCTGGGCCGTGTCCAGCAGGTCGCAGGCCTGATGACGCTGGACGACACGCCGTTCTTCAAGACCGGTACGCTTGGCTATGACGGCGGCATCCGCGGCTGGCTGCAGCCGGGCTATGCCTTTGTCGACGCGATCGGCCTGCCCAATCCGTTCGGCACGCCGACGCTGCTCAACACCTGGAAAGTGACCGAGCGCAATATCGCGGGGTATGTGCAGGGGTCGTTCAAATTCGACCTGGGCGTGCCCGTCACCGGCACGATCGGCGCCCGCGTCGTCAACACCCGCACGATCGCCGATGGCTATCGCACCCAGACGGGCGTGACCGCGCCGGTCCAGTTCCGGGGCGAAGGCACCGAATTCCTGCCGTCGTTGAACGTCCGCGCCGACCTGATCCCCGACAAGCTGCTGTTCCGTGGTTCCGCGACCGAAGTCATCGCGCGCCCGACCCCGCAGCAGCTGGCGCCGCGCTTCTCGATCGACGTCGTCGGCCTGACCGGGTCGCGCGGCAACCCCGAACTGCAGCCGTTCCGCGCGCGCCAGTATGACGCGGGCTTCGAATATTATATCAACCGCACCAGCTTCCTGTCGGCGACCTATTTCCGCAAGGAGATCAGTTCGTTCATCGAAAACCGGACGCAGCCCGAAGTCGTCGATGGCGTGACCTACGCCATCACCCTGCCGGTCAACGGCGCGCAGCGGGTGACGATCAACGGTGCGGAACTCGGCGCACAGGTCGCGTTCGACTTCATCGACGTGCCGGTGCTGCGCCACATGGGCGCCATCGCCAACTACACCTATTCGAAGGACACCGGATACGCGGGTCGCGACTTCTTCACCGGCGGGGCGCTGCCCTTCCCCGGTCTGTCGCGGCACAGCTACAATCTGTCGGCGTACTATGAAGACGACGTGTTCAGCCTGCGCGGGTCGTACAACTGGCGTTCGCAATATCTGATCACGGCGCTGGGCCGCGGCAACAATCCGGAATTCGGCGAAGCGTTCGGCCAGCTCGACGCCTCGGCCAGCGTCAACCTGACGCCCAAGGTCTCGATCTTCGCCGAAGGCGTCAACCTGACCGACGCGACGCGCGCCGAAAACGCCAACAGCGTCTATCGCCGCACGCTGCTGGAGACCTACGGCCGCCGCTTCTACGGCGGCGTGCGCTTCCGCTTCTGATCGTAGCCGTCGGATCCGTTCGTCCCCGGCAACGCGCAAGGGACGAACGGCGACCGGCACGCTGCCGCGTTGCTTTTTCGCGATACCAGCATATGGCTGCGCGTCGCATCATCTGCACCTGCGCCGCCTGGTCGGCGCGGTGCTTGAGTTACACCCTGACACCGGTTACCAAGGCCGGAACCACTTCGGAGCACAGTCATGTTCGATCGCACCTATTACGCCACCCACCCCGACATGATGGAGTGCGTCTCGAACGACGAACTGCGCGACCGCTATCTGATCCAGGGCCTGTTCCGCGACGGCGAATGCGTGCTGAACTACACCCACGCCGACCGCTTCGTGATCGGTGGCGTTGCGGTGGCGACCGGTTCGGTCAAGCTGCCGGATCAGGAAGAGCCGGCATCGGCCAAGGGGCACCCCTTCCTCGAGCGTCGCGAGCTGGCGATCGTCAACGTCGGCAAGGTCGACGGGACCGTGACCGTCGATGGCGAGACGTTCGCACTCAGCAACAAGGACTGCCTGTACGTCACGATGGGCGCAAAGGATGTCCAGTTTTCGGGCGATGGCGCGCGCTTCTATCTGGCGTCGTGCCCGGCGCATAAGGGCTTCCAGACCAAGAAGCTGAGCATCGCGGACGCCAATCGTCTCGATCGCGGCAGCCTGGAGGAATCGAACGAGCGCAGCATCTACCAGCTGGTCATTCCGGGCGTGTGCGATTCGGCGCAGCTGGTGATGGGCCTGACCGTCCTGAAGCCGGGTTCGGTCTGGAACACGATGCCCCCGCACATCCACGAGCGTCGCAGCGAAATCTATTTCTACTTCGAACTCGACAACCTCGACTCCGACCGCGTGATGCACTTCATGGGCGAGGGCGAAGCGACCCGCCACATCGTCGTCGCGAACGAGGAATCGATCATCTCGCCGCCGTGGTCGATCCACATGGGCGCGGGCACCAAGAGCTATGCGTTCATCTGGGCGATGGCCGGTGAGAACCAGGACTATACCGACATGAACGTGCTGGACATCTGCCAGCTGGCGTAAGCCACATGCGAAAGCCCCTCCCGTTTAAGGGAGGGGTCGGGGTGGGTGGCGTGTTCGCGATACTTCGACCGCGAGCCTTGCAGGCGCCGTACCGCCCGGACATACCCACCCCCGGCCCCTCCCCGACCAGGGAGGGGGGAGTAGAAAAATGAACCCCTTCGACCTTTCGGGCCGCGTCGCGGTCGTCACCGGTGCGAACACCGGCATCGGCCAGGCGATTGCACTGGCGCTGGCCGCAGCAGGCGCCGACATCGCCGCGGTCGGCCGTTCGGCCGCGACCGACACCGTGAAACAGGTGCGCGCGATGGGCCGCAAGGCGGAGATCGTGTCGGCCGACCTGTCGACGATCGAGCCCGTCAGCCGCGTGGTGGACGAAACCGTCGAGAAGCTCGGCGGCCTCCACATCCTGGTCAACAACGCCGGCATCATCCGCCGCGCCGATGCGGTCGACTTCACCGAAGAGGATTGGGACGCGGTCGTCGACACCAATCTGAAGTCGGTGTTCTTCCTGAGCCAGGCGGCGGGGCGGCACATGATCGCCGCCGGGCGCGGGCGGATCATCAACATCGCCTCCATGCTGACCTTCCAGGGCGGGATCCGGGCGCCGAGCTACACCGCGTCCAAGTCGGGGATCGGCGGCTTGACCAAGCTGCTCGCGAACGAATGGGCGAAGCATGGCGTCACCGTGAATGCGATCGCGCCCGGCTATATCGCCACCAACAACACCGCCGCATTGCAGGCGGACGCGACACGCAACGCCGCGATCCTGGATCGGATTCCCGCCGGCCGGTGGGGCGATCCCGCCGATCTGGGCGGCGCGGCGGTGTTCCTCGCCTCCGATGCGGCGACCTATGTGCAGGGGCATATCCTCGCGGTCGATGGTGGGTGGCTGGCGCGATGACGCGCCGGCTGCTGGCGTTCGGTGAGATCATGCTGCGCCTGTCGCCACCGGGACGCGAATTGCTGTTGCAGACGCCGCGCCTCGACGTGTGGGTCGCCGGGGCGGAGGCGAACGTCGCGACGCAGCTCGCCCGGCTCGGCCATGACGTCCGGATCGCCAGCCGCGTGCCAGACAACGACTTGGGCCGCGCCGCGATCACCACGTTGCGCGGGCACGGAGTCGATACCGGCGGCATCCAGCATGGCGGCGAGCGGATGGGACTGTATTTCGTCTCCTCGGGCGCCGGGTTGCGGGCGACCGAGGTGTTATATGATCGCGCCTGGTCCTCCTTCGCCGAGGCGCCGGTCGAAAGCTGGGACTGGGACGCGCTGCTCGCCGGGGTCACGCGGCTGCACCTGTCGGGGATCACGCCCGCGCTGGGCCGCGGCCCCGCCGACAGCGCGCTCGCGGCCGTCGAGGCGGCATCGGCGCGGGGCATCGCCATATCGTTCGACGGCAATTGGCGCGGGAAGTTATGGGCGCGCTGGGATGGCGACCCACGGCGCATCCTGAGCGGG
>CAJYOI010000060.1 GCA_913776045.1 uncultured Sphingomonas sp.
TAGAAGCTGCCGCCCAGGAACGTCAGCGGGGTGATCAGCAGCATCGGCACGAAGTTCAATTGTTCGAAGCTCTTGGCCCAGATGCCGAGGATGAAGCCGAACAGGCTGAACGCGATCGCGGTGAGCAATAGGAAGGCGACCATCGCGGCGGGATGATCGACGCGGATCGGCACGAAGAAGGCCGAGGTGACGAGGATGATGATCCCCAGCACGACCGACTTGGTCGCCGCCGCGCCGACATAGCCCAGCACCATCTCCATCGCCGAGACGGGGGCGGAGAGCAGTTCGAAGATCGTGCCGGTGAATTTGGGGAAATAGATGCCGATCGACGCATTGCCGACGCTCTGCGTGAGCAGGCTGAGCATGATGAGCCCCGGCACGATGAAGCTGCCGTAGCCCACCCCGTCCACCGTCTGCATCCGGCTGCCGATCGCGCCGCCGAAGACGATGAAATAGAGGCTGGTGGTGAGCACCGGCGCGACGAGGCTCTGCCAGAGCGTGCGCAATGCGCGGGCCATTTCAAAGCGATAGATCGCCCAGACGCCGTGGAGATTCATGCGCGGCCCGCCTTTCGGAAAGTCTCAGAAGTCACGCCGACGACGGTGTTTTGCGCGCTCATGCCCGCTCGCCCACCAGGTCGACGAAGATGTCCTCGAGGCTCGATTTCGAGGTTTCGAGGTCCTTGAACGCGATGTCGCGTGCGGAGAGTTCGCGCAGCAGCGAGGGGATGCCGGTATGTTCCTCGGTCGCGTCGAAAACGTAGCGCAATGTCTTGCCGTCGTTTTCGAGGCTGAGGTGCCAGCGATCGAGGCCATCGGGCACCGCCGCCAGCGGTTCGACCAGCGCGAGATCGAGTTCGCGCTTGCCGAGCTTCTTCATCAGCGCCGATTTCTCGTCGACCAGCAGCAGCTGCCCCTTGTTGATGACGCCGACGCGGTCGGCCATTTCCTCGGCCTCTTCGATGTAATGCGTCGTCAGGATGATGGTGACGCCGCGTTCGCGAAGCGACCCGATCAGCTTCCACATGTCGCGGCGCAGCGATACATCGACGCCGGCCGTGGGTTCGTCGAGGAACAGGATGTCGGGTTCGTGGCTGAGCGCCTTGGCGATCAAGACGCGGCGCTTCATGCCGCCGGAAAGCTCCATGATCTTCGCGTTCCGCTTATCCCACAGCGACAGGTCGCGCAGGAGTTGCTCGATATAGGCGTCATGCGCCGATCGGCCGAACAGGCGGCGGCTGAACTTGACCGTCGCCAGCACCGTTTCGAACATGTCGACCGACAGTTCCTGCGGCACCAGCCCGATCATCATCCGCGCGGGCTTGTAGTCGCGGATCGCGTCATGCCCGCCGACGGTGATCGTTCCCGCGGTCGGCGTCACGACACCGCAGATGGTGTTGATCAGCGTCGACTTGCCCGCGCCGTTCGGTCCGAGCAGCGCGAAGATCTCGCCCTTGTGAATGTCGAGCGTGACGTCGTCGAGCGCGTGATGGCCGGAGCCATAGGTCTTGCAGACGCCGCGAACGGCGAGGATCGTGTCCGGCATGGCTGGCCCCTTTGGCTGCTAAGCTAGGTGTGCCAAAGGCTTTGAACAAGGCGGCGTATCAGCCCTTGTCGCGCGCCGCCTTCACTGCCGCAATCAGCTGCTCCTGCGGGACCGCGCCGGATACGATGCGGTCGCCGATCACCCAGGCGGGCGTGCCGGTCATACCCAAAGCGCCGGCCGTGCGCAGATTCTTGTCGAGTTCGGCCGCCGTCTGCGGCGCCGCGACGACGGTACGCGCCCGCGCGACATCTAGCCCGGCCTTCGCCGCGGCGGCCATCACCGCCGCCTCGGTCGGGCGGCCGGCGGCGAACAGGGCGGTGTGAAAGGGCAGGTATTTGCCCTGTTCGGCCGCCGCCACGCCCCATGCGGCGGCATTGCGGCTGTCGGCGCTGAGGATCGGCAGTTCGCGGTAGACGATGCGGACGCCCTTGTCCGATGCCACCAATTGATCGATTTCGGGTAGGCTCGCGCGGCAATAGCCGCACGCATAGTCCATATACGTCACGACGGTGACGTCGCCGTTCGGATTGCCGCCAACCATGCCGGGGACGGGGGTGAAGATCGCGTCGCGGTTGGCGGCGACCAGCTTGCCCGTCTCGCGCTCCTGCAGCTTGGCCATCGCTTCGGGCAGCACTTCGGGATGCGTCAGCAGATAGGCGCGGACGTCGCCGGGGGCGGGTTGCAGCTGTTGCAGGCCGAAAGCCGCGGCGCCGCCGAGAACGCCGGCGAGCAGCAGCAGGGCGCCGAGCACCCAGGGTCGAATCGTCACCGGCGGCGGTTCCTTTTCTCGTCGTCCCACGCCGTCTGCGAGACGAGCAGGATGTCCTGCGCGCGGATCCAGTCGCTGCTGCCTTTCGGCAGCCCCGCCATCGCCGCGCGGGCGGAGACGAGCGCGGTGCGCGTGTCGCCGGTCAGGTTGGCGCGTTCGGCGGTGGCAAGCGCGGTGCGGGGCGTGTCGCCCTTGCGCTCGTACACGGTGCCGAGCTGGGTCCACGCCCAGGGATTCTGCCCGTCGCGCTGGACCGCGGTGCGCAGGACCTTCTCGGCTTCGTCCAGGTTCTTGGGGTCGTCGGTCGCGATCAGCGCGTGGCCGAAGGTGGTCGCGATCAGCGGCGAATTGCGCGACGCGGCGGTCGCTTCCCGCAGCGGTGGAACAGCACCCTGCGGGTTGCCGCCTTCCATGATGATCTGACCCTGGAGTTCCAGGATATACGGATCATGCGGCAGCGCCTTGACCAGTGCCGCAGTCTCGGTCGCCGCCTGATCGGGATAGCCCGATAGATGGTACGCATAGGCGCGCGCGTAATGCGCCGGGATCGACTGGTCGCTGGCCGGATATTTGACCAACGTTTCCTTCGGATCGTTGACGTAGCCGCGCAGCTTCGCCTGCACGCGTTTGAACCGCGCCTCGATACCGGCATCGGACGGCGTGTTCCACGCGGGCACGCCACGCGTCACGGCGTCGAGCGCCGCCATGCGTTCGCCCGACAGCGGGTGGGTGCGGTCGTAGCTGCCTTCGCTCTGCGAAATGCCATAGCGGAATTCGAGGTTCTGGAGCTTCTTGAAGAAGCTGAGCATCCCCTTGCCGGTGATACCCGCGGTCGACAGGTATCGCGCGCCGGCGGCGTCGGCGCTGGTTTCCTGGACGCGGGTGAAGGCGAGCAGCTTGCCGAGCGCGGCACGCTGTCCGGCAGCGAGGATACCCGCACCCGCTTCACCCGCGCCGGCGGCCATGGCGGCGACGCCCAGCACCAAGCTGACGATCGAGATGCCCATCGCGCCGTTGTAGCCACGATCCTGCAGCGGAATGTGGCCGTTGGCGATATGGCCGACTTCGTGGGCGATGACACCCTGGACCTCGTTCGCGTTGGACGCGGCGTCGATCAGGCCGGAATGGACATAGACGATTTGCCCGCCCGCGACGAAGGCGTTGATCGAGGGATCGTTGATGACGACGACCTGGACGTTCTTGGGGTCGAGCCCGGCCGCCTTGACGATGCCGGTCGACATGTCGGCGAACAGCGCCTCGGTCTCTGCGTCGCGCAGGATCGACTGGGCGGAGGCCGGTTGCGCGGCGAGCAGCGCGGCAGCGGCCAGCGCGCTGATGCCACGGCGGAAGGACGGGGTCAGAGGTCGCGCCATGATGCGGGCTCTTGCGCTCACGCGGCTGAATGGAGGGTGAAGGCTAGCTGATCCTCCCCGTGAGCGGGGAGGATCGGGATGATGTCAGGCGCCAAACGTCCGCTGCCACCAGCCGCGGCGGGGGGCTTCGTCGGAGCCTTCGCCGGTCGTTTCCGCCGGGCCGGCGGCGGCGTCGTCCAGCGGAACCGCGGCGTCGGCTTCGACGGTCGGGGCGACGGTTACCGCCGGCAGGTCGGCGGCCGGCGCGGCATCGGCCTTCTTGCGCGTCGAGCGACGGCGCGGCTTGGGCGCGGCCTCCGCTTCGGCTTCGGGCGCGGCTTCGGCCGCGACCTCGGCGGCAGGCGCTTCGGCCTCCGCCTCGACCGTATCGGTCTTCTTCCGACGCGAGCGCTTCGGCTTGGCCGGGGTTTCTTCCGCAGCCGGCGTTTCGACCGGAGCTGGGGCCTCGATCACCGGAGTCTCCGCTTCGACAGCGTCCACCTTCTTGCGACGCGACCGCTTCGGCTTGGCCGGAGCCTCCTCGGCGACCGGTTCGGGCGCTGCCTCGACGACGGCTTCGGCTTCGGCTTCCGGCGAGGCGTCGTCCGCGGGCTGCTCTCCGACGAATTCCGGCGTCTCGGCGCGATCGCCATTCTCGCGGCGACCGCCACGACGACCGCGACGACGACGGCGGCGGGGTTCGCCTTCTTCGGCCGTCACGGTTTCGACCGGAACCTCGGCAGCATCCGCTTCGCTTTCGTCGGCGGCATCGGTCGCGACCTCGGCCTCGACGTCGCTGTCCTCACGCGCTTCACCCTCAGTGTCGCGACCGCGACCACGACGACCGCGGCGACGGCGACGGCGGCCACGACCGCGGCCTTCGCCCTCATCGTCGCTACGCTCAGACCGTTCGCCACGCTCGCGACGAGCCGGACGCTCCTCGGCCTCCTCCTCGGCGTTGGCCTCGTCGGCCTCTTCCTCGATCTCGTCCTCGTCGTCCTCTTCCGGCAGGTCGTCGTCGAGGTCCTGCATCGGCGCGTCGAAGCGCGGGGCGTGAGCGGGCGGCGGGCCGCTCGCCTCGACCGACATGCGGGCGCCTTCGACTTCGCCGTCCGACAGCACTTCGACCTGGACGCCGTAGCGGTCCTCGATCTCGGCGAGTTCGGCGCGCTTGTTGTTGAGCAGGTAGAAGGCGGCTTCCTGGGAGGCGCGCAGCGTGATGTGCGCGCCGCGGCCGCGGGCGGCCTCGTCCTCGATCAGGCGCAGCGCCGACAGACCGGCCGACGATGCGGTGCGTACGAGCCCTGTGCCTTCGCAATGCGGGCACTGGCGGGTCGAGGCTTCGAGCACGCCGGTGCGCAGGCGCTGGCGGCTCATTTCCATCAGGCCGAACGACGAAATGCGGCCGACCTGGATGCGGGCGCGATCGTTCTTCAGCGCCTCCTTCATCGCCTTCTCGACCTTCCGGACGTTCGATCCGTGATCCATGTCGATGAAGTCGATGACGACCAGCCCCGCCATGTCGCGGAGGCGCAACTGTCGCGCGATTTCCTGTGCGGCTTCCAGATTGGTCGCGGTCGCGGTCTGTTCGATATTGTGCTCGCGTGTCGATCGCCCGGAGTTGATATCGATGCTGACCAGAGCCTCGGTCGGGTTGATGACCAGATAGCCGCCCGACTTCAGCTGGACGACCGGATGGTACATCGCAGCCAGCTGATCCTCGACATGCGCGCGCTGGAACAGCGGCACGGGGTCGCTGTAATGCTTCACCCGGCGCGCGTGGCTGGGCATCAGCAGCTTCATGAAGTCCTTCGCCTGGCGGTATCCGTCCTCGCCCTCGACGATCACTTCTTCGATGTCGCGGTTGTAGATGTCGCGGATCGCGCGCTTGATGAGGTCGCTGTCGCCGTAGACAAGCGCGGGCGCCGCCGACTGAAGCGTCGTCTCACGAATACCGTCCCACAGGCGGGCGAGGTAATCGAAGTCGCGCTTGATCTCGACCTTGGTGCGCTGGAGCCCGGCGGTGCGCACAATGCAGCCCATCGACGGCGGCAGCGCCAGGTCGGCCATGATCGACTTCAGCCGCTTGCGGTCGCTGGCGTTCGAAATCTTGCGGCTGATGCCACCGCCGTGCGCGGTGTTCGGCATCAGCACGCAATAGCGGCCGGCGAGGCTCAGGTACGTCGTCAGCGCCGCACCCTTGTTGCCGCGCTCTTCCTTCACGACCTGGACCAGCAGCACCTGGCGGCGGCGGATGACGTCCTGGATCTTGTAGCGGCGACGCAGGTTCATGCGGCGCTCGCGCAGCTGGTCTACCGCGCTGTCGTCACCGCCGCGGCGCCCGCGACGACGACGGCGCGACGAGGATTCGCCGCCGTTCTCGCCTTCGGAGACTTCCTCCGAATCATCGTCGTGGTCGTGATCCGAATCGTGATCGGCGTCGTCGTCGGCCTGTTCGACCTCGCCACCCTCGTCGCCGTGGAACTCGTCCTCGGCTTCGGCGCGCAGCGCGGCTTCCTCGGCGGCGTGTTCGGCCTCCTCGCGCAGCAGCGCGTCGCGATCCTCCTTGGGGATCTGATAGTAATCGGGGTGAATTTCGCTGAACGCCAGGAAGCCGTGGCGATTGCCGCCGTAGTCAACGAACGCCGCCTGCAGCGACGGTTCGACCCGGGTTACCTTGGCGAGATAGATGTTACCCTTGAGCTGCTTACGCTCGGCACTCTCGAAATCAAATTCCTCGATTCGATTCCCTTTGACGACGGCCACGCGGGTTTCCTCCCGGTGGCGTGCGTCGATCAGCATACGCATGGTCATGATAAAGTCTCCGGGCGCGCGCTGCTCCGCAGCTGGGGCGCGGCGCGCGCATGTCTATGGTTCGCGGCCCGGGCGGTGCGCCCGGCTGCGGGGTGAAAGCGAAAATACGATGTGCGTCTGCTGACATGGCCCACGCACCGGAGACTTGGTCCGGCGCGACCGCAGCGCCCACGCGAACCGCCGGGGCGGTCGGGTGGAGGCGGAGCGGGTTATGCCTCATTGTTCAGCGTCAACCTGGTTGCGCACGCGACCGGACGGCCGCGGCGATCTTTCCTGTTCGCCGGCGAGGGGGATCGGGCAATCCCAAATGGTCGCCCTGCCTCCCGACATAGGTTGCGTAGCACCCATGGGCCACCCCGGCAACCTTCGGACGGCCGCTTATCGTTGCGCGACCGATAGTTTCTCGAAGGCTCAAGTCGTTTCGCATCCGAAACCGGCAGGGCCTTGCCGCCTTGCCGGCAAAAAAATGCCGAACGGCAAATTTACCAGTTCGCTCAACCGTAGCTTGTCAGTCGCATCGCTAAGCCCAGGCCACAGGGATCAAAGGGAAAACCCTATGTCTTTTGGCTGGACCGCCGCCGTGGGTGCACGGCATAGGTCGTGTGTGCTTGCTTTCCTCGCCCTCGTCGCCGGGCTGTTCACCGGCGTGCCGAGCTGGGCGGGGACCGTTCGTGACATCCGGGTCGAACGGGGGCAGATCGTGCTGACCTTCGACGATCGGGTGGCGGAGGCGTCGAGCTTCATCCTGAACGAGCCGCGGCGCATCGCGATCGACCTGACCGGGGCGGCCCCGGGCGGGCGCGCGAGCGTCGGCGGGCCGATCGCCGGCGTGCGACAGGCCGCGCGCGAGGGCGGCGCACGCGTCGTGCTCGATCTCGAGGCACCGGCGATCGTGACCGACGGCGGCTTCGGCGCGGACGGCCGTACGCTGACCTTGCAGCTCAAATCGGTCGACGACGGCCGCTTCGCGCGCGCCTCGGCCGAGCGGCGCAAGACCTTCCTGCCCGGCCTGGGGTTCCTGACGCCGGCCAGGGCGAGTGGCGGCTACAGCGTCACGATGCGCGTGCCAGCCGTCGCCAAGGCGCTGCCGCTGCCGCGCGTGGTCGGTGCGGCCAGTCGTCCGCTCGTCGTCATCGATGCCGGGCACGGCGGGCATGATCCCGGCGCGATCTCGCCCGACGGGCGGCTGCAGGAAAAGGACCTGACGCTGAAGGTCGCCAAGGCGATCCGCGACGAACTGGTGTCCTCGGGCCGTGCGCGCGTCGCGCTGACCCGCGACGACGACACGTTCCTGGTCCTGCGCGAACGCTATGAGATCGCGCGGCGGATGGGGGCGGCCCTTTTCATCTCGATCCACTGCGACAGCGCCGGCAACCCGGAAGCGACCGGCGCGACTGTCTACACCCTGTCCGAGATCGCGTCGGACAAGGAAGCCGCACGGCTTGCGGCGCGTGAGAACAAGGCGGACGTGCTGGCCGGCATCGACCTTGGCGGGGCGGGTGCCGACATCTCGCAGATTTTGATCGACCTGACGCAACGCGAGACGATGAATACCTCGGCGAGCTTCGCCCGCCTGCTGGGCCGCGAGGCGCGCCCGCTGATCCCGACCAAGGCGACGTTCCACCGCATGGCGTCGCTGATGGTGCTGAAGGCGCCCGACGTGCCGTCGATCCTGTTCGAAACGGGCTATCTGTCGAACCAGAACGACGCCGACTTCCTCAATTCGCGCGAGGGCCGCGAAAAGGTCGCGCAGAGCGTGCGCCGCGCGGTCGAGGTCCATTTCGCGACGCGCATGGCGAGCCGGGGTGGCTCGGACGTGGCGGCGGAGCAGTAGAAGGGATTTTTTCAGAGAAGGCGCAAAGGCGCGAAGGATGGATCGCTTGCGGCATCTGCGTGCCGTGTCAGCGGCCATCATAATCCGTAAGGTTTCGCTGACGCGAGACGATGACCAAGAGCGATACCTCTTCGCGCCTTCGTGCCTTCGCGCCTTCTCTGAACCCATTCCTTTTCTTCGACTTCCCCCGCGCCGCGCGTGCGGCTAGAACGCCGCCCACAATGCCCGACACCAGCACGACCGACCCGCGCGCGGCGCGCGCCATTCGCGAGCCCGGCCGGTTTCGGCGTCTGTGGGCGCGGCGCTGGGTGCGGATCCTCAGCTATCTCGCCGCGATCGGCCTCGCCGCGGTCGCCGGCCTGTGGTTCGCGGTGTCGCGCGACCTGCCGTCGGTCGAAAAGCTGCGCGCCTACGAACCCTCGCTGCCGACCAACGTCCGCGACCGCAACGGCATGCCGTTGCAGAGCTATGCCCGCCTGCGCCGCGTGGAACTCAGCTACGACGAATATCCGCCGCTCCTCGTGAAGGCGTTCCTGGCTGCCGAGGACCGCACGTTCTTCGAACATTCGGGCGTCGACTATCCAGGCATCGTCGCGGCGTTCATCACCAACCTGAAGAGCGACAAGCGCCCGATCGGCGCGTCGACGATCACTCAGCAGGTCGCCAAGAACCTGCTGGTCGGCAACGAAGTCAGCTACGTCCGCAAGGCGCGCGAGGCGATGCTGGCGTACAAGATCGAGGGTGCGCTGACGAAGCAGCAGATCCTGGAGCTGTACCTCAACCAGATCGAACTCGGTCGCAACGCCGCCGGTGTCGCGGCCGCCGGCCATGCCTATTTCGACAACGACCTGAACCAGCTGAGCCTGGCGCAACTGGCCTATCTGGCGATCCTGCCCAAGGGGCCGTCCAACTATCAGCCCGAACGCCATTACGACCGCGCGATCGGCCGGCGGAACTGGGTGCTGGGCGAAATGCTGCGCAACGGCTTCATCACCCAGGCCCAGCATGATGCCGCGGTCGCCCAGCCGCTCGGCACCGTGCCGCGCCAGAGCGCACGTGCCGAGCATAACGGCGGCTATTTCGTCGAGGCGGTGCGCCGCGAACTGCTGGAGCGCTATGGCGAGAAGGATACCGCAGGTCCGTACAGCGTCTATGATGGCGGCCTGTGGGTGCGCACCTCGTTCGATCCGCGGTTGCAGGAGCATGCCCAGGACGCGTTGCGCGCCGGGCTGCTGCGCTACGACACCGGCCGCGGCTGGGCCGGGCCGCTGGCGCATCAGGACATCGCCGATGGAAATTGGCGCGGGCCGATGAACGCCGTCAATCTTGGGATCGATTATCTCGACTGGCAGGTCGCGATCGTCATCGCCAAGGCCAGCGACAGCGCCGACATCGGCTTTTCCGACGGCAAGACCGGCACGCTGCCGCGCGGCAATGCGCAGATGCCGGTACGCGGGGCCGGCGGCATCGCCTTTGCCGCGCTGAAGGCCGGCGATCTCATTGCGGTCGCGCCCGCGGGTGGCGGTTGGGCGCTGCGGAGCGTGCCCAAGGTGTCGGGCGCCTTCGTCGTCGAGGAGCCGTCGTCGGGCCGCGTCTTCGCGATGCAGGGCGGTTTCGACAGCCGGCTGGGCAGCTTCAACCGCGCGACCCAGGCGATGCGCCAGCCGGGGTCGACGATCAAGCCGATCGTCTATTCGGCGGCACTCGCCAGCGGGATGACGCCGGCGTCGATCGTCGTCGACGGCCCGTTCTGCGTCTATCAGGGCGCGCGGCTGGGTCAGAAATGTTTCCGCAATTTCGGCAATATGCGCGCCGCGGGTCCCAAGACGATGCGTTGGGGCATTGAACAGTCGCGCAACCTGATGACGGTGCGCACCGCCGCGACCGTCGGCATGCCGCGCGTCGTCGACTATATCCAGCGCCTGGGCGTCTCAACGCAGAAGCTGCCGCCGTATCTGTCCTATGCGCTGGGTGCGGGCGAGACGACGGTGACGCGGATGACCAATGCGTACGCCATGCTGGTCAACCACGGCCGGCAGATGGAGCCGACGCTGATCGATTACGTCCAGAATCGCCGTGGCGGCGTGATCTGGCCGGCGAACTGGCGTCCGTGCGACGCCTGCAACGCACCCGACTGGGACGGGGCTGCGATGCCGCGTCCGACCCGCCGCTGGCGCCAGGCGATCGACGCGATGACAGCGTATCAGATGGTGCACATCACCGAAGGCGTCATCCAGCGCGGCACCGCGACCGTGCTGCGCGATCTCGGCCGGCCGATCATGGGCAAGACGGGCACGACGACCGGCCCGACCGACGTGTGGTTCGTCGGCGGCACCCCGCAGATGGTGGCGGGGCTGTACATCGGGTACGACACGCCGCGAAATCTGGGCGGGGCGGTGCAGGGCGGCACCTTCGCCGCGCCGATCTTCAAGACGTTCGCCGAAAAAGCCTATGACGGCCTGCCGGTCGTGCCGTTCCGCGCGCCGCCGGGCATCCGCATGGTCCGCATCGACCGCATGAGCGGACGCCCGGTCTATGGCACGTTCCCGACCTCCGACGACCCCAAGGCCGGTGTGATCTGGGAAGCGTTCAAGCCGCAGAGCGAAGGCCGCCGCGCGCGCCGGGTTGCCGAGGACGACGCGCCCAAGGCCGAGGCCACCAAGGCGGCCGGCCCGGCGGAGAAGGCGCGCGACAGCGACTTCTTGCAGCGTGAGGGCGGTATCTACTAGGGCGTGATCTTATATCGGGCGCCTACCCCCGCGACTTTATTCTGGAGTTACCTGTTATGCGCGCCGAAGCGCAGGCTCACGTCGACACGATCAAGGACGCGCTGTCGCTGCTGCGCCGGTTTCTGAACTGGGACGTCGCGCTGCGCCGGCTCGACGAACTCAACGCCCGCGTCGAGGACCAAGCGTTGTGGAACGACCCGAAGGCTGCGCAGGACGTGATGCGCGAACGCCGCCGGCTGGATGAAGCGATCACCGCGACCCGCGACATCGAGCGCGAGTTGAACGACACCGCCGAGCTGATCGAGATGGCCGAGGCCGAGGGCGACGATGCCATGGCCGTCGAGGGCACCGAGGCGCTGGCTGCGCTGGCAAGCCGAGCCGAGGCCGACAAGGTCAAGGCGCTGCTGGCCGGGGAGGCCGACGCCAACGACACCTATATCGAAATCAACTCGGGCGCGGGTGGAACCGAGAGCCAGGACTGGGCCGAAATGCTCCAGCGCATGTACACGCGCTGGGCCGAACGCCACGGCATGAAGGTCGAGCTGATCGACTATCACGCCGGCGAACAGGCAGGCATCAAGTCGGCGACCTTGCTGGTGAAGGGCGAGAACGCGTACGGCTATGCCAAGACCGAAAGCGGCGTCCACCGCCTGGTCCGCATCAGCCCCTATGATTCGTCGGCGCGGCGTCACACCAGCTTCTCGAGCGTGTGGGTCTATCCGGTGATCGACGACAATATCGAAGTCGAGGTCAACGACAGCGACCTGCGCATCGATACCTATCGTGCGTCGGGCGCGGGTGGTCAGCACATCAACACGACCGATTCGGCCGTCCGCATCACCCACCTGCCGACCGGCATCGTCGTCCAGTGTCAGAACCAGCGGTCGCAGCACAAGAACAAGGCCGAGGCCTTCAATCAGTTGCGCGCGCGTCTGTACGAACGCGAGCTTGCCGAGCGCGAAGCCGCGGCCAATGCGCAGAACGCGACCAAGACCGACATCGGCTGGGGTCACCAGATCCGCAGTTACGTGCTTCAGCCATACCAGCTGGTGAAGGACCTGCGCACCGGCGTCACCTCTACCGCGCCTGCCGACGTGCTCGACGGCGGCCTCGACCCGTTCATGGCCGCGGCGCTGTCGCAGCGCGTGACGGGCGAAGCGGTCGAGGTGGAGGACGTGGATTGATCTCGCCGACCCGCGTAGGATGGACGGTGGGGGCGGCCCTGCTTCTCACCGCCTGCTCCGGCGCGCCGGTGACGCTGAACAAGACTGACGAACCCCGCTTCCCCGCCGCCGAGCGTCCGATCGCCAAGATCGTCAGCCCCCGCTGGTCGACCGAGGAAGCGCGCGACCGGTTGCGCGAGGCGGACAAGGTCATGGACCTCGCACGGATCGCACCCGGCATGACCGTCGCCGACATCGGCGCGGGCGAGGGATATTACACGATCCGCCTGGCGAGCCGCGTCGGCGCCAAGGGCCGGGTGCTGGCCGAGGACATCGTGCCGGACGTCCGCGACGCGCTCGCGCAACGCGTTACGCGCGAGCGGCTGGACAATGTCAGCGTGCGGCTGGGCGAGCCCGACGACCCCGAGCTGCCCGAAAACAGCTTCGACCGCGTGCTGATGGTCCATATGTATCACGAGATCGAGCAGCCCTATAAGTTCCTCTGGCATCTGCGCCCGTCGCTCAAGAAGAACGGGGCGGTGGTCGTAGTCGACGCCAACCGATCGACCCAGAACCACGGCACGCCGCCGGCGCTGCTCGAATGCGAATTTGCCGCGGTCGGGTACAAGCGGATCGAGTTGCGGCCGATGCCGTCGGCGGGCGGCTATATCGCGCTGTTCCGCCCCGAAGGCCCGCGGCCGGCGCCGGAAGCGATCAAGCCCTGCCGCATCGCGGCGGGGGCGCAGAACTAAGCCATCCGTGCCTCCGCGTAAGCGGGAGCCTAGGTATTGGATCCCACGATTTGATGGTGTGATCCTTTCTTTGGAACGGAAGGAAGCCGCATGGGACAGGCACGTTCCTTGAACACCTGCTGAAGGCCGTGCCGGACCGGATACACACGATCCTGACCGATAACGGCATCCAGTTCGCCGAGCAGCCGCGTAACCGGAACACCGCCTGGTCGCACCACATCCGAAGCAGTGTCTGTGCAGTCTTACGAATTCACCCATCCGGCGGTGATCTCGCCGCTGTGTTCCTCCGGGGCCAGCGCGGCACGCAAGGCCTCGAGCAGGGGCGGGAGCGCCTGTGTGAAGGCGTAGGGCGGATTGACGATGAAGAGACCTGCGCCGTTGTAGATGCCGGGTTGGTCGGCATCGTACAGCCAATGCTCAACCGAGAGGAATTTCGGGATGCCGGTGCGACGCAGTTTGCCCTTCCATTGCTGATGCGTCGTGCGGTCCTTCAGCGGATACCAGATGACCGTTACGCCGTGTGCCCATTTGCGGTGCGCCGCGGCCAGGGTGGCGGTGATTCGGGCGCGTTCGTCGGTCTGTTCGTATGGCGGATCGACCACTACCACGCCGCGCGGCGTCCGGGTCGGCAGCATCGCCAGCCAGAGTTCGTAGGCATCGCGTTCGTGCACCGCCGCCGGCGTTCCCCGCATCGCGCTGCGTAGGGCGCGGGCGTCCTCGGGATGTTTTTCGTTGAGGATCAGCACGTCCTGCGGGCGCAGGAGTTGCGTCAGAAACCGTGGCGATCCCGGATAGAGCTGGGGCTCGGCGCCGACATTCACCGCGCGCACGGCGGCGCGATAGTCGTCCAGTAGCGGATTCACATCGGCCAGGGCGCGCTGCACGCCCTGAGCGGCCTCGCCGGTGCGCTGGGCCTGATCGCCGCTTAGGTCGTAGAGCCCGCAGCCGGCATGGGTGTCGATCAGCGTCAACGCACCCGGTTTCTGCTGCAACGCTCGGACGAGCGCGATCAGCAGGCAATGCTTCACGACATCGGCGCTGTTGCCGGCGTGGAAGGCGTGGCGGTAGTTCACGAGGTTTGAAATCCTGGGGAAGTGGAAGACAGGTCGAATGCGCCCGGGGGGATGCCGCCGACGGACCAGTCACCGATCGACCAGCGCACCAACCGCAACGTGGGCAGACCGACCGTGGCCGTCATGCGCCGCACCTGGCGGTTGCGTCCTTCGCGGATGGTGATCTTAAGCCAGCTGTCGGGAATGGACTTGCGCTGCCGGATCGGCGGATCGCGCAGCCACAGGTCCGGCGGATCTATCCGGGCGACGTCGGCAGGCAGGGTCATGCCGTCGTTCAGCCGGACGCCGCGCCGCAACGGCTCCAGGTCCGATTCCTCTGGATCGCCCTCGACCTGTACCAGATAGGTCTTGGGCATCTTGAAGCGCGGATCGGCGATGCGTGCCTGCAACCGCCCGTCGTCACACAGCAGCAGCAACCCCTCGCTGTCACGGTCGAGCCGCCCCGCGGGATAGACGCCCGGCACGTCGATAAAGTCCGACAGGGTCGATCGCACGGTGGGCGATCCGCGATCGGTGAATTGCGACAGGACGCCGAAGGGTTTGTTGAACAGGAGAAGCCGGGCCATTTGGCGCTCTTACCGACCGGCTGCGGCGATGTCTTGGGGTGCCTAGTCGCTGAGCATCCGCTGCAAAGCCGGCGTTATGATCTCCGTCACGCCCTCCGCATCGCGCGCGATAATCCGTGCCGCGACGTCCATGCCTGCCAATTCATAGTCCGGATACCCCACCGCGATCGCGGTTGCCAGCGCATCGGCGAGCATGGCGGTGCGTGCGACGATACTGACCGAGACGACGCCGTTCGCCGCCGGGCGTCCAGTGCGGGGATCGAGGGAGTGGGCGCCGCGCACGTAATCGCCCGATGTCGCGACGGCGAGGCCGTGAAGCGCGATGCGGAGTGGCGGCAGGGCGATGCCGGTTGGGGTTTCGAGATCGACCCACCATGGCTCACCGCTTGGTTGAACACCGCGGCCGACGAGTTCGCCGCCAATCTCGACCAGGGCATGCTCGATCCCGTACGCCGACAGCGTGTCCGCGACCGCGTCGGCGGCGAAGCCCTTGGCGATCCCCGACAGGTCGAGGGCGAGGCCGCCGCTCTTGCGCAGGCGTGCATCCGCCGGGTACCAGCGGAGGCGGCGCCAGCCGGAGACGGCGCGGGCGGCAGCGATCGCTTCGGCGCCCGGCGTGGGCATCGGTCCTGGCGGGCCGAAACCCCACAGGTCGACCAGCGCGCCGATCGCGGGATCGAACGCGCCATCGCTGGCGCTTGCCACGCGCAGGGCGGTGTCGATCACCGTCGCGAAATCGGGGGGCAATGATACCCATTCGCCGGCTGCCGCGCGGTTGAACCGGCAGAGGTGCGAGGTCGGCAGCCAATGGCTCATCTCGCCGACGATCGCGTCGAGCCTTGCTACGACTATCGGCCGGATGTCGAACGCGGCGTGACGCGCGGCATAGAGCACGCGCCACGTCGTCCCCATCGTCGCGCCGATCAGCGTGACGACGGGGACGGCCGGATCGAGCCCGGCGAACGCCGCCGGGTCGATATGCCTGGGCAGCGCGATGCGTAGGGTCAGGGCGTCATCACCTCGAGCGTGGTGGTGTAGCTCATCCGCCGCCCGGTCGCACGCGGGGTCGTCGCCGTTGCGTCCTGATAGGTCGCGTTCAGCCAGTACATCCCCGCCGCAGGCCAGTCGACCGCCAGCACGCCGTCGGCCCCCGCCGTCAGCTCGCGCGCACCCTCGGCATCGCGATAGCGCTTGCCGCCGGGGACGACCGTGACCTTCAGGCCGGCGGCGGGCTTGCCGTCGACGAGGAAACGGAATTTGGCCGTCTCACCCGCGACCAGTTCGTCGGGATGGGTGACCGCATCGAGTTCCAGGCCCTTGCCCGTCGGCTTCAGCACGGTGCGGGTCGGCTCTCCGGCGGTGACGAAAATCTCGTTGCGGCCGCTGACTTCGGTCAACTGCACGTCGGTCGCGTTCGCCGGAATGTCGGCGACGGTCAGCGGAGCGATGCGCTGGCCGTTCGGACCCATGGCGGGACGACCGCCGATACGCTTTTCGACGCCATCGACCTTGAAGCTGCCCATCAGGGCGTTGGTTTCGGTGCCGATCTTCCAGGTGCCGGGCTTGTCGAGCTGGACGTCGAAGACCGAGCGATAGCGCCCGGTCGCGCCGTTCTGAATCTGGCCGGGCGTGCCGTCGGGCTGCCAGACCTTCATGCCGTCCAGCCGACCGGGCTGGTGATCGGCGTAGAACAGGTCGTTCGACGCGGCCATGTCGACCGTCACCCAGCTGTCGGTGCCCGAGAAGATCGTGCCCGAGGGGAGCAGCCACAGGCGGTGGGCGGAGACGCCGGCGGGAATCGACAGCAATGCAGCGGCGGCGAGCAGGCGGGCGGTAACGGTTTTCATGCGAGGCTCCTTAGCGGGCGGAGATGGTGACGGCGCCCAACTCATGGCTGCCGCCGGCGCGGGCGGGCTTGGTCGGGACGGTCAGCGGGACCTGGACCAGTTCGCGCCCGCCGGTTTCGCGCGCGGCCTCGACGTTCAGCGTATAGCTGCCGGGCTTCAGGTCGGCGGGGATCGGGATGCTGTGGGTGCCGGGAGCCCGGGTCGCGCCGCTGACGCCGTTTGCGGGCAGCGACAGGCTGCGCCCACCCTTGCGCCACCAAGCGCGCAGGTCGGCAAGCCATTTCGTGCCGGGCTCGGCGCCGCCCTTCTTGATGTCGTACCACACGGCCAGCGTACGGGCCGCGCCGCCGCTTGTCGGTTCGACCCACACCGCGACATAGGGCCGGTGATATTCGGCGACGCTCAGCTTGGGGATGGTCACGCTGACGGTGCCGGCGGTCGCGGGTGCGGCGATGGCGCCGGCGATCAGGACGGGGGAGGCGAGGCGCATGGTGGCTCCTTCAGTGGATCAGGAAGACGGCGATGAGGACGGGAAGCACCAGCCCGGCGATGACGATCGGCCAGGTGCTCGGGCGATGGCGGGCGTGGAGCTGGAGCAGCAGCAGCCCGGTCAGCGTGAACAGGATGCAGGCCGCAGCGAAGACGTCGATGAACCAGAACCAGGCCGCACCCGAATTCCGGCCCTTGTGCAGGTCGTTGAGGTAGCTGATCCAGCCGCGATCGGTGACCTCGGCGGTGATCGCGCCCGACGTGCGGTCGATCGACACCCAGCCGTCACCGCCGGGGCGGGGGAGCGCGACATAGACTTCGCCATCGGACCATTCGCCGGGCTTGCCATGCGCGTCGAGTTTGACCGCGCTTTGGACCGCATCGGCGACTGCATCGGGCAGGGCGGCGTCGCCCGACTTGCCGGCGAGTTGCGGGAGCAGAGACGCGGGCAGCGTGCCGTCGCGCTCCGCGGTCACCGGTTTGGCGGAGATCGTCGCGGCGTGGTTCAGCGTGATGCCGGTGACCGAGAACAGCAGCATCGCGACCAGCGAGATCGCCGCGCTGACCCAATGCCAGGTGTGGAGCTGTTTCAGATACCAGTTGCGCCAACGGCGCTTCGGCTTGGGCTTGGCGGCCGTGCTCATGCGTCGGCCCAGCGGCGCAGCAGGTTGTGATAGACGCCGGTCAGTTCGACCGTCGCGCGGTCGCCCTGGCCCTGTGCCGCGGCCACGCGCTGGACCGCGCGGTCGAGGTCGAACAGGATGCGGCGTTCGCCGTCGTCGCGAACCATCGATTGTATCCAGAAGAACGACGCGGTGCGCACACCACGCGTGACCGGCTCGACGCGGTGGAGGCTGGAGGCGGGATAGAGAACCGCATCGCCCGCCTCGAGCTTCACCCGCTGTTCGCCGAACAGATCCTCGACAACCAGTTCGCCCCCGTCATAGGTCGCGGGATCGTCGAGGAAGAGCGTGCAGGACAGGTCGCTGCGCAGGCGAAAGTCGGTGCCGCGCTTCAGGCGGATGGCGTTGTCGACATGGACATCGAACGCCTGGCCCCCGGCATAGCGGTTGAACAGCGGTGGAAAGATCTTGAGCGGCAAGGCGGCGGCGATGAAGATCGGCGAGCGCCCGAGCGCGTCGAGGACGATGCGCGCGGCCTCGACCGTCGCGGCATCGTCCTCGACAAGTTGCTCGTTGCGCTTGGCGAGCGCTGCTTGGCGGCCGGACGTTGCGTTCCCGTCCGTCCAGCGACCGGTATCGATGACCGCGCGGATGTGCGCGACACCCGCGGAGTCGAGGACGGAGGGAATCGCGATCAGCATCTGATAACGACTAGCGAAATCAGAAGTTGTGGAACAGACCGAGCGTCGCCTGACGCCGATCGCCCGGTGTCGCCCAGCCGCCGGTGACGCCGGTCGCAGCGCTGACGTTGTTCCGGACGGCCGTAACGTATTTCTCGTCGGTCACGTTCTGGACGTTCAGCTGCACCGTCCAGCGCGAGGCGATGGTGTAGGCGGCAAAGGCGCGGTGGATCAGATAGTCCGGCGTCCGGAACTGCGCGAGTGTGCCGGCGACCGGCACGTTCGTCGCGAAGGCGCCCTGGTAGTTCAGGCCATAGCCCAGCTCGAGTCCGAACGGCAGCTTGTAGGTGGTGAAAAGGCTGCCCGAATGTTTCGGCGTCTGGATCAGCTGTTGCCCCGCCTGGAGATCGACGATGCCCGCCGCCCTGTCGCGGTTCGAGATGCTCTGCAGCACCTTGCCGTCGAGATAGGTATAGTTGGCGAAGATCGTCCAGGCCGGCGTGATGTTGCCCGACGCGCCCAGCGCGATGCCATCGACCCGGCTGCGCCCGTCGAGGACTTGCAGGTTGGCCGGCAGCGCGAGGTCGTTCGATGGTACGCGGTAGTTGGTGCGTTCGTTACGGAACAGCGCCGCGGTCAGCTCCAACCGGCGGCCGAACAGCCCGGCCTTCACGCCGACTTCGTAGTTGCGTGCGGTTTCGGGCGCGACGGCGCATGGGTCGGCCGCCCTGTCGGTGGCGGGCACGCCGCACCCCAGGCGCACGGTGGTCGACGACGGTGACCTGGCGTTGCCGAACCCGCCGTAAAGGCTGACGTCCTGCACCGGATGGAACACCACGCCCGCACGCCACGAGAAAAGTCTTTCGCGGCTGTCCTGCGGCCGGGCCTGGAGCGCGGTCAGCGCGGTCGATCCCGGCGGTACGAACAGCAAAGGCACGTTGCGGAAGGTCGCTTGCTGATATTCCCAACGCACGCCGCCGTTCAGTTCGAAGAAGCGATTGAGCTCCAGCGTGTCGAACGCATAGACCGCGACGTTGCGTGTCTCGCCGCGCGAGACGGCGGTGGTGATGTCGTTGACAGGACCCGTGTAGGTCGTGTCGGGATTGGCGATGGTGATGAGCGGCAGCGGCGACACCGCGTTGCCGTTCGCGGTGCGCAGCAGGGAGCCCTGACGCAGGGCATAATCCTCGATGGTGCCCGACAGGCCGACGTTCAGGACGTTGCGGAAGCCGCCCTTCGTACCATGCTCCAGCCGCACGTCGGTCTGGTTGTAGAGTAGCTGGTTTTCCTGATCGCGTACCAGCCCGCGCGGGCCGGAGGGAAGGAAGAAGCCGGCAGGAACCGTCGACGGGCAGACGGTGCCGATGGTCGCGCCCGGTATTGCGGTCACCGGCTGGCGCCCGGTCGCTGTGAGGCAGAAGATGCCTTGCGGCGCCGACGTGACGCTAGATTGGCCGACACGCTGCCAGCGGGTCAGGTTGCGCACGCTCGCGCCATCGCCGAAATCATGGCGGAAGGTCGCGGTCAGGCGATCGACCGTGATGTCCTGGCGGTCGAGATTGACGATGCCGTAATAGCCGCTGCGCCTGAATTCCGGCACGAAGCCGTCGAACAGGCCGTTGTCGAAATAGGGCACGCCATAGACGGGCACGTTGTTGTCCTGCTGATGGACATAGCTGAGTGTCAGGCTGGTCGGGCCAGCGATGCCGATCGTCACCGATGGCGCGACGCCCCACCGCTTGAAGCGTTCGACATCGCGGCCGGGTACGTCGTTGTGATGATAGGCCGCATTCAGGCGCACCGCGATCAGGTCGCTTACCCGAACGTTGCTGTCGATCGCGGCGCGATAGTAATCGTCGGTTCCGACCGCGCCTTGCGCGATCGTCAGTGTGTCGGTGGTCGGCACCTTGCTGACCAAGTTGATCGTGCCGCCGACGCTGCCTGATCCGTTGAAGACGCTGTTCGCACCATTGTACACTTCGACCTGCTGCAGGTTGAACGGGTCGGTGCGGCTGTACTGCGCACTGTCGCGCACGCCGTCGATCGTGACGTCGTTGTTCGCGGAATAGCCGCGCAGGTTGATCGAATCACCATAGCCGCCGCCGCCTTCGCCGGCGCCGAAGGTGATGCCGGGGATGGTCTGAAGCACGTCGCGCAGCGTCTGCAGGTTCTGCTTGCGGATGGTCTGTTCGCTGACGACCGTTATCGTCTGCGGGGTGTCGATGATGGCGGACGTCGCCTTCGGGCTCTCGACGCCCAGCGGTGCACCGGACTTCTGACCGGTCACGACGACGTCGCGTTCGCCGGTGCTGGTCTGGGCGGCGGTGCGTGTCGCGACCGGGGTCGACGTGTCGTCGATGGTGGCCGCCGCAGCAGGCGCGGTCGCGAGAAAGCCTACGCAGCCGAGCGCGATATACGATTGCATGTGTGTGATCCCCTTTGGCCGCTCAGCTATTGCGAGTCGGTCGCAGTGTCAACGCAAATGCGAGTCGTTATTGATAAGAAGCGAGGTGTCTTTTCCGTATGCTGGCGCTCTCCCGTAAGGGCTGCACTGGGAAGAAGAGTATCGGAATCGATCGGCTAGGGCGCTGTTGAAGCGCGAAACCCCAATCATGGTGGCGGGGATGGGTGCATCGTCTTCGCGGGGCGATGCCGTGTGGACGGTGCCGTCAGCTTCCCACTGGACCGAGCGCAGGTGCAGAAAGCCGATGCGGTCACCCGGCCGGCGGTCAGCGAACGCGCGCAGCCGCGGGCGTGGGAGCGCCGCTTCGGACGCCGCTCGGCGATTCAGACCGGGCGGCGTGTCGTCATGTGACGGGCACGACGTTGTCGTCGCCGTTGCGGTCGATGTAGAAATTGTACGGGTCGATGCCGGCGAACGCCGGGCGGCGAGTCGAGACGATGCGGATCTGCTGTTTGCCCGACCGGATCGGACGACGCTCGACCAGGATCACGTCCTTCGCCGCGAAGGCGCCGAGGCCAGGGCGGGCGTCGAACAGGCCGATGTTGATCCGGTCGTCGAGCGGCGCGGCGCGTTCCTTGCCGGTGCCGTCGGCATAATATTTGGTGGCATCGACTTTCAACACCGTCTCGAAATTGCCGTCGGGCAGCTTGCGCGTCGTCGCGCCCGTCGCCTTCAGGTCGTAGATCGTGATGCGGGTCAGCAGGTCAAGCACCAGTTCGCGCTCGGCGGGCGTGCGGGCGAGTCTAAGGAAGCCGTCGACCAGATCGGTCGAGCGGGCATAGGGCGCACCCTTGAAGCGGTAGCGGTCGAGCAAGGTGCGGAGCATCGCGTTGACGCGGTCCTCGCCCAAGCGGTCCTGGAGCAGGTACATCACCAGCGCCCCCTTGCGATAATGGATGTGGGGCTGGTTCTCGACGCGGTTGAGGGGCAGTTCCTCCAGCTTTTCGCCGCCACGGCTGCGCAGGTAATTGTCGAGTTCGTACTTCAGGAAGCGGCGGATCTTGTCCTCGCCGTGGGTGTGCTTCATGACCATCAGCGCGCCGTACTGGGCCATCGTCTCGACCAGCAGTGTGCCACCCTGCATGTCGGCGGAGATCAGCTGGTGCGCCCAATATTGGTGCGCGAGCTCATGCGCGGTGACGTAGCCGACGTAGTCGATCGCATCCGCCGGACGGGTATCGGCGACGAAACCGATCCGCTCCGAATAGGGGACCGTTCCCGCGAACGCTTGGGCGAAGGTCGCGTAGCCCGGGAATTCCAGGATGCGGGCATAATCGAACTGATAGGGCCCGAACGCACGCCGGTAATAGGCGAGCGAATCGCGCATCGCCGTCAGCATGCGGTCGACGTTGTAGGCGTGCTTGGGGTGGTGGAAGACGCTCAGCCTGACGCCATCCGCATTCAGCGACTTCTCCGCATAGTCGGCCGACTGGACCGAGAAGAAGGCGAGGATCGGCGCGCCCGACACGAAATGCGCGGTACGACGGCCGTTGGCGACGTTGTCCGACACCTTGCGGCCCGGCGCGATCGGGGTCTGGCCGGCATCGGTCGTGACGGTGATGTCGGAGCGCACCCAGCTGATGTTGCCGACATAGTTGCGGCGGGTCGCGGACAGATCCTCCAGCTTCGCCGGGCGCAGTTCGGGCGTCAGGCCATATTGGCGACGCTTGACTCGGTCGGTCAGCAGGTTGCTGCGGTCCATGCCGATCTGCGGAGCGATCGCGAAATTGTTGAGGAAGGTGCCGTTGGCGACGACCTGCGTATCGTCCTGATTGGCACGCAGGCCCTGCTGCTGCCGCTCGGTCGTGAAGGCGATCGTGCCCGTCGCGCCGGGCGCGAGGGGGCGGTCGAAGCGGTAGATGCGATATTGGTTGGCGGCATCGTCCGACACCAGCCGCGCGCCTGGAATAGATACTTGCGTCAGGCGGGTCAGGTCGTTGGCGAGGCGCAGGTGGAGATCGCCGAGCGGCGCGCCGGTGTCGTTGACGAAGCGGTATGTACCCCGGGTTTCGGCCCGGCGTTGCTCGGGGTAAAGCTGCACTGCCAGCGTGATGTCGGTCAGCGACGGCTGGCGCAGCGTTTCGTAGCGCAGATATTTCTTCTCATACGCCGCCAGTCGCGCTTCCTGCTCGTCCTGCGTGCGATAGGTGTTGAGGACGTTCATGTTCCAGAATAGCCAGCCACCGGTGACCGCGAACACGGCTAGCGACACACCCAGGATCGCACCGGCGGGGCTCGCCAGGCGGCGGGGCAGGCGCTTCAGGCGCGGCAACAGCTTCGTCTCGGTCCCGCGGCGCCACAGCAGGTGCGCGAGCGTCGCCAGCGCAACCGCGAACGCGCCCCAATAGAGCCGCAGCCACCAGCCCGCCGGCCCGCCGATCTGCGCGCCGTTCATGTCCGACAGCTGCTGCCGCCCGGTCGCGCCGTAATTGTACAGCGGATGTTCGAACCCGATGTTGGTCAGCGTGATCGTCGCGACCAGATAGACCGTCATGATCCCCCAGCCGACGTATTTGTTCGGGCTCAAAGCCTGAACGAAGACCGCCAGCACCGCGAGGATCGCCATGTCGACGCCCAAGGGCAGCAGATACCAGGCGACATACTGCCCAAGCGCGACTTCGGTCTGCCCGCGCGACAATTGGATCAGGATCGCGGCGACGACCGACACAGCGATGGTGGCGAACAGCACGCCGGTCACCGCCAGCGTCTTGGGCAGCATATACGCCCAGTTCGGCAGCGAGGTCGCATCGACGATCTCGTGCATCTTGCGCTCGCGGTCGCGCCAGACGAGCTCGCCCGAGTAATAGATGGCGATGATCAGCGGGATCAGGCTGAATGCGCCCTGCAACGTCTGGATCAGCAGGAAGGTCAGCGGACGCGCCTGGGTGCCGTAGATCTCGTTGGCGAACAGCAGCCCGCCGGTCGCGTTGAACAGGCCGACGATCAGCAGGACGATGAACGCCGGACTGCGGAACACCAGCCGCATCTCGAATGCGGTGCGCGCGGCGAAACGCGCCCAGCCGGCCTGCGCGGGGCGGGGGGCAGGCAGGATAGTGACGATGCTCGGGGCGGTCGCGGCGAGCTTCGCCTCGCGCTTCGCCTGCTTGCGCAGCTTGCGCTTGGACGCGCCACGTTCGGAAAAGGTGAAGCGGGCGTAGGCGACGGCAAGCGCGCCGAAGCCGATCGCGATCCAGAGCAGCCGGTTGCCGATCAGCATCGACGTCAGCGTCGGCGTCGCGGTGTTCGACTCCGCCGCGGTCCAGTACCGCACGACGTTGGCGATGGCGGCCGCCCCGAACGGCTCGAACCAGCCGGCGGTCTCACGCAATTCGGGCTTCGACCGGATGAAGGTGTTGGCGACGACCCACAACACCAGCAGCACGACGACGCCGAGGTAGCTGTACATCATCGATCGCGTCATCGTCGCCACCGCGAAGAAGATCGCCGAGGTGATGAACAGGTTCGGCAGTGCGATGACGAGATAGGCGAAGGCGTAGGCGCCCAGACGGTTCGGCCCCAACGTCTCGGCATCGACCCACGGCATGAACGACCCGAGCCAGATGGCAAAGGGCACGACCAGGAAGGCGATCGCCGCGGCCAGGAAGGCGCCCAGGAAGCGCGCCATCAGATAGTCGAACTTGGTGACCCGCGTGGAGCGCACCATCGGCCCGAAGCCGCTTTCATCGTCGCGCACGATCACGTTCGCCACGAACGCGGTCGTCACGAACATGAAGAACAGCGACAGGATCAGGTGGGTCTGCGCAATCGCGACCGGCGCGTTCTTGTGGATGTTGCCGCCCGCGCCGATCTGGATCTGCTCGACGGTTGCCGCCCCGAAGGTCAGCAGGAAGAACAGGATGGATACGACCCAGAACACCGGGTTGCGCAACTGGTAGCGGAGCTCGAAGGCCGCGATCTTGCCGAACATGCGGGCGCTCCCCTTACGCGGCTTGCGCGGGTGCGGGGCGACGCGAGTGGGCGAGCGTGGAAAAATACACGTCCTCCAAGCCGCCATCGACGGAGGTAAATCCGTCACCGGGGTCGCCGTCCGACAGGATGTGGACGATGGTGCGACCGGCGAACAGGCGGGTCGAAATAACTTCGTAGCGGGCGCGGACGGCGTCGAGGTCGTCGCGCGCGATCGTCTTGGCCCAGACGGTCCCGCGCGAGCGCTGAATCAGTTCGAGCGGCGCGCCTTCCAACTGGATGCGTCCGCCCGCCAGCACCGCCATGCGCGGGCAGAGGTCGGCGACGTCCTCGACGATATGGGTCGACAGGATCACGACGACATTCTCGCCGATTTCCGCGAGCAGATTGAGGAAGCGGTTGCGCTCTTCCGGGTCCAGCCCCGCGGTCGGTTCGTCGACGATGATGAGTTCGGGATTGCCGATCAGCGCCTGGGCGATGCCGAAGCGCTGCCGCATGCCGCCCGAAAAGCCCGCGATGGCCTTCTTGCGGACGGTCCAGAGATTGACCTGGTTCAGCAGCGTCTCGACCGTGTCCTTGCGTTCCTTGGCCGAGGCGATGCCCTTGAGAACCGCCATATGGTCGAGCATGTCGTAGGCGGACACGCGCGGATAGACACCGAAATCCTGCGGCAGATAGCCGAGCCGCTCGCGCAGCCGCTCGGGCTGGGCGATGATGTCGATGTCGCCGAAGATGATGCGGCCCGACGTCGGCGTCTGCAGCGTCGCGACCGTCCGCATCAGCGTCGATTTGCCCGCGCCGTTGGGCCCGAGCAGGCCGAACATGCCCTTCGGGATCGTCAGCGTGACATCATCGAGCGCGCGGGTTCCGTTGCCATAGACATGGCTCACCGACGTCAGTTCCAACACTTAGCTTCTCCCCCGAGTCGGATCCAAGTGTAGCGGGCGTGTTGGCTTTGTAAAACACTCGTGCGTTAAATTGGTTCGAATTTCGGGGACTGAGGATTCAGGGTAGGAGAGGGTGCGCCCGCCTCGGCGGTGGCCAAACGGGGTGCGGCGTCGACGTCGCCACCCGGCAGAGCTTCGTATCACCGCAGGTCAGCCGACCAGCGCAGGCAATGCCCCGAACAGGATAGCGAGTGCGGTGACACTGGCTGCCAGCGTGAAGATGCGACCTTCACGAACCCCCTGCTGACGGGGGACGCGCACGCGCCACAGACTCGCTAGCGCGCTGACCGCCGCGACGGTCGCGACCAGCGCGATCCAGCGGGCCGCGGCGTGATCGGGGAAAATGCTGCTTGCGCCCCACAGGACCGAGAAATGCACCGCCCAAATCGCAAAGGCCCAGGCGGCGCCGGGCCAGTCTGTCGTCTCGCTATACGGGCCCGGCATCGTCACACTCCCGGGAACAGACGCACGACCAGCGACGTCGCCAGCCCTTGCAGCGCGACATAACCGCAGAAGCGCGTGACGATATCCAGCGTCACGTTGGCCGGCCCCGACACCAAGCCGCGGCCGCTGCGATAGCCGAGGTACAGACCCATGATGACCGCGATGGCTGCACAGACGCCCTGGAAGGCGACGAGCGCAAACACCGTCGCGCCCTGTCCGCTGGCATCCGGCGCGAGCCCCGCCGCCTGCCAGCCAGACCAGTCGAGCCAGGCCGACAGCGCGAGCGCGCCACTGGCCAGCGCGGCGAGCAGCCAGGGGCCCTGGCCCGGAAACACGCCTTTCTCCGATCGCGCGAGCAGACTGCGCGAAGCTCTGGCAAGCAGCAATGCGGCGATACCCAGTCCGCTGACGACCGCCGTCTGCCACCGCGGCGGCGGGGCGATCCAGATGTCGGGGCGCAGGCCGTAGAGGTAGAGGTAGCCGAACACCGCCATGAACGCGATCATGCCGATGACGACCATCAGCGTGTTGAGTGCCCACCACCCGTGGCTCGACGGGCCGGTGATGGCGATCGGCAACACGATCCCGCCGCCGACGTCGGACTCCTCATGCTTCAAGGGCCGATCGGTTTCCCACAGCCAGCGCAGAACGCACAAGATCGCGACCACGCCACAGAACAGCGAGAAGCCGTAAGCCTGCACCGTCAGCGCGAGGAAATGCAGCGCCGTCCCCACGGCGGCAGCCAGCGGCCAGGCGGACGGGCCGGGCATGATCTGGAGGTACTGCGGTTCGGCATTGATCGGGCTGGTGATCAGCGTCTCGCGCAGGCCCGTCGTGCTGCCGGGCAGGAAATAGCGTCCCTCCTCGACCCGTCGGGCGAGGTCGGGATCGTCCCACAGCGGCTCGCGACTGCTGACGATGGGGATCGATCGCGTGGAATACAGCCCCGTCGGCAGCCATTCGAGCGTTCCACCGCCATAGACGTTGCCCGCCTCGTCCTGCGCCGACATACGAAACTTGCGTGCGACGTCGATGACGAACAGCAGCACGCCGATCGCGATCACGAATGCGCCGACCGTGGACACCAGGTTGAGCAGATCGAGGCCGCGGTTGGGCATGTAGGTATACACGCGGCGCGGCATGCCCATCAGCCCGGTCAGGTGCATCGGCAGGAAAGTGATGTGGATACCGGCGAAGATCAGCCAGAACACCCATCGGCCGACGCGTTCGGACAGCGCCCGCGAACTGCTCATGCCGAACCAGTAATAAAAGGCGCCGAACATCGGCAGCACCATGCCGCCGATCAGGACGTAGTGCAGGTGCGCGACGATGAAGTAGGAATCATGCGCCTGCCAGTCGAACGGGACCATGCCGACCATGACGCCGGTGAGGCCGCCCATAACGAACACCAGCAGCCCGCCGATCACGAACAGCGCCGGCACCGACCAACGAATTTTTCCCGCCGCCAGCGTCGCGATCCAGCAGAACACCTGGATGCCCGCGGGCAGGCTGACCGCCATGCTGGCCGCGCTGAAATAGCCGGTCGAGACGCGCGGCATGCCGGTCGCGAACATGTGGTGCGCCCACACGCCGAAGCTGATGAAGCCGGTGGCGATGATCGCCAGCACGTTCAGGCGATACCCGACCAGCTCGGTGCGCGCGATCGTCGCGACCATCATGCTCATCAGGCCGGCGGCGGGCAGGAAGATGATGTACACCTCCGGGTGGCCGAAAAACCAGAACAGGTGCTGCCACAGCATCGGGTCGCCGCCGCGGGTCGGGTCGAAGAACGGCCAGTTGAACGCGCGTTCCAGTTCCAGAAGCAGGGTGCTGAGGATGACGCTTGGGAAGGCGACGATGATCATCACCGCGAAGACCAGCATCGCCCAGGCGAAGACCGGCATGCGGCTGAGAGTCATCCCGGGCGCGCGGGTTCGCAGGACACCCACGATGATCTCGATCGCGCCGGCTATGGCGGAAATCTCGATGAAGCCGATGCCCAGCAGCCAGAAATCGGTGTTGATGCCCGGACTGAACGCGATGCTGGTCAGCGGCGGATACATGAACCATCCGCCGTCGGGCGCCAGTCCCACGAACAGCGAGCAGAAGAACAGCAGCCCGCCGACGAAATACGCCCAGAAGGCGTAGGCGGACAGCCGCGGGAACGGCAGGTCGCGCGCCGCGAGCATCTGCGGCAACAGCAACACGCCGATCGCCTCGACCATCGGCACGGCGAACAGGAACATCATCACCGTGCCGTGCATGGTGAAGAACTGATTGTAGGTGTCGACCGGCAGGAACGTCAGCAACGGCGCGGCCAGCTGCACCCGCATGCCGAGCGACAATATGCCCGCCAGCACGAAGAACAGGAAGGCGGTGCCGATATAATAGACGCCGATGTAGTTGTTGTTGACCGCGGTCAGTAGCTGCCAGCCCTTGGGCGCGCACCAGATGCGCTCCAGTTCCTCAAGCTCGCCTTCGGGGCGTGGGCCTTTTGTCGGGAAGCGGTCGTAGAGCGCGTGGTCGAAGCCGGTCTCGCTCATCGCGGCGTTTCCAGCCAGGCGGCGATGGCGTCGACATCCTGCGCGGAAAGCATGTCGTAGCTCGGCATACGGTTGCCCGGCTTCAGCGCCTGGCTGTCGGTGATCCAGCCGTTCAGCGTGCCCCGATTGTTGGGCAGGATGCCAGCACCCAGCGACAGGCGGCGGGAGAGGTGGGTCAGATCCGGGCCCGACAGGCCGTTCGCCGGCGTTCCCGCGACGCGGTGGCATGCCGCACAGCCGTTCGCCATGAACAGTGCCTGCCCGTTACCGGTGTCTTGCATAGCAGTTGCCGACGCGATCCGCCGGATCGCCGGTACCCGGCCCGGGACCGACTGCGGATCGACGCGCGCAGGCGTCGTCGTCCCGTCGCCCGCCAGCAGCCGCTGGTAATCGGCGTCGTCATGCGCGGCGACGACGAAGCCCATCAGTGCGTGCGGCCCGCCGCAATATTCGGCGCAGATGCCGCCGTAGCGCCCGGCGCGGCCGGCCTGCACCTTCAGGACATTGGTGCGGCCGGGGATCATGTCTTCCTTGCCCGACAGGTTGGGCACCCAGAAGCTGTGGATGACGTCGGCGCTTCGCAGTTCGAGCACGACCGGGCGGCCGACCGGCAGATGCAGTTCGTTGGCGTCGCGCAGAATCACCCGGCCCTGCGCGTCGAGATATTCGACGTCCCACCACCACATATGGCCGGTGATGCGGATGCGTTGTTCGGTGCCGCGGATCGGGTCGGTCAGTGAGGCTGTGAGCGTCAGGCCCCAGATCAGCAGCCCGGTCAGCACGACTGTGGGGAAGGCGATGCCCATTACCCAGATCATCTTCTCGCCGCCCAGCTTCGCTTTCAGGCGAACGGGGCCCGCCAGCGCAACATACAGAGCGGCGGCGACGATCGCCGTTACCACAACGCCCATGCCGAACAGCACCCAGGCGAGCAGCGTGACGCTGTCGGCGTAGGGGCCGGCCGGGTCGAGGACCGGCGGCGGCCACCCCCACCAGGCGTCGAAGGCGCTCGCGGACTCAGTCATCGGAAATACCATAAAGATAGGCGGCGACGTCGCGCGCCTCGGATTGGGTGATCGGCATCGCGGGCATCGCGCTGCCCGGTTTTGCCGCGGGCGCGTTGCGGACGAAAGCGGCGAGATTGGCCGGCGTATTGGGTAACGCGCCCGCGATCGGGCCGAGACCGTCGAAGTGCGTCAGATCGGGGCCGGCTCGCCCTTTCGGCCAGGCGATGTCGGGAAAGGCGTGGCAAGCCGCGCAGCCGGCGGCCACCACCACGGCGCGACCGCGCTCGGCGGCGGCTGGGTCGAAATCATGGCGTGCGCTGAGCGGCGGCTTGCACGCGGCGGTCATCGCTGCCAGCACGGCGATCGTGACCACGGCCCGCGGCGTGGAACCCGCAATCCGGCGGCGGGGTTGGAGGCACCACAAATGACAAGCTTCCGCCTTGCCACGCTTGGACTCGCCCCGCTCGCGCTTGCCGCGCTCGTCCTGTCCGGCTGTACGTCGCCGTCGAATCCCACCGATCCATTCGAGGCGACCGGGGAGACGATCGCGTTCAGTGGCGCCGCGGCCGGGCCCGCCGGCGCCTGTTCTACCTGCCACGGTACGCGCGGTCAGGGTGACGGGAACCTCGCGCCGCGCCTTGCCGGTCTCGACCAGGGCTATGCCCTGCGCCAGCTCGAGCATTTCGCCTCGGGTGCCCGGCGCAACCCGCAGATGTATCGGATCGCCCGCCGGCTCGATGCCGGCGCGCGGGAGAAGGTCGCCGCCTATTATGCAGCCCTGCCCTGGGGTGTCGCCGCCAACAGCCGTGTCGGAAAGGGCGAGGATTGCAACGCCGCGATACTCTATCATGCCGGTGTCCCTGCGCGCGGGATCGCTTCGTGCGCCAGTTGCCACGGTGCCGATGCCCAAGGGAACGCCGGCAATCCGCCGCTGGCCGGGCAGCCCGCACCATATCTCGCCCGCCAGCTCGACGACTGGGCAAGCGGCAAGCGGTACGGCGATGCGGACGGGGCGATGACGACCATCAGCCGCGCGCTTTCGGCTGCGGATCGGCAAGCGGTGGCGGCGTATGCTGCGGGCCTTGCGGGTGGTGGCGATGGTCGGTCAGTTCCGGCAGCATGCCCTCGAACACGTCGTCCCGATCGACCAGATGGTGCTTGATCGCCGCGAGCGCATGAGCGGGCACGAGCAGCGCCAGCACGATCACGCCGCCGACGTGCAGGTCCATCGCCCAGTCGAGCACGCGGAACTGCCATTCGCGCGACAGGTCGTAGAACGGCATCACCGGAACCGGGATCAGCCCGGCTAGAGATAGCGGCTGGGCCGGCTGGATCGCGGACCACATCGCCCACCCCGACAGCGGCAACAGCGTGAACAGCGCGTATAAGACGCCGTGCGTCACATGCGCGACCGTCGCGGAGAAGCCGGGCTTGTCGGCATCGTTGATCGGCCCCGGCACGATCAGCCGCCACAGCAGGCGCAACAGACCGAGCATCAGTAGCGTCAGTCCGATTTCCGAGTGCAGCGCATAGGCGGCCAGCTTGTCGCCGCCGACCAGATAACGCTGGATCCACCAGCCCGTGCCGAGCTGGAAGATGACGACCGCGGCCATGATCCAGTGGAACGCCACGCCGACCGGCGTATAGCGGCCGCGCTTGCGATAGCGCTGGGCCCACGCCTGCAGCCGGCTCATGCGGATCGCGGGGCCGCGACGGGTGCCAGCGCTTTCCACAGCAGGGCCGACGCGATCAGCAGATACGCACCGCCGCCGCCGACCCACATCACCAACCCGGCCAGCTGCTGGTCCTCGAGGGGCGTCAGCCCCCATGATGCAGTGGTGATCGCGTGCGGCAGGTAGAACGCGCGACCGGCGAAGACCAGCAGGGCGCCGAGCACGCCCATCTGGACCATCTGCGCCAACAGCCCCGCTGCCGCCTCCATGGCGCCTGCACGGCGCAGCGCCGCCCACCAGACCGCAGCGCTGCCCGTGATCGAAAGCTGCATCACCCAGAAGACGCCGTCGCTCGACAGCGCGCGTTCGTAGAAGGCCGGCACATGCAACAGCCAGAAGATCGCGGTCTGCGCGACCGTCGCGACGGTCAGCGACACCCGCGGAAAGGCTTTCGGCCCGATCGCTCCAACCAATAGCGGCGCCAGCACGAGCGCGAGGGCAAGATGATGCACCGACCGCGCGAGGAACAGCGCAGACCCCAACGCGCACAGCGGCGTGACGAACAGCGCGAGAACGACCGCCGCCGCGCCAAGCTGGCTCGACGTCCGCGATCGCCCGGCCACCAGCCCGATCGCCAGCAGGCCGACGAGGATTCCCAACAGCCAGGGATCCCAGTTCCAACGGGCCAGCCATTGCCCCGGATCGGGCGCCGCACCGCAATAGGGCTGCCAGTGCAGCGTCGAGGAGCTTTGGATCGGCATCACCGCTATCCTTAAGCGACAGGCGGTGGCGCGCAATCATTCGTACGGACGATTTGCCAAAAAGGGCGTCGGGCTGCGCTGCCGAGCGGCCATATCGTCCGGGATGCACGGGGCAGCAGGCTGCCGTTCGAACAAACCGTTAACCAATCTGCCGTATCGCCACTCGCGGGCTCTGTTGCGAACCAGAGCGGCTTTGGGGGCGACGATGATGGCGACACGACTTCCCGCTTTGCGTTCCGATCGCCACCCGTTTCAAAAGCCGCTGCTTCTGTACGGCGTGCTCTGTTTCGTCTTCGGACTGCTGATGTATTTGGCGGGCGTACTGCTCGTCTTCCCGCGGTATCTACTCGGCCTGCACGATATTCTCGATCCGGTGGCCGAGGCGCTGGTCTGGTATAGCGGAGTGCCGATCATGGTCGGTATCGCGTTGTCGCTGTTCGATCTGCTGTATATGCATCAGCACAAGAAGCCCGATGTGCCGGTTCGGTTCACGCCCGTGCAGCGCCGCCGGGTGACGGTGGCGCTCACCGCCTATAACGACGAAGACAGTATCGCCGGCGCCGTTGAGGACTTTCTGCTGCACCCGCTGGTCGAACGCGTTATCGTCGTCAGCAACAACAGCGTTGACCGCACGTTCGAGCGTGCCGAAGCCGCTGGCGCGATCACCTTTAACGAACTCGCCCCCGGCTATGGTCGCTGCGTCTATCGCTGCCTGAGCGAAGCGGTGGCGTTCGAGGATACCGAATTCGTCGTGCTGTGCGAAGGCGACAGCACGTTCCGCGCCTATGATATCGAGAAACTGCTCGCCTATGCGCCGCACGCCGACATCGTGAACGGCACGCGCACCGTGGAACCGTTGCGCCAGTATCTGACGCAGCTCAGCGTGTTCATGTACTACGGCAACATCTTCGTCGGCAAGCTGCTGGAGGCCAAGCACCTCGGACGCGGCACGATCACAGACATGGGCACGACCTACAAGCTGTGCCGCCGCGACGCGCTCGTGAAACTGCTGCCCTATCTCAACCCGGCGGTGAACCTGGAATTCAACGCCCACCTGCTCGATACCGCGTTGTACCAGGATCTGGTCCTGCTGGAATGCCCGATCACCTTCCATCCGCGGATCGGGTTCAGCAAGGGCGGCAACGTCAACAACTGGCGCGGGTTCGTGGTCGGCTGGCGCATGATCCTGGGGCTGTTGTCGGATTGGAAGCGCTACGCATGAGCGGCGACTATCACAATTCGCGGCTTGAAATGGACACGCGCCGCGGCAGTGTGTGGGCCGCGCTCTGGCGCTATTTCTTTCGTCACCGCATCCGCGACAGTGCGTGCGTGCTGGACCTCGGCGCGGGCTATGGCGACTTCATCAACAATGTGGTGGCGCGTCGCCGGATTGCGGTCGACACCTGGCCGGGCCTGGCACAGCAGGTCGCGCCGGGCGTCGAGGCGATCGTCGGGCCGGTCGACGACCTTCATGCCATCGCCGATGGGTCGGTCGATTACGCCTTCGCCTCCAACCTGTTCGAACATCTGCCGCAGGACGTGCTCGTCGCGACGCTGGTCGAAATCCGGCGAACGCTCGCACCCGGCGGGACGCTCACGATGTTGCAGCCCAACTATCGCTATGCGTATCGGGAATATTTCGACGATTACACGCATGTTGCTGTCTATTCACATATCAGCCTGGCCGATCTGCTGCGCGCACACGGCTGGGACATCGTCGAGGTTCATCCGCGCTTCCTGCCGTTGACGGTCAAGTCGCGGTTGCCTGCCTGGCCGATACTGGTCGCCGCCTATCTTCGGTCGCCGATTAAGCCCATGGGCAAGCAGATGCTTCTCGTTGCGCGGCCGGCGCGGTGAGCGTTGCGATCGGCGACGGGGGCGCGGACCGCGACGCGCGTTCGCGTATTTCTGACCCGAAACGTCTGCTGCTGCGCGCCGGATTGGCGCTGACGCTCGCGTCCCTGCTGGTCGTGGTCGTCAAGATGGCGCTCGCCGCGTGGGTTGCGTTGAAATATCCCTACGACCTCGATTACGGCGAGGGCATCGTCTGGCAACAGATGCGCAACATCCTGGCCGGCGAGGGATATGCGCCGCTCGGTATCTATCCGGCGATCGTCTATCATTATCCGCCGGTCTATCACCTGGTGACCGGCGCACTGGCCTGGGCGACCGGGATCGACGAGCTGTTCGCCGGACGATTGGTGTCCCTGCTCTCGACGATCGCGTCGATGGCGCTTGTCGGACGGCTGACCTGGTCCGCTATTCCGAGCGAGGAGGACACGGTCGTGCGCTGGCTGGCGGCAGCGATTGCCGCGACGTGCCTCGCCACGATTCCGACGATCGTCGACTGGGCGACCCTGATGCGGGTCGACATGCTCGGCTGCGCATGGACGATGGCTGGACTGGTTTTTGCACATCGCGCAGTTACCCGGCCGAAGATAGTGCCGCTGTCGGCGCTCGCCTTCGTGTTGGCGGTCTATACCAAGCAGACGAACATCGCCGGGCCGATCGCGTCGTTCGTCCTGCTGTGGTGCGTCCGGCCGCGATCCGCGCTTGCGCTGCTCGGCTGGTGTCTCGGACTGGGCTTGGCGGCGCTCGCCGTTCTGACGGTCGAAAGCGACGGTGGCTTCCTGCGGCATGTGCTGAGCTACAACGTCAACCGGATCGATTGGGGGCGCTGGCGCCTGCTGAGGCAGGCCCTGTTGTTTCACGCCGTGCTGATCGGGCTTGCCGGTTTCGCGATCGCACAGGCGTGGCGGCGGTTGACCCAGGCAAGCCATGCCGGGCCGTGGCGCAGCGGGTTGCGGGACGAAAGCCGCGCGGCGCTGGTGCTGGCGCTGGCGTTTCTGGCCGTAAAGACAGCAATGATCCCGACGATCCTGAAATCGGGGTCGAGCGCCAATTATCTGATCGAATGGTCCTGCGGCATCACCGTGTTCGCAGGGCTGGCGGCTGTTCCGGTTCTGCGGGTGGCGCGGGGCGGCGAGGCCTGGCCGTCGCCCATCCTTATCGCCTTGCTAACGATCATGCTGCCGATCGCGACATGGCAAGTGCCGATGCCGGAGATCGATCCGTCGGTGCTGCGCACGTACGATGCCCAGAAAGCGGCCATGGTCGATCGAATTCGCGCTGCGGAAAAGCCGGTCGTCGCCGACGATATGGTGCTGCTCATCCGCGCCGGCCGGCCGGTCGAATATGAGCCTGCGATCGCCGCCGAACTGGGGCATAGCGGCGTTTACGACGAGGCCGGCTTCATCGCAAAGGTTCGGCGCGGCGATTTCGCCTTTTTCCTGACGCGCGGCAACCGGTCGGATCCGCTGTTCGACGAACGCTACAACCCGCGCGTCGCCGATGCGATCGATGCGGCCTATCCACGCAAGGAACGCGACGGCAATCTGACGTTCCACTTGCCAGCGCGATGAAGGGCATTCGCGTCGATCCCGTCGCGATCGGGCAATTGCTGCGCTTCGCCGTCGCGGGCCTCGCCTCGGCGTCGGTGTATGGGTTGGTCTATCTCACGCTGGCCGCACGCCTGCCCTCGGCGCAGGCCACCCTAGCGGTGCCGCCCGCTTTCCTCATCGCCCTGGCGATCAGCTATGCCTTGCACAGCCTGTGGAGCTTCCGCGGGCGTGGTCACGGTCTGGCCGGGGGCGCGCAACCGCTGCGTTTCCTTATCGTGCAACTCGCGCAGTTCGGAACGAACCTCGCGATCACCTGGCTGCTGACCTTTTGGCTCGGTACGCCGGCGTGGGTGCCGCTGGTCTTCACGATCCTGGTCGTGCCGTTCGCCAGCTTTCATCTGCAGCGCAAATGGGTCTTCGCCTAGCTGGACGGCCGGATGAACGACACCCATCCCATCGGCCGATCCCACGTACGGGCGGGTAGGATGGTCGTCACCAGCCCATGCTACCCGGCACGCCCTTGTACGGTCCGACGACGTCCGACGTGATCCACCCACCGTAGAAGCCGCCCGGCTGCGGGATCACCGGCTCGCCATCGACCGTGCAACGATCGAACGGGGCGGCGTAGAAGGCGATGTGGTCGCGCAGGACCGCGAACGGCGGCGCCGGGTCGGGATAGCTCCAGCCCACGTCGCGCAACAGCACGTCGCCGACCAGCAGATGCCAATAGGTCGCCTCGCCCTTCCATTCGCAGAACGACTGACGGGCGGATCGGCGTAGCAGGTCCGGCGCGATGGCGTCGGGCGGCAGGTACCAGCTCGGCGGGTGGCTGGTTTCCAGCGTGCGGATCGCGGCGCGGGTGTCGGCCACCACGACCCCGCGATGCTCGATGCGGATATGACGGTCGCTGCGTTCGGCGATCGGCGGGCGCGGGTAGCGCCAGACGCTCTCTTGGCCGGGACCGACCGGGTCGGGCGACGGCCTCATGCGCGTCCATCGCGCAGAGCCGCGTCATTCACGCGCTCAGGCACGGTCGAGATAGCGTTCCAGATCGTCGCTGCCGCCGATCCTTTCCCCATCGATGAAGATCTGCGGAGTCGTCGCGACACCGTGATCCGCTTTGAAGGCATCGACCTCCTCGCGCGATTGCAGCAGTCGGTCGTCGACCGTGAACCCTGCGGCCTCCAGCATCTGCTTCGCGCGAACGCCGAACGGGCAGGTGTGGTCCGGGAGAACCATCCGATAAAGCGTCGCCGTCCTGTCTTGCGCCATAGGTCATCTCCGCGGGCGTGAGCGCCCGAGGCGTAAAGCGAGCAAGGTGGCGCGACGTTCCCGGTCGGTCGTCGTCGATCAGCTGCGTGACAGCCGGTGTGATCGTTTGCCGGAGCCCGGCCGTGTCGAGCACGTCGATGGTTGCAACATGCTCGCCGCGCGCTACCGTCGCGTCTCCGCTTTGCCGGCACCGGGCCGAAAGCGATGCGATTTGAGGATGTTCGCATGACGTTTGCACTCTTCCTGCTGTCCGCCGCCGCCGTGACGATGCCCGTGGCGACGCAGGATCATGGCGGCCACACACCGGCGGCGCCTGCGACCGCAGCGCCGGCCGCGGCTGCAAAGTTCACGCTCGATACGCCGGTCGCGACGCTGATGGCGGATGCGCGGGCGAAGGCGGCGGTCGATGCGGTGCTGCCCGGCGTCGACGCGCATCCGGCCTATGAGCAGTTCAAAGCCATGAGCCTCAACCAGCTCGCGCCGATGGCCCCGAACCTGCTGACCGCAGATGCGCTCGCGAAGGTGAAGATCGGTCTGGACGCGATCAAGTGAACGACGGGCGCGCAGGCATGACCATGATGGAAACCGGACTTGATCGCCGGTCGGTTCTGAAGAGCGGCGGCGGCGCTGCGGCAGTCGCCTTACTGCCGGGAGCGGCGGCGGCGCAATCGGCGAAGGCAGGCTCCGGCGACGCAGCGCTGCGCACGTTGCTCGATCGCTTCTTTCAGGATCGCCTGGCCGAGCGGCCCGAACAGGCGACCGCGTTGGGACTAGATACCGGCGCGCGCGAGAAACTGCGCTCGCAGCTGGGCGACGAGACGCGCAGCGCGGTCGCCCGCGCGCTGGCGCGCAGCCGGGCCGAGCAGGCGGCGTTGCGCCGGATCGATCGCGCGACGCTGTCCGACACCGCTAAGATCGATTACGACGTGGTCGATTACCAGCTAAAGCTCGCCATCCAGCGCGGCGCGTTCGATTACGGGTCGGGCAATTCGCCCTATGTCCTGTCGCAGCTGTCGGGACCTTACCGCTCGATCCCCGAGTTTCTCGACGGCCAGCACCGCGTCGCGACGCAGAAGGACGCCGATGCCTATCTGGCGCGCCTGGCGCGCTTCCCCAAGGTGATTGACCAGAGCGTCGCGCGCGCCCGCGACGATGCGGCCAAGGGCGTCGCGCCGCCAGACTTCGTGCTCGATCGGATGGTCGTGCTGCTTGCCGAACTGCGCGACAAGCCCGCGGCCGAGACGAGCCCGGTCAAGGGCTTCGTCGCCAAGCTGACCGCCGCCGGCCTGTCGCCCGATCTGGGCAGGCAGGCCGAAGCGATCATGGCGAGCGAGGTCTTCCCCGCACTCGACCGCCAGCGCGCGCTGGTGACCGAATTGCGGGCAAAGGCGACGCATGATGCGGGCTGCTGGCGCCTGCCGCAGGGCGATGCGCTCTATGCGCATCTCGCCGAGGCATCGAGCACGGTGCCGCTGTCGGGCGACGAGATCCACCGTCTGGGCCTGGCACAGGTCGCCGAAATCGGCGCGCGGATCGACGGGATTCTGCGGACGCAGGGTATGACCAAGGGCACCATCGGCGAACGATTGGTTGCGCTCAACCAGCGCCCCGATCAGCTTTTCCCCAATACCGACGCGGGCAAGGCGGCGCTCGTCGCGCTGCTCGACACGCAGATCGCGGCGATGGCCAAGCGGCTGCCCGAACAGTTCAGCTATGTGCCCAAGGCACAGGTGGTGGCGCGTCGTGTGCCGCCGGCGATCGAGGCGGGCGCACCGGGGGGCTACTACCAGGCGGCGTCGCTCGACGGGTCGCGGCCGGGGTCGTACTTCATCAACTTGAAGGACACGTTCGACCGGCCGAAGTTCGGTCTGGCGACGCTCAGCCATCACGAGGCGGTGCCGGGACACCATCTACAGGTGATGACCGCGCTGGAAAGCAAGGACATCCCGCTGATCCGTCGCCGCAGCGGGTTCAGCGGCTATAGCGAGGGCTGGGCGCTCTATTCGGAGCAGCTGGCCGACGAGATAGGGATGTTCGATGGCGATCCGCTGGGGCAGGTCGGCTATCTCCAGTCGCTGCTGTTCCGCGCGACGCGACTGGTGGTCGATTCCGGCCTGCACGCCAAGCGCTGGAGCCGCGAGAAGGCGACCGACTATCTGATGGCGACGACCGGCATCGCGCGCAATCGCAGCCAGAACGAGATCGACCGCTACACCGTCTGGCCGGGTCAGGCGACCAGCTACAAGATCGGCCATACCAAATGGGTCGAGCTGCGCGACGCCGCCAAGGCGAAGGCGGGCGTGAAATGGGATCCGCGCCAGTTCCATTCGGTCCTGTCGCTCGGCGCGATGCCGCTGGCGGTGCTGGAACGGGTGGTGAAGGCACGGATGGTGTAGCAGGCTACGCGGCTTCGCCCCGCGTCGCGCGATATCGGGCGGCGAGGTGGTAGATGACCGAGGGGTGGATCGGCTGGTCGAAGCGCAGGCCGGCGTGCCAGTCCTCGTCCCACTCGATGGTCGCGGCGAAGGCGGCGAAGCCCGGTATGCGCAGCCGGGCGGTACGGCCGGGGCGGACGTGGAATCCGGTGTGCATCCGGCACCCGTCCGCCGACAAGTCCAGTACCTTGACCGGCAACCAGCAGGATCCGGCCTCGTGCAGCTCGGCCGCGATCTCGACCGGCCAGCGTACCGGCTCCCACGTGGATGTCGGCGCAGGCCGGCGTTCGCGAGTCTTGCCCAATGTCCTCCTCCTTAACCGACCAGCAACGGCACGCCGCAGCGCAGGGCATCGACCTTCACGTCCGCTTCGCCCAACTGCAGCCCGGCCAGCGACAGCGTCGTGTCGAGCAGCGCATCGAGCGCCGGAGCGGCGACCGAGAGCGTGTTGCCAAGCGTCGATGTCAGCACGCCTGCCGACAGGCCGAGCCCCAGCACCGACACGCGGAGATCCACGCTTCGCACCAGCGAGGCTGCGACGCCGCCGACGATATTGTTGGTGTGCACCGATTTCGTTCGCCCGGCCGCGATGTCGTCGGCATTGAAGCGCACCGCCTGTGCGGTCGTCCCTTCCAGTCGGATGTCGGCCAGGGCGGTCGCGCTGACCAGCGGCAGGGCCGCGACCGTCGCGCGGCGCAGGACGAGGGGCAGGGTGAATTGCGAAAAGCTGCCCTCGTCGATGTCGGCGATCGCGACGCGGCCGAGTGAGGGCACGACGTCGATCGTAGCGGCAGGGCCGGTGCCGCGCGAACAGTCGACTTGGGAGAGATGCCCCTCGGCAGACGCCAGTTCGGCGACGATCGGCACGCGGATGGTGCCGAGCCCCAGCGGTGCGTTGAGCAGTCGCGTGTCGAGCAGCAGCCGCGCCTGCGCCGTGCGCACGGTCACTTGCCTCGCGCGGCCGACCGCCAGCCACGGCGTCGCATTGGTGCGTTCGCCGATCTCCAGCCGATAGCGGGTTGAGGTCAGACCGGGGATGGCGGGCGAGAGGTCGAGGGTCAGTGCGCGCGCCTCGCCGCCGATCAGGATGGCTTCGCGCAGTAGCGACAGGGCACCGACCGTGATCGGCCGCTTCGGATCGGCACTACTGCTCTCGGCAAGCGGCCCCAGGTCGATGACGTCTCGAAGCCGCACATTGCGATCGGCGACGCGCCCGGCCAATGCGCGCAGCACCTGTGCCGCGTGCAGGCTGGCCGTGGTATCGGCCAGCGCGCTGATGGCGTCGCTCAGGCGGATGTCCGCTGCGATCAGCTCTCCGAAGGTGCCGACATCCAGATCGGCCTTGCCGTGCAGCGCATCGAGCCAGGTCAGCAGATCGACGTCTGCGCTGCTCAGAGCGTTGTAATCCATGACCGACAGCGACAATTCGCTGCCGGCCAGACCGGACAGCACCGCATTGGCGACCCCGCCGTCGAGCGCGGCGAACCGGGTTCCGATCGAGATCGCGGCGGTATCGATCCGTGCGGCAGTGGCGGTTGCCGATATGGCGACGCGCGGCCCCAGTCCCAGCGCGCGGCCGAAGATCGTGTCGGCTCCCCCTTCCACGGTCACCCGAGCGGCGTCCGGCGCGATCCAGTCGGTCTGGAAGCGCGCGTCCGCGGCGATGGTCGGATCGGCGGTGTAGCGGCCGGGGATGACCGCAACCAGCGACGTGCCGCCGTTTGCCGGAAAAGCCAGCACCGCCCGCGCCTCGTCCTCTCCGGTCAGCGGGGCGCTCGCCGCGGCCATCGCGGCGGCATCGGCGATGCCCTGGACACGACGGCGTTCGAGGAACAGGCTGGCGGTATCGACGCCCAGCGCGCCGGCGGCGGTCAGCATCGTCAGCCCGCCCGCCATCACGATCGAGATATTGCCGCGGCGGTCGCGCCAGTTCCGGAGGCGTTTCATAGCTGATTGACCCGCATCGCCGCAGTGCGGGCGATCTTTGTCGGGGGCTTGGGGATGATCGGCATCGACAGCAATGCGTTGCCGGTCGCGTCATAGGCGACGGTCACCGCGATCGAGCTGCCGTCGTCCGCGACCGCGACCGCGATGCGGTCGGCTGGAATGTCGTAGCTGCGCTTTAGCGTGGCCGCCGCCGTCTGCTGAGCGAGCGTCGCCCGCTCGCTCGACGTCAGTCCGGCGACCGCGGCGCGTGCCGCTTCGTTGGCGCTCTGCTGCACGACGTTGGCGAGCGCGATCCAGCTGCCATAGGATACGATCGCAAACAGCAGCAGGACAAGCACCGGCAGCGCCAGCGCCATCTCGATCAGCGCCACCCCGTTCCGATCCCGGATCAGATCGCGGAAAACGTCCCTCGCGGTCGGTATGTTGGTCCCACCCATGGCGTCGAATATGCCGTGAGTATCGTTAGCGTTCTTACGATCGTGCCGGATCGGCGGAATGCGTAATTTATGTTGGATCGTCTCGTTTCCGTAACGTCATGCGCAGGCGAGCGGCCCATGTCGTGATGCGTCGATCGCGCCGATCAGCGCGTCGCGAAAGGCGATGACCGCCACGTCCCGGCTTTCACCGAACACCCGCACGTCGCCGCAGTGCCGCCGCACGGTCCCGCGGGTCATTCCCCAGCGCATCGCAAATCCGGTCGCGTCGTGCGAAATCCTGCCTTCGATCTGTGGCAGGTCACCGCCACGTGTTGCCGCACGCATCGCGTCGGCCAAGTCGTCGGCGACGCGATCAGACACTGGGTCGCCGCTGCCCCGGATCGTCAGATAGGCGGGGCGGGCCGTTGGCGTGGTGGGCGCGATCGTCTCGATCGCGGCGGGGCCGGTCTTGACAGGCGCCTCGACGATCGCGCGCTCGACCGTGCGAAATCCCAGCAGGTCGGCACCGACCGCAACTGCCAGCGTCGCCGTAATCGTCGCGCTGGCGAGCAGCGTCTTCACCGCCATCGGCATCTCTGCCCGGATGATCAGCGGCACTGTGATGACCGCAGTCAGCCCGGCGACCAGCGCCAGCCGGACGCCCGGCGCCCCCTGCGCGAGAATGAGCACCGAAGCGGCCGCTTCGCCGCACACGACCATCGCCAGTAGCTGAGCGGACGAGGACCAGGCGGGGGCGGGCGTTGCGGAGCGAAGAGCGTACATGGCAGGCTATCCTGGTGGAAGACCTGTCCGACTGTAGCGCCAGAGGGTGATCGAACGCGCAATACCGAAATTCAGCAATACGCGAATATTCCGTAATTCCGACTGATACTATCCGATACTTGCGCGGCCAGCTGCCGGTTTCGTAGCGATCGTGCCCGCACCGAGCACGATCGCTACCGTGTCATACGTCCAGATTCGCGACCGTCAGCGCGTTTTCCTGAATGAATTCGCGCCGCGGCTCGACCACATCGCCCATCAGCCGCGTGAAAATCTCGTCGGCGACGTCGGCCTGGTCGATCTCCACCTGCAGCATCGAGCGGTTGGCCGGGTCCAGCGTTGTTTCCCAAAGCTGTTCGGCGTTCATTTCGCCCAGCCCCTTGTAGCGCTGAATGCTCAGGCCCTTGCGGCCCGCGCTCAGTACGGCGTCGAGCAGCTGCGAGGGACGCGCGACGAGCGTCTCTCCCTTCGCGGCGGCGACCGGGGTTTCCTCGTCCTCGCCCGCGTCGTCGGTCGTGGCGACGCCCTTCAGCGGCACCAGCTTGGCGAGCGTCGTGTAATTCTCCGCCGCTTCGGCCGCCAGCGCATGAAGCTTGCGCCCCTCGGCCGAGCCCAGGAACGCGGCTTCGATGATGTGGTGGTCGGTCACGCCGCGCCAGATACGCTGGAAGTGGTAACCGCCTTCCTCCGACATCTGCGCGGTCCAGCGTGCGTCGCTGTCGGTCTGGTCGAGCCGCTGGCTGACCGCGGCCAGCCGTTGCCCGCGCTGCTCGCGCGTCGCTTCGGGATCGAGCGCGCCGGCCAAGGCCAGAGCCTCGACGATGTTCGCATCGTAGCGGCGCGGTACGAAGCGCATCAGCGTGCGCATGCGGCGGGCATGATCGACCAGCGTGCGCAGGTCCTCGCCCGAGCGCGTCCCGCCCGCCGTCTCCAGCACCATCAGCCCGACACCGGCATCGACCAGATACTGATCGAGCGCCGCGTCGTCCTTGAGGTACACCTCAGACCGGCCCTTCGCCGCCTTATACAGCGGTGGCTGAGCGATATAGAGGTGCCCGGCCTGGATGATTTCGGGCATCTGGCGGTAGAAGAAGGTCAGCAGCAGCGTGCGGATGTGTGCGCCGTCCACGTCTGCGTCGGTCATGATGACGACCTTGTGGTAGCGCAGCTTTTCCAGGTTGAAATCGTCGCGGCCGATGCCGGTGCCCATCGCCTGGATGAGCGTCCCGATCTCGCGGCTGGACAGCATGCGGTCGAAGCGGGCGCGCTCGACGTTCAGGATTTTGCCGCGCAGAGGCAGGATCGCCTGGTAATGCCGGTCGCGGCCCTGCTTGGCCGAACCGCCGGCCGAGTCGCCCTCGACCAGGAACAGTTCGGACTTGGCAGGGTCGCGCTCCTGGCAGTCGGCGAGCTTGCCGGGCAGGCTGGCGATATCCATCACGCCCTTGCGCCGGGTCAGCTCGCGCGCCTTCTTCGCGGCCTCGCGCGCAGCGGCGGCGTCGATCACCTTCTGGATGATCGCCTTGGCGGTCGCGGGGTTTTCCTCCAGCCATTCGGCCATCTTGTCGGCCATCAGGCTTTCAAGCGGCTGGCGCACTTCGGAGGAAACCAGCTTGTCCTTGGTCTGCGACGAGAATTTCGGATCGGGCAGCTTGACGCTAACGATCGCGGTCAGACCTTCGCGCATGTCGTCACCGGTCAGGGTGACCTTTTCCTTCTTCAGCAACCCCGACTTGTCGGCATAGTTGTTAATCGTGCGCGTCAGCGCCGCACGGAACGCGGCGATGTGCGTGCCGCCATCGCGCTGCGGGATGTTGTTGGTGAACGCCAGGACGTTCTCGTAATAGCTGTCGTTCCACTCCAGCGCGACGTCGATGGTGACGTCGTCGCGGGTGCCCGCGATCGCGACCGGATCGGGCATCAGCGGGGTCTTGTTGCGATCGAGCCACTTCACGAAGGCGGCGATCCCGCCTTCGTAGAACAGTTCGACTTCCTTCGGCTCCTCGTGCCGCGCGTCGCGCAGGAACAGGCGGACGCCCGAATTCAGGAAGGCGAGCTCGCGGTAGCGGTGCTCGAGCTTGTCGAAGTCGTATTCGGTGATCTTGAACGTCTGCGGGCTGGCGAGGAAGGTGACCTTCGTGCCCTTCTTGCCCTCGGGCGCAGGCCCCACGACCTTCAGCGGAGCGACCGCATCGCCGTGCGCGAAGCGCATGTAGTGCTCCTGCCCGTCGCGCCAGATCGTCAGGTCGAGGAATTCGCTGAGCGCGTTCACCACCGACACGCCGACGCCGTGCAGGCCGCCCGATACCTTATAGGCGTTGTCGTCTGACGTATTCTCAAACTTACCGCCGGCGTGAAGCTGGGTCATGATGACCTCGGCCGCCGACACGCCTTCCTCCGGATGGATGCCGGTCGGGATGCCGCGGCCATTGTCCTCGACGCTGACCGATCCGTCGGCGTTCAGCTGGATGACGATGCGGTCGCAATGCCCGGCCAGCGCCTCGTCGATCGCGTTGTCGCTGACTTCGAACACCATGTGGTGCAGGCCCGACCCGTCGTCGGTGTCGCCGATATACATGCCCGGGCGCTTGCGCACGGCGTCCAGGCCCTTGAGCACCTTGATCGAGGAGGCGCCGTAATCGTTGCTGTTGGGGGTGTTCTCAGGCGTGTCGTTCATACCCAGCATATAGGCAGTCGGGTCACGGAACGGAAGCGAAATGGGCGCCCGGCTGTCCGGCCGGGCGCCCGATGATCGAACGCTTAGAACTCGTTGGCGCGGCGGCCGAGCAGGGTGATCTCCACCCGGCGGTTCTGGCGCATGCCCGCCGTGGTCGCATTGCTGGCGACCGGCTGGCGTTCGCCGAAGCCCTTCACCGAGAAGCGGGCGCGGGTCACGCCCATCCGGTCGAAGGCCATACGGACAGCGTCTGCCCGCCGCAGCGACAGGGCATCGTTATGCGCGTCCGTGCCCCGCGAGTCGGTATGGCCTTCGATGGCGACGCGGACGCCCGAATTGGCGCGCAGATAGCCGGCCAGCGCCCGCAGCCGCTCGACCGCACCGGGGCGCAGCGTCGCACTGTCGGTCGCGAACAGCACTTCGTCCTGCAGCCGCAGCATCGCGCCGCGCGGGGTCTGGCGAAAGCCATAGCCGCGCATCGCGCCGCGGTCCCAGCCGGCCCCGACCGCCGGCCCCGGACGGCGCCAGCCGACATCGCGGGCGTCCCAGTCGAATCGGGCGCGGCCATCGCCGGCGATCTTGGTGAAGACCTCGTTCGCTCGCTGCGCCTCGACCGGGCCGATCAGCCCGTCACGGTTGCGGTCGAAGTTGCGCGACACCCAGGCCCGCGCCCGTAGCGAGCCGCGCAGTTCGGGAAGCAGCAGCCGCACGCCCGGCCCTGCCAGCGCATAGTCCCGCGCCCCGGGACGGCCACCCGCCCAGTCCCAGCGATCCCGCGCGGTGGCGGCCGGCATGGTGGCCAGCGTCGCTGCGGCGGCCAAGGTCGCCGTGATCATCTTGGTACGCATAACAAGATCTCCTGTCGTTACGCCCCGCTCCCTTGATTCCCGAATGCCGATACGCATTTGAACGCGAGCTTGATCCATGTGACAGGAAATGTTCAGGCGCTTGCATCCCGCCGCGCCCCGCGCCAAGGGGTGCGGCAATCCGTTTTCGCGACGTGAAGGACGTAATCCTTGGCCACCGTGTCCAAACCCGCCCGCCCCCGGGCCCCGCATCTCCAGGTTTACACCTGGGGTCCGCACATGCTCGTCTCGATCCTGCACCGGGCGACCGGCAGCGGGCTGGCGACGGTCGGCACGATCCTGTTCGTCTGGTGGCTCGCCGCGGCGGCGGCAGGCGAGGTGGCTTACGCCACCTTCCTCGACGTGTTCACCTATGCCGACGGGCGGTTGAACATCGTCGGCTGGGTGCTGGGTGTCGGGCTGACTTGGGCGTTCTTCCAGCACATGGCAAATGGCGTCCGCCACCTGTTCATGGACCTGGGCGCCAATTTCGAGCTGAAGGCGAACAAGACGTCGGCGCTCGCCACGCTCGCCTTTTCGGTCGTCGCGACCGCGGCCTTCTGGGCCTTCATCGTTCTGGGGCGCTGAGACATGGGTAACGGAACCTCCATCGGCCGCGTCCGTGGCCTGGGCAGTGCCAAGGAAGGCACGCATCACTGGTGGAACCAGCGGCTGACGGCGGGCACCAACCTGCTGCTGATGCTGTGGTTCTTCATCAGCATCGCGCGCCTGCCGGGATACGGCTTGGCCGACGTCGCCAAGTGGCTGGGGACGCCGTGGACCGCGATCCCGCTGGTCCTTCTGGTTGCGTCCGTCTTCTACCACTTCCGCCTCGGGCTGCAGGTGGTGATCGAGGATTACCAGCATGACGCCTCCCGCGTCGCCGCGCTGATCCTGCTCAACCTGTTCACGGTGGGCGCCGCGGCGACCGCCATCTTCTCGATCCTCAAGATCGCCTTCACCGGAAGCATCGACTGATGGCCGACAGCTACAAGATCATCGACCACACCTACGACGCCGTCGTCGTCGGCGCGGGCGGTTCGGGCCTGCGCGCCACGATGGGCGCGGCCGAAGCGGGTCTGAAGACCGCCTGCATCACCAAGGTGTTCCCGACCCGGTCGCACACCGTCGCGGCACAGGGCGGCATCGCCGCCAGCCTCGGCAACAACACGCCGGACCATTGGTCGTGGCACATGTACGACACCGTCAAGGGCTCCGACTGGCTCGGCGACCAGGACGCGATCGAGTATATGGTCCGCAATGCGCCGCAGGCGGTGTACGAGCTGGAGCACGCAGGGGTCCCGTTCAGCCGCAACGAGAACGGCACCATCTACCAGCGCCCGTTCGGCGGGCACATGCAGAACATGGGCGCCGGCCCGCCCGTGCAGCGCACCTGCGCCGCGGCCGACCGCACCGGCCACGCCATGCTCCACGCGCTCTACCAGCAGAGCCTGAAGTATGACGCCGACTTCTTCATCGAATATTTCGCGCTCGACCTGATCATGGAGGACGGCGCGTGCCGCGGCGTCATCGCCATGTGCATGGAAGACGGCAGCATCCACCGTTTCCGCGCCCATGCCGTCGTGCTGGCGACCGGCGGCGGTGGCCGGGTGTACCAGTCGGCGACGTCGGCGCACACCTGCACCGGCGACGGCAACGCCATGGTTCTGCGCGCCGGCCTGCCGCTGCAGGACATGGAGTTCGTCCAGTTCCACCCGACCGGCATCTACGGCGCCGGCGTCCTCATCACCGAGGGTGCGCGCGGCGAGGGCGGCTATCTGACCAATTCCGAGGGCGAGCGCTTCATGGAGCGCTATGCCCCCAGCGCCAAGGACCTCGCCAGCCGCGACGTCGTCAGCCGCAGCATGGCCATGGAAATCCGCGAGGGTCGCGGTGTCGGCAAGGAGAAGGATCATATCTTCCTCCACCTCGACCACATCGACCCCAAGGTGCTGGCCGAGCGGCTGCCGGGCATCACCGAGACCGGCAAGGTCTTCGCCGGCGTCGACCTGACCCGCAAGCCTTTGCCGGTCGTGCCGACCGTCCACTACAACATGGGCGGCATCCCCTGTAACTATCACGGCGAAGTCGTCCGCAATCAGGACGGCGACCCCGACAGCGTCGTCCCCGGCCTGTTCGCGGTCGGCGAAGCGGCGTGCGTTTCGGTGCACGGCGCCAACCGCCTGGGCTCCAACTCGCTGATCGACCTCGTCGTCTTCGGCCGCGCCACGGGCCTCAGGCTGAAGGAACTGATCAAGCCGAATACCCAGCACAATCCGCTGCCCAAGGGCTCGGAGGACATGGCGCTCGCCCGGCTCGACCATTTCCGCAATGCGACCGGCGGCACGCCGACCGCGGCGATCCGCGCCGACATGCAGAAGACGATGCAGCGCCACGCCGCGGTGTTCCGCGACAGCAAGCTGCTCGCCGAGGGCGTCGAGCATATGGACCAGGTCTACCAGGGCATGACCGACATCGGCATCACCGACCGGTCGCTGATCTGGAACACCGACCTCATTGAAACGCTCGAACTCGACAATCTGATCGGCCAGGCGGTCGTGACGATCCGCTGCGCCGAAAACCGCAAGGAAAGCCGCGGCGCGCACATGCACGAGGATTTCCCCGAGCGCGACGACGCCAACTGGATGAAGCACACGATCGCGACGTTCGACGGCTGGGGCGGCAAGGGCGGTGCGGTGAGCATCGATTACCGTCCGGTGCATGATTACACGCTGACCGACGACGTGGCGTACATCGAGCCGAAGAAGCGGGTGTACTAGTCACGCCGGCAAGGGCGCAGCGCACGCTGCGCCCGCGCTCAAGGCGGGACCGGCCGGCGGCGCCACAGCGCCGTCCGACGACGCGGGATTTACTCCCGCATCGGGGCCGATGGGATGTGCCGGCCAGGGCGCAGCGCCCGCTACGCCTGCGCTTGAGGCACGTCCGCCCGGCGGCGTCACAGCGCCGTCCGACGACGCGGAATTTGCTTCCGCGTCGGACCCGGTGCGACTCACGTTGCCCGCCCCACATCCGTTCGCCCTGGTGAAGAGATCGCCACATTCCCCGGACGTGGCCAAAACGTCCGCGGGGCGTGTGACCACTTCACTGTCCAAGGACTGCTCTTCTTCCAACCCGATCGCTCGCGGCACGAAGGACGGCGCTTCGGCCGAGGTCCCATCGTAGTGGTACTTTGATGGGCGCCCGGCAGGCTTAGCAGGAACGGGGAGGGGGCCTTCTTCACCCTCCCCGCCCGCTCGTGCTCCGGCGCAGGTCGGCGTCTTGGCCATGTCGAGCCCCCGCCCGCCAGCGCTCCGGCCTGCGGCGGAGCACGGTTCGTTCCGGGGCTCATCCTCCCCCACATCCGCCGCCAGCAGGTCGGCGAAGAAGCGCACCCGCTCGGCCTCTTCGGGCACGCGCCTGGCGTCCACCTCGCGCGCCTTCCACGTCTCGACCGCATCGCGTTCGTCGTCGCTCAGGTCGCGGTTGTAGCCGGCGTCGCCATAGCTGCCGTCCTCCGCACCGTAGAAGTCGGCGGGCGGCGGGAAGGCGGTGCGCCAGTCCTTGGCGGTGTCGCACCACCAGATGCCGGGCTCGTCATCCTCGCTAAGTTGAGAAAGTTGAGACGTGCGGACCTCTCCCGTCGCAGGTGTCGCGAGCGCCACCAGCCCGCCGGCCTCGGCGCGCGCCCAGTCCTCGGCGGACCATTCATGCCGGCGCGCGGGATCGAGGTCGTGGACACGCACTTCGCCGACGTGGCCGGCGCCGGTGCGGCGGTAGAGGTCGGCGCGTGCGAGCGCGACGATCGGGGCGATCGCGGCCGCTTCGCCTTCGGTCGAGCGCAGCGACAGGAACAGCCCGGCCTGTGCCGGCGACGCATCGGTGCCGATCAGGTCGAGATAGCGGTCCCAGTCCTGCGCCGCGAGCCGCGCCGCGCGCGCGTCACCGGTGCGGTCGGGGAGCTCGGCCGCGGCGATCCGGTCGAGCCGGGTCAGCAAGGCGAGCGCCAGGCGGTTGTCGTGGCGGTGACGCTCGACCGTCTCGCCCTTCGCGTTGATGACCAGATCGACATTGCCCTTCAGCGCGCGGCCCATCAGATCGTCGGCGAGGCGATTGCGCTGGAGCAATTGCGCGGCGCTCCACCCGACCGCGAAGGCAGCGCCCGCGGCGCGCTTGCGAAAGGCATAAGCCGAGGTCGCCGACATGCCGACGAGCGTCGCCGCGTCCGCGACGGTGCACCCCTGCGCCAGATAATCGAGGAAGCCGCGCTGCCGGTCGGGCGTCCAGCCATCGGCGCGGCGCGCGGTGGCGAACACCGGCCCCTCGATCGCGGCGGCGCGAGCGAAATCTTCCTCCAGATCCTCGGGGTCGAGCGGGCGGTTGGCAAGATGATCGTCGTCATCCGCCGTGTCATGCTCGCGCGCGGTGGCGCGGGTGGCGGGGAAGGTGCCGGCGTAGGCGGCGGCGACGTCAGCGCGAGCGGCGATGCGCGGGGCGGTGATGCCCTCGATGGGGGTCATCATGGTCATGCCCGGCCCTCCCGCGTGAGGGGGCGGGTGGCGGTGGTCGGCCGGTCGTGGATCGGGTGTGGCATGGGTCCCTCCTGTTCAAGAGGGGAGACCAGTTATACGAAGTTTTCCAACTAGGAAAGTTCCTATTTCGGCGCCGCGAGGCGGCAGCGCAGCTGCCGACGCGCGCACCCGGCGCCGAACCGGCCGGCGGGGCTAAAGCCCCGACCGACGACGCGGCTTTGCCGCGGCGGATTTATTCTAAGTTTCTATAGAATATTAAATTGGTTTCCGCTCCGATGGAGCGCCAAATCGATCAACTATCTTATTCGCTAAGAAAGTCATTACATTCTCACGTCTGATATTGTAACTAAATACTGTGTTACCCCAGCCTGTCCACTCTTCGTCGTTTGTGTTAATATCTGGATCGGAGTAATACTGTAAAAATCTCAGAATATGACTTTTTTTACCGTCTTCCCACTCGCCCATATCAATGAATGACTTAATGTCTGAGAAGCGGGCGGTTTGGCTTTTTATACCTTTGAAAATATCCGTGCGAATGGATTTGATCAGGCATAGAAAAGCAATTAACGTTGACGGTCTGAGTTCTCTCTCATTATAGGCTCTAAATGACAATCCAACATTGATACAATAAGATTGTATCTGTCGGAGAGTCAGGCGATAAGCAATAGAAAAATTTACAACATCTTCCTCAGTGTCGTGCGCAGATTGCGACCTCTCCGGGAGCAGGTGAGCTAGAGTTTGACTAACGAATCCCGAAACAGAATTGAGGCCATATCTATCGTAATTAGCGTCTAAAAATATCGAGAAATCGAAAAATTTCTCGAGATACTCAGCCGCGCTAATTCCTACTCCGTACTTATGGTGTACGGAGAATTCTAAAGCAGATCGGTTGGCGGATAGTATAAAATGAATGCCATCAGCCCTAAAGAAGTGTTTAAGTACCTCTAAGATGCCTAATGCAAAATCTGGGCGGCAGCGATCTAATTCATCTACAAAAACGATGAGTGGGACACTCTCATCAGATTGTTGCAGGCTGAGTAGGGCGGGTAATTCTTCTAGGGCACTCTTCAATTCCCGAAACTTTACCTCAGCCGTCGCCTGTTCCTCCAGCAACTTTTTAACGGCTTCTTCTGAAATATCTGCTGTGCCGTCGACGATTGTCTCGCCGACCTTGCCGAGGTCGCCTAGGTCCGCCGCATTGACGATGCCTAGAGTGGCTACTTTGACACCGACTTTTGCAGATGCCGCCGCGATCGTTCGCCCGACAGACGCTGCTTTTTCCAAGAAGGCCTTGTAGGAAGGCTCGTTAATCTTCTTTGCTTCTATGGCCGCCTTTATAAACGTACTAGCAACCGCTTGAAACGGTGAGTCTATGTAATCATAATTAAATGCATCAAAGTAAATTGTTGGTATACCCCTCTTTCTGAATTCGGCGGCAAGCTGCTTGGAAAAAGTGGTTTTTCCGATGCCCCATCTGCCATCTAGGACTGATACAGAGCCGTGTTCGATACTCTCAAAAAGGCCTATAAGCCGCAAAGCCAAATCTTTTCGGCCAAATAAATCGTTATGACCGTCGAAGCCATTTTCTAGCACCGAATCTTCAATCTCATTTTTCAAGCGCATGATATTTAACCTGAAAATTGGTATCGGTTTGGCGGATTAGAAATGCTATTCGTCTTGGGGTGAACGCTTTTCTCTGATATTATCTAAAGCCCTTAGAAAGGCACGCTTGCTCTCCGTTCGCCGTGCACCGGAATTGGCGGACATCTCTCCGACATCGGTCGCCACCCGTCGCCGCTGAACATCTGCCGCAAACTCCGCAAGCGGTATCGCCGTAGTCGGTCGTGGGGTCTGGGATGCCATAATCATTTGCGCTTTCCCGCCGTATCTGACGTTCCATATAAGCGGGATCGGCATCCCCGTGAAACGCGAATATTTTGCGCACGTGATCGAGTATCTTGGGCGCGAAGCCCTACGCATACCGATCAACCTTATCCGCGGTAATGTCCTCGACTAAGACGATCGCGGCGTCGCCACCGGTTCCATGTCAATAATGACGATGCGAGTGCCATCGAAAGGCCCCTCTCCCTTCCGCCGCTACGCGGCTGCCTCCCTCTCCCCGCAAGCGGGGAGAGGGCTTGGTCACTCCGCTGCCACCGCGTGCCCTTCGGCCCCCGCACCACCTTTCAACAACGGCGCCAGATACTTACCCGTAAAACTCCGAGGCTCCTGCACCACCACCTCAGGCGTCCCCTCCGCCACAATCTCCCCACCCTTCACGCCGCCCTCCGGCCCCAGGTCCAGAATCCAGTCCGCGGTCTTGATGACGTCGAGGTTATGCTCGATCACCACGACCGTATTCCCCTGCTCGACCAGCGCGTGGAGGACTTCGAGCAGTTTGCGGACGTCCTCGAAGTGCAACCCCGTGGTCGGCTCGTCCAAGATATACAGTGTGTTGCCGGTGGCGCGGCGGGAGAGTTCCTTGGCGAGCTTCACGCGCTGCGCCTCGCCGCCCGACAGGGTCGTCGCCTGCTGGCCGACCTTGACGTAGCCGAGGCCCACTTCGGCGAGCATCGCCATCTTGTCGCGGATGGGGGGCACGGCCTTGAAGAATTCGACCGCGTCCTCGACCGTCATGTCGAGCACGTCGGCGATGCTCATGCCCTTGAACTTCACCTCCAGCGTCTCGCGGTTGTAGCGGGCGCCGTGGCAGACGTCGCAGGTGACATAGACGTCGGGGAGGAAGTGCATCTCGATCTTGAGCACGCCGTCGCCCTGGCACGCTTCGCACCGGCCGCCTTTGACATTGAAGCTGAAGCGGCCGGGCTTGTAGCCGCGCGCCTGCGCCTCCGGCAGCCCGGCAAACCAGTCGCGGATCTGGGTGAAGGCGCCGGTGTAGGTCGCCGGGTTCGACCGCGGGGTGCGGCCGATCGGCGACTGGTCGATGTCGATGACCTTGTCGAGATGCTGCAAGCCCGTGATCTTGTCGTGCTTGCCGCTCAGGATCCGCGCGCCGTTCAGTTCGCGTGCGGCGGCGGCATACAGCGTGTCGATGGTGAAGCTCGACTTGCCCGACCCGCTGACGCCGGTGATGCAGGTGAAGGTACCGAGCGGCAATGACGCGGTGACGCCCTTCAGATTGTTGGCGGTCGCGTTCTGGACGGTCAGCTTCTTGCCATTGCCCTTGCGGCGCTTGGCCGGCACGGGGACTTCGCGGGTGCCGTTCAGGTAATCGGCGGTGACGCTGGTCTTGGATTTCAGCAGCTGCTTGAGCGTGCCCTGCGCGACGATCTCGCCGCCGTGGACGCCGGCGCCCGGCCCCATGTCGATGACGTAATCGGCCATGCGGATCGCGTCTTCGTCATGTTCGACGACGATGACAGTGTTGCCGAGATCGCGCAGACGCCGCAGCGTCGCGAGCAGCATGTCGTTGTCGCGCTGATGCAGGCCGATCGAGGGTTCGTCGAGGACGTAGAGAACGCCCGAGAGGCCGGAGCCGATCTGTGAGGCGAGGCGGATGCGCTGGCTCTCGCCGCCCGACAGCGTGCCGGACGTGCGGTCGAGATTGAGGTAGTCGAGCCCGACGTTGTTGAGGAAGCCCAGCCGCTCGAGGATTTCCTTCAGGATGCGCTCGGCGATGGCCGACTGCTGGGGGTTCAGCGTGCCGGGCATCGCGGTGAACCAGGCGAGCGCGTCGACGACCGACAGGCGGGTGGCGTGGCTGATGTCCTCACCGGCGATCTTCACCGCGAGCGCTTCGGGCTTCAGGCGCGCGCCGTGGCAGGTCTCGCACGGGCGGCTCGACTGGTATTTGGACAGCTCCTCGCGCATCCACGCGCTTTCCGTGGAGAGCATCCGGCGCGTCAGGTTGCCGATGACGCCCTCGAACGGCTTCTTCACGTCGTACGACTTTCGGCCGTCGATGAAGGTGAGGGTGACGGGTTTGCCCTTGGTGCCGTGGAGGATGACGGCCTGCTGCTCGGCGGTGAGGTCGGCCCAGGGCGTGTCGAGGCTGAAGTCGAACGCCTTCGCGAGCGAGCCCAGCACCTGCATGTAATAGGGCGAGGGCGGGTTGGACTTCGCCCAGGGCACGACCGCACCCTTCTTGATGCTGAGCGAGTGGTTGGGGACGACGAGGTCTTCGTCGAACACCAGCTTTTCGCCGAGACCATCGCAGGCCGGGCAGGCGCCCTGGGGCGCGTTGAACGAGAAGAGGCGCGGCTCGATCTCAGGGATGGTGAAGCCGCTGACGGGGCAGGCGAACTTCTCGGAGAAAACGATGCGGTTGGCGGGGACGCCGGCGTTCTTCATCGCGCCGCCCGACGCCGCTTCGTCTTCGCGGCCAGGGACGACGCCGTCGACCAGGTCGACATAGGCCAGCCCTTCCGCCAGCTTGAGCGCGGTTTCGAAGCTTTCGGCGAGACGCGTCGCCTGGTCGGGGTTCACGACGATGCGGTCGACGACGACCTCGATGTCGTGCTTGTACTTCTTGTCGAGGGCGGGCGCTTCGTCGATGTCGTGAAGTTCGCCGTCGATGCGCACGCGGCTGAACCCGGCCTTCTGCCACTCGGCGAGCTCCTTGCGATACTCGCCCTTGCGACCGCGGACGACGGGGGCGAGCAGGTAGAGGCGGGTGCCTTCGGGCAGCGCCATGACGCGGTCAACCATCTGGCTGACCGTCTGCGCGCTGATCGGCAGGCCGGTGACCGGCGAATAGGGCACGCCGACCCGCGCCCAGAGCAGGCGCATGTAATCGTAGATTTCGGTCACCGTCGCGACCGTCGAGCGCGGGTTGCGCGAGGTCGTCTTCTGCTCGATCGAGATCGCGGGGCTGAGGCCCTCGATATGGTCGACGTCGGGCTTCTGCATCAGTTCGAGGAACTGGCGGGCGTATGCCGAGAGCGACTCGACGTAGCGGCGCTGACCCTCGGCATAGATGGTGTCGAAGGCGAGGCTGGACTTGCCCGAGCCCGAGAGCCCCGTGATGACGGTCAGCGTGTCGCGCGGGATGTCGACGCTGACGTCCTTCAGGTTATGCTCGCGCGCGCCGCGGACGGAGATGTGGGTCAGGCTCATATCGGCGCTTTCTGTTCCAGATTTGTTCGCTGGGAGCAAGCGCCCCGCGCCCGCCAACGCGTGAGATGGGAACGGGTGGCATGTGGGGCAAGGCGGCGGTAGCGAAGGTTCGGGGTTCCGGGTCTGGCCGAAGTGAACCTTTTCCAGCGTTTTCAGATCGTTCATATTGCGCTAACTTGCATCAGGGTAGCGCAACCCTCAGGCGGCGGGAAGGGTTCGGGGCATGGCGAGGGTCACACTGACGGCGGCGGAGATCGCGGCGGCGTTGACGCGGGCGACGTTGCGGTTGGGGAACGGCCAGTTCACTTTCTCCGTGCCGACCGCGGCCAGCCTGTGGCCGGGCTATGCCGCGGGGACCGAGCCGTACAAGACGTACAGCATCGTCACCCCGGCACAGGCCGCCGCGTTCAAGGCGGCGATCGCGACGTGGGACGAACTGATCGCGCCCGACTTTACCGAAGTCGTCGACGACGGCAGCGGGCGGGGCGAGATCCGCGTCGCCTTCACCAGCTATGACATGGATGCCAACACCGGTGGCTATGCCTATCAGGGCGTGGTGACGACGCCGGGCGGCAAGTCGGGCGACGTGTGGATCAACGCGACGGCGCGCGCCGAAAGCTTCGACGTCGGCAGCTATAATTTCGAGCTGCTGATCCACGAACTGGGCCATTCGCTGGGGCTGGAGCACAGCTTCGACACGCCGGCGATTCCCGCCCCGTACGAGAACACCCGTTATACCGTCATGTCCTATACCTTCGGGGCGGGCACCGACATCGTCACCTTCCGCAATTCGGGGGGGGCGTTGCGCGCGTCGATCAGCGGTGCGGTCGCGGTGACGCCGATGGTCGTCGATATCTCCGCGGTCCAGTCGATCTACGGCGCGGATACGAAGACGCGCGCCGGCGATACGGTCTATACCTTCGACCAGGCCGACAATGGCCTGCGGTCGATCTACGACGCGGGCGGCAGCGACACGATCGACCTGTCCAATTTCACCCGCGCGAACATCGTCGACCTGGCGCCCGGGGCCTATTCGTCGATCGGCCTGTACACGCGCGAGGCACAGATCGCCGACTGGACCGCGCTGTTCCCGCAATATGCCAGCTTCATCCGCAGCACGCTGACGACCGCGGACCTGTACACCCATACCGACAATCTGGGCATCGCGCTGAGCAGCGTGATCGAGAATGCGACCGGCGGGTCGGCGGCGGACCAGATCACCGGCAATGCCGTCGCCAATGTGCTGAAGGGTCTGGGCGGGGACGACATCCTGCGCGGGCTGGAGGGCAACGACCGGCTGGAGGGTGGTGCGGGCAAGGATATCCTGGTCGGCGGTAGCGGCAGCGACACCTTCGTGTTCCTGGAAAGCGCCGGCGACAGCGACCGGATCGAGGATTTTTCGGTCACCGACGACTGGTTCGATCTGGGCAACCGCATCTTCACCCGCGCGACGTCGGAAGGCGGGACGACGCTCTATTATGCCGGCGGCCAGATCACGCTGAACGGCGTGTTCGGCCTGTCGCTCGATGCCGCCAATGCGCGCGTCGTCGGCTATACCGGCGTCCGCTTCAGCGCCCTGCCGCTCGACGGGGCGACCGATGTGTCGCCGCTTGCCAACATTCGCCTGGTCTTTTCCGCGCCGGTCACGCGCGGCAGCGGGGCGATCACGCTGACCGGGCCGAGCGGGTTCAGCGAAAGCTATGGCGCGGGCGATGCGCGCGTGACGATCGTCGGCAACGTCCTGACGATCGATCCGGCAGCGACGCTGCAGGCGGGACAGAGCTACAGCCTGGCCATCGCGAGCGGCGCGTTGACGGTGGGCGGGGTCGGCTTCGGCGGGCTGACCGATTATGATTTCACGACGCGCGCGATCGACAAGACCGAACGCTATCAGCTGGCCGTGCCTGACAACGGCGCGGCGACCGTATCGGGCAGCGCCTCGGTCTATGGCACGCGCGCGGGCATGCAGGACGTCACCGTGCTCGACATGCCGGGCCAAGTCATCTTCGACCCGTCGTTCAACGCCGGCGGCGACCGCATCCGGCTGAGCGGTGCGGCAAGCGGCTATACGGTGACGCGCAGCGGGTCGACCGTGTTCCTGAACGATGGCGATACGTCGATCGGCATTCCGGTCGGGCTGAAGGCGGTCGATATCGTCTTCGCCGATGGCGTCCGGTCGCTGGGGTTCGACGCGACCGACAACAGCGTGCGGCTGGGCGGGCAGCCGGTGACCGGGAGTGCAACCCTGCTGACCGCCGGGGCTGCGACCGCCACGGTGACCGGCGCCGCCGATCCGTCGGTGTCGTCGATCCTGATTGCGGCATCGCGGGCGACGGTGACCGCGGCCGGCAATCTGACCGTATTCGGTCATCGGCAGGTGCCCGACCCGTATGCGGGAGCGTCGGCCAATTTCACCAGCTACGAAACGGTGCGCATCCTGCCGGGGTCGAAAGTGGTACTGGACGGATCGTTCAACGCCGGCGGCGACACGGTGCTGATGCCGGGCGATGCGGCGACTTATACCGCGGCGCGATCGGGCAGTTCGCTGATCCTGACCAGCGCGACCGAACAGGTGACGATCCCGGTCGGTCTGGGCAAGCTGACGGTGAAGTTCGACGATGCCGAACGCGTGCTGACCTATGACAGTGCGGCGGGCGTAGTGAAGTTCGGCGCGCAGACGATCGGCACGACCGCCGCGGGCGTCGAAGCACCGGGCGCGCAGACCACGCTGGCGCTGGGCGCCACGCAGAGTGCGCTGGATGGGGATTATCGTTTTACGCATGCCGGCGACGCGACGGGCACGGGGACGGTGACGGGCTTCGCGCGTGGCGATACGCTGGTGCTGCAGGGCACGGCCGATCGCTATGTCTTCGGCGGCAGCGGCGTCGATGTGACGATCGGCTTCATCGGCACTGATGGATTGATGCGGACGACGACGCTGACCGGGATCGCCGACCCCGCGATGCCGATCCACGACCGCGCGACCGCGGAAGCCGCGGTCGGATTTTCGATCTTCGGTGTGTGACGCTTGGCAGGCGGAAGAAGTGTATTATATTTGCGATACACTTTGAGGTGATGCGATGGCGAAGAAGGGCAAAATTCCGAAGAAGATCGCGGGCGTGAAGCTGTCGAAGGCGGTGCGCAAGCCCGCCGAGAAGCTGATCGCCAAGGCGCAGACGCCGGAAGGCCGCCGCGTGCTGGCCGCAGGACTCGCGATGGCGGCAAGCGTCCTGGCGACGCGATCGACGCCCAAGCCGGCGGATACGCCGCCACCGGTCCCGCCCGTCCCCCCGGTGCCCCCCGAGGCCCCGGTGCCGCCGGTCCCGCCCAGGGCACCCACGTCGCCGCCCGATGGCATGGGCGCGCATATGGTCGATCCGGGTGCGATCGCCGACGCGGTGGGCAAGGCGGCGAGTGCGTTCATCGACGGGTTTTTCAACAAGCGGCGGTGATATCCTCTCGTGCTCCCGCGCCGGCGGGAGCACCGGCGGGTGCCTGCAACGCCGCTTGGCGCCCGCTCGTTCGGGCGCAGCTGTTGCTGCTGCAGCCGCCGGCGGTCGTGCCGGTCGAGAAGCGGCGGATGCGCAAGCGGATCGCGGTCGTCACGTCGCCCTGCTGCGCGATGCGCGACGGCGCCGCCGGCTGAGGCGCGCACAGGCGCACCACGCAACCGCGTCCGCCGCCACTTCGTTGACCCCGCGACAGGAGAGCAGGACATGACCGAGAAGATGCAGGCCGACGGCGCCGGCACGACGCCGAACCCCGCCGACGACAACGGCGAAGTCGCCTCGCGCCGCGGGGCCGACCAGAAGGGCGAATCGCAGGGCGGCGCCTATCCCAACCCGCACACCGGCAAGGACGGCAGCCCAGAGGGGCCCGACAAATTCATGGGCCACGGCGGCCAGACCGACATCGACGATCACGGCACCGGCCAGTTGGGCGCGGACAAGACCGGCGACGATCCGAACGCGCCGACGCGGGGAAAATGAAGATGGGCGACGATCGACCGGAACCCGACGCGCTCCACAAACCGCTGCCAGACGTCATCCCGATGACCGGCGAGGAGGATCCGTTGTTCGAGGTCGAAGACCCCGACTTCGCGCCGATCGCTGCCGAATTCCTGCGCAGCGAGCGGGCGAGGAAGGCGGAAGGATAGACCCGGCGACGATACGCCCGCCGGCGCGCGCGTGCGGTCGATTACGCGGCGTTACCGGCAATCGCGAAAACGGCGCCGGGCACCGTGATCCGTTGCGGGTTCGGCTGCGGGATGCCGTCCTGCAACGCGAAGATTGTGACGCTGCCACCGGCTTCGTGCGGGCAGATCCGTTCGTCGTTCAGCGCGAGCAGATGCCGCGCGGATACGCCGCCGCTCGGCGTGCGCCCGATCAGCGTTGCCCGACCACCCGTGTCCAGCGCGAAGGTCGCGATGCTGTCGTGGCCGCGATTGGTGGTCCGCAGGCGCGTTGCATCGGCGTTCATCGCTATGGCGCCGCCGAAGCTCTCGCCGTCTTGGGCATCGGGCAGCATCGGGATCGTGTCGCGCGGGGTGAAGCGGCCGTCCGCCGCGTCCAGCGTGACCAGCGCCGAGGCGCGTTCGGTCACGCAATAGGCGACCGGCAGGCGCGGTTGGCGCAGCAGGCGGAAACCTGGTGCGCACGCTCGTCGACGAAGTAGACGGTGCCGCTGCGCATCGCGGCGACGCCGAACGACGCATCGGCGGCCTGCGGGTCGGCTATGCCGGCGACCCAGCCGGGCTCGTAAGGGTCGCGGATCAGCGCGGCCAGGCCTTCGCCGCTTTCGTGCGCATAGGTGCCGATGAACAGGGTGCCGGTCATCGCCCGGCCGCTTCAGGCTGTGGCCGTCGCCCGACCGGTGAAGGGCAGGATCGTCTCGTACCGCGCCAGGGCGGGGGCGCCGGGGACGATGCGGTTGCGGCGGAGAAGAAACGCGTGGCGAACGATTTCCGCTTGTTGTTCAAGGCCATAGCGCTGCAACCGCCAGCCGGGTTTCAGCGAATAGGAATAGCGGCAGAAGGGATGGCGGGCGAGCGGCAGGAAGATGCCGCGCTGGTGCTGCCAGATGTGCGTCATCTCGTGGATGAACAGCCCCTGCAGGTCGGCGGGCGCGGCGGCGAAGTCTTCGCGGTAATGCGGCCCCTTGGGGTGGAAATGGATGCAACCGCGCGGCGCCATGACCGTCGTCTTGGGCTGGAAGAACGCCCATTTCGTGCAGGCGATCGAGGCGGAGTCGTAATCGATCGCGTCGCCGAAGACCGAGGCGG
>CAJYOI010000061.1 GCA_913776045.1 uncultured Sphingomonas sp.
CGCCGGCAGAAACGCCTCGGCAAACCCACGCTGATCCATCCCGATCCCTTCCGCTGCTCTCCAGCAGTGAATCAGATCCATCACCGCCAGTCAGCTACTTTCGCAGAGGTCTCGCGAAGGCGGGGATAAATTCTGGCTGGCTAATGTGAATCTGACGACGTTCAGCGACTATTGATCCCCGCCTTCGCGGGGATGACTGCTGATAGCGAGGGCGCGAATCACTCCGCCGCCAGCAACCCCTCCGCCCCACCCAGATCGACCGACACCAGCCGACTGACCCCCTTCTCGACCATCGTCACCCCGAACAATCGGTGCATCCGGCTCATCGTCGCGGCATTGTGGGTGACGATCAGGTAGCGCGTATCGGTTTCCGCTACCATCCGGTCGAGCAGGTCGCAGAAGCGGTCGATGTTCGCATCGTCCAGCGGCGCGTCGACTTCGTCCAGCACGCAGATCGGCGCGGGATTGGTCAGGAATAGCGCGAAGATGAGGGCGACCGCGGTCAGCGCCTGTTCGCCGCCCGACAACAGGGTCAGCGATTGCAGCCTTTTGCCCGGCGGCTGCGCCATGATCTCCAGTCCCGCCTCCAGGGGGTCGTCCGAATCGACCAGCGCCAGATGCGCCTGGCCGCCATTGAACAATGTCGTGAACAGCCGCCGGAAATGCCCGTCGACCGCCTCGAACGCGGCGCGCAGCCGTTCGCGGCCCTCCCGGTTTAGCGTACCGATCGATCCCCGCAGCCGGTGGACCGCCTGCGAAAGCTCCTCGCGTTCCTGCGCATTGGTCAGCGCGCCGGCTTCCAGCTCGGCCAGTTCGGTTTCCGCGACCAGATTGACCGGCCCGATGCGCTCGCGATCCTGGGTCAGCCGTTCGTGCCGCGCGGATTCGTCGGCGGGCGACCCGACCTCGCTCGCGTCGAAGCCGGCGCGGGCTGGCAGCAACGGCGGCGGACATTCGAAGCGTTCGCCCGACAGCCGCCCCATCTCGACCCGGCGCAATTCCTGGTTCTCCGCCCGCGCCGCCGCCCCGGCCCGCGCCTCGCGCGCGACCGACAGCGCTTCGGCGGCGACGCGGGCCGCGGCTTCCGCGCTGCGCAGCGTCGCCTCCGCCGCCCGCTCGGCGGCGGCGCGCGAATCGGCCTCGCCCCGCGCCGACGCAGCCTCCGTCTCGGCCGCGACGATGCGATCGGCGAGCTGACCCGGCCGTGTCGCGAGCCCGGCGCGCTCGTCCGCCAGCGCCGAGCCGCGCTTGGCCATGTCCGCGATTCGCCGTGCGGCTTCCCCGGCCCGCGCCTTCCAGCCCTTCGCTTCGGCCGCTGCCGCCGCTGCCCGTTCGCGCGCGGACGATGCCTCGCGATCGAGCCCCGCGCGCTCGGCCCGCACCGTCGCCACCGCGCCGCGCGCCGCGTCCGCCGCGCTGCCGAGTGCCGCTACCCGTGCCCGCGTCTCACTACCGTCGGGCAGTGCCGCAACAGTGGCTTCGGCCCGCGCCAGCTCCGCCTCCGCCTCACGCGTTTCGTCGGCCAGCCGCGCGGCGCGCGCGTCGAGATCGCCGCGTTGCGCCGCCAGCCGTTCGAGAGTCGCGGTCGCGCGATCCTCGGCCCGCGTCGCTTCACGCACCGCCACGTCTGTCGCGTCGATCGTCCGTCGTGCCGCCGTCGCGTCGCTGCGGGCTTGGGCTACTGCGGCATCGATCGCGGTCAGCGCCGCGTCGGCCTGGACCATCGCCGCCTGCGCTGTGGGTCGTGAGGCTTCCAGCGCACGCAGTCGATTCACCCGCTCCAGCCGCTCCGCCGCGGCGGCCCCGCCGCCGCGCGCGACATAGCCGTCCCAGCGCCGCAGGACACCCGCACGCGTCACCAGCCGTTGGCCGACCGCCAGGCGCTGGCCGGCGTCGGTTTCCGCCACGAATACCTGCGCCAGCCGGCGCGCGAGTGCATCGGGCGCAGCGACGTGATGCCCAAGCACGATTGTATCGGTCGGCGCGGCGGGGTCGCCCGGCTGGGGTGCGGCGCCGGCCCAGTGCCGTTCCGCCGCGGCATCCAGCCCGGCGTCGAGATCGTCCCCCAGTGCCGCGGCCAGCGCGCGTTCATATCCCGGGGCCGGCCGTACCCGGTCGAGCAACCTGTCGCGCGGGCTCGGCTGAACGGTCTTGGCGAGCGCGCGCACTTCGCCGTCGATCGCGGTCAGTTCGGCATGGGCGACGGACCGCGCCGCTTGCGCGGTGTCCCGCCCGTTCTGCGCCGCGCGTTCGGCAGCCTGCGCGGCCTCCAATGTCGCGCGCGCCGCGTCTCCGCTCTTTGTCGCTTCCGCCCGCGCGACGACGGCGCGGTCGCGCTCGGCGGCGATCGGCGCGGCATCGGCCAGGGCGGCACGGTCGCGGTCGAGCAGAGCCACATCGCGCCGTACCCGATCGCCCCGCCCGCGCGCGGAATCGCGCGCGGCGGCGGCGACCCGCGCTTCGGCCGCTTCGCTCGCCTGCGCCGCGAGCGCTTGGGCCAACGCGACTTCAGCGTCGCGCGCGGTGCGTTCGGCCTCGGCCAGCTGCGCGTCGATCTGCGGCAGCCGCGCGGCCACGTCGGCGATCCGCGCGTCGAGCACCTTGCTTTCTACGGCCAGGCGCTCGATCGCCTCTGCCGCATCCTGCGCCAGCGTGCCCTCGCGCGTGCGGTCGTCGATCAGCCGGGCGATCTGATCGTCGAGCTCGCCCAAGCGCCGCTCGGCCGCCGTCTTCTGTGCTCTCAGCGCCGACAGCGCGTGACCGACCTCGCTCGCCCGATCGCGCGCGGCGAGCGCCGCGGTGCGCGCATCGCCCAGCGCATGTGTCGCACGTTCCTGCGCGGTCGTCGTCTCCGCCACCGCCGCCGATCGCTCGGCGACCAGCGCTTCGGCCGCCTTGCTCTCCGCCTTCGCCGCATCGGCCGCCGCCGCCGCATCGCGCCAGCGCGCGAAGATCATCCGTCCCTCGGCGACGCGAATCTGCGACGACAGCAGTCGGTAGCGTTCGGCCTGCCGCGCCTGGCGCTTCAGCTGCGCGGCGCGCGCTTCCTGGTCGGAGATGACTTCGTCCAGCCGCGCGAGATTGGTTTCGGTCGCGCGCAGCTTGCCTTCGGCATCCTTGCGGCGGACGTGAAGGCCTGCGATGCCCGCCGCTTCCTCCAGCATTGCCCGGCGTTCGGCGGGCTTGGCGGCGATGATCGCGCCGATCCGCCCCTGGCTGACCAGTGCCGGTGAATGTGCGCCGGTCGCGGCGTCGGCGAAGGCGAGTGCGACGTCCTTTGCGCGTACGTCGCGGCCGTTGATGCGGTAGGCGCTGCCCGCTCCCCGCTCGATCCGGCGGACGACTTCGAATTCCTCGGCCTGGCCGGTGCCGACATCGATCACCTGGTCGGCCAGCACCGACACTTCGGCGAAATCGCGCGCCGGGCGCGATTGCGTCCCGGCGAAGATCACGTCCTCCATGCCCGCGCCGCGCATCGATTTCGCGCTAGTTTCCCCCATCACCCAGCGCAGCGCTTCGAGCAAATTGGACTTGCCGCAGCCGTTGGGGCCGACGACGCCGGTCAACCCGGGTTCGATACGCAGGTCGGCGGGGTCGACGAAGCTCTTGAAGCCGGTCAGGCGCAGGCGCTTGATGCGCATGGCGTCAGTCGCCCCAAATCTTCCGTCCGCTCCAGGACAGGCTCAGAGCGAACGGATGACCTGTTACTCCCCCGGCGTGCAGCTTACGCCCCCGCAGCCTTCAGCGCGGCTTCGACCTGCTCCCAGCTGACCGTGTTCTCCAGCATCTTGCCGTTCAGCAGGAAGGTCGGCGTGCCGGGGATCGGGTAATCCTGATTGGCCTTTTCGTTCATCTTCTGCAGGCGCGTCGCCTCCGCAGTGTCGGCCAGGCACTGGCGTGCCTTCGCTTCAGGGATGCCGCGCTGCTTGACGAAGTCGAGGTAGCCGGCGCCTTCCGCGAACTTCGTCGCCTGCTGACCGAGCGGCAGCTTGCCCAGTTCCTCGTAATAGCTCTGCGGCAGCTTCTGCAACACGTCCAGCACGCGCGGCTGATCGGCGTACATCTGATTCAGGATGGTGAAGAACGGCCCCGGTCCGCCGCAGCCGCCGACCAGTGCAGCGGCGATATCGGCGCCGTTACGCAGATAGTCGCGGAATTCGTAGCTCACCTTGCCGCTGGCGACGTAATTCTTCGTCAGCGGCGTATAGCCCTTTTCGTCGAATTCGCGGCAGACGTGGCAGGTGCGGCTGCCATATTCGACCAGCTTCACCGGCGCGTCCGGGTTACCCATCAGCCAGCCGCCGTCGGGCGTGCGCGTGACGGTATCCACCCAGTTTGTCCCCGCCGGCGCCGCCTTGCCTGCGACCGGCGCGGCGGCGGTGACGTTGTCGACGGTCGTCGTATTGCTGCTGTTGCCGACACCGCAGGCGGTGAGCGCGGTGGCGAGAGCCAGGACGGTCAGGAAACGCATCGTCAGGGTTACTCCTCGGAAACTGGATTACTTCGCGCCGGCCGCGCGCAGCTTGGGCTCGAGCATCGCCCAGCTGACGCCGTCGCTCAGCGCGCCGTTGACCTCGGCGCTCGGCGTCGACTTGATCTTGGCGAAGGCGGCCTCGGTCATCGCGACCAGCTGCTTGGTCTGCGCCGGGTTGGCGAGACACTGGTTGAGCGCGGCGGGTGCCACGCCGGCGCGGGCGGCGATGGCGCTCAGCCCCGAATTGTCCGCGATCGCGCGGATCTGAGCCTGCTGTCCCATGCCTTTCAGCGTGTCGAGATTGGCCTGGGCATAGGTGTCGCCCTTCGTCGTCCAATCCTCCTGCGCGGCAAAGATCGCGCGCGACACCGCGCCGAAGCGCGCCGGGCCGCTGCACTTGGCGACCGACCAGGCGGCCAGATCGAACGGGTCACGCACCGCGGCGCGCGTCTCGACGCGAACCGTACCGTCCCGGACCATCGCATCGTGCAGCACAGGTTTCGATTCGGCGACCAGATGGCCGCAATGCGGGCAGGTGAAGCTCAGATACTCGACCAGCTTCACCTTCGCTGCCGGATTACCGACGACGATGCTGCCACTCGGCGTCGCGGCGGCGGTCGTGCGCCAGTCCTTGGTGGCCTGCGGGGCGGCGGCGGCCAGCACGACGGCGGCGGCAAGAGCGAAGGGAATACGCATCAACTGATCTTTCCGAGAAAGGGAATCGGGATGGGCGGCGCGCTTTCGACGCCGGCGGCAAGGGCTGCCAGCACCTGCTTCAATTCCGGGTCGGCGATCGTGCGCAGCGATTCGCCCAGTTCGTGGCTGACCGGGCGAACGGCGGGCGGCGCGCGGCGAACCTCGCGCTTCACGTCTCCCTGGCGGATCGTCAGCTTGGCGACCGCACCGTACCCGAAGAAGCGGTTCACGCGATCGATGATCTCGGGCGCGATGTGCTGCATCATCGTCGCATGCGCGCCCTGTACGACCAGGGTCAGCACCCCGTTCGCGCGCTCGCCATGCGGGAACCGAATCGATTCGGGCGAGGACACGCGGGCATAGCGTGTTCCCACGATCTCACCCCAGCGCGTCACCACCGACGACTGGACGAAGCCGAACCGCCGGAACGCGGCGCGGCCGACGTCGGGCAGCAGTTCGCTGACCTGGCGCACGCGATTGGCGCGCACCGGTTCGGCTTTGACCGGTTTCGGCTGGGGGGGCTTCGGCATGCGGTGTGATCCATGCCATAGAGCCGCGGTGTCCGCAAAGGTCTCCCCACAATTCGCCGTCCGCCTGCTCGCCTGGTACGATGCGCATGCCCGCACGCTGCCGTGGCGCAGCCCCCCGGGCAGTCCGCCGCCCGATCCATATCGCGTCTGGCTGTCGGAAGTGATGCTGCAACAGACGACGGTCGCCGCGGTGCGCCCGCGCTTCGAGAGTTGGGTGGCGCGCTGGCCGACGCTGGAGGCGTTCGCGGCGGCGTTGGATGAAGACGTCATGGCGGCATGGGCGGGACTTGGCTATTATGCCCGCGCCCGCAACCTGCTCAAATGCGCGCGCGCGGTCGTCTCGAACCACGGCGGACGCTTTCCCGATACCGAGGCCGAATTGCGTTCGCTGCCGGGCCTGGGCGACTACACCGCCGCCGCCATCGCCGCGATCGCCTTCGGTCGGCGCGCGGTGGTGATCGATGCCAATGTGAAGCGGGTTGTCGCGCGGTTGTTCGCCGACGACGGAACGAACCTCCGCGCCCAGGCCGATTCGATAACCCCCGACACCCGCGCCGGCGATTTCGCGCAGGCGATGATGGACCTCGGCTCAGGCATCTGCACGACGCGCGCGCCCAAATGCCTGCTCTGCCCGCTGCGTGACGACTGCGCCGGCTTTGCGAGCGGCGACCCCGAGGCGTTTCCGGCGAAGAAGGCGAAGGCCGCCAAGCCCACACGCTACGGCACCATCTTCTGGCTGACGTGGGGCGACGAGGTGCTCCTTGTCCGCCGCGCCGAAAAGGGCCTGCTCGGCGGCATGCGCGCGCTGCCGACCGGGCCGTGGAGCGACGACGCGCCGGACCTCGCCGACGCGCCCGCCCAGGCCGACTGGCAATGGCGGGATGACGAAATCATCCACGTCTTCACGCATTTTCGCCTGATCTGCCGGCTTGCCGCGGCGCGCGTGGAGGCGCAGACAGCGGGGGCTGGCGGCGAATGGTGGCCGGTCGCACGGCTTGCCGAGGCAGGCCTGCCGACCCTGTTCGCAAAGGCAGCGGACAAGTTTCGGAGGGATTGATGCGCTCGAAGGTCGTGATTGCGTTGGCGCTGGCGGTGGGCAGCACGGTGGCGGCCCATGCCTGGGAAGGACAGCGCAGTCCGCAACCGGTACCCCGACCCGCGCAGGCTCAGGGCCACGCCGCGATCCGGGCGCTGTTTGACGGATACGTCTCGACCAAGAAGATGCCCGGCATCGTCGGCGCCTTTGGCCGCGGCGACGCCCCGACTCTGTTCGTGTCGGCCGGCAGCATCTCGCTCGACCCCGACGCCGCGAAGGCGGGTCCCGACACGCTGTGGCGCGTCTATTCGATGACCAAGCCGATCACCGCGATGGCGGCGATGATGCTGATCGAGGACGGCAAGCTGAAACTCGACCAGCCGCTGAGCGACATCTACCCCGAATTCAATCAGATGCGCGTGCTGACCAGCCCGGACACGTCGCTCGAATCGGTACCTGCGACGCGGCCGATCACCATCCGTATGCTGCTGACCCACACTGCGGGATTGAGCTACAATATCTCGGCCAAGGGCCCGCTGCTGAAGGAATACGAACGCCTCGGCCTGCTGCCCGGTGCGATCAACGCCGCGGTCGAGGCGCAGGCGAAGCTCGCGCGGCCCAAGTCGCTCCAGGACTTCGCGCGCCGCGTCGCCCAGGCGCCGCTGATCGCCCAGCCGGGGACGAAATGGAGCTATTCGATCGGCCTCGACCTGACCGCCGCGGTGGTCGAGAAGGTGTCGGGCGTGTCCTTCGAACGCTTTGTCCAGACACGACTGTTCGATCCGCTCAAGATGCGGTCGAGCTACTGGACCGTGCCGCAGTCGGAGATCGGCCGCTTCGCCGACAACTACCTGATCGCGGGCACGACGCTGACCCCGCTCGATCCCGCCAAGGCCTCGGCCTTCACCCAGCCACCGAGCTTCCCCTATGGAGGCGCCGGGTTGGTGTCCTCGGCGCGCGATTACGACCGCTTCCTTCACATGCTGGTCGACGAAGGCACCCTCGACGGCGTCCGGGTGATGAAGCCGCAGACGGTGCGCCTCGCCCTGTCGAACCTGCTGCCGCCCGGCGTCACCTTTCAGGGCGTCGGCGGCGCGACCGGGGGCACGCAGGGGCCGCCGATGGGCTATGGCGCGGGCGGATCGGTGTACCTTGCCGACGTGCCCGGCGGCGCGAGCAAGGGCACTTATGGCTGGGGCGGGGCGGCCGGCACGATCGCCTGGGTCGATCCGGTCAAGAAGATCCGCGGCACCGTGATGGTCAACTATTTCCCCGCCGACCGCTGGCCGGTACGCAGCGACGTGGTGAAGGCGCTCTACGCCGACTCGGCGCAGAAGTGATCGCAACCGGCTTCACCGGCGGCTGGCTCGACCGGTCCGACGCCGTCCGCGGGGACGAACCGGCGCTGGCCGCGGCGCTCGCCAACCCGCGCGCGCGGCTGATGCGGCTGGTCGGGGGCGATCCCGCGGTCGATCCGGACGGCGCGATCGCTTGGGATTCGATCGCGACGGCGGAGGGTACGCCGATCTTCCTCGGCTTCGATCGCGAGCAGCGACCCTTTTTTGCGGAAAGCCGACCGGGCGACACCGCCACGCCCGCCCGATCGGGCGCGCTGATGCGAATGCTAGACGCGATGCCGCCGGGCGATGCCGCGATCTTCGGCACGGTGCGCAGCGTCACCGGCTGGCACGCGCGCAATGGCTTCTGCGCCAATTGCGGCACCGCGACCGCGATTATCAAGGGCGGCTGGGCGCGCTCCTGCCCCAACTGCGGGGCCGAGCATTTCCCGCGTGTCGACCCGGTCGTCATCATGCTCGCCGAACACGACGGTCGCGCGCTGGTCGGACGACAGGCCGCCTTCCCGCCGGGGCGCTACTCGGCATTGGCGGGCTTCGTTGAACCTGGCGAATCGCTGGAGGAAGCCGTCGCGCGCGAACTGTTCGAGGAGGCGGGCGTGCGCGTGTCCGATGTGCGATACCTCGCCAGCCAGCCCTGGCCGTTCCCGGGGCAGCTGATGCTGGCGGCGATCGCGACGGCGGAGAGCGATGTGCTGACGATCGACGCGAAGGAGATCGAGGACGCCTTCTGGGTAACGAAGGGCGAGGTTCGTGCGGCGCTGGCGGGGGTGGAGGATGCGAAGTTCCTACCGCCGCCACCCTACGCGATTGCCCGAACGCTCCTAGAAGAATGGGCGGCCGCTTAAGCCCTCTCCCCTTCAGAGGAGAGGGTTTGGGAAAGGGGGGAGATGTCTCACCGAGACTAACGCCCGCGGACAGGCCCCTCTCCCAACCCTCTCCCCGATCGGGGAGAGGGCTAAAAGATCGCCCGACCGATGACCTTTCCCCAGTCCACGCCGACTTGAAACGCGACGAATCACAGCGCCGCAATTCCCACGATCAACGCGATCGCCCGCCGCTGCGTCACCCCCGCACCCGCGCCTGAGGGTACGTCCCCAGCACCCGCACCCATTTCGAATGGTACCGCAGTTCGTCCATCGCCCGGTCGACCGCCGCATCCCCCGGCATGCCGACGATATCCGCATAGAATTCGGTCGCCGAGAACCGCGCCTCGCGCTGGTAGCTTTCCAGCTTCGTCATGTTGACGCCGTTCGTCGCGAAGCCGCCCAGCGCCTTGTAGAGCGCGGCCGGGATATTCTTCACCTCGAACACGAATGTCGTGATGAACGGCCCCGCACCCTCGACCGGCAGTCCGGCGCGCGCCAGCGTCACGAAGCGCGTGACGTTCTGCGCGGCGTCCGACACGTCCGCTTCCAGCACGGTCAGCCCATACAGCTTCGCCGCCGCCGGTGGCGCAAGCGCCGCCACCGCCGGATCCTTCAGGTCGGCGACGACTGCCGCCGCCCCGGCGGTGTCGGGATAGGCGACCGGCTTGATGCCTGCCTCCCGCAGCCAGTGGCGGCACTGGCCCAGCGCCTGCGGATGGCTCATCGTCTCGCGTACGTCCGCGCGCCCGCCGACCGCCAGCAGGGCATGACGGATGTTTAGGAAATGCTCGCCGGTGATGACCAGCCCCGATTCCGGCAGCAGGAAGTGCATGTCGGCGACGCGGCCGTGCAGCGAATTTTCGATCGGGATGATCGCGCAATCTGCGATGCCCGTCTGTACCGCCTCGATCGCGTCGGCAAAGTCGAAGCACGGCAGGGGCAGCCCGTCGGGAAAGGCTTCCATTGCGGCGACATGGCTGTTGGCGCCCGGCGCGCCCTGGAACGCGACGGCGCGGTTCGGTTCGCTCCGGGCTGCTTCGGTCATCCGCGCCACGATCGGGCGCGCGGGGGGCGCGTAATTTTCCATAAGAGCAGGCCGCGTAATCGCCATGCTTGCGATGGGCAATCCCGCGCTTTAAGGGCGGGGGACTTACAACTCTTTTCCAAACGGGCGGCAATGGACAATAAGACCAACACGATCGCGGGCTGGGTGCTGGCGGGCTGCGTCTGCGCGCTGGGGCTGTCGATCGCGAGCGGCATGGCGTTCCACGGCGGTCGTCCGGAAAAGATGGGCTATCCGATCGAGGGCGTTGAAGAAGGCGGTGCCGGCGGCGGTTCGGCCGAAGCGCCGATCGCAGCGCGTCTCGCCACCGCCGACGTTGCCAAGGGCCAGGCGAGCTTCGCCAAGTGCGCCGCCTGCCACACGATCAATCAGGGCGGCGCCAACGGCGTGGGTCCCAACCTGTGGGCGACGCTGGGCGAGGGCATCGCGCAGGGCAAGGCGGGCTTCGCCTTTTCCGAAGCGCTGAAGGCGAAGGGCGGCACCTGGACGTTCGACGCGATGGACGCCTGGCTGAAGAGCCCGCGCAAGTTCGCCGATGGCACCAAGATGACGTTCGCGGGTCTGGGCAATGCCGAGGAACGCGCGAACGTGATCGCCTACCTCAATGCGCAGGGCTCCAACCTGCCGCTTCCGGCCGCCCCGGCAGCGGGCGCCGCGCCTGCCGAAGGCACCCCGGCGCCGGATGCTGCGACCAACAAGGAAGGCACCGGCACGCTCGGCAACACCGCCGACGTCCAGAACGCCGCGACGCCCGCCAGCGGCGCGCCGTCGGTCGATCCGGCTGCGAAGGAACGCGCGCCGAAATAACGGGCGAGTCGCCACGACGGGCGGCGGTGCGAGCAAAGCTCGCTCCGTCTGACGGCATGGCGGACACACGCAAGTGCATGGAGCCGGGGCCACATCCCCGGCTTTTTCTTTGCCTCTGCGCCTCTCGCAAAAATCACACCTTCTGCAATCGTCCGCGAATGACTAACTTTGGTCGATGCTCGCGATCCCGTCCCTTCGCCGCCTGATCTATTCCAGCCGCGCCATCGGCCGCGATCCGCGGGCGGACAAGCACGACATCCTCGCCGAATCGCGCCGCAACAACGGCATGGACGGCATTTCCGGTATCCTGTGGAGCGACGGCGACCGGTACCTTCAGGTGCTCGAGGGACCATCGAACAGCATCGACGACGCCTTCGATCGCATTCGCCGCGACGCGCGTCACACCGACGTCCGCATCCTGGAGGATCGCGGCACCACCGACCGTCAGTTCGGCGACTGGGCGATGGCCGGAATGCCGGGCGACCATCCCGAAGATGCGAAGGAACGCTTGCGACTGCTGTTGCGCGACGTCGATGCGGAGGTGGCACGGTTCTTCGCGGGGTGAGCCAACCGGATGCGGCGTTGCGCGCAATCGAGTCGCGACGCATCTCCGTCGACCGATGAACGATTGGATCCCGCCGCAGATCTGGGCTTCGATCGCCCTCGCCGCTGCATTCGCGCCTGCGCGCTATGTCGTCGATTATTTCCGATATGCGCCGTCGCGCCGGGATGTAACGCAGCCGCAGTCCGACATCCGGTGGCGCCCGCGTCCGCGCTTCCTGGCCAATCTCGCCGTCGGGATCGGGCTGCTGGCAGTCAGCATCCTGATCTGAACGCCGACTGCTGAACGCTTCGCGCAGTCGGCCGCTTTCGCGCCGACGCTGCTGCTGCTGCTTGGTGGGTTCGCCACGGCCGGTGTCGTGCGCTCTCTCGGCAACGTTCGAGCGGAACGGTCAACCCCGGCGCTATGGGTCATCCCTGCTGTGGAATGGCGTTCCGGGACTGTCGCTGGCCGGCTTTGGGCTCCGGCTCGCCATAGACCTGCCGCGACAGACGCTTCGAGAGGCGTGTGCGGGGCGGGAAAAGCAGCCCGGCGACATTCAGGCGTGCAATCGCCTGATCGCAGAGCATGATCTCAAGGGCGAGGATCTGGCAGAGGCGATCGGCGAAACTCTTGCCGCGATCCACTACTATATCGTGGCCCTAAATCGCGACCCCGATAATATCGATGCGCATTTGTATCGTGGCATTCTGGCGCTCAACGTCGGCGATCTGCAGGTCGCCTCGGACGATTTCGATGCCGTCTTGCGGGCGCGGCCGGTAAATGTCGATGCGCGCGCAAATCGCGGCCTGACGCATGTCTGGCGCGGGGATGCCAACCTTGCGCGCGCGGATTTTTCGGCCGTTCGTGCGGCGGGACCGCAGCACCCGGCGATGCTTCGTGGCGAGGTCGCCCTCGCGCTACGCGCAGGCGACGGAGACACGGCTCTATGGCACCTCGACGCGGCGTTGAGAGCCGATCCGAATGACCACCGGGCTCTCGAGCGGCGCAGTGCGATCTTCAGGAGTCTTGGAGACACGGCAAAAGCGGCAGCCGACCCGGAGCGACTGCGCATGGTCGAGCGGGCGGAGTATCGGCGGCAGTACGAGCACTAGGAGTGTCGCCGCGTCGTCAGACGGAGCCGGCTGTGCCGGCGCCGCTGTCCGATTTGGCGAGGCCGTCGGGTTACAGCGTTGGGTCATGCTCCGCGTAATGCTGGCGCACGACTTCCCAGCCTTCCTCCGCCGTTTCGCAATAGGTGAACAGCGACAGGTCCTTCTCGGAGATGACGCCTTCTTCCACCAGCGCGGGGAAGTTGACGACGCGTTCCCAGAAGGCACGGCCGAACAGGAGCACCGGGATCGGCTTGATTTTGCCGGTCTGAATCAGGGTCAGCAGCTCGAACAGCTCGTCGAACGTCCCGAACCCGCCGGGGAAGGCGGCGAGCGCACGGGCGTGGAGCAGGAAGTGCATCTTCCTGAGCGCGAAATAGTGGAACTGCATGCTCAGCGCCGGCGTGACGTACGGGTTCGGCGCCTGTTCGTGCGGCAGGACGATGTTCAGGGCGACCGAATCGGCGCCGACGTCGCACGCGCCGCGGTTGGCGGCTTCCATGATCGACGGCCCGCCGCCCGAACAGACGACGAAGTGGCGCATGCCGGCTTCGTCGAGCGGGAAGTTGCTGACCTTGCGCGCCAGCTCGCGCGCGACGTCGTAAAATTTGGACTTCTCGACCAGCCGCTCGGCGATCCGGCGCTGCGGGCCGTCGGCGGGCGCGGCGTCGAGCAGCGCGCGGGCCTTTTCAGGTTCGGGAATGCGCGCCGAGCCGTAGAAGACGAAGGTCGAGGCGATCTTCGCTTCTTCCAGGATCAGCTCGGGCTTCAGCAGTTCGAGCTGAAAGCGGACCGGCCGCAGGTCTTCGCGCAGCAGGAAGTCCATGTCCTGGAAGGCGAGGCGGTAGGAAGGATGCTCGGTCTGGGGGGTCGACACGCCCTGCTTGGCGGTTTCGGCATCCTGTTTCGCGCGCGGAAAGACGCGCTCTGGCACTTTGGTATCTGTCATTTTGTCAGGGACTACGCGCCTTTTATTACCGGCACAATGCGGCACCGCCGAGATCGAGGTGCAGGTGGTTATAGTGCGCCGCGTTGTAATCGGGCGACAGCACGGTCCGGAACCGACGGCAGGCCGATTGGCGGATGACCTGCAGAAAGCGCTGCACGTCAGGGTCCATCGTCCGCCAGTCGCGCTCGATGGTGATCCGGCGCCCGTCGGCGAGCACGAAGGCGGAGATGTCGACCGCATTGCCCGTGGCATGTTCGGACAGGCGCGAGGTCGCTGTGCCGACGCGGTTGCGACAGGCATAGGTGCCGAACGTCTCGACCTTGCGCACGTCGCTACCCAGGATCTCGCGCCCCGCCGGCACCACGCCGTTGCGGACCCAGGCGATGAAGGTGCGCGCCAGCGGACAGGCCATCGCCTTCAGACTGGTCGTCGGCACGCCGTAATCGATCAGCTGGACCGTGCCGACGAGCAGGCAGCCACCACCGAAGTCGCGGTCGGGCAGCGGCGAATAGCGGACATTCTCGCGCGACAGGTCGGCAAAACATTGCTGTGTGGCGCGGCTGGGCGGCTGGTTTAGCGTGACCGGCGGCGCTCCGGCGGGACGCGATGGCTGTTGCGGGCGCCCGCTGCCGCAGGCGGCGAGCGACAGGGCGAGGGCAAGCGCGAGAAACCGGAACACGCGTGCAATCATCACGGGGCGGGCGCGCTTTGTCACGCGGGCTTCGTCGCGCCGCACCACCGGTCGGGCGCAATCGTAACCGATGTTACGTTTGACAGACGCTTCCGCATCGTTAGGCCCGCCGACGGGCCACGCGGTCCCAACGCCGCGCGTGCTCTCTGTGAGGAGAGTCTGACATGACTGAACTACCCCTCGCCCCGGCGACCAAGCCGGCGCGTCCGTTTTTCTCTTCCGGTCCTTGCGCAAAGCCGCCGGGCTGGGCCCCCGAAAATCTTGCCACCGAATCGCTCGGCCGCTCGCACCGGTCAAAGATCGGCAAGGCGCGCCTCCAATACTGCATCGACCTGATGCGCGAGCTGCTGGCCCTGCCCGACACGCATCGCATCGGCATCGTGCCCGGCTCGGACACCGGCGCGTTCGAAATGGCGATGTGGACGATGCTGGGCGCGCGTCCGGTTACGACGCTCGCGTGGGAAAGCTTCGGTGAAGGTTGGGTCACCGACGCGGTCAAGCAGCTGAAGCTCGATCCCACCGTCCTGCGCGCCGATTACGGCCAGCTGCCGGACCTGGGTGCGGTCGACTGGTCGACCGACGTACTCTTCACCTGGAACGGCACCACCAGCGGCGTGCGCGTGCCGAACGGCGATTGGATCGCCGATACCCGTGAAGGTCTCAGCTTCGCCGACGCAACCAGCGCGGTGTTCGCCTACGACCTGCCGTGGGACAAGATCGACGTCGCGACCTTCAGCTGGCAGAAGGTGCTGGGCGGCGAAGGCGGCCACGGCGTCCTGATCCTCGGCCCCCGCGCGGTCGAGCGGCTGGAAAGCTATACGCCGGCCTGGCCGCTGCCGAAGGTCTTCCGCCTCGTCTCAAAAGGCAAGCTGGCCGAAGGCATCTTCAGGGGCGAGACGATCAACACGCCCTCGATGCTGGCGGTCGAGGATTGTATCGCCAGCCTGGAATGGGCGAAGTCGCTGGGTGCGGGCGGGCTGATCGCGCGGTCGGACGCGAACGCTGCGGCGCTCGACAAGATCGTCGCCGAGCGCGACTGGCTCGGCCATCTCGCCGCGGACGAAGCCTCGCGGTCGAAGACCAGCGTGTGCCTGACCGTCGCCGGGGCGGACGAGGGCTTCATCAAGACGATGGCCGGTGCGCTGGAAAAGGTCGGCGCGGCGTACGACGTCGCCGGCTATCGCGACGCCCCCCCCGGCCTGCGCATCTGGTGCGGTGCGACCGTCGACACCGCCGATATCGAAGCGCTCGGCCCCTGGCTCGACTGGGCCTACGCGACCGCGAAGGCGGGCTGACCCTGTTCCCCGGCGAAGGCCGGGGCCCAGCTTCCACACACATCGTAACTGGGCCCCGGCCTTCGCCGGGGTACGGAGAAGTAAGAATGCCCAAAGTCCTCATCAGCGACAAAATGGACCCCAAGGCCGCGCAGATCTTTCGTGAGCGTGGGTTGGAGGTCGACGAGATCACCGGCAAGACGCCGGAAGAACTGATCGCGATCATCGGCGACTATGATGGCCTCGCCATCCGCAGCTCGACCAAGGTGACCAAGGCGATCCTCGACGCCGCGACCAATTTGAAGGTCGTCGGCCGCGCCGGCATCGGTGTCGACAACGTCGACATCCCCGCCGCCTCCGCGAAGGGCGTGGTCGTCATGAATACCCCGTTCGGCAACTCGATCACCACCGCCGAACATGCCATCGCGCTGATGTTCGCGCTGGCCCGCCAGCTGCCCGAAGCCAACGCGCAGACCCAGGCAGGGACGTGGCCGAAGAACGGCTTCATGGGCGTCGAGGTCACCGGCAAGACGCTCGGCCTGATCGGCGCGGGCAACATCGGCTCGATCGTCGCCGACCGCGCGCTGGGCCTGCGCATGAAGGTCATCGCCTTCGATCCGTTTCTCAGCCCCGAGCGCGCCGTCGAACTGGGCGTCGAGAAGGTCGAGCTCGACCAGCTGCTCGCGCGCGCCGACTTCATCACGCTGCACACGCCGCTGACCGACCAGACCCGCAACATCCTGTCGGCCGAAAACCTCGCCAAGACCAAGAAGGGCGTGCGCATCATCAACTGCGCGCGCGGCGGGCTGATCGACGAAGCGGCGCTCAAGGAGTTGCTCGATTCGGGTCACATCGCGGGTGCAGCACTCGACGTGTTCGTGACCGAGCCGGCCAAGGAACATGCGCTATTCGGCACCCCGAACTTCGTCGCGACCCCGCATCTCGGCGCCTCGACCAGCGAAGCGCAGGTCAACGTCGCGATCCAGGTCGCCGAACAGATGGCCGATTTCCTGATGACCGGCGGCGTCACCAACGCGCTCAACAGCCCGTCGATCTCGGCCGAGGAAGCGCCGCGGGTGAAGCCGTACATGGCGCTCGCCGAAAAGCTTGGGTCTCTGGTCGGCCAGCTGTCGACCGGCGCCATCCCGCGCATCTCGATCCACAGCGAGGGTGCGGCCGCCGAGGTCAACCAGAAGCCGATCGTCTCCGCGGTGCTCGCCGGCTTCCTGCGCACCCAGACCGACACGGTGAACATGGTCAACGCGCCCTTCCTGGCGAAGGAACGCGGCGTCGAAGTGCGCGAAGTCCGCACCGAGCGCGAAGGCGACTATCACACGCTGCTGCGCGTGTCGGTGAAGACCGACGCGGGCGAACGATCGGTCGCCGGCACCCTGTTCGGCAACCGCGCGCCGCGCCTGGTCGAACTGTTCGGCATCAAGGTCGAGGCCGATCTGGCCGGCCACATGCTCTACGTCGTCAACGAGGACGCGCCAGGCTTCATCGGGCGCCTGGGGTCGCTGCTGGGCGAGGCGGGCGTCAATATCGGCACCTTCCACCTCGGCCGCCGCGAAGCCGGTGGCGAGGCAGTGCTGCTGCTGAGCGTCGACGGAGCGGTGAGTGCCGACCTGCTGGCCAAGGTCAAGGCGCTGGGTGGGGTCAAGACCGCGATGGCGCTGTCGTTCTGAACCAAACGACGTTCGTGCTGAGCCTGTCGAAGCACTGTTCTTTTCTTCGTGCCGCGAGCAATGCGGTAAGAAGCAAGGCAGCCCTTCGACAAGCTCAGGGCGAACGGATATGGGGCGGCGCATGATCGCTCTTTCCAGCACCTTCAGATGACCGGCCTCCTCCCCGAAGGGTTCGACGATCGCCTGCCGCCGCTGGCGGATGTCGCCGCGCGGATCGAGCGGGGCGTGCTCGATGTCGCGCGTGGGTATGGCTATGAGCAGGTCGACCCGCCGCTCGCGGAGTTCGAAGACGAGCTGAGCGCGCGGCTGAAGGCCGGTGGTGCGCACGGCGCGGTGCGGTTCGTCGATCCGGTGTCGCAGCGCAATCTCGCGATCCGGCCGGACATCACCGCGCAGGTCGGCCGCATCGCCGCCACCCGCATGGGCCACCATCCGCGACCGCTGCGGCTGTCCTATGCCGGCCCGGTGCTCAAACTGCGCGGCAGCGATCTCAATCCGGCGCGCGCGATGCGGCAGCTCGGCATCGAGCTGATCGGCCTCGATTCGGTCGCCGCCGCGCGCGAAGTCGTGTCGGTCGCGGTCGAGGCGCTGACCCAGGCGGGAATCACCGGCGTGTCGGTCGATTTCACGTTGCCCGACCTGGTGCCGACGCTGGCCGAAAACTGGCCCGACGCGCGCCTGACCGAACTCCGCGAGGCGCTCGATGCGAAGGACGCCGGCGGCGTCGCCGCGATCGACCCGCGCTATCTGCCGCTGATCGAGGCTGCCGGGCCGTTCGATGCCGCCATCGCGAAGCTGCGCGCCCACGACACCGGCGGCGCGCTCTCGGGGCGGATCGACGGATTGGAAAAGATCGCCGCCGCATTACCCGCGGGCACGCAACTGACACTCGACCCGACCGAACGCCATGGCTTCGAATATCAGAGCTGGTTCGGCTTCTCGATCTTCGCCGCCGGCGCGTTGCGCGAGATCGGGCGCGGCGGCAGTTACGTCATTCTCCACGCCGATGGCCGCGAGGAGCCGGCGGTCGGCATGTCGCTGTTCCTCGACCCCGTGCTCGGCAGCCTGGCGCGCACGCCGGAGCGGCGACGGCTGTTCCTGCCGGTCGGCACCGACCCGGCCGAGGGCGCGAAGCTGCGCAGCGAAGGTTGGGTCACCGTCGCCGCACTGGAGGCGACCGACACGCCCGAGGCGCAGCTGTGCACGCACGTCTGGCTCGCCGGTCGCGCGGAGCTGGCCGGCGCTTGATCTTGAGCAGCGAGGTCTGACCGCCAACAGCGGAACCCGACTCGCCCACCGATAATTGAATCGGCCTCGCAACGACACGGGGACGCTTCGATGGCCGCACGCGCCTATTGGCAGGGACAGATCCGGCTCGCGCTCGTGTCGATCCCAGTCGAAATCTATTCGGCGACCAAATCGGGTGCGCAGATTGCGTTCCACCAGGTCCACGAACCCAGCGGCAAGCGGGTGAAGTACGAGAAGGTCGTCCCCGGTCTGGGGCCGGTCGATACCGACGAGATCGTGAAGGGCTTTGCGCTGTCGAAGGACGAATATGTCCTGCTCGAACAGGACGAGATCGACGCGGTGAAGCTCGAATCGAAGAAGACGCTGGAGCTGACCCAGTTCGTCGATGCCGACGAGATCGACGTGCTCTATTACGAACGCCCCTATTTCGTCGTCCCCGCCGACGATCTGGCGGAAGAAGCCTTCATCGTGCTGCGCGAGGCGCTGCGCAAGGCGCGCAAGGTGGGCCTGGGTCAACTGGCGATGCGGGGCCGCGAATATGTCGTCAGTCTGAAGCCCTGCGGTCGCGGCATGGTGCTGGAAACGCTGCGCTACGCCGACGAGGTCAACAAGGCGCAAGGCTATTTCCGCGACATCCCCGACGACAAGCCCGATGCCGACCTGCTCGACCTCGCCTCGACGCTGATCGAGAAGAAGACGTCGAAGTTCGATCCGCAGGAATTCCACGACCGCTACGTCGATGCGCTGAAGGACCTGATCGAGCGGAAGAAGAAGGCGAAGGGCCGCAAGATTATCGAGGACGCGGATTCGGGCACACGTCCGTCGGGCGGCAACGTCGTCGACCTGATGGCGGCGCTGAAGAAGTCGCTGGAGGGGAAGGGGGGGACTGCCCTGTCGAAGGCCGCTCCCGCGAAGAAGGCACCTGCGCGCAAGCCCGCGGCGAAGAAGGAGCCGGCAAAGAAAACTCCGGCAAAGAAGCGTGCCTAGCTCCCCTCCCTGGAAGGGAGGGGCCGGGAGTGGGTGGCTCTCCACGAGCGCTACCGCCCGCGGCCGATCCGCCCCTGACCCCTCCCTGCCCGGGAGGGGAATGTGAGCAGCGACCCGCTTGAAAAATACAACGCCAAGCGCGACTTCGCGAAGACCGCCGAGCCCGCGGGCGAGATCGCGGCCGGCACCGGCAATCGTTTCATGGTGCAGAAGCACGATGCGACGCGGCTGCACTGGGACTTCCGGCTCGAACTCGACGGCGTGCTCAAAAGCTGGGCGGTGACCCGCGGGCCAAGCCTCGACCCGGCGGAAAAGCGCCTTGCGGTCAGGACCGAGGATCACCCGCTGTCCTACGCCGATTTCGAAGGGACGATCCCCAAGGGCGAATATGGCGGCGGCACCGTCATGCTGTGGGACGATGGGCTGTGGGCGCCGATCGAGGGCAAGAGCGCGAAGGATCTGGAGAAGGGCCACCTGCACTTCCGCCTGCAGGGGACACGGATGCGCGGCGAATGGCTGCTGATCCGCCTGAAACCGCGCGGCAAGGAAAGCCGAGAGAACTGGTTGCTCCGCAAGATCGACGATGCTGACGCGGGCGGCGCCGACGAACTGGTCGAGGCCGGGCTGACCAGCGTGAAGACCGGTCGGACGATGCAGGAGATCGCCGAGGGCAAGACAGCGAAGGATCTGAAAAGCTGGCCCCCTCATAAATTCCTCCCCGGTACGGGGAGGGGGACCGCCAGCGACGCTGGTGGTGGAGGGGGCGGGCCGCAAACGACTCGTTCGAGGAGAACCCCCTCCACCGCTTCGCGGTCGCCGTCCCCGTTCCGGGGACGATTTCCCAAGTTCCGCCCGCTGCAACTCTGCACCCTCGTCGACAGCGTCCCCACCGGAAACGGCTGGCTCCACGAGATGAAGTACGACGGCTACCGCGCCTTGATCGCGGTCGCCGGGGGCAAGGCGAAGGTTTTCACCCGCACCGGGCTCGACTGGACCGATAAATTCCCCGGCATCGTCGCCGCCGCGGCGCAATTGTCCGTCGACAGTGCGCTGATCGATGGCGAGGTCGTCGCGTTCAAGGACGGCAAGCCCGACTTCTCGACCCTGCAGAACGCGATCTCGAGCGGCGGCGATGGCCTCGCGATGTTTGCCTTCGACCTGCTCGAACTGGATGGCGAGGATCTCGCCCCCCGCCCGCTCGTCGAGCGCAAGGATCGACTCCGCCCCCTGTTCGATGGCGCTGACGATACGCTGCGCTACTCCGAACACGTCGTCGGATCGGGCGAGAAGCTGTTCGAGGCGATGTGCGCGGAGGGGTTCGAAGGCGTCGTGTCGAAACAGGCCGACGCCCCCTATCGTGGCACCCGGACGAAGGGCTGGGTGAAGACCAAATGCACCCTGCGCCAGGAGTTCGTCATCGTCGGCTGGTCGGAAAGCGACAAGGCCGGCCGCGGCTTCCGGGCGCTATTACTCGGACTGAACGGCCCGAATGGCTTACGCTATGCGGGCAAGGTCGGGACGGGCTTCTCGAGCGAATCGATGCTCGATCTGCGCGCGAAACTCGACAGACTCGCGCGCAAGACCGCTCCGGTCGACGTCCCCCGCGCCGCCGCGCGGGGCGCGCATTGGGTCAGCCCGAAACTGGTCGCCGAAGTCGCCTTCGCCGAATTCACCGCCGAGGGCGTCGTCCGCCACGCGAGCTTCTTAGGCTTACGCGAGGACAAACCGGCGAACGAGGTCGTCGCGGAGAAGCCCGCCGATCCACCCGCCAGCACCGCGTCGATCAAGATCAGCAGTCCCGACCGCATCATCGATCCGACCAGCAAGCTGACCAAGGGCCAGCTCGCCGCCTATTACGAAGCTTTGGCCCCGGCGATGCTGCCGTGGCTGGCCAACCGCCCGATCAGTCTGGTGCGGTGTCCGCAAGGTCGCGCGAAACAGTGTTTCTTCCAGAAGCACGACGCGGGGTCGTTCGGCGAGTTCGTCCACCACGTCGACATCCGCGAAAAGGACGGATCGACCGAACCCTATCTCTACATCGACAGCGCGGATGGGATGCTGGCGTGCGTCCAGATGGGGACGATCGAGTTTCACGGCTGGGGAAGTCTGGTGTCGGACGTCGAGAAGCCCGACCGCATGGTCTTCGACCTCGACCCCGACGAAGGGCTCGGCTTCGACGACGTGAAACGCGCGGCGGAGGATATCAAGCAGCACCTCGCCGACATCGGTCTCACCAGCTACCCGATGCTGTCGGGCGGCAAGGGCGTCCATGTGATCGTGCCGCTGAAGCCCGATGCGGAGTGGCCCGCAGTCAAATCCTTCGCCGAACGCTTCGCCCGCGCTCTGGGGGAGGCCGAAAGCCACCGCTTCACCGCGAACATGAAGAAGGCGGAGCGAAAGGGTCGCATCTTCCTCGACTGGCTGCGCAATCAGCGCGGGAGCACCGCGGTGTTGCCATATGTCGTGCGCGCGCGGGCGGGGGCGGGCGTGGCGACGCCGGTGACGTGGAGCGAGTTGAAGCACATCGACAGCCCGGCGGCGTTCACGGCGCGCGATCTAGATACGCTGCTGAAGCGGGCAAACGGCCGATCGCTGACGCATTGGGGGATTTCGGACCAGGTGTTGCCGGAGGTCTGACTCGCCCCACTCCCTCGTCATCCCCGCGGAGGCGGGGATCAATTCTGGCTGAACTTACGGAAAGAACTTCATGGTCAGCCACAATTGATTCACGCCTTCGCGGGAATGACGGATGGGAGAGTGCGGCGCATCGCTTTGCCTCTGGCCTTTCACCGCATCATCGGCCACCACCCGCACCCATGGTCGAGCAAATCCTGTCGTTCCTGGCGAACATCGTCATCAGCGTGATCGAAGCCACCGGCTATTGGGGCGTCGCGCTGCTGATGGCGATCGAAAGCGCCTGCGTGCCGCTGCCGTCCGAACTCATCATGCCGTTCGCGGGCTATCTGGTCAGCCAGGGTAAGATGGACATCTGGCTCGCCGCGACCGCGGGCGCGCTGGGCTGCAATCTCGGCTCGATCGTCGCCTATGAAGTCGGCAAGCGCGGCGGGCGGCCGTTCGTGCTGCGCTACGGCAAATATCTGCTGATCGGCGCCGACGAACTCGACGCTGCCGACCGTTTCTTTGCGCGCTGGGGATCGGCGGCGGTGTTCGTGGGACGTCTGCTGCCAGTCATCCGCACCTTCATCGCCTTCCCCGCCGGGGTCGCGCGGATGAAGCTGGTGCCGTTCCACATCTACACTTTCGTCGGCAGCTGGCCGTTCTGCTTCGCGCTGGCCTGGGTCGGGCGCGAACTGGGCGAGGCCTGGCACGGCGACCCGCGCGTGCGGGCGGTGTTCCACTCGCTCGACGCGGTGATCGGGGTGGCGATCGTCGTCGCGGTGATCTGGTACGTCCGCCACCGGTTGAAGGCGATTCGCAAGTCCAAGGCCGAGCTGGCGGCGATCGACCGGGCCGAGGGGTAACACGCTTTTACGACCGTCATCCCCGCGGAGGCGGGGATCAATAGTCGCTGAACGTCGTGGGTCTCACGAAAGTGAGCCAGAATTTATCCCCGCCTGCGCGGGGATGACGGTTGTAAGCGTGATCCTCGCGAAAGCCGGCATTACTTCGCCGACTTGCCCGGGGCCTTTGGCAACACCGTCATCGTCCACGCCTTCGCAGGTACCAGATACTTCGCTGCCAGCGCCTGCAACTCCTGCGGCGTGATCGTCGTCAGGTCGCTCGCGATCGTGTCGAGCGCCTTGAGCCGCTTGGGATCGAAGCTGCCGCCCTCGGTCTGCATCAGCCAGAACTGGTTGCCCGTCGACAGCCGTGCGACATACTGAACAACCGGCACCAGCGCGCGGCGCAACTCGTCCGCATCGACCGGCTTCGCCACCAGGTCGGCAGCGATGTCGCGCGACAGGTCGAAGAAATAGCCGGTCTTGTCGGGCGGCACGCTGCCGATCGCCATGATCCGCCCGCCGCCGTTCAGGCCCACCGGCCAGTTCGACGCGACGTTGGGCGTATAGCTGATCCCCGCCGACGACCGCAGCTTGTCGAGCAACCGGTCGCGGAAGATCGCCGCGAGGACTTCCAGCTTGCGACCCGTCGCGATTCCGTCGCTGCCGCCGCCGGTCGGCCACGCGATGACCGCTGCCGCCTGCGTGTCACGCCCGTCGTGCGTGCGCGTGACGGGCGTCGTAGTCGGTGCGGGGAAGCGGATCGGCGCGGTCGCTATGGTCGCATCCTTGCGCGGCTTCAGTGCGCCCAGCGACGACGCGACCGCGGCGATCGCCGCATCGGACTTCATGTCGCCATAGATCTGCACTTCGATCGGACCGCTGGCCAGGATCGGCTCCCACAAGGCGCGGAACGACTTGGCGTCGAGCTTCTCCAGGTCCGCACGCGTCGGCGTACCCCAGCGCGGGTCACCGTCGTGGAGCAGCCGGTCGAGGTCGCGCCCCAGCACCCCATCGGGCGAAGCACCCATCGACGCATAGCTCGCCAGCATCACCGCCTTGGCACGCGCGACGGGCTTCGGGTCCCAGCCCGGTGTGTTCAGCTTGGCCGCGATCAGCTTCAGCTGGTCGGCCAGGTCGGCGGCCGATGTCGTCGATCCGAACAGGAACGCATCTTCGTCCACCGCGAAGTCTAGCGAGATCCGCCGCCCGCTGGTGATGCGGTCGATCTCTTCCTGCCCCAGCTTGCCGATCCCGCTGGCGGCCAGGGCCAGGTCGCCGGCATAGGCGGGCGTCTGCCGATCCGACGGCAGCCCGGCGATCCCGCGGCCGAAGCGGACACGGACGTAAACGCGACTCGCTTCCGACGGATTCTCGAACAGCAGCAGGTTCACGCCGTTTGCGAACGTGACCTTCTCGATCTTCGGGTCGTTCACCGCGACCGTCCGCGCGACGACCTTGCCCGGTGCGCCGAGCTTGGGCAGCGCGTCGAAGCCGAGCGTGCCGAGCTTGCTGCCGGTCGCCGTGCCCGGCTTCACCTCGGCGGTCAGCGCCGCCTGAAGCGCGGCGGCGGCATTCTCCTGCGGTTGCGGCGTGTTGACGACCCCGCGCAGCGCAACGCCCGAGAACACCGCCTTCGCCGACGCCTGCACCGCGGCCGGTGTGAACATCTTCTTGGCGATCGCATCCTGCAGGATGCCCAGACTTGTCTGCGGAGTGGTCGTCGTCTCCTTGATGTCGACCGCCTCGACCAGATCATCGGCCTTCTTCGCGCCCGCCTCGACCCGCGCTTGGTCGACCGACGCCTTCATCGCGGTCTGAATCTCGGTCAGCTCGCGATCGATCTCGCCCTGCGTCGGCGGCGTCGCGATGGCGTCGGCGATGCCGGTGCGCACGTCCTTCAACGCTGTCTGCCAGTCGTTGCCGAGCGGCAGGATGTTCATCAGCGTCGCGTTGGCCGACCGCGAGATGTCTTCCAGGTTCGCGCCCGCCGAAATGAAGCTGCCGCCGCCGCGCGCGCGGCTTTCCAGCCGGCGGTTGACGATACGGATCGCGACCATGTCGATCATCCGCTTCTGGTTGAAGATCACCGTATCGTCGCCGACCGTCCACGGGCGCAGCCACGCCAGGCTGACGAGCGGTGGCAGCTGCGGCTCGACCAGCGCCGCCGTGTCCGACTTGGCGGGCTTCGGGCTGCCGAAATCGGGGGCGGGGACGGGCGCGCCGTTGCCGCGCCAGTCGGCGAAATGCTTGACGATCGCGGCTTCGAACAGCGCCGGGTCCATGTCGCCCGAAATCACGACGACCGCGCGTTCGGGGCGGTACCAGCGGTCGTGGAACGCCTTCACGCTCGCCGCCGTCGCCGCGCCAAGCGTCTCGGTGGTGCCGATCGGCGACCGGTTGGCGAGCGGCTGGCCGGCGAAGAACACTTCGCGCGTCGTATCGCCCAGCCGGACCTGCGGCCCGGGCTGTTCGCGCGCTTCCGACAGCACGACCGGCCGTTCGGCATCCAGTGCGGCCTGGGTCAGGCTGGGGCCCGCCATCATGCCCGACAGGATCTTCAGGCTTTCGTCCAGCCCGCCCGCGTTCGCCATCGGCAGGTCGAGCTTGTAGACGGTCTGGGTGAAGCTGGTCGATGCGTTGGTATCGGCGCCGAACGTCACGCCCATCCGCTGCCAGATCCGCTTCGCCTCGCCGTCGGGAACGTGTTCTGATCCGCGGAAGCTCAGATGCTCGATCAGATGCGCGAAGCCGCGCTCGTCGTCCTTTTCGTGTAGCGAGCCGACGTCCATCCGCACCCGGATCGCGACCTGCCCCGGCGGCACCCCGTTCTTGCGCACGGCGTAGCGCAGGCCGTTCGGCAGCGTCCCGAACCGCCAGTCGGGATCGGGCGTGATGTCGCTGCCCTTGTACAACCACGCGCTCTTGTCGACCGGTACCGCCGGGGCCTGGATGGTCGCGGCGGGCTGAGGCGCCTGTTGCGCAGGCAGGGCGCCGGCGATCAGGAGGAAGGGAAGCGTGGCGAAGGCGACGCGGCTTAGCCGGGAAGGACGTAGCATCGCGCTCATCCTAGAGGCTCGACAACCTTGCGCCTAGCTGAACCATGCCCCCGGCAACACAGCGTTTCCGCGAAAGCGCGCTTGATCGCGCGTCTGCACCGGCCCACATGGGTAGTATGCTGATCGAAACCGAACTCACGCCGAATCCGGCGACGCTCAAGTTCCTGCCCGGCCGCACGGTCATGGACGCCGGCACCCGCGATTTCGCGACGCCGGAGGAGGCGGAAGCCTCGCCGCTCGCCGATGCGCTGTTCGGTCTGGGCGACGTGACCGGCGTGTTCTTCGGCCGCGATTTCGTCAGCGTCACCGCGGCGCCCGGCGTCGACTGGGCGGGGCTGAAGCCCGACGTGCTGGCGGTGCTGCTCGACCATTTCAGCGCGAACATGCCGCTCTTCCGCCCCGGATCGGCCGCCGGCATCAGCGTGCCCGGCGACGACGCGACCTTCGGCGACGATCCCGAGGATGCCGACATCGTCGCGCAGATCCGCGAACTCATCGACACACGCGTGCGGCCGGCGGTCGCGAACGACGGCGGTGACATCGTCTATCGCGGGTTCGACAAAGGTAAGGTCTATCTGCAGATGCAGGGCGCCTGCTCGGGCTGCCCCTCGTCCAGCGCGACGCTGAAACAGGGCATCGAGCAGTTGCTGCGCCATTACGTCCCCGAAGTGACCGAGGTCCGCGCGGTCTGACTGACCGACCCCTACCGCTCTCGACTTCCCGACAATCGACACATACCGGAGACCTGCACATGGGCCAGCCGCTCGACGATACCGCGCTCGACACGATCTTCCGCACCGCGCGCACCTATAACGGTTACCTCGACAAGCCCGTGAGCGAGGATCAGCTTCACGCGATCTGGGATGTCATGAAGTTCGGCCCGACCTCGGCCAACCAGCTGCCCGCGCGGCTGGTGTGGTGCGTCAGCGACGAGGCGAAGGAAAAGCTCGCGTCGTGCGCCAGCGACGCCAATGCCGACAAGATCCGCAAGGCGCCCGTCTCGGTCGTCATCGGTATGGACGAGAATTTCCACGAGCATCTGCCCGAGCTGTTCCCGCATACCGATGCGAAGTCGTGGTTCGACGGCAACCTCGACCTGCGCAAGGCGTCTGCCTTCCGCAATTCCTCGCTTCAGGGCGCCTATTTCATCATCGCCGCGCGCGCGCTGGGGCTCGATACCGGGCCGATGTCGGGCTTCGACGGCGGCGCGGTGGACAAGGCGTTCTTCGCCGATCAGCCCGGCGTGACGGTCAATTTCATCTCGACGCTCGGCTATGGCGATCCGGCGACGATCTACGACCGCAGCCCGCGGCCCGATTTCGGCAAGTTCAACCGGATCGCCTGACCCCTTGGGCCTGACGCTGGTCATCGACACCGCGACCGCGGCCTGTTCGGTCGCGCTGATCGATGGCGACCGCGTGATCGCCAGCGCGCACCAGGTCGTCGGTCGCGGCCATGCCGAGCGGCTGGTGCCGATGATCGCCGAATTGCCGGGCGGCGGCCGGGCGGAGGCGATCCTGGTCGATTGCGGCCCCGGCAGCTTTACCGGAGTTCGCGTCGGGATCGCCGCGGCGGTCGGGCTCGGCATCGGCTGGGGCGTGCCCGTATCGGGATACAGCTCGACTGCGCTGATCGCGGCGGCGGGGCTCGCGGATAACATAGATTGGGAAGGGCTTGCCGTCGTGCTTGAAGGCGGGCACGGTGAGCTGTTCGTGCAACCCTATGACCGCCCCCTCGCCCCCGCCGGCCCGCTCGCGTCGCTGAAGCCCGATGCTGCCTTGGCCGCGATCGGCGACCGTCCGGCGATCGGCACGGGCGTGCGCTGGCTGGGCGATGCGGGCGGTGTCGAGGCGTTGCCGGATGCGGCGCGCGCCATCCTGCTGCCCCAGGCGCTTCGCACGTTGCCGCCGCGCCCCATCTACGGCCGCGCGCCCGATGCCAAACCCCAGGCGCCGAAATGAGCACGGCGCCGCGTCTGGTCGATCTGCGCGTCGGCGACATCAATGACCTGAATTCCGTCGTCCACATCATGAACCGCGCCTTCGATCCGCACTTCGGCGAGGCGTGGTCCTCGGCACAGTGCATCGGGATGCTCGCGCTCCAGGGCGTGTGGCTGACGCTGGCGTGCGAGGGTGAGGCACTGGTCGGCTTCGCGATGGCGCGCGCGGTGGCCGGCGACGGCGAACTGCTGTTGCTGGCGGTCGAGCCGGAGCGGCGCGGGCGCGGCATCGGCGGCACGCTTCTGCGCAGCGTCATCGCCGACGCGCGCGACAGGCGGGCGGAGCGGCTGCACCTGGAAATGCGCGCGGGCAATCCGGCGCTCGCGCTCTACCGCGCGCATGGCTTCACCCAGGTCGGGCAGCGTCGTGCATATTACCGCGGACTGACCGGCGAAGCGTTCGACGCGCACACCTATGCGATGGCGCTGACCGACTGACATCGCGCTCGCCGGCAAATTGCGAGTCGCTTGCGCTTCCAACCCGCGTCCGCATCCCTTACATCACGCCCATGCCTCGCAAGATCGATCTCGAAGCCCTGTGTCATCAGAAGGGCCTGCGCATCACCGAACAGCGCAAGGTCATCGCGCGCGTCCTGTCCGAAGCCGAAGACCATCCCGATGTCGAAAAGGTCTATGAGCGCGCCTCGGCGATCGATCCGGGCATCTCGATCGCGACCGTGTACCGCACCGTCCGCCTGTTCGAGGAGGCCGGCATCCTCGACCGCCACGACTTCGGCGACGGCCGCGCCCGCTACGAGCCTTCTCCCGAAGCGCATCACGATCATCTGATCGACGTCGAGACGGGCAAGGTCATCGAGTTCGTCGATCCCGAATTGGAACTGCTCCAGAAGCAGATCGCCGAGCGGCTGGGCTTCCGGTTGGTCGACCACCGGATGGAGTTGTACGGGGTCAGTTTAGACCGGAAGGTTTGAGGGGTAGGCCGCACGTGAGCAGCGACAGCTGGGCACCAGACGGGCAAGCCCGGCCGGCGGGCCTTCGACCCGTCCGACGACGCGGCTTTGCCGCGGCGGGCATAAGATGACCGCCGTCGCCCTCCACCCCCGCTATTCGCTCGCGGCGAACCTCCGCTTCGCCGTCCGCCTGACCGGGATCGCGCTCGCGCTCCTCCTCGCGCTCCCCGTCCACGGCCTGTGGCGAGTGTTCCGCCGATCGTCTCCCTGGCCGATGTATTTCCTCGCCGCTGTCGCCTGGATCATCGGCGCGCGCCGCCGCACGATCGGGCATTCGCTCAAACGCGACGTGGTGTTTCTTTCGAACCATCTCAGCTGGCTCGACATCCCGCTGCTCGCCGGGCGGAACGGTACGGCGTTCGTCGCCAAGTCGGACCTGGAGAAGGTCCCGGTGATCGGCTGGCTGTGCGGCCTGAACCGCACGCTCTTCGTCGATCGCACCGCGCGGATGGGCGTCGCCGACCAGATCGCCCAGTTGCGCGATGCGCTGGCGGAGGTGTGGTCGATCACCATCTTTGCCGAAGGGACAACCGGCGACGGCACGACCCTGTTGCCGTTCAAGCCCGCGCTGCTCGCGGTGCTCGACCCCCCGCCGCCGGGCGTCCGCGTCCAGCCGGTCCTGATCGATTACGGACCGGCGATGGCCGACCTCGCGTGGCTCGGCGACGAACCCGGCGCGATCAACGCCCGCCGCGTCCTGTCGCGCCCGGGCACCTTCACCGCGACGCTGACCTTCCTCGATCCGTTCGACCCGGCGGACTATCCTGGCCGCAAGGCGGTTGCGGCGGAGGCACGCGTGCGGATGCTCGCCGCCTAGCGATTCCTGTGCTTTGCGGCTAAGGCCCGCGTCATCATGACCGCGCCAAAAACCTTTCACGTCAAATCCTTCGGCTGCCAGATGAACGTCTACGACGGCGAGCGGATGGCCGAGGCGATGGCGGCGGCGGGGTACACGGCGGGGGGCGACGACGCCGATGTGGTCGTGCTCAACACCTGCCACATCCGCGAAAAGGCGACCGAAAAAGTCTACTCCGATATCGGTCGGATGAAGAAGCACCACCCTGATCAGATGATCGCGGTCGCCGGCTGCGTCGCGCAGGCCGAGGGGGCGGAAATCATTCGTCGCGCCAAGGTCGACGTCGTCGTCGGCCCGCAGGCGTATCACAATCTGCCGCAGCTGGTCGCCGATGCCGCAAAGGGCACCGCGACGCTCGACACCGACATGCCGGCCCTGAGCAAGTTCGGCGCGCTGCCGGCACGCCGCCGCGTCGGGCCATCGGCGTTCCTGACCGTGCAGGAAGGCTGCGACAAATTCTGTACCTATTGCGTCGTGCCCTACACGCGTGGCGCGGAGATCAGCCGGCCGTTCGCCGCAATCGTCGACGAAGCCAAGGCGCTGGTCGATGCGGGCGCCAAGGAAATCACGCTGCTCGGGCAGAATGTGAATGCGTGGAGCTCGGACGGCGAGGATCTGGGCAGCCTGATCCGCACGCTCGACCGCATCCCCGGCCTCGCGCGCATCCGCTATACGACCAGCCACCCGAACGACATGACCCAGGGGCTGATCGACGCGCACCGCGACGTCGAATCGCTGATGCCATTCCTCCATCTGCCGGTGCAGTCGGGCAACGACCGCATCCTGAAGGCGATGAACCGCAGCCACACGCGCGACAGCTATCTGGCGATCCTCGACCGCGTCCGTGCCGCGCGGCCCGATATCGCACTGTCGGGCGACTTCATCGTCGGCTTCCCCGGAGAGACGGAGGCCGAGTTCGCCGATACGCTGAGTCTGGTCGCCGAAGTGCGCCATGCGATGGCGTTCAGTTTCAAGTACAGCCCGCGCCCCGGCACGCCCGCTGCCGACCTGCCCGACCAGATCGCGCCGGAGGTGATGGTCGAACGGCTCGCCCGCCTGCAGGACGCGCTCGGCCGCGATCAGGCGGCATTCAACGCCGATACGGTCGGCCGTCGCTGCACGATCCTGATCGAACGCCCGGGCCGCAAGGCGGGACAAATGATCGGCAAGTCGCCGTGGCTGCAATCGGTAGTGGTCGAAAACGGCCCGGCGATCGGCACGTTGCTCGACGTCGATATCACCGCAGCGGGGCCGGTGTCGCTGACCGGTGTTCCGGTCCTCGCGCACGCCGCCTGATCCGCAAACGGTGACCGATCGCCGCACCCTGCGGCCGTACGCCATGCTGGCGGCGGCAATGCTGTTCTGGGCGGGCAACGCGATCGCCGGCCGGGTGGTCCGCGACGACATTCCGCCCGCGACGCTCAGCCTGATGCGCTGGGTGGGCGCGCTGGCGCTGCTGCTGCCTTTCGCCTGGCCGCATCTCGTCCGCGACCGGGCGATCCTGATCGCCGCATGGCCGCGGGTCGTGGTGATCGGGCTGCTCGGCATCGCGGCGTTCAACGCGATCTATTATTTCGGGCTGCACTACACGACCGCCAGCAACGGGCTGCTGCTCCAGGCGCTGATTCCGACGCTCGTGCTGATCTGCGACCGGCTGATCTTCGGCATCCGCCCCGGGTGGAGCGCGGTCGCGGGGGTGGCGGTGTCGACAATCGGCGTCGCCTTCATCGTGTTTCGCGGCGATCCGGCGCTTCTGACGGGCTTCGTCCTCAGTCGCGGTGACGCCATCATCCTGGTCGCTGTCGTGGTCTGGGCGCTCTACACCAGTCTGCTCAGGACCAAACCCGATGCGCATCCGCTGGCGTTTCTGGCCGCGACCTTCGCGGTCGGGCTCGCTGCCCTCCTACCGCTTGCAGTCGCCGAACTGACGAGCGGTGCGCAGCTTCGCTGGACGTCCACGACGGTTGCGGTGGTCGGCTATGTCGCGGTCTTTCCCTCGCTGCTGTCCTATTCGCTGTTCAGCGCCGGCGTCGCCGCGCTGGGGGCGGGGCGCGCCGGGCAGACGATCAACCTGATGCCGCTGTTCGGGGCTCTGCTCGCCGCCGCGTTGCTCGGCGAGACGCTGCATGGCTACCACGCCATCGGCATGGCGCTGATCCTGATCGGTCTGGCGATCGGCCTGCTCGGCGCGCGGGCGCTCAGGCGAACGTGATTTCGCCCTGATCCTCTCCGTCCCAATAATGGATGCGGTCGGCGTGGACCTTGATCAGCACCAGTCCGGGCGTGTCGGTGCCTTGTTCGAACCAGCGTTCAAGATCCTTCACCCAATGCGCCTCGAACGCGGCCTTGTCGCGGATGATCTCGGCCTTGCCTTCGGCGGCGATGAAGATCGGCGGCTTGCCCAACAGCCCCTTGTTGCCGTGCAGCGTCAGGCCGACGTTGGGATCGGCCTGGATTTCCTGCACCGTGTGCGTGCTGTCGAGCGCGAAGAAATAGCTGTCGCCGTCATAGTCGACGTCGCGATTGTTGCTCATCGGCCGCGCGGCGATACCGCCGTCGGCGGTCTTGGTCGACAGCATCGTGAAGTCGATGTCGCGCATGATTTCGGCGAGATCGGTCAGGGACTTGGGCATCGGGGGCTCTCCTTTTCGAAGCCCCAAGCGGACGACTCGGCCCTGCGGTTCCGCCGCCCCTGTTGCGCAGCCGCTACGCGCTCCCCAAATCGGTGGCGTCACACAAATGCCGTTGTCTTTCGCGGCCCCTCTGTCAGACTTCCCTCAACCGTGACGCGACCCCAAGGAGCCCGATGAGCCGAAAGCCCGTTCCCGCCCAGTCCGGCGAGCGCAGCCGTACCGAAGTCGTCTTCGACCGTCCGGAGCTGCTGCCGCAGCTGTTCGGGGAGTTCGACACCAATCTGGTGGCGCTGGAAAACCGGCTGGGAGTGTACATTACCGCGCGCGGCAACCGGGTGCAGGTGGAGGGGACGGCGGAGCAGGTGGCGCTGGCGCGCGACGTTCTGAACGGCCTCCATACCCGCATCCTCCAGGGGCAGGACATCGACCCCGGCATGGTCGACGCCGTGATAGCGCTGGCCGCGCAACCGGTGCTCGACGGCATCATCTCGACAGAGCGCGGCCACGGCATCCCGCCGATCATGATCCGGACGCGCAAGAAGACGATCGTGCCGCGGACGATCGCCCAGACGCATTACATGCGCGACCTGGTCGGCCACGACATCATCTTTGCGCTGGGGCCGGCCGGTACCGGCAAGACCTATCTCGCGGTAGCCCAAGCTGTGTCGCAGCTGATCACCGGCAGCGTCCAGCGCCTGATCCTGTCGCGACCGGCGGTGGAGGCGGGCGAGAAGCTCGGCTTCCTGCCCGGCGATATGAAGGAGAAGGTCGACCCCTATCTCCGCCCGCTGTACGACGCGCTCCACGACTGCCTGCCCGCCGAGCAGGTCGAGCGCCGGATCGCTAGCGGCGAGATCGAAATCGCCCCGATCGCCTTCATGCGCGGCCGGACGCTGGCGGATGCGTTCATCATCCTTGACGAGGCACAGAACACGACGCCTGCGCAGATGAAGATGTTCCTGACCCGCTTCGGCGAAGGCAGCCGCATGGTTGTCTGCGGCGACCCGAAACAGGTCGACCTGCCCGGCGGCGTAGCTGCCTCGGGTCTGGCCGACGCGGTCGCACGGCTGGAAGGCGTCGAAGGCATCGCTGTCACCCGCTTCAGCGCCGCCGACGTCGTCCGCCACCCGATCGTCGGTCGGATCGTCGAAGCCTATGAGGGGCAGGAAAGTTGAAACCAGGGATATCCCGCCGTATATCCTTGTCCTGAAGGAGTGCGGTGATGGCGTCGCTGTACATCAAGGACGAAGAGACGGCGGCCCTGGCGGCGGAAGTCGCGCGTCGGATGGGTACGACCAAAACCGAGGCGGTGCGGTCTGCCCTTCGTGAGAAAAAGGCGACCTTTGCGCCGGAAACGCGACAGCCTGACTTGGTGGCGTGGGTAAAGGCGTATCATCAGCGCAATCCACTGCCGCCCTCTGACGGCTTCACCGCCGACAAGGCGTTCTTCGACTGGCTTTCGGGTGAGGAAGACGTCGAAGATGCGTCCAGGCGATGACGGTATTCGTAGACGCGTCGGTGATTGTCGCGATTCTCAATAATGAAGACGACGCACTCGGCCAAGCCGCGCGGCTGGCCTCGTGCGCCGACCCGGTGACGTCGCCGATCGCGTGTTGGGAAGCGACGATCGTGGTCGCGAAGCGCCGATCCGAAGACATGGCGCTGGCATCCCGGCGGGTCCAGGATCTCTTGACCGCTGCCGACGTTCGGACGGTTTCCATCGGGACGGACGAGATGCGGGCTGCGATCGACGCGTTCGAACGGTACGGCAAGGGTCGCCACGACGCGCAATTGAACATGGGCGATTGCTTCGCCTACGCCTGCGCCAGGACGAACGGTGCGAAACTGCTCTACAAGGGCGACGATTTCTCTAAGACGGACCTCGCATGATCGACATCGCCGTCCTCCGCGAAGAACCCTGGCCCGACGCGACCGACTGGGAAGCCCTCGCCACGCGTGCCGCCACCGCCGCGATTCGGGCGACCCCGCAGCGCGAATGGATCGCGCACCCCGTCCAGATCGAGATCGCAGTACGCCTGACATCGGACGACGAGGTGCACACGCTCAACCGCCAGTATCGCGACAAGGACAAGCCGACCAACGTCCTGTCCTTCCCGATGGTCCAGCCTGACCTGCTCGATACCGTCACCCAAGGCTCCGACGACGGCGAGGTGCTGCTGGGGGATATCGTCCTCGCCCATGGCGTCTGCACGGCCGAAGCGGCGGACAAGGGCGTATCGGTCGAGGATCACGCCACCCATTTGATTGTCCATGGCACGCTGCATCTGCTAGGCCACGACCACGGCACCGATGCGGAGGCCGAGGTGATGGAGGGGCTGGAGCGCGATGTGCTCGCCGGCCTCGGCATTGCCGACCCCTATCTGATCCGCGAGGACTGAAACTCAAACCTATGGCCGAGGACCGAAGTCGCGCCGGAAACGGCGACTCCGAAAATGGCAGCATCTGGACGGGTCTCAGGACCCTGATCTTCGGCGATGAATCCGCCGAGACGCTGCGCGACCAACTCGAGGAAGTCATCGAACGCCACGATGACGAAAAGGCTCGGCCGATCGCCGGCGACCTGGCGCCGATCGAGCGCCAGATGCTCAAGAACCTGCTTCATTTCGGCGAGCGCGATGCGGGCGACATGGGCGTACCGCGCGCCGACATCATCGCGGTGGAGGAAGGGACCAGCTTCGACGCGCTCGTCGCGCTGTTCGCAGATGCCGGCCACAGCCGCCTGCCGGTCTATCGCCAGCGGCTCGATACGATCGTCGGCATGGTCCACATCAAGGACGTGTTCGCGATTCTCGCGACCGGCGTCGAGAAGCCCGCGACGATCGGGGGGCTGATCCGCCAGCCGCTCTACGTGCCGCAATCGATGGGCGCGATCGACCTGCTCGCGCAGATGCGCGCCAGCCGCACCCATCTCGCGGTCGTGCTCGACGAATATTCGGGCACCGAAGGCCTCATCACGATCGAGGATCTGATCGAGGAGATTGTCGGCGAGATCGAGGACGAGCATGACGAGGCGCCCGAAGCGCTGATCGTGCCGCTCGGCGGCGGCGCCTGGCAGGCCGACGCCCGCGCCGAGCTGGAGGACATCGCCGAGGCGATCGACCCGCGGCTGGGCGAGGTCGAGGAGGATGTCGACACCATCGGCGGCCTCGCGGTCGTGCTGGCGGGCCATGTTCCGGAAGCGGGCGAGACGCTGACCCACGACAGCGGCTGGCAGATCGAGGTGGTCGAATCGGACGCCAAACGCGTGTCGAAGCTGCGTCTGCACCCGCCAAAACCGGTACCCGAGGGCGTCGAGGCTTAGGACATATCTTTCCCCTTCCCCTTCAGGGGAGGGCGGGGGTGGGGCCTCTCCGCGAGCAAATCGCAAGAGGCTCCGCCCCACCCCAACCGCTCCCCCGAAGGGGCGGGGCTGCAAAAGTCCATCCGCCCGGCTTTCATCGCCCCACCCGATCAAAGCCTTCGCAATTTCGCATTTTGTCGATCAGTCATCCTCGTGTAGCGCAACGGGGATCGAAATGATCGAACCGCCGGCCCTGCGACCGGACGCGTTCGATTCCGGGTCTGTCGCATTGCGACTGTCGCCCGATCGACGGAATGCTACCGTGTCGGTCAGATCCGGCACGACCAAGGAGACGAGCAATGGATGCCAAGACGGGTTCGATCGACAAGAACGGCGGCGGCTGCCCCTTCGACCAAAGCGTGCGCAGCCTGCTCGGCCGCACCAACCGCGACTGGTGGCCGCAGGCGCTGGCCGTCGACATCCTGTCGCCGAACGGCGCGGTCAATCCGATGGGCGACGACTTCGACTATGCAGAAGCGTTCAAGCAGCTCGATTACGACGCGCTGAAGGCCGATCTCGTCGCGCTGATGACCGACAGCCAGCCATGGTGGCCGGCCGACTATGGTCACTACGGTCCGTTCTTCATCCGCATGGCGTGGCACGCCGCCGGCACGTACCGCACGGGCGACGGCCGTGGCGGTTCGAACAGCGGTCAGCAGCGCTTCGCCCCGCTCGATTCGTGGCCCGACAACGGCAACCTCGACAAGGCGCGGCGCCTATTGTGGCCGATCAAGCAGAAGTACGGCAAGCACATCAGCTGGGCCGACCTGTTCATCCTGACCGGCAACGTCGCGATCGAATCGATGGGTGGCCCGGTGTTCGGCTTCGGCGGCGGCCGTGCCGACGTGTACGAGCCCGAGAAGGACATCTATTGGGGCGAGGAGGACAAGTGGGTCAACGAAGGTGTTCAGACCCGCATTGATCCGGACAAGGGGCTGGAAGACCTCGACGGGCCGCTCGCCGCGATCCAGATGGGTCTCATCTACGTCAATCCGGAAGGTCCGGGCGGCAACCCCGATCCCCTGCTGTCGGCGCGCGACATGAAGGCGACGTTCGAGCGCATGGCGATGAACCATGAGGAAACCGTCGCGCTGACCGCGGGCGGCCACACCTTCGGCAAGGCGCACGGCAACGGTGACGCCTCGCTGCTCGGCGCGGCCCCGGCGGGCGGTGATCTTGCGGCGATGGGCTTCGGCTGGGTGTCGAGCCACGAGAGCGGCGGTATCGGCGAGCACACCGTGACCAGCGGCATCGAAGGCGCGTGGGTGAACACACCGACTGAGTGGAGCGAGAACTACTTCCGCCTGCTGCTCGACTATGACTACGAACTCGTCCGCTCGCCGGCGGGTGCCCAGCAGTGGCAGCCGGTCAACCAGCGCGAAGAGGACATGGCGCCGGCCGCCTGGGACCCGAACAAGAAGGTCCCGACGATGATGACGACCGCCGACATGGCGCTGAAGGTCGATCCGGAATTCCGCGTCATCAGCGAGAAGTTCCGCAACGATCACGAAGCGTTCAAGGACGCCTTCGCTCGCGCCTGGTTCAAGCTGACCCACCGCGACATGGGCCCGAAGGTCCGCTACCTCGGCCCGGAAGTCCCGGCCGAAGACCTGATTTGGCAGGACCCGATCCCTGCCGGCACCACCCCGTCGGATTCCGACGTCGCCGCGGTAAAGACCGCGATCGCCAACAGCGGCCTGACCGTCAGCCAGCTGGTGAAGACCGCCTGGGCCTCGGCCTCGACCTATCGCAAGTCGGACCACCGCGGTGGCGCCAACGGTGCGCGCATCCGGCTCGAGCCGCAGCGCAACTGGGAGGTCAACGAGCCGGAGATGCTGGCGAAGGTGCTCGACACGCTCGAGGGGCTGCGCGGCAACCTGTCGATGGCCGATGCCATCGTGCTGGGCGGCGTCGTCGGCCTCGAAAAGGCGATCGCTGACGCGGGCTTCTCGGTTCCGGTCCCGTTCACCGGCGGTCGCGGCGACGCGACCGAGGAACAGACCGATGCCGACAGCTTCGCCCCGCTCGAGCCGCAGGCAGATGGTTTCCGCAACTACCAGCCGAAGAAGCTGCGCGTGCTGACCGAGGAAATGCTCCTCGACCGTGCCAGCCTGCTCGGCCTGTCGGTGCCGGAAATGACGGTGCTGGTCGGTGGCCTGCGCGTGCTCGGTGCCAACCACGGCGAGCGTGGCCACGGCCACTTCACCAAGCGCTCGGGCCAGTTGACCAACGACTTCTTCGTCAACCTGCTGGGCATGACGAACGTCTGGAAGGCGGTCGAGGGCAGCGACGACATGGAATATGTCGCGACCGACCGTGCCGGCGGTCACGAAACCTGGCGCGCGACCCGCGCGGACCTGGTGTTCGGTTCGAACAGCGAACTGCGTGCAGTGGCCGAAGTCTATGCCGAAACCGGCCATGAAGAGAAGTTCGTTAAGGACTTCGTCAAGGCTTGGACCAAAGTCATGAACGCAGACCGGTTCGACCTCGCCGCTTAAGGGTCTGTACCCTCACCCTTCGGTGAGATCGTAAGCAGGACGGCCGCGGGGGTTCCTCCCTCCCCGCGGCCGTTTTGCGTCTCGTCGGGGCCGTCCTGCTCCCTTCCCCTTCAGGGGAGGGGCTGGGGGTGGGACCTATCCGCGGGCATGGAGAATGCGGCACCGCCCCACTCCAACCCCTCCCCTGAAGGCGAGGGGCTCAAGACGACTACCCCATCCTCTGAGCAGGACGTCGCGCCTCCGAATTGCAATGTTGGAATTCATTTGCTTCGGTCCCGATCGGCCGCGCGGCCGTCGCTCCTTGACCTCGTAAGCTTCCCCACGCGCACCTGCGCAACGTGCGGCCCCCTTACGTCAAAAGTGACAAAAGTGACGAAGGCTGACGAATTGACCGCGGTATCGCAACTTTTGCCGGATGACCGCCGGTTCCGCAGGGCGATTGCGCCGCCGGGCTTGGCCGCGTAACCTTGTATCCATGCGCAAACACATCCTCATCGTGCTCGGCATCTTCCTCGTCATCGCAGGAGGCGCGGCCTATTATCTGACGCGACCCGATGTCGCGCGGCTGCCGGTCGAAGCGGTGATGGGCGTGCGGCCCAATATCTCGGAACCGCGCAAGCAGTGGTTCCCGACGATCGGCATTGCGGAGGTCGTCGGCTGGAACGGCGGCAAGCCGACGCCGGGCGCGGGGCTGCAGGTCGCCGCGTTCGCGCAAGGACTCGACCATCCGCGCTGGCTGTACCGCCTGCCGAACGGTGACGTGCTTGTCGCCGAGAGCAATTCGCCGCCGCGGGACGGCGGCGGGATCACCGGCTGGGCGATGAAGCTGCTGATGGGCCGTGCGGGAGCCGACACGCCTTCGGCCAACCGTATCACCCTGCTGCGCGACGCGAATGGCGACGGGATGGCGGAGACGAAGACCGCCTTCATGACCGGGCTCAATTCGCCGTTCGGCATGGCCCTGGTCGGCGACTGGCTGTACGTCGCCAACACCGACGCGCTGGTCCGCGTGCGTTACACGGCCGGCGCGACGAGGATCACCACCAAGCCGGAGGTCGTCACCACCTATCCGGGCGGCGGCAACCACTGGACCCGCGGGCTGGTCGCGGCGCCCGATGGCAAGACGCTGTACGTGTCGGTCGGCTCGGCGTCGAACATCGGCGAAAACGGGATGGACGTGGAAAAGAACCGCGCCGGCATCCTGCAGGTATTCCCCGACAATAAGTACAAGCGCCTCTATGCCGCCGGCCTGCGCAACCCGGTCGGGCTGGCGATCGAGCCGCGCTCGCAGCGGCTGTGGACGGTCGTCAACGAACGCGACATGCTGGGTTCCGACGTGCCGCCCGACTATATGGCGGCGGTCGATCTGGGCGATAACTTCGGCTGGCCCTGGTATTATTGGGGCGGCTATCCCGACACTCGAGTCGAGCCCAAGAACCCCGCGCTGCAGGAATATTCGAAGCGCCCCGACTATGCGCTGGGCGCACACACCGCCTCGCTCGGCCTGACCTTCGCGGGTGACGCGAAGCTTGGGCCGCGCTTCACCAACGGCGCGTTCGTCGGCCAGCACGGATCGTGGAACCGCGAGCCCAAGGCCGGGTACAAGGTGCTCTACGTGCCCTTCGGCGCCAACGCCTTCCCCGACCCCCGCGCCAAGCCGATCGACGTGCTGACCGGCTTCCTCGATGCAGAGGGGCGCGCGAAGGGGCGGCCGGTCGGCGTGATCACCGACGCGAACGGCGGTCTGCTGGTCGCGGACGACGTCGGTAACGTCATCTGGCAGGTGCGGGCGGCAGCCGGCCAGCAGTAGCTGGCCGGCGGACTCGCCGCGGCGGGCAGCAGGCTGGTGCAGCCAGCCTGTCTGACGGTGCGGCTATGGGACACGGGCTTGAGCCTAGACGCTTTTCGCCGGTCCTCGCTTCGGGCACACCGGCTGGCGTGATCGAGGAAGCGGACATCGTTGTCGTCGGGGGCGGATCGGGCGGCGCGGCGGTTGCCGGCCGGCTGGCCCAAGACCCGCGGCTGAGCGTCACCGTCATCGAACCGGGCGGGCGCAACACCGGCTGGCGCACGACGATGCCCGGCGCGATACCGTTCCAGACCGCCGCGACCAACTGGGCCTATCAGACGGTGCCGCAATCGGGCCTGAACGGCCGCCGCGGCTTCCAACCCCGTGGTCGTGGGCTCGGCGGATCGAGCGCGATCAACGCGATGCTCTACATCCGCGGGCACCCGACGGATTACGACGCCTGGGCGTCGCTGGGGTGCATGGGCTGGGCGTACGACGACGTGCTGCCCTGGTTCCGGCGCACCGAGTCGAACACGCGGGGCGCGGACGCGTGGCATGGCGGCGAAGGTCCCTTGTGGGTGAGCGACCAGAGCCACGTCCAGCCGGCGTCCCACGCCTTCGTGGCGGCGGCGGCCAGTTTGCAGATCCCGGTCAACGCCGACTTCAACGGCGCGACCCAGGACGGGGTCGGGCTGTACCAGGTCACGCAGAAGGACGGCGAACGCTGGACGAGCGCGCGCGCCTATCTGACGCGCCGGCCGAACCTGCACCTGCTGACCGGCACGACCGTCGAGCGTGTGCTGTTCGATGGCGACCGCGCCTGGGGTGTCGCGTGCTCGCGTGATGGCCAGCGTCATGTCGTGCGGGCCCGGGGCGGGGTCGTGCTGGCGGGCGGCGCGTTCGGCACGCCGCAGCTGCTGATGCTGTCGGGCATCGGCCCGGCGCGGCACCTGGTCGACCATGGAATCGCGGTGAAGGTCGCCCGCGCTGCGGTGGGGGCCGATCTGCAGGACCATATCGACTATACCGCCAGCTTCGATTGCGACGCGCCGGGGCTGCTCGGGCGGTCGCTGAAGGGGCAGCTCGCGGGCGTCGCGGCGATGGCACAGTGGTTCCGCCGCCGGACCGGGCCGATGACGACGCCGTTCGCCGAGGCCGGCGGGTTCCTGCGCACGCTGCCCGATGTGCCGGCGCCCGACGTCCAGCTGCACTTCGTCATCTCGGTCGTCGAGGATCATGGTCGCGCCAAGGTGGCGGGGCATGGCTATAGCTGCCACGTCTGCGTGCTGCGCCCCGAGAGCCGGGGCACGGTGCGGCTGGCGGATGGCGATGTGCTGAGCGCGCCGGTGATCGATCCCGCCTTCCTGACCGACCCCGCCGACATGGCGACGATGATGCGCGGCGTGCGGGCGATGTACCGCATCCTGGAGGCGCCGGCGATGCGCGCGCTGGGTGGACGCGACCGCAATCCGATCGACCATGCCGACGACGATGCACTCGAACGGCTGATCCGGGCGCGCGCCGACACCGTCTATCATCCGGTCGGGACGGCACGGATGGGATCGGACGCGGACGCCGTCTGTACGCCACGGCTAGCGGTGCGTGGGGTCGACCGTTTGTGGATCGCCGATGCTTCGGTCATGCCGCGCCTGATCGGCGGCAACACCAACGCGCCGACGATTATGATCGGCGAACGCTGTGCCGACTTCATCGCCGCGGACCTTCGCTGACCCTGCCGGCGTTGTCCCTTTGCAACGAGGAGACGATGCGATGATCGACGATCCCAAGAAGACCGAGCAGCAGCAACCCGAGCAGGATGCGGACGCGATGGAGGCCGTGCAGGAAGAAGCCGCGCACGAGCGTGAAAAAGACCGCGGCTATCAATGAGTCAAAAAAAAGGGCCGGTAGCTTGCGCCACCGGCCCAGTCGTCCGCAGGAGGAACCTCGTCAATAGTTGTACGCGCGCTCGCCATGTTCGCCGAGGTCGAGACCTTCGCGCTCGACATCTGCGGTGACGCGACCGCCGGTCACGGCCTTGGCGGCGAAATAGGCGATAGTGGTGCCGATCGCGGCCCAGACGATCGTCGTGCCGACCGCGAGCAGCTGGACGACCAGCTTGGCGCCGATCTCGTAATCCGCCGCACCCGGCCCGCCCAGCGACGGGGCATAGACCACCGCCGTGCCGATCGCGCCGACGATACCGCCGACGCCGTGGATGCCGAAGGCGTCGAGGCTGTCGTCATAGCCCAGCTTCGGCTTCACGACCGTGACCGCGTAGAAGCAGATGACGGAAGCGACGGCGCCCAGCACGATCGCACCAAACGGACCCGAGTTGCCCGCAGCCGGGGTGACCGCGACCAGGCCGGCGATGATCCCTGAGCAGAAGCCCAGCGCCGAGCCCTTGTGGCCGTTGACGCGCTCCATCAGCATCCAGAACAGGCCGGCGCTGGCGGTGGCGACGAGCGTGTTGATCATGGCGAGGGCCGCCGAACCATTGGCTTCGAGCGCCGAGCCGGCGTTGAAGCCGAACCAGCCCACCCACAGCAGGCCGGTGCCGACCATCGTCAGCGTCAGCGAGTGCGGTGCCATACGCTCCTGCGGGAAGCCGATGCGCTTGCCGAGCAGCAGGGCGGCGACCAGCGCCGAGACACCTGCGTTGATGTGCACCACGGTGCCGCCGGCGAAGTCGAGCGCCCCCATGTCGAAGAACAGGCCACCCGCCGCCCAGACCATGTGGGCGATGGGGAAATAGACGATCGTCAGCCAGATCGCGGCGAACAGCATCACCGCGCTGAACTTGATGCGCTCGATCACCGACCCCAGCACCAGCGCGATGGTGATCGCGGCAAAGGTCATCTGGAAGCAGACGAAGACGTACTCGGGGATCTCGACCCCCTTGGTGAAGGTCGCGGCCTGCGACGCAGGCGTGATACCGGCGAGGAACGCCTTGCCGAAGCCCGACAGGATCTTGCCCGCCGACCCGTCGAGATTGGGGCCGAACGCCAGCGAATAGCCGTACATGACCCACAGCAGCATCGCCAGGCAGGCGGCGGCGCCGATCTGGGTCATCACCGACAGCATGTTCTTGGTGCGGGCGAGGCCACCGTAGAACAGCGCCAGACCCGGCAGGATCATCATCAGGACGAGGACGGTCGACGTCATCATCCAGGCGGTGTCGCCCTTGTCGACGGTCGCGGCGCTGATGGCGGCGGGCGGCGCTTGGAGCGCGCCCTCCTGCGCCCATGCCGGCAGGGCAGCGAAGAGTGCGGCGCCTGCGGCCGCGAATCTGGTCGAAAGCTTCATTGCGTCCCCCTTCACAGCGCGGTCTGATCGGTTTCGCCGGTGCGGATGCGCACTGCATGGCCGACATCGAGCACGAAGATCTTGCCGTCGCCGATCGCGCCGGTGTTGGCGGCCGCCTGGATCGCCTCGATCGCGTTCGCCGCCACGTCGGACGCACAGACGACCTCGATCTTGATCTTGGGCACCATGTTGGTGCTGTATTCGGCGCCGCGGTAGATTTCGGTCTGGCCCTTCTGGCGGCCGAACCCCTTCACCTCGGTCACGGTCATCCCCGCCACGCCGATTTCGGTCAGCGCCTCACGCACCTCGTCGAGCTTGAACGGTTTGATGATGGCGATGATCAGCTTCATGCGCGCCCCCTTCGCGGTTCCGCCGGGAAGCATCGCAAGCGGCGTGCCAGAGTGGTTAGTGTTTAAGTATCAGTATGATAGCTAGCTGGAGTGATCGTTATGCCCCGTTAATTTTTGTGCAAGCGCGAAAAGTTATGCTCAAAAATCAGGCAGGGTCCAGGAACTGTTTGGCGTCGTCCAGGTCGACTTCGTCGACCATGACGCGCACCGGAATCAGCAGCCAACTGCCATCGGCAATACTCGCACCCCCATCGAAGGCGAGGGCGGGGATGCCTTCGCTCTCCAGGCGCCCGACGATGATGTTCGCCAGGGTGCGATCCACCCGCGCCAGTTCGACCAGTGCCATCAGTCGGCGGCCGGAATGAACGCCTGAACGCGCACCGGCAGGCCATCGATGCTGCGGTCGCGCGATCGATTCACTTCCATCCGCGCGATCGGGTCCTGCTGGGCATGGAACTTCACCAGCGTCTGGCGTTCGGCGTCCAGCGTCATTCGCGGCACGCCCCAGCCACAGCTCGTTTGCACACTCTCGATATGGACCACGAACACCTGCCGCACGCCGGGTAGCTTCGGGAACCGCTCGGCGAGATCGGAAAAGCCGTCATCCTGCGGCAACACCGCGACACCGCGGCCATACAGCCGCAGGATCAGCGCGGGATTGTCGAAGGCGCAGAACATGATCGTGATCCGCCCGTCCGCCGCCAGATGCGCCTGCGTCTCGTTGCCCGACCCGCCCAGATCGAGATAGGCGACGGTGCTGGCATTGATCACCCGGAACGCGTCATAGCCCTTCGGACTGATACTGACCCGCGCCCCTTCCGCCGCGGTTGCGACGAAGAACATCGACTGGCGCGCGATGAAATCAACATGCGCGTCGGTCAGGGCGGGGAAGAACTCGGCCATTGATCGCGCCTTTCCTTGCGCATAGATTGTGCGCATGAAGCATGAATTGATCCGCTCGGGCAAGCGGTTGTCCGTCAATATGTCGATAGATTCCGGCATTGTCGCCGCAGCGAAGGAAGCGGGTGTGAACCTGTCGAAAATCAGCGAGGGCGCTTTGGCGATCGCGACGCGCGAAGCCCAAGATGCGCGGTGGAAAGCGGAAAATCGGGACTGGATCGATGCTCATCGCACTTGGGTCGATGCGAACCAACTTCCGCTGGAAAAGTATCGGCTGTTCTGATGGCTCGCTTCGACGTGTATCAATTGGCCGATGGCGCGTTGGTCGTCGATTGCCAGGCCGAATTTCTTGATGACATCGGCACGCGATTTTGTGTCCCTCTCATTCCACTGGGTGAGGGGCCACCGCCAAATGCGCGGATCAATCCCGAATTCGACGTCGCGGGTGAACGGGTGGTACTCATCACGCAACTTGCCGCCGCGATCCGTACGAGCGAATTGCGCCGGCGCGTCGGGACGCTTGATCGCGAACATCTGCGAGTGACCGGAGCCATCGACATCCTTATCGGCACCGCCTGACCGGCCCTCACCCCGTCCCGCCGACCGTCAGCCCATCGACCAGCAGCGTCGGCTGCCCGACTCCGGCGGGCACGCTTTGCCCGCCCTTGCCGCACATGCCGATGCCTTCGTCGAGCGCCATGTCGTTACCGATGCCCCGCACGCGGGTCAGCACCGACGGGCCGTCGCCGATCAGCGTCGCGCCCTTGATCGGCGCCCCCAGCTTGCCGTTCTCGATGCGGTACGCCTCGGTGCAGCTGAACACAAATTTGCCCGAAACGATGTCGACCTGCCCGCCGCCGAACGACTTAGCGAAGATGCCGGTCTTGACGCGCGACAGCAACTCGGCCGGATCGTCCTGCCCGCCGCGCATGAAGGTGTTGGTCATCCGCGGCATCGGTGCGTGGGCGAAGCTCTCGCGGCGTCCGTTGCCGGTGGGGGCAACGCCCATCAGCCGCGCGTTCAGCCGGTCCTGGATATAGCCCTTCAGGATGCCGTCCTCGATCAGGATATTATCCTGTGTCGGGGTGCCTTCGTCATCGATGCTCAGCGACCCGCGGCGGTCGTGGATCGACCCGTCGTCGACGACGGTCACGCCGGGTGCCGCCACCCGCTCGCCAATGCGGCCCGAAAAGGCCGACGATCCCTTGCGGTTGAAATCGCCCTCCAGCCCGTGGCCGATCGCTTCGTGCAGAAGCACGCCCGGCCAGCCCGGTCCCAGCAGCACGGTGAACTCGCCGGCCGGTGCCGCGACCGAATCGAGATTGACCAGCGCCTGCGCCAGCGCCTCGTCGATCGCGCGGTTCCAGGTGGCGGGCTCGAGCAGACGGTCGTAGGTCGTGCGCCCGCCGGTGCCGAAGCTGCCCGTCTCGCGGCGCCCGTTCGCCTCGACCACGATCGTCACATTCAGCCGCACCAGCGGGCGCACGTCGGTCGCGATGAAACCATCGGCACGGACGATCTCGACGACGCTCCAGCTGCCGAGCAAAGACACCGACACCTGCGCCACCCGCGGATCGCGCGCCCGCGCCGCCGCGTCGATCGTCTGGCAGAGGTTCACCTTGTCGGCGAAGGGGACCAGATCGAGCGGATCGGCATCGGTGTAGAGATGGCGGTTGGTCTTGGCCGGCGGGGCAGGGCGGGGGCCGGTCGCGGGATCGATCAGCGCCATCGTCTCGGCCGCACGCTTGATCGCGGCTTCGGACAGCTCGTTGGCGTGGGCGAAGGCGGTCGTCTCGCCAGATACCGCGCGCAGGCCGAAGCCGGCATGGGTATCATAGCTCGCGGTCTTCAGCCGCCCGTCGTCGAAACCGAACGCCTCCGACTTGCGGTATTGGAGGTAAAGCTCGCCGTCATCGGCCCGCGCCAGCGCACTCGCGGTCAATCTCTGGGCGGCGTCGGGGTCGAGACCCGAGCGATAAAGGAACTGGCGAGGATCGGTCGGAGCGTTCATGCGGGGAATATAGGGTGCCGACCGCGCAAGTCACCGTATCTGCGTGACGAACAGGCTTCCGCCCGGCAGCGAACGGCAGAATTCGGCGCTCGGAACGGCCGGATCGAGCCATCGATCCCAATCGTCGCGGCCCAGCACCACGACCTGACGGTCGTGGTAGGGCGCGATGTCGGCGCCGGGCGGGCAGGTCAGCATCGACCATGCCTCACCCACCTGTGGATCGTTTCGCCAGATGCCGGCGATGCAAAACCAGTCGTGGCCGGCCCAGGTGAACGCCCATTTCGATTTGGGCTGGCGGCCGCCGACGTCGGGATCCTTGGGCGGATCGGTGAATTCGAAGAAGCCATCAACCGGGATCAGGCAGCGTCCGGCATCGATCCGGCGTCCGTCCGAGCGGAAGTTATAGACCGGGCGCCCAGCCGGCGCCGGCCAGCTCCAGCGGCGCACGACGAGTTCAGGCGTACCGCCGTCGGCCCGGCGGATGATCGGCGCGCGGTCGGTGATGCGGATCGAGGGCTGCTCACCGATGTTGGGCAGGCCTTCGGGGAAGACGAGCGGAATGCGCGTTTCGCCCCAATCGCGGGCGATCTCACCGATCTGCGTGCAGCGATAGGCTTCGTTGCACATGACGAAGCCCGCGCTCGATCAGTTGCTCGCGCCCTCGGAGATGTCGGGCAGCGTCGCCTGGTCGACGCCGTCCGCCGGGCCGCCGATCAGCACGAAGCGCCGGTCGCAATAGCCGCAGTCGACATAGCCGTGTTCGTCGATCTGCAACCACACCCGCGGATGGCCGAGCGCTGCGGGCAGGCCGTCGTGGGCGCCGTCGCAGGCGACGCGGGCGGTGGTGACGCGGGTGACTTCGGGCGGGGCGATCATGGGTGTTCCGATAGCAATCGCGCGGGCGCCCTTCAATCGGGCATGTGAAGGGGGTAAGGGGCAGCCATGACCGACGCTGCCATCTCGATCCGCGACCTGTGCAAGACCTACGCCGCCGCTGGGTCGGCCGCGCCGAAGCGGGCGTTGGATGGGGTAAGCTTCGACGTGCCGCGGGGGCAGATCTTCGGGCTGCTGGGGCCGAATGGCGCCGGCAAGTCGACGCTGATCAACATCCTGGCGGGCCTCGTCAACAAGACCAGCGGATCGGCCAGCATCTGGGGCTTCGACATCGACGCCCATCCGCGCAACGCCAAGGCATCGATCGGGATCGTCAACCAGGAGATCCTGTTCGACCCGTTCTTCACGCCGGTCGAAACGCTGGAGATCCAGGCGGGGCTCTACGGCGTGCCAAAGGCGAAGCGCCGATCGATGGACCTGCTGCGCGCGGTGCATCTGGAAGACAAGGCGAAGGCCTATGCCCGGACCCTGTCGGGCGGCATGAAGCGCCGGCTGATGGTCGCGAAGGCGCTGGTCCACAACCCGCCGGTGCTGGTGCTCGACGAGCCGACCGCAGGCGTCGACGTAGAACTGCGCCGCCAGCTGTGGGAACTGGTCGGAGAGATGAACCGCGAGGGCGTGACGGTCGTGCTGACGACGCACTACCTCGAGGAAGCGGAGGAACTGTGCGACCGAATCGCCATCATCAATCATGGCAAGCTGATCGCCAACAAGACGACGCGGGAACTCGTCGACATGGCGCGGGAGAAGATTGTTGTTTTGACTTTGGACCGCGATCTTGCTGCTGCGCCGCAGCACGAAGCGTTCCTCAAGAGCCAGATTTCCGGCGAGCGCCAGGTCGAGATCAGTTACGACAAGGATCGCACCACGGCAGGCGAAGTCATGTCGCTGGTGCAAGGACAGGGCTTTGCGATCGTCGATGTCTCGACGCGCGAGGCTGATCTGGAGGACGTCTTCGTCAGCCTGACCAGCGCGCCGAAGGAAGCGGCGTAAGGCCTGAATATTGCTGCAAAAGCTTCAGGCGGGCTTGCTTGCCCGCCATCCGCCACCCTCCTGCCGGCGGATCGGCGCACCGCAATGACGGCAGGAGCCAACGAAGGCGCGACCGTCCCATTCGACGCCAGACCGCTTCGGACGATGGCGGTTGAGGATGCAAAGCACGCGTGAAGGAAGCATTGACCGACGTTCCGGCGAAAGGGGGGATTACGTATGAATACGTATCATGCTGCGGGTGCGAAGCAAAGCGGGCAAAGTGGTTAAGACCATTAACTTTTTTGTCTTTGGACTCAGTCAGATGAATGCTCCGCTTCCGTGCGAGGCAATGTCGGGTTAGGGGCAGGCAGCTAAATCTCGGGAGATGACCGCTTG
>CAJYOI010000062.1 GCA_913776045.1 uncultured Sphingomonas sp.
TCCTCGTCGTCGACCAGGTCGACCTTGTTCATGAACACGACCATCGCCGGCACGCCGACCTGGCGCGCGAGCAGGATGTGCTCGCGGGTCTGCGGCATCGGGCCGTCGGTAGCCGACACGACCAGGATCGCGCCGTCCATCTGCGCCGCGCCGGTGATCATGTTCTTCACATAGTCGGCGTGGCCCGGGCAGTCGACGTGCGCATAGTGACGCTTGTCGGTTTCGTACTCGACGTGCGCGGTCGAGATGGTGATGCCGCGCTCACGCTCTTCCGGCGCCTTGTCGATGTTCGCGAAGTCGACGGCGGCGTTGCCGGCGACGTTCTCTGCCAGGATCTTGGTGATCGCGGCGGTCAGCGAGGTCTTGCCATGGTCGACGTGACCGATGGTGCCGATGTTCAGGTGCGGCTTGTTCCGCTCGAATTTTGCCTTGGCCATTGTTTCCTACCTTCTGGTCTGAATTGTCGTGTTCGCGAGCGGTGCCGCGGAGTGGACGCGGCCCCTTAGCGAGGGATTCGTTTGATTTCCAGCCCCCTTGCCGAGAGGGGCCGACGCGGAAGTAAATTCCGCGTCGTCGGACCGTGGCTGCACCACGACCGGCCGGCCTGTTGCCGTCTCGGGGCTAAGTTACCTTAGCCCCGTGCGCCTTAGGCGAGCTTCGCCTTCACTTCGTCCGCAACGTTCTGCGGAACTTCATCGTAATGCGAGAACTGCATCGAGTAGTTCGCGCGACCCTGCGTGAACGACCGCAGCGAGTTCACATAGCCGAACATGTTCGCCAGCGGCACCATCGCGGTCACCGCCTGCGCGTTGCCGCGCGTGTCCGTGCCCTGGATCTGGCCACGGCGGCTGTTCATGTCGCCGATGACGTCGCCCAGATAGTCTTCCGGGGTGATGACTTCGACCTTCATCACCGGCTCGAGCAGCGTGATGCCGGCCTTCTGGGCGGCTTCACGCATCGCACCGCGCGCGGTGATTTCGAACGCCAGCGCCGACGAGTCGACGTCGTGGTAGGCGCCGTCGTACAGCGTGATTTCGAAGTCGATGATCGGGAAGCCGACCAGCGAGCCCGTTGCCGCCGTCTCACGGAAGCCCTTTTCGATCGCAGGGATATATTCCTTCGGAATGTTACCGCCCTTGATCTCATCCTTGAAGATGATGCCAGCACCGCGCTCGCCCGGCGTCAGCTTAACCTTCACGCGGCCGAACTGACCGGTACCGCCCGACTGCTTCTTGTGCGTGTAGTCGATGTCGACCGGCTTCTTCAGATATTCGCGATACGCGACCTGCGGAGCGCCGACGTTGGCCTCGACCTTGAACTCGCGCTTCATGCGATCGACGAGGATCTCGAGGTGGAGTTCGCCCATCCCCTTGATGATCGTCTGGCCCGATTCGTGATCGGTCGACACGCGGAACGAGGGATCCTCGGCAGCCAGACGGTTGAGCGCGATGCCCATCTTTTCCTGGTCGGCCTTGGTCTTCGGTTCCACCGACAGTTCGATAACCGGTTCCGGGAACTCCATGCGCTCCAGGATGATCGGGTTCGCCGGATCGCACAGCGTGTCGCCGGTCGTCGTTTCCTTCAGACCCGCGATCGCGACGATGTCGCCCGCACGCGCTTCGTCGATGTCCTCACGCGAGTTCGCGTGCATGAGGAGCATACGGCCGATCTTTTCCTTCTTGTCCTTTACCGAGTTCAGGTAGCTGCCCTTGGTGAGCGTGCCCGAATAGATGCGGGTGAAGGTCAGCGAGCCGACAAACGGGTCGTTCATGATCTTGAACGCCAGCGCCGAGAACGGAGCGCTGTCTTCCGGCGGACGCGAATCCGCGGTTTCACCGTCGAGCTTCACGCCCTGGACGTCCGGAATGTCGAGCGGCGACGGCAGATAGTCGACGACCGCGTCGAGCAGCGGCTGAACGCCCTTGTTCTTGAAGGCCGAACCGCAGACAATCGGCACGAAGTCCATCGCCAGCGTGCCCTTGCGGATCAGCTTCTTCAGCGTCACCGTGTCGGGCTCGTTGCCCTCCAGATAGGCTTCCATCGCCGCGTCGTCCTGCTCGACGGCGAGTTCGATCAGGTCGGCACGATACTTCGCAGCCTTCTCGGCCAGGTCGCCCGGGATGTCCTGATATTCGAACTTCGCGCCCAGCGACTCTTCGAGCCAGATGATCGCGCGGTTGTTGACCAGGTCGACCAGACCCTTGAAGCCGCCTTCCATGCCGATCGGCAGGTACAGCACGGCCGGGCGGGCGCCCAGTCGATCGATGATCGTGTTGACGCAATAGTAGAAGTCGGCACCGGTGCGGTCGAGCTTGTTGACGAAGCACATCCGCGGAACCTTGTACTTGTCCGCCTGGCGCCACACGGTTTCCGACTGCGGCTCGACGCCGGCAACGCCGTCGAAGCACGCGACCGCACCGTCGAGCACGCGCAGCGAACGCTCGACTTCGATCGTGAAGTCGACGTGGCCCGGCGTGTCGATAATGTTGATCAGATGCTCTTCGCCCTGACCGTCCTCGGCCTTCCACTTGCAGGTGGTGGCGGCCGACGTGATCGTGATGCCGCGCTCCTGCTCCTGCTCCATCCAGTCCATCGTCGCGGTGCCTTCGTGCACTTCGCCGATCTTGTAGGACTTGCCGGTGTAATAAAGGATGCGCTCGGTCGTCGTGGTCTTACCAGCGTCGATGTGCGCCATGATGCCGATATTGCGGTAACGCTCGAGCGGATGGCTGCGGGCCATGATCGTTCACTCCTGTGCCGGATCAGCCCGGCGGTGCCTGAAAATCTTTGGGGTCGCCCCCGTCCCTTTCACCGCGTCTGCCGAATGCAAGACAAGCCCCATCCGGGGCTCAAGGGAAACGGTGGTCGGGGAGCCGGGCCGAAACCCGAACTCCCCATATAGTAACAGAAATTACCAGCGGTAGTGGCTGAACGCGCGGTTCGCTTCCGCCATGCGGTGCGTGTCTTCGCGCTTCTTGACCGCATTGCCACGGTTGTTCGACGCATCGAGCAGTTCGCCCGACAGACGCGCCGACATGGTGTGCTCGCTGCGGTTGCGGGCCGCACCGATCAGCCAGCGGATCGCGAGCGCCTGCGCACGCTCCGGACGGACTTCGACCGGAACCTGGTAGGTCGCACCGCCGACGCGGCGGCTACGGACTTCGATGCCCGGCTTGATGTTGTTCAGCGCGTCATGGAACACGCCGAGCGGATCCTTCTTCGCACGCTGTTCGACGGTTTCCATCGCCGAATACACGATGCCTTCGGCGACGGCCTTCTTACCGTCCAGCATGACGCTGTTCATGAACTTCGACAGCACTTCATCACCGAACTTGGGATCCGGCAGAATTTCCCGCTTCTCGGGACGACGACGACGAGCCATTTGCTCTTCCTTCTAAAACCTACAGAGCGCCTTCAAGCGCCCAGGATGCCGCGGGCCGGACGGCCCGACGGCTCACTTCGGACGCTTGGCGCCGTACTTCGAACGGCTCTGCTTGCGGTCCTTCACGCCCTGCGTGTCGAGCACGCCGCGCAGCACGTGGTAGCGCACGCCCGGAAGGTCGCGCACACGGCCGCCGCGGATGAGCACGACCGAGTGCTCCTGCAGATTGTGGCCTTCACCCGGGATGTACGAGATGACTTCGCGGCTGTTGGTCAGACGGACCTTGGCGACCTTGCGGAGCGCCGAGTTCGGCTTCTTCGGAGTCGTCGTGTAGACGCGCGTGCAGACGCCGCGCTTCTGCGGGTTCTGCTCCATCGCAGGGACCTTCGACTTGGCCTTCTGCGGTTCGCGACCCTTGCGGATCAGCTGGTTGATCGTTGGCATGAAGCCCTTCACCTTTGTGTTTACCGGCGAATTCCGGCGGTTACTTTGCTGGAGCCCTTGATGTTTCTCGAAACGCCTTAAAGGACCGTGGGAAGCATCTGCCCCCCGGGCCCCGTCAGTCTCCAGCAACGTTCAGCTCTGTCCCGGCGCGTGCGGCGAGGCGGATTCGCCCCTTCGGCCACATGCCGGGACGCGGGCGCCTATAGCAGAAGAGGAATTTCGGTCAACCGGGCCACCGGTGCGCGCGCAAGGGCTTAACCCGGTTTCAACGGGTGGCGGGATAGGAGCCCCCCCATGGCCTACCCGCCCCGCCCCGCCCGACAGACGCTGCGCCGCAGCTTGGCGCTGATCCTGCGCGACTGGAGCCGGCGCGCGGCGAACGACAATGTGCCGATCGGATCCGGCGCATGGGTCGCCGTCACCCGCGAACGGGCAGCACGCTACTATGCGGCAATCGCCCGGTCGGACGCCGAGTAGGCCGCACCGGCGTCGAACCACTGCGTCGCGTCTCGGGATGCCGTCAATGGGTCCGGCGGCGGTCGGACGGTTCCGGCTTCGGGACGAAATCCTCGCGCGGCACGCCGGATACCGACCACAGGCGTTCGGCCGGAAACTTGACCCGCAACCCGCTGGCCGGCAGCGTGAAATCATAGACCGCGCCGAGCAGTCCAGCCATCCGCGTTCCCATCACTGGAACGCCGATCGCGTCCAGGCCGATCGCAATTCCCTCTCCCATGCTGCCGGTCCAACGCCCCACCCGCGCCGACACGCGGCCGCGCCAGCGCTTGCCGGCGCGCGGCAGGACCTGCTCGATCCACTGGCGAGCGATGCCGGTCTCGCGTCCCTCGGCCGGCAGGGTATGCACCTGGTAACCGGTCGGCCGATCGACGAACCATCCCATGACGGCCCGCGCGACGCTCGTATTACCACCTGACGCCGTATCGGTCAGGTCCAGCACCAGCCGATCCCCCGGCGGCACGGCAGCCATGGCCGTGTCGAAGGCCGCGATCGTCGCTGAATCGCCCAGGCTGTCGTTGAAGCGTAGCGTGCTCGTACGACCCGTGCGATCGACGATCACCGGTGGACCCGAACGCGTCCGGGCATAGAGGCTGTCGAGAGTCAGATCGCGCCGCACGGCATTTCGTTCGACGGTCAATCGTCGCGGTCCATCGCGACGTCCCGCCACAAGCACCCCTACAGCATAATCGGCACGCTGCGGAGTTACGGTCAGGCCCAGGCGATCCCAGAAGCCGGTGACCGCCGCGGCGACCGGGCGTCCGCCGACCGCGACCAAACGGTCGCCGACGTGAATGCCCGCCTCGGCCGCCGGACTGCGATCGCGGATCGCCTCGATGACATAGCCGTCGCCATCGCGCACGACCCATACATCCGTAAAACTCGGCACCAGTGCCCAGCTGTCCCTGAACGACTGGCCCGTGATCGCATGGTTGTCCGCCAGACTCGCTATCCGATCCTCGGCATAATGCAGCAGCGCGTCGCGACTGCGCACGGCGTCGCGTTCCGCGGCGAGGGCTGGAGAATCAGGCAGACGCCCGCCAGGCAGACGATCGATATACGCGTAATTCTCGATGATCAGTCGATCCAGCGCGCGGGCATCTGATGCGTAGTCGGGTGGCGGGTCAGCGGCGGCCGTGAGCAGACACGCGCAGGCAGCGGCGACGAGGCGACGGATCATCAGTGAATTGTCCAATTCGAAGCAATGCGTTCCACGCCACGCCGTCTGAGGAAGGCGGCTGCGCCGCCACCGCTGCGCGCCGCGGCGAGCCCGCGACCTGCTTTGAGCAAATCGCGGGCAACCCGCTTCAGATATGCAACGCCCTGCCATAGGCGGCGAGCACGCTCTCGTGCATCATTTCGCTCAGCGTCGGGTGCGGGAAGACCGTTTCCATCAGTTCGGCCTCGGTCGTCTCCAGCGTCTTGCCGACGGTGTAGCCCTGGATCAGCTCGGTCACTTCGGCGCCGACCATGTGCGCACCCAGCAGTTCGCCGGTCTTGGCGTCGAACACCGTCTTGATGAAGCCTTCGGCCTCGCCAAGCGCGATCGCCTTCCCGTTGCCGATGAAGGGGAAGGTGCCGACCTTCAGCTCGTAGCCGGCTTCCTTGGCCTTCGCCTCGGTCAGGCCGACGCTGGCGACCTGGGGGTGGCAATAGGTGCAGCCCGGAATGTTTTTCGGGTCCATCGCGTGCGGATGCTTGCCCGCGATGGCTTCGGCGGCGATCACGCCTTCGTGGCTGGCCTTGTGCGCCAGCCACGGCGGCGCGGTGATGTCGCCGATCGCCCAGATACCGTCGACGTTGGTCTTGCACATCGCGTCGGTCTTCAGGAAGCCGCGGTCGTCCATCTGGACGCCCAGTTCCTTCAGGCCGATGTCGGCGGTGTTGGGCACGATGCCGATCGCGACGATGACGTGGCTGAAGTCGGCCGCGCTTTCCTTGCCCGCCTTGTCCTTCAGCTTGGCCGTCACGCCCTTGTCGGTCGCCTTGATGTCCGACACGCTGGCGCCGGTCAGGATGTTCATCCCCTGCTTCTTAAGCGCCTTTTCGAGGAAGGCGGACACGTCGGCGTCCTCGACCGGCACGATGCGGTCCATCATCTCGACGACCGTCACATCGGCGCCCATGTCGTTGTAGAAGCTGGCGAATTCGATCCCGATCGCGCCCGATCCGATGACCAGCAGCTTGGTCGGCATTTCGGTCGGCACCATCGCGTGGCGATAGGTCCAGACGCGCTTGCCGTCGGCGGGCAGGTTCGGCAGATCCCGCGCCCGCGCACCGGTCGCGACGATGATGTTCTTCGCGGTCAGCTCGGTGGTCTTGCCATCCTTATCGGTGACGCTCAGCTTGCCTTTGCCGGTCAGCTTGCCACTGCCCATGTGGACCGCGATCTTGTTCTTCTTCATCAGGTGCGTGACGCCCTGATTTAGCTGCTTCGACACGCCCCGCGACCGCTTGACGACGGCGTCGAGATCGGCGGAAATCTTCTCGGCCGCCAGGCCGTAGTCCTTGGCGTGCTGCATATAGTGGAAGATTTCGGCCGAACGCAGCAGCGCCTTGGTCGGGATGCAGCCCCAGTTGAGGCAGATGCCGCCCAGCAGCTCGCGCTCGACGATCGCGACCTTCAGCCCCAACTGGGCGCCGCGGATCGCAGCCACATAGCCGCCGGGGCCCGAGCCCAGCACGATCAGGTCATAGGTTTCGGCCATATCGGCTACTCCTGCTCAGAGAAAGGTTTATCGGCGATCGAGAAGGTCACCCCGCAACGGCGCGCGGCTGGCGGTGTTCGTCGATCGCGACGAAGACGAATTGGGCCTGGGTGACGAGGCAACTTTCCTCGACATGGCGGCCGCGGCGCCAAGCCTGGACGTCGATGGTCATCGAAGTACGCCCGACTTTCACCAGATCGGCATAGACCGACACTTCGTCGCCGACCGCGACGGGCGCGTGGAATTTCATGCCCTCCACCGCGATCGTCACCGCACGGCCATGCGCGTGGCGCGAGGCGACGAGGCCCGCGGCCATGTCCATCTGGCTCATCAGCCAGCCGCCGAAGATGTCGCCGTAGGGGTTGGCGTCCGCCGGCATTGTCGTCACGCGAATGGCGGGTTGCTGCTGCGGCTGACCGCGGCGGGGTTCATCCATGAGTGCGATCCTGACGCCATGCGCGGCGGACGGGGCCGATCCCCATCAACAGTACGATGACTGCAATCACCCAGCCGCAGACCTCGATCTCGCGCCGGGCAAGCGGATACGCCCAGGCCGCGACGTTGACGATGATCAGCGTCGCGGCGAGGCCGGTGGCCACGAAGAAGAGTTCGATAAGCGTGTGCTTGGGCACCCGCCCGCCCCTTATCTTACGCGATCATGCCGAGCGGCGACTCGACCAGGTCCTTGAAGGCCTTCATAAGCTGCGCACCGTCCGCGCCGTCGATCGCGCGGTGGTCGAAGCTGCCGGTCGCCGACATGACGGTCGCGACGCCCGGCGCATCGTCGACGATGTACGGACGCTTCTCGCCCGCGCCGATCGCCATGATCATGCCCTGCGGCGGGTTGATGACGGCTTCGAACTGCTTGATGCCGAACATGCCCATGTTCGAGAGGCTCGCGGTGCCGCCCTGATACTCCTCGGGCTTCAGCTTGCCTTCCTTGGCGCGGCCGGCGAGCTCCTTCATCTGGGTCGAGATGCTCGACGGCGAAGCGTTGGCGGCGTCGCGGATGATCGGGGTGATCAGGCCGGTCGGCGTCGACACCGCGACCGACACGTCGGCGCGCTTGTAGCTGACGAGCGAATCGCCGGTGAAGGTGACGTTGCACTTGGGCGTGGCTTCCAGCGCGACGCCCAGCGCCTTGATGAGCAGGTCGTTGACAGACAGCTTCACCCCGCGCGCTTCCAGCGCCTTGTTGAGGTCGCTGCGGAGCTTCAGCAGCGCGTCGAGGCGGATGTCGACCGTCAGATAGATGTGCGGAACGGTCTGCTTCGATTCGGTCAGGCGGCGCGCGATCGTCTTGCGGATGTTGGTGAGCTTCTCGACTTCATGCGGGATGCTCTCGTCCCACCAGACCTTCGCCGGAGCGGCAGCCGGTGCTGCGGCGGCGGGTGCCTCGCTGGCGGTCGGGGCCGGGGTCTGCGCGCTGTCGGCAGCCTTCGCGGGCGCGGCGCCGGGCTTCGCGCCCTCGACGTCGGCCTTGACGATGCGGCCGTTCGGACCCGAGCCGGTGACGCCCGACAGGTCGACGCCCTTGTCGGCAGCGATGCGGCGCGCGAGGGGCGATGCCTTCACGCGCTCGCCCGAAGCGGCGGCGGGCGCAGCGGCCGGGGCCGCCGACGGCGTCGGGCTCGGTGCGGGGGCAGCGGCCTTGGGCGCCTCGGCGGGCTTTTCCTCTGCCTTCGGCGCTTCGGCCTTCGGGGCAGCGGCGGCAGACGCATCCTCGCCGTCGGCAGCGATCGTCGCGATGACGGTGCCGACCTTCACGCCGTCGGTGCCCTCGGCGACCAGGATCTTGGCGATCGTGCCTTCGTCGACGGCTTCGAATTCCATCGTCGCCTTGTCGGTCTCGATCTCGGCGAGCAGGTCGCCGGCCTTCACGACGTCGCCTTCCTTGACCAGCCACTTGGCGAGCGTGCCCTCCTCCATCGTCGGGGAAAGCGCGGGCATTTTCAGATCGATCGCCATGACGGGTCCTGTTTCCGTTAGGGCGCCCTCTCTTGCGCCCGTACCGCCGCGGGTCAAGGCCGCTTCTCAGCTGTGTGCTTGCGTTGGCACCGCGCAGACGGCACCAAGCAGCGAGAAAAGGCGGGGATATTTGAAATGCGCACCTATCTGGTCGTGGTCGACGACAGTCCCGAGGCGGAGAATGCGCTGCGCTTCGCCGCGCGACGGGCGGTGAAGACGGGCGGCGGGGTGGAAATCCTCGCGCTGATTCCCCCGTCCGAATTCGTGCAATGGGGCGGCGTGCAGGCGACGATCGAGGAAGAGGCACGACTTCACGCGGAGGCGCTGGTCGCGGGCGCGGCCGGCACTTTGCTCGCCGAATCGGGAGTGACGCCGTCGATCGTGGTCCGCCAGGGCGACGGGGCGAAGATCGTGCGCGAGATGATCGATGCGAACCCGGAGATCGCGGCGCTGGTGCTGGGCGCGGCATCGAGCGGTGCGCCGGGGCCGCTGGTCAGCCACTTCGCGGGCACCGACGCGGGCGCGCTCAGCGTGCCGGTGATGCTGATCCCGGGGTCGCTCAGCCGCGAGGATATCGATCGGGTGAGTTGAGGGTGGGGTGAAAGCGCCGCCCCTCTCCTAAACACGGTCATCCCCGCGGAGGCGGGGATAAATTCTGGCTGACGAGGATGAGTCTCAGTCCGTTTAGCGACTATTGATCCCCGCCTGCGCGGGGATGACGGTGATGGCGGGGTGTCGGGCGGAGCCGGGGGTGTCGTCCAGCTCCGCCCTAGCTCGTTCTCAGCGGCTCAGGATCTTCGAGCGCTGGATGATCTTCGTCGGCGCGCGATAGTGGCGCACGACCGGCTTGGCCGGGCGACGGACGTGATGCGTGGTGCGAACGGTGTCGTAGACGGTGATCGTCTCGACCGTTTCGGTCGTCGTCGGCATCACCGTGACCGTGGTCGTCGTGCCGCCGTAATAGCCCGCAGCGCCCGAGCTGTAGACGCGCGTCTCATAGCCGCCGGCATAACCGCCGCCATAATGGACGACCGGCGGCGGGGGGAGCATGCCCGGCGGCGGGGGTGGATAGGCACCCGGCGGGGGCGGCGGCGGCAGGTGGTCGCCCGGATAGGCGTAGGGCGCGCCGCGGTCGTCGTAGCGACGTTCACGATACACGCGACGCTCGCGCCCGCGATCCTCGGCGCGGTCGATGGCCGCGCCGGCGATCGCCCCGACGCCCGCGCCGATCGCGGTGCCGGCCAGGCGGTTGCCGCGTCCCGCAATGACGTTGCCCGCGACGCCACCGACGACGCCACCGATCACGGCGCCACCGATGCCACGATCGCGCGGGGCGTAATCATCGTCCACGCCGTCGGCGTAATAGGCGTCGCCATCGTCATAGGCATAGTCGTCGTACGCCGCGGCACCGTCGTAGCGGTCCCAGTCGATCCCGCTGACACTGTCGAACACGCGCCCGCGACCATCGACCAGCACGGCGTCGTCATAATAGCGCGACCAGGTATAACCCGATGGCGGCGCGCCCAGGCCGTAGAAGGCGAAGTCGTTGATGTAATAGCTCGGCGCGAACCAGTAGCTCGGCAGCGTCCAGCCGCGGGTCGGGCGGCGATAGGCGCTCCAGCCGCCCGGCGCCCAGCCGCCGACTGCCCAGCGCCCGTCGACGCGATTGCCCCAGCGCGAACCGCCGGTCCAACGCTGGCCGGTCCAGGTGCCGCGGGGGCCGCTCCAGCTGCGCGACCAGCTGCCCGAGCGGGCCTGGCTGTTGGCACCCGACCAGGCACCGCCACGCGGCCCCGACCAGTTGCCACCGCCGCGGTGCTGCACCGGCATCGCCATCGGCGGCGCACTGCGGGCCTGGCTGAAGGCGCCACCGGCACCGGCGCGCGCGCCGGCAAAGGTACCGGGCCCGCTCATCGCACCGCTGCGGGCGCCCGACTGGGCAGAGGCCGCCGCGGGGACCAGAGCGGTCGCGGTCAGCGTGGCGATCCAAAGACTGCGCATCGTTTACTCCCTGTCGGTGCGCCCCCGCACCAAAAGTTAAGGCTTAACGCCAGAGTAAGCGTCTGGAGCCCCGTTTTGAACGCGTAACGATGGTTAACGCCGTCCCGTTCCGGGGCAGCGCGGGGTTAACGCGGTCCCGGCCCGGCGAGCCGCGGTGCAAGGATGCGCATCAGCGCCTCGCATCCCGCCGCGTCGCCCGCATCGAATCGCGCCGGCGACGGGCTGTCGAGATCGAGCACGCCGATCAGCTCGCCCTGACTGACGATCGGCACGACCAGCTCGGACCGGCTGGCAGCATCGCAGGCTATATGGCCGGGAAAGGCATGGACGTCCTCGACCAGCTGCGTCTCGCGGGATTGTGCCGCCGCGCCGCACACGCCCTTGCCGAACGGGATGCGGATGCAGGCCGCCTTGCCCTGGAACGGCCCGAGCACGAGTTCGTCGCCCACATTGCGATAGAAGCCGGCCCAATTGAGGTCGGGCAGATACTGCCAGATCAGTGCGGATACGTTCGCCATATTGGCGATGACATCTGGCTCGTCCGCGGTCAGCGCGTCGAGCGCGGATTCGAGGTCGCGGTAAAGGTCCGACTTGGACTCGGCGGTGATGGTGAAATCATACATGGGGGGGGCGATATAGCCACTCCTCCCCGGCACGGGGAGGGGGACCATGCGGAGCATGGTGGAGGGGGCGGGCCGACAGGGCGTCCTTCGCGGCGAGCCCCCTCCACCGCCGCCTTCGGCGGCGCCCCCCCTCCCCGTGCCGGGGAGGATCAGTCCACCCTCACCTTCCCCCGCCCGGCCTTTACCGCGCTCCGGCCCTTCTTCTCGTCCACCCGCCGCGCCTTCGCGGCCTTGGACGGCTTGGTCTTCACCCGCTTCGCCTGGCGGACATGCGCCTCGGCGATCAGTTCGGCCAGACGAGCGCGGGCGTCTTCGCGGTTGGCGTCCTGGGTACGGAAGCGCCGCGCGGTGATCAGCAATTCGCCGTTCGCGGTCAGCTTGCTGCCCGCCAGAATCTTCAGCTTGGCATAGGCGTGCGGTGGCAGGCCCAGCTTGAACACATCGACCCGCAACTGGACCGCGGTCGCGACCTTGTTGACGTTCTGCCCGCCGGGGCCGGTCGCGGCGAGAAACTTTTCCTCGATGATCGCCGCGTCGGGGATCACCGCGAAAAGCCGAGCCCGACGAACCGCTCCGGCAGATCGGCTTCGGCCTCGATCGGCGGCTTGCCCGGCCGTTCCAGACGCAATGTCGCCGCGTGAAGCATCATGCCGCTGCCCCCGCCGTTGCCGTACGCGGGATCGCCGACGATCGGCACGCCAAGGCCGGTCGCGGCGTGGACGCGCAGCTGATGCGTGCGGCCGGTTTCGGGACGAAGCTCGACGAGCGCGCGGCCATCCTTGACCTGGAACAGCGTCCAGTTGGTCCGCGCCGCCTTGCCGTCCGCGCGCCCGATCATCCGCCAGCCGCTCTCACGCGTGCTGACCTTCGTGAGCGGCAGGTCGATCGTGCCGCCCTCCCCCTCCGGCACGCCGTCGAGGATGGCGAGATAGCACTTCTCGACCTGTCCGCCCTCGAACGCCTGGCCGAAGCGCTTCATCGCGCCGGGATTGCGCGCGAGCAACAGGCAGCCGCTGGTATCGCGATCGATGCGGTGGACCGGATGCGGCAAGCGGTGGAAGCCGAAGGTGAGGTCGTGCAGCATCGATTCGACGCTGGGGCTGCGGTCGCGGGGAGAATCGACCGGCAGGCCGGCGGGCTTGTCGAGGACGATCGCCTCGCCATCGAGGAAGAGAATGCGGTCTGCGAGCATTCGCGCCCTGTGCCACCGGTTGGGCTTTAGTGGAAGGCGTAGGCGTCCATCGCGAGCACGCCATAGGTGTAGCTGTGGTGCAGCCGCTTGGCGTTCAGCGGCACCCCGCCCGCCCCCATCGCGGCGAAGAAGGGCAGCAGGTGGTCGGGGGTCGGATGGTTGTCGCGTCCGTGTGGCGCTTGGTCGATGGCGTCAAGCAGAGCGGCTTCGTCCCCCGCAGCGGCGCGCGCGTGAACCCAATCGGCAAATTGCGAGACCCAGTCGGGAACCGCAGCGTCATGGTCCCGCCCCTCGACGAAGATCGCGCGGAGGTTGTGGGTCAGGCTGCCCGAGCCAACGATCAGCACGCCTTCCTCCCGGAGCGGAACGAGTGCGCGGCCGATGGCGTAGTGCCATGCGGGCGGATGCTGACTGCTGACCGAGAGTTGCACGACCGGCACATCGGCCTCCGGCCAGCCGAGCATCAGCGGCACCCAGGCGCCGTGATCGAGCCCACGGCTCGGGTCGAGTGTGGCGGGCAACCCGGCGTCGCGCACAAGGGCCTCGATCCGCTTTGCCAGCGCAGGATCTCCCAGCGCCGGGTAGCGGGCGTCGAACAGCGCCTGCGGGAAGCCGCGGCCGAAGTCGTGGATCGTTTCCGGCTGCGGGCTCGCAGTGACGACCGCCTCGCGCGTGTCGTGGTGGGCCGAGACGACGACGATCGCCTTCACATCCTCGAAGCGCGCGCCAAGCGTGGCGAGGAAGTCCCGCGCCGGGCTCGGCTCGATGAGGATCATCGGCGAGCCGTGGGAGAGGAAGATCGCAGGGAGAGTCATGCTATCATCTCGTGCCCCGGCGAAGGCCGGGGTCCAGGTTCCAGCCGCTTGGGGCTCTCACCTGTTAGGGGAGACTGGGCCCCGGCCTTCGCCGGGGCGCAGCTCTGGGACCTGAGCGCTGTCGAGCTTACCCGAACAGCTTCGCCGCCACTTCGGCGACGCGGCGGCCCTGGTAGCGCGCACCGTCCAGATCGACGCTGCTCGGCTGGCGGCTGCCGTCGCCATCCGCGATCGTCGACGCGCCGTAGGGCGTCGTGCCGTGGACTTCGCTGACGCCGGTGTGCCCTTCGTAACCGTAATCGAGCCCGACCACGACCATACCGAAATGCAGCAGGTTGGTGATGATGCTGAACAGCGTCGTTTCCTGCCCGCCGTGCTGCGTCGCGGTCGAGGTGAAGGCAGCACCCACCTTGCCGTTCAGGCCGCCCTTGTACCACAGGCCGCCTGCGGTGTCCCAAAACGCCGCCATCTGGCTCGACATGCGACCGAAGCGGGTCGGCGACCCGACGATGATCGCGTCATACTGCTCGAGCTCGTTCGGGTCGGTCAGCACCGGGTGCGCGGTGTCGGTCTTGAAGTGCGCGGCCTTCACCACCTCGTCCGGCGCGGTTTCGCGCACACGGCGGATATCGACTTCGGCGCCGGCGCCCCGAGCGCCTTCGGCGACGGCGTCGGCCATCTGCTCGATATGGCCGTAGGACGAATAATAAAGGATGAGGACTTTTGGCATGAGACTACTCCTTGATCTGGATCGGGTGGCCCGGGGTCGCGGGAGGAAACGCCCCGGGCCGGAAAAGGATTACTCGCTATCGACGAAGACGATCTCGGCGTCGTCGGTCGCGGTGATCGTGTAGGTCTTGCCGCCCGTCAGCGCCGCGCCGTCGCGGGTCGCAATGGCCTCGCCGTCGATCTCCAGGGCTCCCGTCGCGGGGACGAGATACGCATGCCGCCCCGCCCCCAGGTCATAGGTCAGCGACTCGCCCGCCTTCAGCGTGGCGCCCAGCACCCGCGCTTCGGCGCGGATCGGCAGGGCGCCGGCAGCGATCTCGTCGGCGAAACCGCTGGCGAGTGTCTGGAAGCTGCCCGAACGGTCGCCCTTCGGGAAGGGCTTGGCGCCCCACGACGGCTGGCCGCCGGTGGTGCGCGGTTCGATCCAGATCTGGAAGATCCGCGTCTCTTCAGCTTCGAGATTATATTCGGCGTGGCGTACGCCGCTCCCCGCCGACATCACCTGGACGTCGCCCGCGCCGGTGCGGCCCTGATTGCCCATCGAATCCTGATGCGTGATCGCGCCGCTACGGACGTAGGTGATGATCTCCATGTCCCGGTGCGGGTGCGGCGGGAAGCCGCTGTTCGCGGCGATGGCATCGTCGTTCCACACGCGGATAGCGCCCCAGCCCATGCGGGCGGGATCGTAGTAATTGGCGAAGCTGAAGTGGTGCCGCGCATCGAGCCAGCCGTGGTTGGCATGGCCGAGGCTGTCGAAGGGGCGGCGATCGATCGTCCTGGTGGTGTCGGGCATGGTGACAACTCCTTGGTTGCCACCAATGTGGAGGAGCATGACGATCGCGTAAATGGAAACGTTGGAAACAGATTGTTTCCGCGCTATCGTCATTCCGGACCTGATCCGGGATCCAGGGTCACGGGCAATCCGGCTCTCGGCTCTGGATCCTGACTTCCCTCAGGATAACGTCAACATGCGCCTACCTGATTTCGAAGCCTGGGCGATCTTCGCCTGCGTGGTCGAACACCGCTCCTTCTCCGCCGCAGCGGAGGCGATCGGCGTCAGCAAGGCGACGGTCAGCAAGGCGATCGCGCGTCTGGAACAGTCGTTGGGAACCACGCTGTTCCACCGCACGTCGCGTCGCCTCGCGCTGACCGACAGCGGGCAGGCACTGTCGGAACGCGCCGCCCGTATCCTCGCCGAAGCGCAAGGGGCGGAGGAAGCTGCCCGCGATGCGGCGAGCGCGCCCAAGGGGCGGGTGCGGATCGCGGCGCCGATCACATTCGGGATCCGCTTCGTCGCCGATGCAGTTGTCGACCTGATCGCATCGCATCCGGGGATCGAGATCGACCTGCGGCTGTCCGACGCGCGGGTCGACATCGTCGCGGAGAATTTCGACATTGCATTGCGCATCGCCGACCTGCCCGACAGTTCCCTGCGCGCGCGGCGGCTGGCGCCGGTTCGCGTGCGCGTGGTCGCCGCGCCTGGCTATCTGACGGAACACGGCACGCCGCAGCACCCGGCCGATCTGGCGACCCACGCCTGCTTCGCCTACGCCAACGCGATCGGCACCTGGCACTTCCGCGGCCCTGGCGGCGAGGAAGCCGCAGTGCGCCCGGCGGGGCCGCTGGTGACCGACAATGGCGATGCGATGCTGCCCGCGCTGTGCGCCGGCATCGGCATCGCGCGGCTGCCGGACTTCATCGTCGACCCCGAGATCGCCGCCGGGCGACTGGTCGAGATCCTGCCGGAATGGTCGAGCGCCGGAATCGCGCTCCACCTGCTGACGCCGCCCAGCCCACTGCGCCCGGCGCGGGTCGAAGTGGTGATCGACTTTCTGGCGGAGCGGTTTCGGACGCTGTGCCAGAAAGTCGAGGTCACCGATGGTGCTTTATCGCGTCAGCATGCGGAAGCCGACCCGGAACTGACGCCCTAGCAGATCGGAATATGTGCTGTTAGCCGCCAGCCCGGTTTCCGGCACCAGCATCGGCCACCGATCGAACAGATTGTTGATGTTCAGGAACATCTGCGCCTCGGTCTTTGCGAACCGAATCTTCTGGGTCAGATTCAGGTCGGCGTAAAACAATCCCGAAATGCTGTTATCGTCGTACGTCGGCGCGTTCGTGGTGGAAGTGGGGCAGCCGGTCGTGCAGACGATCGCATTGGCAACATATTTGCCGGCGCTGACCCCACGGCCGATCGCGGTAATCGAGAAGTCGGGCGTGTCGACGGCGACGCTCGCACGATAGATCCATGTAGGCGTGCTGCCCTGACCGCCGTTGACGCCGACCGAATTGACAATGACCGTGTTCGGCACACCGCTGTTAAAGCGATTTTCGATGTAGCGCGTCGCCACACCACGCAGAGTCAAAGCGCCCTCGCCGTCACCGAACAGCTGATTGAGCGGCAGGCGATACGAAGCGTCGATATCGATACCGCGAACCTTCTGGCTCGCCGCGTTGAACGGCTGGGTCTGAATGATCAGGTAGGGCTGCGACGCATTCTGCGTACGCGCCGGATCCGTAGTGATCGCGCCGCAGAACGCCTGCTCGCCGAGGAAGCAGAGATTGACGATCTGCTGCGCGCTGAAGGCACTGATGCCGTTCGTCACCTTGATATCGAAGTAATCGACCGCGAGATTGAAGCCCGGAAGGAAACTCGGCGAGAACACGCCGCCGATGTTCCATTGGCTCGACTTTTCCGGTTGCAGATTGCGATTGCCGGTTGCGAAGCCCGAATAGGCGTAGGTCGACTGTGGCGGTTGTCCGGCAGGCACAAAGCTGGGGCTCGTCCCGGTCGCGAAACCCGGGTTGCTTACGGAATCGCTGTTCGCCGTGCCGGCCTGGAACAGATCATTGAGGTTCGGTGCACGAATGTCGCGCGACCGGGTCACGCGCAGGCGGAAATCATTGATCGGCTGCCAAGTCGCACCAGCCTTCCAAGTCGTTACATAGCCGGCGGTCGAATAATCGGTCGCACGAACGGCACCGTTGAACTCGATGCCAAGACCCAGAGGCACGACCGTCTCGAGATAGGCTTCCTTGACGGTGTAGGAACCGAAGCTGGGCAGATAGTTTCCGACGGACCAGCGATTGGTCGCGCCCGTAACATTGCCCGCGGCGTCGCGAATGGGAACGGGCTGAAACTGGTCCGGCACGAAGCCGCTGACCTTTTCCTTGCGATATTCCGCACCGATCGCAAGGCTGACGTCGCCTGCCCACGTCGCAAACGGCGTTGCCGACAGGTTCGCACCGACGACGGTCTGCTCGATCTTCTGGTCGCGGTACGGATCGCCAAGAACATAACGGATTGCCGCCGGGTTGGCGACGCCCAGCCCCAGCCGGTTCAGCGGGACGCAGGCCGGGTCGTCATTTGCCGAGCTGCTGTCTACGTTGATCAGGCACTGGATCGACCCCGCCGCATAGGCACTGCCAGCCGGCGCGAAGGCGGCGTCGCGCGCCGCATTGATCCGCGCGACGTTCTGAATGTTGCGCAGCTGTTCGCGCAGATCGGCACGTCCATACTGCCCATAAACGTCCCACCGCGCGGTCTTGCCGAACGCATCGAATTCACCCTGTGCGCCGATCAGATACCGCTGCACTTCGCGCCGGTTGTCGATCCCGCGCCCCGGCAGGTCGGCCGACGTCGTAGCGATCGTGACGCTGGTAATGCCCTGAAGCTGCGCAGCGCCCAGCGTGTTGAGCAGGAAGGCGTTGCAGGTGACCGGAACAGGGGTCTGGGTGCACCCCGTTGCATTCAGGACTATGCCCGTCTGCAGGTTGGGCCCAGCGTTGAAACGGATCTTCTGCTGATTGTAGGCACCTTCCGCGAACAGCTCGATACCGCTGCCGATCTCGAAGCTGACTCTGCCGAACACGCCGTACCGGTCATCTTCAGGATCCAGGCCGATATTCCGGCCGGAGTCGTTGACCTGCCACGATCCACCCTGCGTCAGCGTCGGCGCCGCGGAACCCGTAGGATTCGGGAACGTCAACGCGCCGAACACATACTGATTCACCGCACCGCCGTCGGTGAAATACAGCCCGCGCAGGCGATTGGCCACGCCGCCCGCCGATGCGGTGATCAAAGCGCCGGGCGCCGAGTTCGCCGCGCCGACCTGGCGACGGATCAGATATTGCGGCCCGCCGCTGGTCGCGGTGTAATTGGGGTCTTGAATGCGAACGTAGCCGGTCGCGTTCCAGTCGCGGTCGACTTGGAAGATGCCATCGCGGTGCGCGACTTCGCCGCTCAGAAGCACATGGCCGCGCCCGCCAGCAAATGCCAGACCACCGGCGACGCTCATCGAATAGTTGAATCCGTCACCTTTGTCGGTCACGCCGCTGTCAGCTTCCGACCGCAGCCCTTCGAACTTGTTATTGAGAGTGAAGTTGACGACGCCAGCGACCGCGTCCGAACCATAGGCTGCCGATGCGCCGCCGGTCACAACCTCGACGCTGGAAATCAGCGCCTGCGGGATGGTGTTGACGTCGACCAAGCCGGTAATCGTCGATCCGACCGAACGACGACCGTTGACGAGTACGAGGGTGCGTTCCGCACCGAGATTGCGCAGATTGAGCGCGTTGATACCAGCCTGCCCACTCGAGATGTTCAACCGCGAATTGGCCGGGCGCGTCGACCCGGCCAGCGACGGCAGCTGATTGACGAAATCCGCGATATTGTTCGAGGGCGACCCGTTCTGGATGTCTTCGAGCGACAACACCGTGAGCGGGGTCGGCGACTGGAAACCGTCGCGCACGATGCGCGACCCGGTGACGAGCACGTCGCCTGTCGCGTCTGCCGGCGTTTCCTCCGTCGTCGCCTGCGACAATCTCGCGTCGGCCGCCGTCTGCGCCCCGCCGGCTGTCTGCGCATACGCCGGCCACGCAAGGCAAGTCGCGGAAAGAAACAGGGCGGCCTTGAGCGTCATCGATTTTCCCCCAGAAACATGTCGGAAAACGGCGTTGATCGCCCAGGAGCACCCCCGTGCCCGCCCCCTTCCGTATCGAATGCAAACGCTATCACGGCGCAACCTTATGGCAATGGCTAACCATCCCGTTTTTTGCTTTCCCCCGCGCAGTGACGCGAAAACGCAACAATTCTTCGCTGAAGCCTCGGCAGGCCATCGCATCGCAACTCGCCACGACTCGCGGATTTCTGCGGGTTAGGAAGAAATTAACCTTTTGCCTTCAGAGGTGCTTAGGTTAATGAATTGCGGAATGGCGTGGGGCGACAGGGATGTCCCGCGATCCGGCCAAGGGGAAACGCAGATGCGCGTGCTGCTGATCGAGGACGAGCCGACGACCGCGAAGGCGATCGAGCTGATGCTCCATAGCGAAGGCTTCAACTGCTACACGACCGACCTGGGCGAGGAAGGCCTCGATCTGGGCAAGCTGTATGATTACGACATCATCCTGCTCGACCTGAACCTGCCCGACATGCACGGATATGACGTGCTGAAGAAGCTGCGCGTCGCCCGCGTACAGACGCCGGTGCTGATCCTGTCGGGCATCTCGGAAATGGATTCGAAGGTCCGCAGTTTCGGCTTCGGCGCCGACGATTACGTCGTGAAGCCGTTCCACCGCGAAGAGCTGGTCGCGCGCATCCACGCCGTCGTCCGCCGCTCGAAGGGGCATTCGCAGTCGGTCATCAAGACCGGCAAGCTGGCGGTCAACCTGGATGCCAAGACCGTCGAAGTCGACGGCGCGCGTGTTCACCTGACCGGCAAGGAATACGCGATGCTGGAGCTGCTGTCGCTCCGCAAGGGCACGACGCTGACCAAGGAAATGTTCCTCAACCACCTCTATGGGGGCATGGACGAGCCCGAATTGAAGATCATCGACGTCTTCATCTGCAAGCTGCGCAAGAAGCTGAGCATGGCGACCGATGGCGACAATTACATCGAAACGGTCTGGGGCCGCGGCTATGTGCTGCGCGAACCGGATGAGGCGGGCCAGCCGGTGCCGGAAGCGGCCGTCGCAGTCGCATGATCGAACACGCATTCGTTAGCTAGGAAGAGGCCGTCGCTCCGGGAGGGAGCGGCGGCCTTTTTCTTCGCCCGGACAAAATCCTCCCCCCCTACTTCCGCTCCCACATCTTCTCGCCGCCGACCCACGTTTCCAGCACCTTGGTCTGGCGAAGCTCGGCCGCGCCAACCTCGGTCGGGTCGCGGTCGACGATGACGAAGTCCGCCCGCTGGCCCGGGGCAAGCGTGCCGAACTTGTCGTCGGCGAAACCGGCATAGGCCGCGCCTTGCGTGAACGCCCACCAGGCCTCGGCCAGCGTAACGCGTTCTTCGGGTCGCCAGCCCTGGATCGGCTGGCCGCCGGCATCCTGCCGCGTGATCGCGACCGCCCAGTTGACGAACGGGTTGGGGTTCTCGACCGGATAGTCGCTGCCGAAAGCGAGCTTCGACCCGGCGCGCAGCATCGAATTCCACGCATAAGCGCCACCCAGCCGCGCCGGGCCCAGCCGCGCCTCCGCCATCCGCCAGTCGCTCGATTCATGGACCGGCTGCATCGAGGCGATGACGCCGTTCTTGCCGAACCGCGGCAGGTCTGCGGGGTCGACGATCTGGGCATGTTCAACCCGCCAGCGGCGGTTGCCCTTGTAGGTCAGCGCCAGCTCGTCGATCGCGTCGAGAACCTGCTGGTTGGCGCGGTCGCCGATCGCGTGAACGGCGATCTGGAAATTGTCCATCGCCCCGCGGCTCATCAGGTTGAGCAACTGGTCGTCCTTCAAGAACCCCAGCCCACTGTTCTTCGGCGAATCCGCATAGGGCTGTTTCAGCCACGCCCCGCGCGAGCCGAGCGCACCGTCGGCGTAGAGCTTGATCCCGCCCATTCGCAGCTTGTCGCCGTACAGCCACGGCGTCGGTCCGGTACCGGCGACCGCCAGCGCAGGCTCCAGCCCGGCGGCATAGGACATGATCCGCAGCCGCAGCTGCCCCTGGTCGCCCATCCGGCGATAGGTCAGCCAGTCGTCGACCGTCGTCCCCATGTCGGCGGTCGCGGTGATGCCGGCCGACAACAGCGCCTCCTGCGCCTTCAGGAACGCGGTGTCGCGGTCGCGTGGGTTGGGCTTGGGCAACCTGGCGGTGATGAGGTCCATCGCCGCATCGACGAACACGCCCGACGGCTGGCCGTTCGGCAGCTTCTCGATCCGCCCGCCCGCCGGCGATACGGTCTTTGCCGTAATCCCAGCCGCACGCATCGCCGCGGAATTGGCCCAGCCGGCGTGACCATCGGCGCGCTGCAGCCACACCGGCCGGTCGGACAGCACCGCGTCGATCTCGGCCGCGGTCGGGAAGCGGCCAAGGTTCCAGACCTCCTGATTCCAACCACCGCCGATGATCCATGGCCGGGTCGGGTTGCCCTCGGCGAACGCCACGATCCGCGACTGCGCCTGCGCGAGCGAGGTCGTGGAGAAAAGGTCGAGCTCGATCGCCCGGAAGCCCAGGTCCATGACATGGCCATGCGCATCGATCATGCCGGGAATCACGACACGCCCACGCATGTCGGCGCGCCAGTCCAGCCGGTCGGGCCGCTTTTCGCCGCGCTTCAGTAAGCGGACGACTTTGCCGTCGTTGAGCAGGATGCCGGTGAAGCGCACCTCGCGCCCGTCCTTTTCGAGCGCGACGCCGTTGACGTTGTCGACCAGCGCATCGGCCAAGGCCGGCGATGCGACGAGCGCGGAGGCGGCGAGGAAGGCGATACGCAACCGCACCGTTCGGAATGAGTTCAGCATGGACAGCGCCCTATCGGGCGCGTGAAGATTTGGCGAGTAAAGCTATGCGGACATCGGGAATTTTGACGACGGTCGGGTTGATGCTGGCCATGACCGCCTGTGACGATCGCGATTCGGCGCCCGTCGCCAATGCCAGCGCGCCACCGCCGGCAACGGCGGCGCCGGTGACGAAGGTGCCGCCGGCGCCCCCCGCCCCGCCGGTCCCCGACTTCACCGCGACCACCGAGACGTCGACCGGCGACTACGACTTCACCTATTTAATCCCTGCCGAGGTCGGACGGATACCGGGATTGGTCGGTTGGTTCACCGCCGACCGCGACAAGGCGCGCGCCAGCCTCGCGAAGGACGCCGCCGCGTCTCGCAAGGATGCGACCGCCAACGACTTTCCATTCCGCAAGTACGAATCAACGACCGAGTGGAAGCGGGTCGCATCGACGCCACGCTTCCTGAGCTTGTCTGCCGTAACGTACGACTATACCGGCGGTGCGCACGGTTCGCCGGGCTTCCGTAGCCTGGTCTGGGATCGCCAAGCACGGGCGCGGCTCGACGTGACCGACGTCTTCACCTCTGAGCTGGCGATCCAGCAGGCTATCGGCGCGGCGTTCTGCGATGCGTTGGACGTTCAACGCGCCAAGCGCCGCGGCGCGCCGGTCCAACGCGGCACCGGCGACGGCTTCAACGATTGCCCCAAGGTGTCGGAGGCGACCCTGATCCTGGGGTCGACCAACGGACGCGCGATC
>CAJYOI010000063.1 GCA_913776045.1 uncultured Sphingomonas sp.
GTCGCCATGCCGACGCTGAACAGCGCCGCACGGATGGCGAGCGGAATGACGCGGCGGCGTTCGCTTTCGGTCACGGGAACAGCAATCCTTCGGTCCAGCCGGTGTCTGTGCGGGTGAAGAGGCGGCGGTGGTGAAGGCGGCCGGGGCGGTCCTCCCACAGTTCGATCGCCTCCGGCGCAACGCGGTAGCCGCCCCAATGCGGCGGACGCGGGATATCCTGACCGTCGAAGCGCCGTTCCATTTCGGCGTAGCGCTCCTCGAAGGTCGAGCGATCATCGAGGGGGCGTGACTGGTCCGACGCCCAGGCGCCCAACTGCGATGCACGGCTGCGAGTGGCGAAATAGGCGTTCGACTCGGCGTCGGTGACGTGGCTCACGGCGCCTTCTACGCGGACCTGTCGACGCAGCGACTTCCAGTGGAAGAGCAGGGCGGCCTGCGCGTTCACCGCCAATTCGCCGGCCTTGCGGCTTTCGCGGTTGGTGTAGAACACGAAGCCGCGCTCGTCGTGCCCCTTCAGCAGGACCATGCGGACTGACGGGCGGCCTTGCGCGTCGGCAGACGCGAGCGCCATCGCATTGGGATCATTGGGTTCGCTCGCCTCGGCTTCGTGCAGCCAGGCATCGAAGATCTGTATGGGATCGTCGGTCATGGGCGCCATGTAGCGTGTCGGGTCGGGATTCGCGACCCTTCACCATCGCGCCGCGGAGAAGCCGCCCTTCGACTGCCTGCCTGCGGCAGTCGCTCAGGCGAAGCTATGTCGGTCGGTCGGTGCGGTGCACCGCCGGCCGTGCCGGTGCGAGTCCTAGAGATAGCTGCGCTATCTCAGGCCGTACGCGTCACTCCACCCAGTCGAGCCCAATGTCCCGATACAGCCCCCGGTCTTCCTCCCACTTCGGGTTGACCTTGACGTGCAGGTACAGGTGCACCGGGACGCCGAGCAGGTCCTTCAACTGCTCCCGCGCCCGCGCGCCGATTTCCTTGATCCGCGTGCCGCCCTTGCCCAGCACGATCGCGCGCTGGGTATCGCGGGCGACCAGGATCTGCTGGTGAATCTCGACCGATCCGTCGTCACGCTCCGAATAGCGCTCGGTTTCGACCGCGCTGTCATAGGGCAGCTCGGCGTGGAGCTGTAGGTAGAGCTGCTCGCGCGTCACTTCGGCCGCCAGCATCCGGTCGGTCACGTCGGCGACCTGATCGTCGGGGAAGTGCCAGGGCCCCTGCGGCATCCGCGCAGCGAGCACCGACTTCAGATGCGCGACGCCGTCCCCGGTCATCGCGCTGACGAAGAAGGTCTCTTCGAAGTCCGCGAGTTCGTTCAGTCGCTGCGCGTGGATCAGCAGCTTACCCTTGTCGGCCAGATCGACTTTGTTGAGGATCAGCAACTTGGGCTCGGGCCGGTCCTTCAGCGACTCGACGATGTCGGTGACCTTGCTGCCGAGGCCCCCCTTCGCATCGACGACCAGCGCGATGACGTCCGACCCATCGGTCCCGCCCCAGGCGGCCTGCACCATCGCGCGATCGAGCCGGCGCTTGGGCTCGAAGATGCCGGGCGTGTCGACCAGCAGCAGCTGAGTGTCGCCCTCGATCGCGATACCCATCAGCCGCGCGCGGGTGGTTTGCGCCTTGGGACTGACTATCGCGACCTTCTGCCCGACGAGCGCGTTAACGAGCGTCGATTTGCCCGCGTTCGGCGCGCCGACGACGGCGATCAGGCCGCAGGATTGGGTGGGTTCGGTCACTCTACAACACTCACTTTTTTAGTTCCGCCAGCAAGGCCGCTGCCGCCGCCGTCTCCGCAGCGTGCTTAGACGTCCCTTCGCCGGTCGCCTCCGCCAGCTTTCCCAGTGAAACCCGAATCGTGAATCGCGGCGCGTGGTGCGGTCCCGAGCGGTCGACGACCGCATACTCCGGCGGCCGGCGATTATGCGCTGCGGCCCATTCCTGGAGCGCGGATTTCGGATGCTGCGGTGCCTTGCGCTGGCCATCGATCCGCCCTTCCCACAAGCGGCGCACGAACGACCGCGCCGCTTCGGGGCCGAAATCCAGGAAAGCGGCGCCGATCAGTGCCTCCATCACGTCGCCCAGGATATTGTCGCTCGCCGCCGCGCCATCGTCACGGGCCTGCTTGCCGAGCTTCAGATGCGCGGGCACGCCCAGCTCGCGCGCGACTTCGGCGCAAACCGGGCCCGTCACAAGGGCGTTCAGCCGTTTCGACAGCTGTCCCTCCGGTTCCTTCGAGAAACGATCGTATAGCCATTCGGCGATCGTCAGGCCGAGCACACGGTCGCCCAGGAATTCCAGCCGCTCGTAATTTTCCGCTGACTGACTGCCATGGGTCAGCGCGCGGACGAAACGGGCGCGGTCCTTCGGCGGCTGGCCGAAAACCTGCGTCAGCCAGGCATCCAGATCCTCGCTCAGAATCCCTCTCCGATCCGGTTCCAGCGCGCGGCGGAGAACCAGGTCCAGGGCTTCACCCACGATGCATTGCCATCGGTCGACCAGAAGGTGACCAGCGCTTTGCCCTCCAGATTGACCATCGGCACCATGCCGATCGCGCCGCCTTCGCTCGCCGGAAAGCGGCTGTCGGCCGACGCGTCGCGGTTGTCGCCCATCAGGAAGACGTGATCGGCCGGTACCGTGTAGACCTGCGTGTTATCGGCTTCGGGGAAGTTGCCGCGGTCTAGGACGTTGTACGTCTTCCCGCCCGGCAGCGTCTCGCGATACTGCATGTAGCGGCAGACCGGCTGACCCGCCGCGCTCGCCTGAAACTCGGCGGGGCATTCGGTGTCGGCGGGATAGTTGGGCGTCAGTGGCACGACGAAGTCGGCGACACGCTGCTTCGGGACCGGTTTCCCGTTCAGGACCAGCTGGCCGTCGACCATCTGGATGGTATCGCCCGGCACGCCGATGACGCGCTTGATATAGTCGTCGCGATTGCCCGGCGGTGCCTTGAACACGACAACATCGCCACGGTTCGGCGTCGAGGCGAAGAGGCGCCCCGGGATCAGCGGCAGCGACCAGGGGAAGCTATGGCGCGAATAGCCGTAGTTCCATTTGGTGATGAACAGATAGTCGCCGATCAGCAACCGCGGCAGCATCGACTGGCTGGGGATGCTGAAGGGTGAGAAAAAGAAGCTGCGGAAGATGAACACGACGATCGCGAGCTTCACCAGGAAGCTGAGCGTTTCGCGCAGTTCGGACTTCGGCTTGGGCGCCGGGGGCGTGCTCGGGGGAGCACCCGTGGGAGCGGTGGTCGGTTCGGCCATTGCGGCCTCCTGTGACCGAGCGCCTTGCACGTCAAGCTTTGACCGCTAGAGCGGCGTCTAACGAACGGGAGGTGCATATGGCGGATTGGTCCAAGGTCGAGGCGCTGAACCCGCCCAAGCTGACGCAGTTGTTCGATGCCGACGCGGAGCGCGTCGCCAGATTCTCGGTCGACGTCGGCGGTCTGCACTTCGACTTTTCAAAGACGCATCTGGATGCGGATGCGATCGCCGCGTTCGAGGGACTCGCCAAATCGGCCAACTTCGCCGCCAAGCGCGACGCACTGTTCGCAGGCGAAAAGGTCAATGCCTCGGAAGGCCGCGCCGTCACCCACACCGCCGAACGCGGCGAGGGTTCGGACGAGGACGTGGCACAGGCCGCTGCGCTCCACGCCCGGATGCGCGGGCTGATCGACGCGATCGAGGCCGAGGCGCTGGGGCCGATCCGCCACATCCTGCACATCGGCATCGGCGGGTCTGCGCTGGGCCCAGACCTGCTGATCGACGCGCTGGGCCGTGACTCCGACCGGTATGACGTCGCGGTCGTCTCGAACATCGACGGTGTCGCGCTGGAGGAGGTGTTCGACGCGTTCGACCCGCATGCGACGTTGCTGGTGCTCGCGTCGAAGACCTTCACCACCACCGAAACCCTGACGAACGCCGAAAGCGCCATCGACTGGATGCAGGACGACGGCGTCGAGGATCCCTACGGCCGCGTGATCGCGCTGACCGCGGCGCCCGACAAGGCGATCGAATGGGGCGTCGACGAGACGCGCATCCTGCCGTTCGCCGAGTCGGTCGGCGGGCGCTACTCGCTGTGGTCGTCGATCGGTTTTCCCGCCGCAATGGCGCTGGGCTGGGACGCGTTCCAGGAATTGTTGGAGGGCGCGGCCGAGATGGACCGCCACTTCCGCCTGACCGCGGCGCACGAGAATGCGCCGATGCTCGCGGCCTTCGCCGACCTCTATTATGCACAGGTCCGCAAGTGCCAGACGCGGGCGACCTTCGCCTATGACGAACGGCTGCGGCTGCTGCCGAGCTACCTGCAGCAGCTCGAGATGGAGTCGAACGGCAAGGGCGTGACCGCCGATGGCGTGCCGCTGGATCGGCCGTCGTCGCCGATCGTCTGGGGCGGGGTCGGGACGGACGCGCAGCATGCCGTGTTCCAGCTGCTCCACCAGGGCACCAACCTCGTGCCGGTCGAATTCGTCGCGGTGATCGAGGCGGGCGACTCGCTGGCGGCCGAACATCACGAGGCGCTGCTGCTCAATGCCTTCGCGCAAGGCGCGGCGCTGATGAAGGGGCGTGAGAATGCCGACGATCCGCAGCGCGCCTATCCGGGCGACCGGCCGTCGTCGACGATCCTGATCGACCAGCTCGACGCCCGCGCGTTGGGGGCGCTGCTGTCGTTCTACGAGCATCGTACGTTCGTTTCGGGCGCGCTGCTGGGGATCAATTCGTTCGACCAGTTCGGCGTCGAACTGGGCAAGGAAATGGCGAAAGCAGCCGGCGAGGGCGGGGCGGGGTTCGATGCCTCGACGCAGGACCTGATCAAGCGGGCGTTCGGAGAGTAAGGCGTATCGTCGCCCTCACGAAGGCGGGGGCCCATCTCACGGAAGGGATGCTTGGCGGGGGAGGGAGATGAATTTCCGCTTTCACGCGAATGACGGGGAGGCTTTGCAACCCGCCCCCCAAACCCTAAGCCCCACCCCATGACCAACATCCTCGTCACCGGATCGTCGCGCGGGATCGGCGCTGCGACGCTGCAAGCCCTGCGCGACTCGGGCGCCTCCGTTGTCGGCCAGTCGACCGGTGGCGAGTTCGCCGCCGACTTCGGTGTTCCCTCCGCGCCGCGCGACCTGTGGGACCGCGCGCTGGAGGCCCTGGGCGGGCGCATCGACGTGCTGATCAACAACGCCGGCGTGTTCGAAGCGAACCCGCTCGATGCTTCGGACGAGGACTGGGTGTCGGGCTGGGACCGCACGATGCGGATCAACCTGACCGCCGCGGCCGAGCTTTGCCGCTTCGCCGTTAGGCACTGGCAGGGGACGGGACAGGGTGGGCGGATCGTCAACGTCGCCAGCCGCGCGGCCTATCGTGGCGACAGCCCGGCGCACTGGCATTATGCCGCGTCGAAATCGGGCATGGTCGCGATGACCAAGACGATCGCGCGTGCCTATGCGTCCGAAAACATCCTGGCCTTCGCCATCTGCCCCGGCTTCACGATGACCGGTATGGCCGAAGATTATCTGGAAAGCCGTGGTGGCGACAAGTTGCTCGCCGATATCCCCTTGGGCCGGGTCGCGATGCCCGACGAGGTCGCGGAAATGGCACGCTGGCTGGCGCTGGAGGCGCCGGCGTCGATGACCGGCGCGGTGCTCGACGTGAATGGAGCCTCCTATGTCCGCTGAGTCGATCGACAGCTGGAAGACCAGCCTGCCCTGCACCCGGGCGGAGGCCGAAGCGATCGACGCCGCCGACGATCTGGCGATCGACGCGGTGCTGATGACGACCGAGGAGGTCGAGGACGACCGCGAGCGCTGGCGGCTGGACGCGTACAGCGAACACCGCCCCGATGATGCGATGATCGCCCAGCTGCGCGCGCTGGTGCCGAGCGCCGCCGCGATCGACCCGGTCATCGAACCGCTGACCGCGCAGGACTGGGTCGCGATGAGCCAGGAAGGGCTGGAGCCGATCGTCGAGGGCCGGTTCGTCGTCCACACCGCCGCGCATGACGTGCCCGCACCGCAAGGCGGTCGCGCATTCCGGATCGATGCGGGGCGGGCGTTCGGCACGGGGCACCACGCGACGACCAGCGGGTGCCTGGCGATGCTCGACCGGCTCGATGGGCAGAGCTTCGCGAAGATCATCGACATTGGCACCGGCACCGGGCTGCTCGCCTTCGCCGCCGCGCACGTGTGGCCGGCGGCCCGGATCGTCGCGACCGACATCGATCCCGCCGCGATCGACGTGACGCGCGAGAATGCCGAGTTGAACGGCGTCGCGGGGCTGGAGCTGATCGTCGCCGACGGGGCGCTGAGCGACGCGATCACGGCCGAAGCGCCGTACGACCTGCTGATCGCCAATATCCTGGCCGGGCCGCTCGT
>CAJYOI010000064.1 GCA_913776045.1 uncultured Sphingomonas sp.
TGGCTGAAAGAGCATCTCGACACGACGGCCACCACGGATGAGGTCGCCGACGCGCTGACCCGCGTGGGGCTGGAGGTCGAGGGCGTCGAGAACCCCGGCGCCAAGCTCGCCGCCTTCCGCGTCGCCAAGGTGCTGTCGGCCGAGCGCCATCCGCAGGCGGACAAGCTGCAGGTGCTGTCGGTCGACGCGGGCGACGGCCCGATGCAGGTCGTCTGCGGTGCGCCCAACGCGCGTGCGGGGCTGGTCGGCGTGTTCGGCCCGCCGGGTGCGTATGTGCCGGGCGCCGATATCACGCTGAAGGTCGCCGCGATCCGCGGCGTCGAATCGAGCGGCATGATGTGTTCCGCGCGCGAGCTTCAGATCGGTGAGGGGCATGAGGGGATCATCGAACTGCCGGCCGATGCGCCGGTCGGCACGCCGTATCCGAACTATGCCGGTCTCGACGACCCCGTCTTCGACATCAGCGTGACCCCGAACCGCCAGGATTGCATGGGCGTCCGCGGCATTGCGCGCGATCTGGCGGCGGCGGGGTTGGGCACGCTCAAGCCGCTGGCGGGCACCGAACCGGTCGCGGGCGAAGGCGCCGGCCCCGACGTGCGTACCGACGACGTGGAGGGCTGTCCCGCCTTCTACGGCCAGGAAGTTCGCGGCGTGACCAACGGCGCGTCGCCCGACTGGATGCAGGCGCGGCTGAAGGCGGTCGGGCAGAAGCCGATCTCGACGCTGGTCGACATCACCAATTATGTGATGCTCGACCTCGGCCGCCCGCTCCACGTCTATGACAAGGCGAAGCTCACCGGCGGACTCGTCGCTCGCAAGGCGGTGGCGGGCGAGCAGGTGCTGGCGCTGAACGGCAAGACCTACACGCTGTCCGAAGGCATGACCGTCATCGCCGACGATGCCCATGCCCACGACATCGGCGGCATCATGGGCGGCGAGGAGTCCGGCGTCAGCGAGACGACGACCGATGTCGTCATCGAATGCGCCTACTTCACGTCCGAAGCGATCGCGCGGACCGGGCAGGCGCTGCAACTGACAAGCGATGCGCGCCAGCGGTTCGAGCGTGGGGTCGATCCCGCGTTCCTCGATGCGGGCCTCGCCATCGCGACGCGGCTGGTGCTCGACATCTGCGGCGGCACCCCGAGCGGCATCACCCGCGCCGGTACGCCGCCGACCGAGCCGAAGACGTTGTCCTACGACCCGGCGCTCGTCGAGCGGCTGGGCGGGCTGACCGTCGATGTCGAGCGGCAGAAGGCGATCCTGGAGAGACTGGGCTTCACGGTCGCCGGCGACTGGACGGTCACCGTCCCGACCTGGCGCCGCGATGTCGATGGCAACGAAGACCTGGTCGAGGAAGTCATCCGTATCGAAGGCCTCGACAAGGTCCCCTCGACCCCGCTCCCCCGCACGCCCGGCATCGCCACGCCGACCGCGACGCCGATGCAGTTGATCGAACGCAAGGTCCGCCGCACCGCCGCCGCGCGCGGGCTGTCGGAAGCGGTGACGTGGAGCTTCATCAGCGAAAGCGAAGCCGCGACCTTCGGCGGCGGCGCGTGGACGCTCGCCAACCCGATCAGCGAGGACATGAAGGTCATGCGCCCCTCGCTGCTGCCGGGCCTGCTCGCCGCCGCCGAGCGCAACACCAAGCGCGGTGCGACCAGCATCCGCCTGTTCGAGCTTGGCCGCCGCTATCTGGCGGACGGGGAGCGGCTGACGCTGGGCATCGTACTGGCCGGCGATGCCCGCCCGCGCGGCTGGGCGAACGGCAAGGCCAAGGGTTTCGACGCGTTCGACGCCAAGGCCGAGGCGCTGGCGCTGCTCGAGGCCGCCGGCGCACCGATCGCTAACCTGCAGGTGATGGGCGAGGCGGGCGAGACCTGGCACCCGGGCCAGTCGGCGACGCTCAGGCTGGGGCCGAAGACGGTGCTCGCCGCGTTCGGCATGCTCCACCCGCTGACGCTGAAGGCGTTCGATCTCAGCGGCGACGTGGCGGCGGTCGAAATCTATCTCGACGCGATTCCGGCCAAACGCAGCACAGGCTTCATGCGCCCGGCCTACACGCCCGCCGCATTGCAGGCGGTGACGCGCGACTTCGCCTTCCTGGTGCCGCCTGAGCTGAAAGCCGGCGACCTCGTCCGTGCGGTGAAGGGCGCGGACAAGGGAACGATCGTCGATGCGCGGCTGTTCGACCGCTTCGTGAAAGACGACCAGACCAGCTTGGCCGTCGAAGTGACGCTGCAACCGGGGGCCAAGAGCTTCACCGACGAGGAGTTGAAGGCGCTCGCGGACAAGGTCGTCGCGGCGGCGGCGAAACTGGGCGCTACGCTGCGCACCTAATACACCGTCATCCCCGCGCAGGCGGGGATCAATTTCTGGCTGAATGTCGTGAGGCTCACATGCTTCAGCGACTATTGATCCCCGCCTCCGCGGGGATGACGATCTAGAGGTTTGGAGTAAGCGAATGCCGACAGTCCTCATCACCGGCGCAACCTCGGGCATCGGCAAGGCCGCGGTCGAGGCGTTTGCCGATTCCGGCTGGCACGTCGTCGCCACCGGTCGCCGCGCCGATCGGCTGGAGGCGCTGAAGTCGGAATGCGTCCACACCCTCGCCTTCGACATCCGCGACGACGACGCGCGCGATGCCGCGATCGATAGCTTGGAGGGCCCGTTCGCCGAGATCGACCTGCTGATCAACAACGCCGGCCTGGCGCTGGGGCTGGAGCCCGCCCAGAAGGCATCGCTTG
>CAJYOI010000065.1 GCA_913776045.1 uncultured Sphingomonas sp.
CGGTCAAGCTGGCCGATGGCTCGAACACCAATTACGGACTGGGCGTGGGCGTCGGCACCGCCGATGGCCGCCGCTTCGTCGAACATAGCGGCGAGGCGGTCGGCTTCCTGACCGAGAATATCGTCTATCCGGACGACAAGGCCGCCATCGTGGTCGCGGTCAATGCGTGGTTCGCCGATGCGCAGAGCCGGATCGCCAAGGGCATTTCCGACATCGTCCTGCCCGCCCCCCAGGCGAATGCCGAGGACGCCGCCGCGCTCGACCGGACCAGGCGCGTCTATGCACAGCTTCAGTCAGGCAATCTCGACCGATCGCTGCTGACCGAGGATGCGGCCTATTATTTCACGCCGACGACGCTGGCCGATTACCGGACCAGCCTGTCACCGCTGGGTGCGCCGACCAAAATCGAGCAGGCGGGCCGTACGCGTCTGCGCGGTGGATTCGTCAATCGCTCCTACCGCGTGACCTATCCGGGTCGGACCTTGCGGATCAGCACCTATGCCGAACCCGGCACCAACGGAAAGATCGAACAATTCCTCGTGAGCCCCGCCGAATGATGGACTTCGCCCCCCTGCTCCAGCCCGATCGCGGCCAGCCCGCCCGGACGATCACCCTGCTGACCCCCAAGGGCTTCGCCGACTGGCTCGCACGCCAGCCCTTCGCCACCCGCGCGCTGGCGACGGCACACCGTTTCACCGCCAAGCCCGACACGCATCTGGTCGTGCCGCAGGACGGTGAGGTGGCGGTGATCGCGGGCGTTGCGGAGGCCAGCAGCCCTTGGGCGCTGGCCAAGCTGTCCGAAATCCTGCCGGAAGGCCAGTATCGGCTCGACGGCGCAGAGGTCGGCGCGAACGCCCTGGGCTGGCTGCTCGGCCAATATCGCTTCACCCGCTATCGCAAGGGCGACGACACCGGCCCCCGCGTGCTGCTGACCCGCGACGTCGCGCACCGGGACGAGGTGATCCGCCTCGCCGCCGCGACCGCGCAGGTCCGCGATCTGGTCAATACGGGTGCCGGCGATCTCGGTCCGGCAGAACTGGAGGCGGAGGCCGAAGTGCTGGCCCGCACCCATCACGCGCAGATCATGGTGACCGGCGGCGAGACGCTGGCCCGCGACTATCCGATGATCCACGCGGTCGGCCAGGCCGCGACCCGCGAGCGTGCGCCCCGGCTGATCGAGCTGCACTGGGGCGATCCCGCCCATCCGCGTATCGCGATCGTCGGCAAGGGCGTGTGCTTCGACACCGGTGGGCTGGACATCAAGCCCTCTGCGGGCATGCGGCTGATGAAGAAGGACATGGGCGGTGCGGCGCATGCGCTGGCGCTGGCCGGGTTGGTCATGGCGGCGAAGCTGCCGGTCCGGCTCCACCTGCTGATCCCGGCGGTCGAGAATGCCATTTCCGGCGCGGCGTTTCGACCCGGCGACGTACTCAAGACCCGCAAAGGCCTGACGGTCGAGAACACCAACACCGATGCCGAAGGCCGTTTGATCCTGGGCGACGCGCTGACCCGCGCGGGCGAGGAGAAGCCGGAACTGATCCTCGACTTCGCCACCCTGACCGGCGCGGCGCGCGTGGCGCTCGGCCCCGACCTGCCGCCGCTGTTCACCGATGACGAGGCGCTGGCGGCGGACTTGCTTGCGGCGGCGGCGAGCGAGGACGATCCCGTATGGCGGATGCCGCTCTGGGACGGGTATGACGACATGCTCAAGTCCGACATCGCCGACATGGTGAATGCGCCGGACGGCGGCTTCGCGGGGGCGATCACGGCCGCGCTGTTCCTGCGACGCTTCGTGCCGAAGGACACGGCCTGGGCGCATCTCGACGTGTTCGCATGGCGGCCCTCGGGCAAGCCGGGGCGGCCCAAGGGAGGCGATGCCTATGCGCTGCGCGCGGCGTTTGCGATGTTGAAGGGGCGGTATTCGGGGCGTTGAGGTTGTAGCTTGGCCTTCGACTACGCTCAGGCTAAACGGGGGTTGGGAACTATACCCGACAGCCGTTCACGCTGAGCGAAGTCGAAGCGCACGCTCCATCGCGCCGTTACAACCCCGCCGCCGCCTCGATGATCGGTACGAACTTGGCGGCGGTCAGGCTCGCTCCGCCGACCAGCGCGCCGTCGACATTCTCGACCGCCAGCAGCGTCGCGGCATTCTCGCCCGTCACCGAACCACCGTACAGGATACGTACCCCGTCCGCCGCATCGCCGATCAGCATGCGCAGCTTGGCGCGCGCGATGGCGTGGATGCTGGCGATCTCGTCCACGGTCGGCGTCCGCCCCGTCCCGATCGCCCAGCGCGGCTCATAGGCGAGCGTGAACCAGCGGCCGTCCGCATTGTCGGGCACCGACTTCTCGATCTGCGCCTGCACCACCCGCTCGGCGCGCCCGGCATTACGCTCCGCCTCGGTTTCGCCGCAGCAGAGGATGACGTTCAGCCCCTGACGGTGCGCCGCCGCCGCCTTGGCCCAGGCGTCCTGACTGGTCTCGCCCTGATCGGCCCGGCGTTCCGAATGGCCGACGATGGTGAAGCTGGCCCCTGCTTCCAGGACCATCGCCGCCGAGACGCAGCCGGTATGCGCACCCGAATCGCGCTCATGCACATCCTCCGCTCCGATGGCGAGGCCGGGAACGCGCTCGGCGGCGGGCGCGATCAGGGTGAAGGGCACCGCGACCGCCACATCGACGTTCGGCGCGGCCCCGGCGGCCTTCGCGATGGCGTCCAGTTCGGCGAGCGTCGCACGCGAGCCGTTCATCTTCCAGTTGCCCGCCACCAGTTTGCGCCGTGCCATATGAGGCTCCCCAAATGAGTCGTATGTTATACGTGTTCAACACCGATAGCGGATCGTGCATTTCGCACAAGCTTGATGCCGAGCCACCTCCCCCCTAAAGCGGGACACGTTTTTGTCTTTGCCGATCGGTCGTCCATGCTCAGCTTCTTCCGCCGGATCATCAATTCCAAGGCCGGCGTCGTCGTGACCTTCATCGTGCTGGGCGTGATCGCGATCGCGTTCGCGGCTGGTGACGTCACCAATATCGCGGGCATGGCTGGCGGCCTGACCGGCGCCGATGTGGCCAAGGTCGGCGACGCGAAAGTGACCGTCAACGACCTGCGCACCGCCGCGCAGAACGAAGTCGCGGCCTATCGCCAGGAACAGCCGGGCCTCGACATGGCGCAGTTCATCGCCGCAGGCGGGTTCGAGGGCGTGCTCCAGCGCGAGATCACCGGCCTGGCGCTCGAACAGTTCGGCAAGCAGCAGGGCATGGTCGTCTCGCGCCGCCTGGTCGACGGCCAGATCGCCTCGATCCCGGCATTTCGCGGCCCCAACGGCCAGTTCGATCCGGCGCTCTATCAGCAGCTTCTGGCGCAGCGGAAGATGACCGATGCGCAGGTCCGCACCGATATCGAGCGGTCGACCTTCGCGCAGCAACTGACCATCCCGACCGTCGGCGCGACCCAGTTCGCGACGCAGATGGCGTTGCCCTATGCCTCGCTGCTGCTCGAAAAGCGGCAGGGCGAGGTCGGCTATATCCCGACCCGCCTAGTCCCCGCAGGGGCCGCACCGAGCGACGCCGATGTCCAGGCCTTCTACACCCGCAACGTCCAGCGCTACACGCTGCCGGAGCGTCGCGTGGTCCGCTATGCGGTCGTGAACCCCGCCGCCGTCGCCGCCAAGGCGACCCCGAGCGAGGCGGAGATTGCACGTTACTATCAGACCAACCAGTCGCGCTATGCCGCAACCCAGAAGCGGGACGTGACCCAGGTCATCGTCGCCGATCAGGCGGGCGCCAATGCGCTGGCCGCCAAGGCGAAGGGCGGCACCTCGCTGGCCGACGCCGCGCGCGCCGCCGGGCTGGAGGCGTCGATGCAGAAGGGCGTCGACAAGGCCGGCTATGCCGCCCAGGCTTCGGCCGCCGTCGCCGATGCCGTGTTCGGTGCACCGCAGGGTGGCGTGATCGGCCCGGTACGCGGGACGCTCGGCTTCGTCGTCGCCAAGGTCGATGCGATCACCCAGGTGCCCGGCAAGACGCTGCCCCAGGCGCGCCCCGAGATCGTCACGGAATTGACCAAGCAGAAGCAGGCCGCCGCACTGGGCGAGATGCGCAACGCGATCGAGGACTCGCTGTCGGGCAATGCCACGTTCGACGAAGTGATCGCCGACCGCAAGCTGCAGGCACAGACGACCCCGGCCGTCACCGCCCAGGGCGCGGCACCGGATGCTCCGGCCTTCCAGCCGACGCCGGAACAGCGCGCGATGATCACCGCCGCCTTCACCGCCGAGGATGGCGACGCGCCGCAGATCGTGCCGATCGGCCAGGACGGCGGCTTCGCAGTCGTCGGCGTGGGCCAGATCCAGCGTTCCGCCCCGCGTCCGCTGGCGCAGGTCCGTAGCCAGGTGCTCGCCGACCTGACCGCCGACCGTGCGCGCACCGCCGCCCGCACGCTCGCCAATGCCGTGCTCGCCAAGGTGAACAAGGGCATGCCGATGGCACAGGCGCTGAAGGAAACCGGGCTGGCGGTGCCGCCGGTCCGCCCGATCGCCGCCTCGCGCCGCGATCTGGCCGCAGCACAGAACACGCCCGCCGCCGCCCCGCTCGCGCTGCTGTTCTCGATGCCGCAGAACAAGGCCCGCACGCTGGCCGCTCCGCAGAATGAGGGCTGGTACATCATCCGCGTGACCAAGATCGAACCGGGCAACGCGACCGGCAACGACGCCGCGATCCGCGCCGCGCGCGGTGATATCGGCCGCCTGATCGGCCGCGAATATGTCTCGCAGTTCGCGCGCGCCGTTCGCGACGCCGTCGTCGTCAAGACCGACCCCAAGGCGGTCGCCAAGACCCGCTCGGAGCTGCTGAACAATGGGAGCAACTGAGCGCAGCGCCGCTGAACGGCTGGCCGATGGCCAGCCGCAGCTGATCTGGCGTCGGCAGATCGCCGATACCGAGACGCCGGTCGCCGCCGCGCTCAAGCTGATCGAGCCGGGTCGCGGCGACTTCCTGCTGGAATCGGTCGAGGGCGGCGCGACGCGCGGACGGTACAGCCTGATCGGCCTCGCCCCCGATCTCGTCTTCCGCGCCGATGGTCATGCCGCCGCGATCAACCGCCATTGGGCGACGAAACGGGACGCGTTCGAGCCGTGCGACGCCCCGACGCTGGCGGCGCTGCGCACCCTGGTCGCCGAATGCCGCGCCGATGTGCCCGAGGGACTGCCCTCGGCGCTGGCCTGTCTGGTCGGCTATTTCGGCTATGAGACGGTCGGGCTGGTCGAGACGCTGCCCCAGCCTGAGGCCGATCCGCTCGGCCTGCCCGACATGATCTTCGTGCGGCCGACGGTGATCCTGGTCTTCGACCGGCTGGCCGATGCGCTCTATCTCGTCGCCCCCGTATGGCCCGATACGGCGCGCGATGCCGCGCGGATGATCGCGGACGCGGAAGAGCGGCTGGACGCCACCGCCGCACGCCTCGCGACCGCCACCCTGCCCGCAGCCGTACGCGCCGATCTGCCCGAACCGGCCTATGAGCCCGCGCTTCCGCCCGGCCGCTATGGCGAGATGGTCGCGCGCGCCAAGGACTATATCGTCGCGGGCGATATCTTCCAGGTGGTGCTGGCGCAGCGTTTCTCCGCGCCCTTCTCGCTGCCGCCCTTCGAGCTGTATCGCAGCCTGCGGCGGATCAACCCTTCGCCCTTCCTCTATCATCTCGACCTGCCGGGCTTTTCGCTGATCGGGTCCAGCCCCGAAATCCTGGTCCGCGTCCGCAACGACGAAGTGACGATCCGGCCGATCGCGGGCACGCGCCCCCGCGGCAAGACCCGCGCCGAGGATGCCGCCAACCGCGACAGCCTGCTCGCCGATCCGAAGGAACGCGCCGAGCATCTGATGTTGCTCGACCTCGGCCGCAACGATGTCGGCCGTGCGTCTTCGGCGGGCAGCGTGCGCGTGACCGACAGCTATTCGGTCGAATTCTACAGTCACGTCATGCACATCGTCTCGAACGTCGTCGGGCATCTGGCCGATGACAAGGACGCGCTCGACGCACTGTTCGCAGGCTTTCCGGCGGGCACGGTCAGCGGCGCGCCCAAGGTCCGCGCCTGCCAGATCATCGCCGAACTGGAGCCCGAGCGGCGCGGTCCTTACGCGGGCGGCGTCGGCTATTTCTCGCCCGACGGCTCGATGGATTCGTGCATCGTGCTGCGGACAGCAGTGGTCAAGGACGGCACCATCCATGTCCAGGCGGGCGCGGGCATCGTCGCCGACAGCGACCCGGCCTATGAACAGCGCGAGTGCGAGGCCAAGGCGGGCGCGATGCTGGCCGCCGCTCGGGATGCGG
>CAJYOI010000066.1 GCA_913776045.1 uncultured Sphingomonas sp.
CAGCGAAGGCGCGGTGTGGCGGCTGGCGGGGGTATCGGTGGCGTTGTCGCTCGCCGCGCTGGTCGCGTCCGAACTGCTGGTGCGCCGCGCAGGCCGGGGGCAGCATGCGCTTTGAGGTCGATGTCGCCGCGCGCGTCGGGGAGGCGGACGTCGCCTGCACGTTCACGGCCGACGCCGGGCTGACGGTGCTGTTCGGGCCGTCGGGCGCGGGCAAGACGAGCGTGCTGAACATGATCGCAGGGCTCCGCACGCCCGACCGGGGCTATGTGCGGATTGGCGACGAAACGCTGTTCGATGCTACCAGGCGCGTGAACGTGCCACCCGAACGGCGCGGGATCGGCTATGTGTTTCAGGACGCGCGGCTGTTTCCGCACAAGCGGGTGCGGGCGAACCTGCTGTACGGCGCCAAGGGCGAGAGCGCCCTGGCGGAGACGTGTGCGTTTCTCGGCATCGCGCATCTGCTCGACCGCTGGCCGCGGACGCTGTCGGGCGGCGAGGCGCGGCGGGTGGCGATCGGGCGGGCGTTGCTCAGCGGCCCGCGGGCGCTGTTGCTCGACGAGCCGCTGTCGTTTCTGGATGCGGCGCGGCGGGCGGAGATCGAGGGCGTCATCCTGCGGCTGCGTGATGCGGGGACGATGCCGATCGTGATGGTGACGCACGATGCGGGCGAGGCCGAGCGGCTGGCGACGCAGGTAGTGCGTGTCGGATAAATGTCACCAAATCGCGTTCGTGCGGAGCGTGTCGAAGCACCATACTTCGTGCCGCAAATTCACCGCTCACGGATCAAAGAGCGGTGCTTCGACAGGTTCAGCACGAACGGACTTTGTGTGACCCAATAGTTATGCCGCCGCCTTCGCCGCGTCGCTCGCGAGTTTGTCGACGCGTTCGTTGTCGGGGTGGCCGGCGTGGCCTTTCACCCACACCCACTCGATCCGGTGCGGTTCGGCGGCCGCCACCAGCGCCTGCCACAGTTCGGCGTTCTTGACCGGCTTGCGGTCAGCGGTCTTCCAGCCGTTTTTGCGCCAGCCGTGGATCCACTTGGTCAGCCCGTCCATGACGTAGCGGCTGTCGGTTGACAGCTTCACGCGGCACGGCTGCTTCAGTGCCGACAGCCCGCGGATCGCCGCCATCAGTTCCATGCGATTGTTGGTCGTCGGGTTCTCGGCCCCCGACATCTCCTTTTCCTTGGCGCCGAAGCGCAGCAGCGCGCCCCAGCCGCCCGGGCCGGGATTGCCCTTGCACGCGCCGTCGGTGGCGATCTCGACGAAGGGGAGTTCGGTGGTCATGCGGTCTGTTCGTACCATTCGAGACGACGGAGATAGGCAAGCGGGTCTTTCCGCGTCACCAGCGCGTCGGCGGGCGTATTCAGCCAGTCCCACGCGCGGCTGAGAAAGAAGCGGATGCAGGCGCCGCGGGCGAGCAGGGGGAGGGCGGCGCGTTCCTGCGCCGACAGCGGGCGAACGCTTTCGTAGCCGGCGTAAAGCGCATCGCCGATCGCCGGATCGGCCGGATGGCCTTCGCCGTCGAAGGTCCAGGCGGAATGCATGATCGCCAGGTCATAGGCGCGGATGTCCGTCGCGGCGAAATAGAAGTCGATCAGGCCGGTCACCCGATCGCCGAGCATCAGCACATTGTCGGGGAACAGGTCGGCATGGATCGCGCCGGTTGGCAGGTGGCGCGGCCAGTCGGCCTCGACGTCGGTCAACGCCGAATCGATCCGCGCGAACAGACCCGGCCGGATCGTGTCGAGGCTGTCACCGCACCGCTCCAGCAGCGGGCGCCACTGCGCGATGCCCATCGAGTTCGGGCGATCCTCGTCGAAATCTTCCAGCGCGACATGCATCTGCGCCATCGCTGCACCGGCGGCATGGGCTTGGGACGGGGTGGGATGCGACACCGATACGCCCGTCAGAAAGCGGATCAGGCACGCCGCGCGGCCCTCCAGCTGCTGGATCGCCTGGCCGCCGCAGTCGGGAATCGCCGGCGGCACCGGCAGGCCCTTGGCGGCGAGATGGTCGAGGAGCGCCATGAAATAGGGCAGGTCGCCCGCCGCCACGCGCTTTTCGTAGAGCGTCAGGATGAAGCGGTCACGGGTGGTGTCGACCAGGTAGTTGGAGTTTTCCACCCCCTCGGCGATGCCCTTGGCCGAGACGAGATCGCCGACGTCGTAGCGGGCGAGGAAGGCCGACAGCGTTTCGGCGGAGACGTGTGTGTAGACGGCCATTTTGCCCCGCCTCTATCCTTCGTCATCCCCGCGAGGGCGGGGACAAATTCTGGCTGAACGCATTGAGACTCACGTCCCTCAGCGACTATTGATCCCCGCCTTCGCGTGGATGACGATGCCGGGGGGCATGCCCTTACGCCGCCTGCAATTCCTTCGGCAGCTTGAAGGCGATCGACTCGCGGGTCGTCTCCTCCTCGCGTTCGTGAACTTCGTAGCGCGTCTCGAGCAGCGCCACGAGTTCGCGGATCAGCACTTCGGGCGCCGACGCGCCTGCGGTCAGCCCGAGCGTCCCGACGTCCTGCAGCCACGTCCAGTCGAGATCGGCCGCGCGCTGGATCAGGTGGGCGTTCACGCCTTCGCGCTTCGCCACTTCCACCAGCCGCAGCGAATTGGACGAATTGGGCGCGCCGATGACCAGCATCAGATCGCACTGGCCGGCGATCGCCTTCACCGCCGCCTGGCGGTTGGAGGTCGCATAGCAGATGTCGTCGGCCTTGGGCGCGACGATCGCCGGGAAGCGGCGCTGGAGGATGCCCATGATCGCCGCGGTATCGTCGACCGACAGCGTGGTCTGGGTCAGGAAGGCGAGGTTGTCGGGGTCAACGGGCGTGAAGGCTTCCGCATCCTCTTCCGTCTCGATCAGCGTCATGTTCCCTTCGGGCACCTGGCCGAAGGTGCCGATGACTTCGGGGTGGCCGGCGTGGCCGACGAACAGAATGTGGCGGCCGGCGGCGACCAGGCGTTCGGCCTGGCGATGGACCTTGCTGACCAGTGGGCAGGTCGCGTCGAGGTAGCTGAGCCCCCGCGACTCCGCCTTGGCCGGCACCGCCTTGGGCACGCCGTGGGCGGAAAACACGACCGGCACGCCGTCGGGCACGTCGTCCAGCGTCTCGACGAACACCGCGCCCTTCGCCTTCAGCGTGTCGACGACGAACTTGTTGTGGACGATTTCGTGGCGGACATAGACCGGCGCGCCATAGCGTTCGATCGCCAGCTCGACGATCTGGATGGCACGGTCGACCCCGGCGCAGAAGCCGCGCGGCGCGGCGATGAGGAGGTCGAGGACGGGCTTGGGGGCTTCGGTCATCACATGCCTGCCACTACGCGATTGCTTGCGTGGCGTGAAGCCGCTTGGTAGCGCGGGGGCAGCGTTTCGAAAGGTTCCCCCGCGTTGATCTCCCGCAAGCTCGTCGTTCTCGCGACCCTCGCCCTTCTCGGCACCACCGCCTGTTCGCGCCGTGGTGAGATCGACGCATCGGGCGGCATCACCGCGGTCCGTACCGCGTGCCCGACCGTCGCGGTGCCCGCCGGGACCGGCGACATCACGCTGTTCACCTCGCCGACCGACCGGACGCAGGACGCGATCGACGTGACCGCGGCGATCACCAACGTCCGCGCGACCTGCACCGACAGCGGCGACCCGATCGTCAGCCAGATCACTTTCGACATCGTCGCACGGCGCACCGACGCCTCGGCCGCGCGCGACGTGACCTTGCCCTATTTCACGACCGTTCTGCAGGGCGGCACCGTGGTCGTCGCCAAGCGCGTCGGCCAGGCGACGGTGCGCTTCGCCGCGGGTCAGACGCGCGCGCAGGCGACCGGCACCGGCACGGCGTACGTCACCCGCGCCGCGGCGACCCTGCCGGAGGACATCCGCCGCCAGATCACCCGCGAGCGCAAGGCCGGCGAAGACGATGCCGCGATCGACCCGCTGTCCGACCCCGCCGTCCGCACCGCGGTCGCCAAGGCGACGTTCGAGGCGCTGGTCGGCTTCCAGCTGACCGACGATCAGCTGAAGTACAACATCACGCGGTAAGGGGCTCGCTGCTCCGGCGTCAGGGCGTTTCCGGTTTTCACAGTCCGCGCCGACGATCGAGCGCCGGACGATCGCCCGTCCGTCCTGCGCCTGTGCGCCGGATCGAACGCGGCCGGCCGCTAGGCGCCTTCCCGTTTCCCATCGTCACAGCTCGATTTCGGGCATTCGTGCGTGGGAACAGGTTGCGGGAATGCGCAAGCCTAAGGGACGCGAAACCGGCTGGCCACGACCAAGCCTTCCCGCTGAATGTTCCCAATTAGGATCACTTTCACCTAGATTTCCCCGATCGATCTCGACCGCAGGCGGTCGATGGTCTGCCGCTCGAACGCCTGAGAGTTTTCGGCGGCAATCCGCAAAGCGTCTTCGTCTAGCGCCAATGCGACCTTACCATCGGCGAGCATGAGACCGGCGTCGCATGCCGATGCCAGCGTGCCGAGGTCGTGGAGGGCGGTGATGAGCGTCAGGCCGTCATCGACCATGTCGCGCAGAACCTCGCGCAGATCGAAGATCGCTACGGGATCGAGCCAGTTGAATGGCTCGTCGAGGATCACGAGGGAGTGGCCACCCGCGAACGCTGCAGCGATGGCGATCCGCTGTCGCATGCCCGCAGAGCAGTCGCCTACCCAGCGGTCCAGCAGCGCAGTCAAGCCCAGCGCTTTATGCAGCATTCCCAGGCGGGAGCGGACATCATCGATGCTCCCGCCGACGAGTTCGAGAACGTCGCGGCCACGCAAGGCATCCGGCAGCTTGTCCGCAGGAGGAGAGAAGCCGAAACGCAACGCACGAACGGCACGGTCACCGATCATCTCCTCACCACCGATCCGGCATGAACCGCCGGCGAAGGGCAGCCGGCCGGCAAGCGCCCTGAGCAGGCTGGTCTTGCCCGATCCGTTAGCACCGATGAGGCCGAACCATGATCCGGGTGCGACCGTCAGATCGACGTCCTGCACGACGCGCTGTCCGCTCCGCTCGACGGTTACGCCTGTCAGTTCGACGGCGAGGCTCATGCCAGCAGCCATGTTTTCGTCCGCCCGCGGCGGTGCAATTGCCAGAATATGGCGAGTGCGAGGACGGGAAAGGCCACCGGCATCGAATAGGCGACCAGCATGAGCAATCCTGCGAGGATGGAGACGAGGAAATCGGCGAGCCGCTTGGTATGCAGCCGATAGGCGAGGATGCGCAGCGTCAGCAGCAACAGCATGACGACACAGGCGGCAGCGGTGATGCCGGCTGCAACCGGCCCCGATATAATCCAGCATCCCGGCGCCGAAACGGCAAAAAAGGTCGCGATCCCCTTGCCATGGTGAACGAAAATGCGCCGCGACCCGTGTCCGGTGACCGTCATGAAGCGGACGATGGCGTCATCGACGCTGGTCAGTGTCAGCGCAAGCAGCAGCGTGGCTATGCCGACCACCGCCATCTGCGCGTTCGTGCCCAGCGTGCGGGCCGGCAACAGCAGCAGGAACAGGATCGTCGCAGCCGATATCCCGGCGATCGGGCGATGCGACCATGCCAGGAGCGTCCATCCCGGTCGCGCAGTTCCAGCGAGTTGCTTCGGCATCCTGACGCCACCCGTCAGTCCGGCGATCATCACGCCGGCGAGATAGCCGGGCACGCTTACGACCAGCAGCGAAGGGCGTGCGATCAGGGTCGTCACGGCCAGTAGGGCCAGTCCGACGCCATGCCATGCCGTCATGTAGCGCCGTCGTGTCTGCGGGTGCAGGGCGTCGGTCGCGAGCAACCCGTCGAATGCGTGGAAGGCGAGGCGCGTGCCGATGAGGCGTCCTGCCCCGGAGCCGATCACCACACCCGCAATGAGTGCCGTCCATGCCGCAATCATCCAGGGGTGATCAACGAACCACGCATGGACGGCCGCGAACGCCGCTACCAGCGTGAATGCGGCGATGACGCGATCATACCAGCTAGCGAACGTCGCCCGGATTGTGTTCAATAGGATCAGCCGATCCTGACGAAACAGACGCCCCGCTTTCGAGTCTGCCAATGACGTGCCCGGTAGTCCGCGTACCATACCGGCATCCTAGGAATCGGGCTGATTAAGCCAATACGCTAAGCTAAATGCGCGACGACATTCTCGCTTCAGAAGCAGACGGGGTTTTGGGTGGCTTGCTAGATTTCCGTAATACCATCGATTCCTAGAACGCCCGCCCCGTCTCGCTGACCGTTCGTTATCGAGAAAGTCCACCAATCCCCCCGAACGCTCAAACGAATAAAGAATGCAAAGCAGCGCACCTTGCCGGTGCGCCGCTCGGGTAGATATCGGGTAAACCCGATGTCAGTGTGGCGTGGTGCAGATCGGCAGCTTCCCCAGCGGCGTTTTACTATCGTGCAAGCCTGCTTCGGAACTTGGGATCTTTCCCATTCGAGCTATATTGGTCGGGTCGACGCGGTGCAGCCGCTTCCCGTCCTCCGGATCCCGGCATGTCCAACCTTTCACGCCGCGATTGGCTTTTGCAATTATCCTGTTGATTTCACCTATTTCTTTAAGGCCGTTGGATTGTGCCTGCAAGGTAGAAGGGATGGCTGCAAAAACTATAACGCTGAACATGAAATTCGGAATTTTCATATTGCCTCGCATCTATTCGATCATTCCATGATTAGTTGCCGGCTTGCAATCAGGCAATCAAACGGGCGCAGAAGCGACGAAATATTCTGCTTTGGACGATCGGTGCGGCAGACAGGTATCAGGGACTTCCCAACCTCAATTTCCGATCCAGCATCCACTTGGAGAACCTGCGCCGGCCTCCGCCTTACGCTTCCGGCGCTTCGTAGCCCTTCAGCTCGTCGCCCATCAGGCGGACGACGTGGAGCACGTTGGTGCTGCCCGGCGTCTTGAACGGGACGCCGGCGCAGACGATGACGCTGTCGCCGGCGCCCGCGATGCCGTGGCGCAGCGCCATGCGCTTGGCCTTGCCGACCATTTCCTCGAAGGAATCGACGTCGCGGGTGTGGACGGCGTGGACGCCCCACAAAAGCCCCAGCTTGCGCGCCGTGTCGATTTCGGGCGTCAGCACCAGGATCGGCACCGACGGCCGCTCGCGCGCGATGCGGCGTGCGGTCGAGCCCGACGTCGTGAAGCACACGATCGCCTTGGCCGATGCGGTGACCGCAATGCCCTTGGCGGCTTCGGCCAGCGCGTCGGCGGTGGTCGAATCAGGCTTCAGCACGGTGAAGTGCACGCGGTCGCCGTGGGCGGGATCGCCTTCGACCGACACCGCGATCGAATCCATCATCGTCACCGATTCGATCGGCCAGGCGCCCGCAGCGCTTTCGGCCGACAGCATGATCGCGTCCGCGCCGTCATAGACCGCGGTCGCGACGTCGGAGACCTCGGCGCGGGTCGGTGATGGGCTGGTGATCATCGATTCGAGCATCTGCGTGGCCACGACCACCGGCTTGCCTTGGCGGCGCGCGGTTTCGACGATCCGCTTCTGCAAGGGCGGCACCGACTGCGGCGGCAGTTCGACGCCCAGATCGCCGCGCGCGACCATCACGCCGTCGCAATGCTCGACGATCTCTTCGAGGCGGGCGACCGCGGAGGGCTTCTCGATCTTGGCGAGGAGGGCGGCGCGGCCGGCGATCAGCTTGCGCCCCTCGGCCAGATCCTCGGGCCGTTGGACGAAGCTCATCGCGATCCAGTCGACCCCGACGTCGAGCGCGAACGCCATGTCGCTGCGGTCCTTCTCGGTCAGCGCGGCGAGGGGGAGCACCATATCGGGGACGTTCAGGCCCTTGTTGTTGCTGAGCATCCCGCCGACCACGACTTCGGTAACGATGCGGTCGGCATCGTGTTCGACGACGCGCAGTACCATCTTGCCGTCGTCGAGCAGCAGGCGCGCGCCGTCCTCGGCCGCGGCGAAGATTTCGCGGTGCGGCAGGCGCACGCGGGTCGCATTACCCAGCGCCTCGTCGCGGTCGAGAACGAAGCGCTGGCCGGTTTCGAGCAGCACTTTCCCTTCCGCGAACTGGCCGACGCGCAGCTTCGGCCCCTGCAGGTCGGCGAGGATCGTCGTCGGGCGGCCCAGCGTCTTCTCGATGCTGCGGATCGCCGCGATCACCGGGCGTTTGGAGTCCTGGTCGCCGTGGCTCATGTTCACGCGAAAGGCGTCGGCGCCGGCTTCGAACAGCCGCGCGATCATCTCGGGCGTGCTGGAGGCGGGGCCCAGCGTGGCAAGAACACGGACCTTGCGGTTGCGGGGCGGGAACATGGCGGTCATGGGCATCCTTCGCACAGGGCTTTCGTGCGATTCCCTAGCCGCTAAACGGGGCGGCGTTCAATGAATAGGAATGCATGATGACCGATGAACTGGACCGGCTGGACGATAAAGCGGCGGCCGAGGCTTTCCGCCGGCTGGTCCGGCACCTGCGCCACCGCACCGATGCGCAGAACGTCGATCTGATGGGGCTGGCGGGCTTCTGCCGCAATTGCCTGAGCGACTGGGTGGGCGAAGCGGGCGGCCTGGACAAGGATACCGCGCGCGCCGCGATCTACGGCATGCCCTATGCGCAATGGAAGGCGCAGCATCAAGGCGAGGCGACGCCGGAACAGCTCCAGCGGATGGCGACAAGCGTCGCGAAGAACCCGGCCTGACCGCTAGGCCCGTTCGTCCCGACCGGGTGTTCGGGACGAACGGGAAAGGCCGATGCTTACCAGTAGAACACCGGCGAGACCCAGGACCGGCTGTACGAGTAGCTGTAGCTCGAGCTCGACGAATAGCTGTACGACGAGGAGTAGCTGTACGAAGAGCTGCTCGACGACGACGACGAGCCGCCGCCATTGCACGCCGGCGGGGTCGGCTGGCAGGCGGGCGGGGTGTAGCAGCCGCCGCCGCGGCGGCCGGCGCCGGTGACGGTCGAGACTTCTTGGGCAGACAAGGTGCGCATGTGTCGGGAATCCTTCGAAAGTTGACCGGACGTAGTTAACGCGCACAACATGCCGACACGAAGCGGCGATCCCATGCGGATCGCGACGACCTGTCCCGTTAAGAGACAGGGTTAACAGGGCGGGGTGCAGCGATGATGAAGACTTGGGTTTTGGGCGCGGCGTTGATGGTCGCGCCGCCGGCACTGGCGCAGACGGGCGCGCCGGCGGCAGCGCCAATTGCGGAGAAGGTCACCTACATCCACGCCGGGCAGCTGCTCGCCGATCCGTCGAAGGGGCCGCGTGGCAGTTCCACCATCATCGTGCGCGGCGGCAAGGTGGCCGAAGTCCGCGACGGCTTCGTGGCGCCGGAGGGCGGGGCGGCGCTGGTCGACCTGAAGGACCGCTATGTCCTGCCCGGGCTGATCGACATGCACGTCCATTTCTATTCCTCGGGCTATCCGCTGAAATCGCGGCTGGAGGCGTCGGGGGTGGACAGGGAGGATGCCTTCGTCGCGGCCGCGGGCCGCGCCAAGGCGACATTGCTGACCGGCTTCACCACCGTCCGCGATCTGGGCGCCCCCGAGCCGCGCGGTATCCGCGCTTTGCGTGATGCGATCGCCAAGGGCGAGCTGGAGGGGCCGACGATCGTCAACGCCGGCCGCATGATCTCGGTCACGGCCGGTCACGGCGACGCCAACGGGCTGAAGGAGGATTACGCCCACGCCGAGCGGATGGAGGCGACGCATTTGTGCAACGGCGCCGACGACTGCCGCCGCGCGACCCGCGAGCAGATCTTCACCGGCGCCGAGGTCATCAAGTTCGCCGCATCGGGCGGTGTGGGATCGAACATTGCCGGCGGCCTGGAAGCGCAGATGACGCCCGAGGAGATGAAGGCGATCGTCGACACCGCCCACAGCTTCGGCCGCAAGGCGACCGCGCACGCGCACGGCAAGTCGGGGATCGACACGGCCCTGCGCGCAGGCGTCGATTCGATCGAGCACGGCAGCTACATCGACGACGAGACGATCCGCCTGTTCAAGGAAAAGGGCGCCTATCTGGTCCCCACGATGCACGCCTTCGAAAGCGTCATCCGCCAGGCCCGCGCCGGCGAACGCCCGCCTGCGTCCGCCGCCAAGGCGGAAGAAGTGGCGAAGGTCGTGAAGGACAGCCACCGCCGCGCGTTTGCGCAAGGGGTGAAGGTCGCCTTCGGCACCGACTCCGGCGTCGGCCCGCATGCGACCAACGCGCTGGAGTTCGGCTATATGACCGCAGTAGGTATGCCGGCGGCGCAGGCGATCCGCTCAGCCACCGTCGATGCCGCCGCGCTACTCGGCCGCGAGAATCGCATCGGCCGGATCGCGCCGGGGATGGATGCCGACATCATCGCGGTGGCGGGTGACCCGGTGGCCGACGTGGCGCGGTTGAATGCGGTCGACTTCGTGATGCAGCGCGGGGCGGTGCGGAAGATGGGCGGCAAGGTCGCGCTGTTCCCAGTGGAGTGAGGGGAGCAATTTAATTTTCTGACATTCAACAACGGACGGCCACATGTTCACCTCGACGGTCTCGTGGTAAGAGAGAGGTCTGTGAAATGACCCAGGCGATAAAACGCGTGGCGGCAGCGTTGCTTGTACTGGCATCTTCCTGTGCGGTCGCCGGCGATTCTGCGGACAAGCTGACAATGAATGTCGATCTGTCAGAATGGACGCCATCGCAGACATTAGAATTGGATCTGATCTCCGGCAAGTACGTCGTAACTCCGCCGATTGCGGGCTGGCCGAAAAATTTTCCGATGAGGCCTCGATATACTGGTCAAATCAGGGGAGAGGTGCTCAAAAAAGTACGATTACTTTCAGCGCGTGCTTTCGCGAGCGGCGTCAATGACACCAATTGTGATTTAAATTTGCCTGGGGGTATCCCGCCAGTCCCAAGTAACGCGGTCGGGCCCGATGAGTTCACGTTGGTGAAGGATCGCAGGGCGATCAAGTCTGAGTCGATTTACTGTCTGACAAATGAAGCACGCGCCTTCTATCGGTTCGTTACAGCGCTGTTCGATCATGAACGGCCCTAAAACGCACCTAACACTTATAGGCGAAATATGGCTCGCAGAAGCCGGTGCGGGCGAAAGGCTATTTTATCCCAGGCCGGCACTTTCTTCATGGAGCCGCTACCCTACCCTAACCCAACACCACCGCCGCACTCTGCTTGTGCACCCGCTTCACGAAGCTCGTCTCGTAGCGCCGCACCGCAGGTTCGCTCTCGAACAGCCGCGCCGTGATCGCGTTGTAGTCGTCCATGTCGCGGGCGGAGATCAGCACCGCCAGGTCGTGCGGGCCGGCGAGGTCCAGCAGCATCTGGACGCAGGGGTCCGCGACCAGCCGGGCGCGCAGGGCGGCGATGCCGCGTTCTTCGGCGTGTTCCTGCATCGTAACGTGGACCAGGGTGCGCCGGTGGGCGATCCGGTGGCGAACGTCCCGCGGTTGGACGCGGCGGACTTCATCATGCGGCCCGGCGGTGTGCGGACGACGGCGGTTTAACATCCGTCGGCGAGCGCTGCCGGGCCGCGTCGGGCCGGCAGCGCCGCGTCCGGTGTCAGTCGGCGGCCGAGAGGTTCACTGCGGACATTTTGCCGCGCCGGTCTTCTTCAAGCTCGTAGGTGACACGCTGGTTCTGGTTCAGCGTCGCCATGCCGGCGCGTTCGACTGCCGAGATATGGACGAAGGCGTCGTTTCCGCCGTCCTCGGGTGCGATGAAGCCATAGCCCTTGTCGGCGTTGAAAAATTTGACGGTGCCGGTCGTGGCCATAACGATGTCCTTCCTTCGATGACGGCGCCCCACAACGGGTGCCGAAGCCTCAGAGCAGGGAAAGAAGGAAACTGGTCGCATAGCGCCGAAAACCGTCGATGTGCGCTTTTAGCGCGTCGCTCTTAGAAAATTCTCGAAAAATCGGCAAGGCTTGATGAAAATATTTCTTCCGGCGCAAAACATCGGCTGGTGAAGCAAAATATTTACAAGCGATCGTCGCGATTATGGGATTTACTTTTAGTCACGGTGGTAATCCGGGAGATATACCCTTACATCCACCGTATCGCTGCCGATCCGACACGTAGGCAACAGCGGCTGAGAGACCATCGCGCTCCCGCTTACGGTTTTAGGAGCAGTGTCTTGGCCCTGAATCATCTTTTGCATCGTCACCAAACGTCATTGATCCAGGCGGCGTCGTCCCTCCCTGTCGAAGTGCGCCGCGTCCACCATGCGTTTGCGGCGGCCTGTGCCCGGCAGATCAACGACATGACAGTGCAGGTCGGTAGCACGATGGTCCTGGCGACCCGGCCGTGATCGCTCAAGCGCAGCCGGCCGATGCACCGTCGAAGCCGTAGCTCACGCGCGCTGGTCAATGCGGCATGGGCGTCGGCGTGCGATATCGACCATCGGTGCGGCGCCGATGGACCGGATCATCTGGGCGACCTGATCGCCGGTGCGCGGCAGCGGGAGGACGGCGAAGCCGTTCGCCACTGGCAGCATGTCGCCTTCCTCCTGGGCCAGATGTATGCCGCGGGTGAGCAATGATGCGAACCGCGGACGACGGCATTGCACCGCCCGTCACTGTGGGGCCTGCGATCGATGCCCTTCTGCGCGGCGCAGCCTTCGTCGGCGCGCGCTACACCGCTGATAGCCGGAGCGACGGCACGGTCAGCGCGATGATGATGTTCAACATCCTGCGCGAGTTCGATGTCCTTCTCGGCCTGGCGATCAGCGAGGCGTCGCGACGGTGGGGCGTGCCCAGTCCGCTGGCCGAGGCACCGAATGCGGCGCGCCTGCGCGTGCTGCAGTTACAATATGATCTTGATGTGCGTGAGCAGATTGCCCTGCGCGAGCTCGACACGTGGCGGGGGCGGATGATGCGACGGGCGCGGGACGCATCCGCACCGCCGCGCCCGTGGGTGCCCTGCGCGGATCGACTGGCGCCGGCGGCGGCGCTGTACCACCAGATCGGACGGAAGCTCGCCCATCGGGCTTCGTCGGACACCGCGGCGCGCTGCGAACCCACCAAATTTTCGGGAGCAGGTGATGGATGACGACCGCGTGACCACGACGCAGACCGTCGTGACCTTCAGCCACCCGTTCGAATTGCCGGGCCTCGACGCGCCGCAGGCGCCGGGCACGTTCGATGTCGACATCGACAACGAGCGGATCGATGGCGGGAACTCGGTCGCCCGTCGGCACGTCGCGACCTATATCTATCTGCCGACGACGACGGGCAGGCGCATGGTCCTGGTCGCTCCCGCCGATCTGGCGGCGGCGCTGGATCGCGACAGTCAGCTGGATCGGCGTGGTCGGGATGGCAAGTGATGGCCCGCACCCTATTCTCGCCTCGGTTCCGGTCGGGGGTACGGCCGCGGTGACTGTCGTCGAACGCGCCATCGAACTGGCCGGCAGCGGCCGGTGCCATTCGGTCAATCACATCCGTCAGACCTTGATTCGCGAAGACTATGCCGATGTCGGCAACGCGTTGAAGGGTCATGCGGTCAACCAGCAGTTGATCGCCCTGATCCGATCTTCCCGACCGTCGCCACCATAGGCGGCAACGCCGCCGATGCGACGTACCGCCCCTTGCGCTCGTGATCCGTTAGGGTAAACGCCGCTGCCTTGGCTGGTGGAGCGCCCCGGGGGGCGGCGCCGGCGCCTCATTTGGAGCGAGCAATGACCGATAACGTGTCGGCCGAGCAGCTGCGCCTGTTCATCGAGCGCATCGAACGGCTGGAAGAAGAAAAGCGCGGCATCGCCGACGATATCAAGGACGTCTATGGCGAAGCGAAGTCGACCGGCTTCGATGCCAAGACGATGCGCAAGATCGTGTCCCTGCGGAAGATGGAAAAGCACCACCGCGACGAGGCGGATGCGTTGCTCGAGACGTACCGGAACGCGCTGGGGTTAGTCTGACGGGCGGCGTGCGCTTTGCGTGAAG
>CAJYOI010000067.1 GCA_913776045.1 uncultured Sphingomonas sp.
ATGCAGCGTGCGCTGCTCCACCTGCCGCAGCCGCAGCGCGAAGCGCTGATCCTGGTCGGAGCAGGCGGGTTCGCTTACGAAGAGGCGGCCGATATCTGCGGCGTAGCCGTAGGCACGATCAAGAGCCGCGTCGCACGTGGTCGCGTCGCGCTTGAAGGCATTCTGAACGAAGGTCGCCTGCCGTCGCGTCGCGAACATGATGATGGTGAAAAGAGCGCACTCGATGCGATCATGGACGAGGTAGATGACCTCAGCCGCGATACCCGCAACTGACTCAGTGTCCGCGCATCTCCGTCAGTGACGGTTGTCGCGTCCCGTGCCGTTGAGTTTCGCGAGAAGTACCAGCATATCTTCGGGCAGCCGATGGTCGCCGTAGGCCGTCCGCAACGCTTCGCCCACGGCATCCCCGCTGCGTGGCGATGCCACGAGATAAGGGGCGTTCGTATTGTGAGCAGCGGGTGCCATGCCCCTAAAACACGTCAACTTCCGGTTTGTTGCCACACGGTTGCAGTAACGCGGTCAGGTGTGACGAATCGATGACAAGTTTCGACATTCCACAGCGCTCGTTGACGGACGCGCTGGCGGTCGCGGAACAGGAGTCCGACTTTCTCGCCAATCTGATCGCGCGCGAGCCCGAGACCGTCGGCCGGATCGGGGATCTGCTCGCCGATCCGCTGATCCTGCTCGACGAGATCGATGGGGAAACGCCGGCCCGCGGATTGCGGCTGGCGCGGCGCCGGCTCGCGCTTGTCGTGGCCATCGGCGATCTGTCCGGCCGCTATGACTTGGCCCGTACAATGCAGACGTTGAGCGACTTCGCCGACCGTGCGCTGGGTCAGGCGATGCGAATCGCGGTTGCCGAGCGGGTACCGGGCGCGCCAGTGGATGGTTTCGCCGCCATCGCGCTGGGCAAGCAGGGCAGCCGTGAGCTCAACTATTCGTCCGATATCGATCCGATCCTGATCTTCGATCCCGCGACGCTGGCGCACCGCGAGCGCGACGAGGCTGACGAAGCGGCCGTGCGCGTCGGACGGCGCGTCGTCGAACTGCTCCAGGCGCGCGATGGCGACGGCTATGTCCTGCGCGTCGACCTGCGACTGCGCCCGTCGCCGGAAGTGACGCCGATCGTGCTGCCGGTCGAAGCGGCGATCAGCTATTATGAATCGCAGGCGCTGCCATGGGAGCGCGCGGCGTTCATCCGGGCGCGGGCGTGCGCCGGTGACTGCGCGTTGGGGGAAAGCTTCCTCACCACCATCCGCCCGTTCGTCTGGCGGCGTGCGCTCGATTTCGGAACGATCGGCGAAATCCGCGGCATTTCGCGCCGCATCCGCGATCATCATGCGCAAGGGCAGGCGTTCGGCCCCGGTTTCGACCTGAAACGCGGGCGAGGTGGCATTCGCGAGGTCGAATTCTTCGCGCAGATCCACCAACTGATTCATGGCGGGCGCGAGCCCGAGCTTCGTACGCCGGCAACCCGCGATGCGCTGGCGGCGCTCGCGGCGGCGGGCCGGATCGACGCTGACGATGCCGCCGCGCTGGCGGAGGCGTATACGCTGTTCCGCACGATTGAGCACCGCGTGCAGATGATCGACGACCGTCAGACCCATGCGCTGCCCAAACAGCCGGAGTCGCTCGACCGCGTTGCACGCTTGCATGGGCTGGCGAAGGGCGACGATCTGCTCGACCTGCTGCGCCAACATGTCGATCGGGTCGGGCAGGTCTACGATGCGCTCGATGGCGATCGGCCAACCCAGGTCGCGGTCATGCCGTTCGAGGCGACTAGCGCAAACCCCGGCCGCTTCGCCGACCCCAATGCAGCGGAGGCGCGCATCGCAAGTTGGCGGGACGGCCGTTATCCAGCGCTGCGCAGCGAGGCGGCGCGCGAGGCACTGAATGCCGTCCTGCCCGCACTGATCGTGGCGATCGGCGACGCGCCCGACCCGGATCGTGCCCTCTTGCGGCTCGACGCGATCTTCGCGCGGTTGCCGACCGCGATCAACGTGCTTCGCCTGATCGCTGCCCGCCCGGCGCTGCTCGCGTTGCTGGCGACGATCCTTGCCCATGCGCCCACATTGGCCGATCAGCTCGGCCGCCGGTCGCACTTGCTCGACGGGTTGATCGACGCGTCCGCCCTCGACCTGCCGGGCGATGTCGGTGCACTCGCCGCCGAGATGCGCGCGGGTGAACGAGGCGACGATTACGAACGGGTGCTCGACCGGGTGCGCAAGGTCGTTAACGAGAAGCGCTTTGCGCTTGGAGCCCAGATCCTGGCAGGGGCGAGCGACCCGCTCGACGTATCGGCCGGCTATGCGCGGGTGGCGGAGGCGGCGATCGAGGTGCTGGCCAGTGCCACGGTCGAGGCGTTCGTCGCGGTGCACGGTCGCGTGCCTGACAGCGAACTCGTCATCCTGGCGCTCGGTCGGATGGGTGGGGCGCAGCTGACCCATGCCTCCGACCTTGACCTCATCTACCTCTTCACCGGCGACTTCGCGAGCGAGTCGGTCGGGGCGAAGCCGCTTGGTGCGGTGCTCTATTACAATCGCCTCGCGCAGCGGGTCTCGGCGGCGCTGTCGGTCCCCACAGCGTCGGGGCCGCTGTACGAGATCGACACGCGGCTGCGGCCCTCGGGTGCGTCGGGGCCGCTGGTCGTCTCGCTTGACGCGTTCGATCGATACCAGCGCGAAAGTGCCTGGACGTGGGAGCATATGGCGCTGACCCGCGCGCGGCCGATCTTTGGCTCGCCAGAGGCGCGCGGCGCGGTGCAGGGGATCATTGAGCGGGTGCTAGGCGGCGATCGCCCCGACCGGGACGTGCGTGCGGAGGCGACGAAGATGCGCGCCGATATGGCAGCGCACAAGCCACCGGCGGGGCCGCTCGACGCGAAGCTGCTCGACGGCGGACTGGTCGATCTGGAATTCGCCGTCCACACGCTACAGCTTGCGCATCGCACCGGCTTCGATCCGCATCTCGGGCGGGCGATCGACGCGCTGATCGGGGCGGGGCTGATCGCGCCGGACATGCGCGAAGCGCATGATTTCCTGACGCGCCTGCTCGTGACCGCGCGCCTGGTAGCCCCGGACGCGCAGCCGCCGTCGGAGGCGACCCGCGCGTTGCTCGCCCGCGCGCTGGCGCTCGACAGCTTCGATGCGGTGCTTGATCGGCTCGACACGACCCGCCAAGGCGTCCGCGCGGCCTGGGCCGCGGCACAAGGAGACGCGACGTGACCGAAGGCGATGCCATCCCCGATCTGACGTTGACCGGTGCCGCCGGCCCCGTGCGACTGGTCGACTATCGCGGCAAGCCGTTCGTGCTCTATTTCTATCCGAAGGACGACACGCCGGGCTGCACGCGTGAGGCGCAGGCTTTCTCCGCCCTCATTGGCGATTTCGAGGCGGCTGGCGTCGCGCTGTTGGGCGTGTCGAAGGACAGCCCGGCGAAGCACGCAAAATTCGCCGCCAAGCATGGCCTGTCGGTCCCACTCGCCAGCGACGACGAAGACGGCACCGTGCTGCAGGCGTTCGGTGCCTGGGTCGAAAAGAGCCTGTACGGCAAGAAGTACATGGGCATCGACCGATCGACGTTCCTGTTCGACGCCGACGGCACGCTTGTCAGAGCGTGGCGGAAGGTAAAGGTGCCGGGCCATGCCGAGGCCGTGCTGGCCGCTGCCAAGGCGCTGTGACCAGCATTGCCGTTGCGGTTCGCGGCGTCCTGCTGGCCGCCGATCCGCGCGAGAAGATCCGCCTCGCCCGCGCCGCTGCCCGCGATTGGCGGCTGGGGCGGCTGACCCACGCCTTCGACGTCGCCATGCCCGATCGACCGGCGCGCCCCGACCGACCCGAGTTGCTGCCACCCCGGTACATGTCAAAGCGCAGGAAGGGCGGGTCCGACAGCGGGCGTATCGCGCTGATCCACGCGCTGGCGCATATCGAGTTTGCGGCGATCGACCTGGCCTTCGATGTCGTTGGCCGGTTCGGTGCCGAATTTCCGCGCGCGTTCGTCGATGACTGGATGGCGGTCGGCGCGGACGAGGCGATGCACTTCGCGCTGCTCGACCGGCGGCTGCGGACGTTCGGCAGCTTCTATGGCGCGCTGCCCGCGCATGACGGCTTGTGGGAAGCGGCGAGCGACACCGCGCAGGATTCGCTCGCTCGGCTGGCGGTCGTCCCGATGGTGCTGGAGGCACGCGGGCTGGACGTCACGCCGGCGACCCGCGACCGTTTCGCCGCAGCCGGCGACGCTGTGACCGCCGCCATCCTCAACCGCATCCTGAACGACGAAGTGCGCCATGTTACGGCGGGCTCGCGCTGGTTCGGATTCGGCTGTGCGGCCAAGGGGCTGGAGCCGATTGCGACATGGCAGGACCGCGTCAAACGCCATTTCCACGGGGTGCTTAAGCCGCCGTTCAACGACTCGGCGCGCGAGACTGCCGGTCTGCCCCGCGAATATTACGCGCCTATTGCCCAAGGCTGAGCTTCCCGGCATCCCCACGATCGTCAGGAAGCGGAGGGGGCTCCAACTCTCGACAGTGTGTTTCTCGTTCGCGCTTCAGGGCGCGCGAGCGCTTTGGATATGTGGGGATCGATGACCTTTTCGACGTTCACGGGCCAGATTGCTCGAGCCTGCCTCTTCGCCGCTACGGTTATCACGCCGTCGCTGGTGCAGGCTGAAGAAAAGCCCGCGGTAGGGGGACCGTTCGAAACCGTGGCCGCCACTGAAACCGGCACCACCGGCGCGACGAGCGACCAGCAGTTTCAGGCGCTGTTTCAGACCTGGAAGAAGCTCGACACAACCGAATCCACCGTCATCTCGATCCCCTCCGCCCATCCCGTCGCCAGCCTGTCCTTCACCAGCAACTACGGTGTCCGGTCGGACCCGTTCCGCGGCACCGCTGCGATGCACGCCGGTGTCGACATTCCCGGTCCGCTCGGCACGCCGGTTTATGCCACTGCCGATGGCGTGATTAACCGTGCGGAACGCGCCGGCGGCTATGGCAACCTTATTGAAATCAACCACGGCAAGGGTATCGAGACCCGCTACGGCCACCTGTCGAAGATCCTCGTCGCGCCGAACAGCCGCGTGTCGCGCGGTCAGTTGATCGGCCTGATGGGATCGACCGGCCGTTCGACCGGCAGCCACCTTCATTACGAAGTCCGCATCGACGGCCATGCCGTGAACCCGGCGCCGTACCTTCAGGTTGCGGATATGAAGATGCTGCCTGGCGCGCCGATGTCGATGGACACGGGCGGCGTCGGTGGCCCGGCGGTTCCGGTTTCCGACCACTGAGGTTGCCTGGGGGGCAGGGCCGTCCTATCTCCCCGCCATGGCCACTGCCGCTCCTGACATCTCACTGACCCCGTCCGCTGCGGCGCGGGTCGCCGCGATCGCATCGCGCCAGAACAAGCCCGCCATCCTGCGCTTGGCCGTCGATGGTGGCGGCTGTTCGGGGTTCCAGTACAAGTTCGAGCTTGCCGAGGCGCCGACTGCCGATGACACGACCGCGGAGACCGATGGCGTGACGCTCGTCGTCGATTCGGTCAGCCTCGACCTCGTCCGCGGTGCCAGCGTCGACTACGTCGAGAGCCTGGGCGGCGCGGCGTTTCACGTGACCAATCCGCAGGCGGCGTCGGGCTGCGGCTGCGGCTCCAGCTTCTCCATCTGATGAAGATCGTCAGCTACAATGTGAACGGGATCAAGGCCCGCCTGCCGCGGCTGCTCGAGTATCTCGATGAAGCCAAGCCCGATGTCGTCTGCCTGCAGGAGCTGAAGTCGTCCGACGACACGCTGCCGGTCAAGGACATCGAGGCGGCCGGCTATGGCGCGATCTGGCACGGACAGAAGGGCTTCAACGGCGTCGCCATCCTCGCGCGCGATGCCGAGCCGGCTGAGCGCCAGAAGGGTCTGGCCGGCGAACCCGAGGACGAGCACAGCCGTTATATCGAGGCGGAGGTGAACGGCGTCGTCATCGCGTCGATCTACCTCCCCAACGGCAACCCGCAGCCGGGGCCGAAATTCGATTACAAGCTGCGCTGGATCGACCGGCTTGCGACGCGCGCGAAGGCTCTGCTGGCCGAGGAAGTGCCGGTGGTGCTGGCCGGCGACTATAATGTCATCCCGAACGACGACGACACCTTCTCCGTCCGCGCGATGCAGGATGATGCGCTGATGCAGCCGGAAAGCCGCCAAGGCTATCGTGCGCTGCTCGCCCAGGGGTGGACCGACAGCCTGCGCACGCAATTTCCCAAGGGCGGGGTGTGGACGTTCTGGGATTATCAGGCAGGCGCGTGGCAGCGTGACGCCGGGTTCCGGATCGACCATCTGCTGCTCAGTCCGCTGGCGGCGGACCGCTTCGTCGGGGCGGGCGTCGACAAGGACTATCGCGGTCGGGAAAAGGCCAGCGATCATGCGCCGACCTGGGTGAAGCTGCGCTAGACGCGGCTGTGCTGTCCGCGGCAGGACTTGCGAGCAATTGGCGTACAGTCCCGACAAACAGCAAAAACTACAACTGTAGTCATGGTCTAAGTATTTGAAAACATGTGTCCGACGTGTTTGGCATGCTCAATGCACTAACACGCATACCGGGCTGGCCCCCTTGCCCGTATATGGGAGACACATCATGATCACGACCACGCTTTTCGCGCTCGCCATCGCCGCTACCGGTTCGTCGGATCCGAGCCGAGGGCCGGTTGACGCCCTCGCTGCCGCCAGTGCGACCGCGGTCACGTCGCCGCAGCCGACGAAGGCGCAGAAGCCTACGCTGTACTGCCTCGTCGATACGGTCACCGGCAGCCGCATCCCGCGCAAGTCCTGCAAGACGCGCGTCGAGTGGATGGCGCAGGGCTTCGATCCGCTCGCCGCAAATTGAGCCGTCGGCATGATGGCGGGGTGGGCGGACGACCGGCCACCCCGACCGGTCACAGGTCCTTGCCGTAGACCTGATAGACCTTGTTCACCTTGCTATCGATCGTCTCGGCGATCGAGCGCATGCCCTGGTTGTCGTCGAGTATCCAGCCGATCTCACCGCGGGTCGCGCCGTAACGCTGAACCGAGGCACGGCGAATATATTCGATCATCATGAAGGCGAGCTGGCTCGCCATCCGCGACGATTGCAACTCCTTCACCACACCCATCAGCGGCACGCGCATTGTGCGGACCTTGGGCGCACGCAGCCACAGCAGCAGTTTCGCCCAGCCGAACGGCAACAGGCTACCCTTAAGCGGCTTGATCGCTTCGTTGAGGTCGGGAAGGGTGATCATAAACGCGACCGGTTTGCCGTCCAGCTCGGCGATGCGGATAAGGTCGTTGAACACGATCGGCTTCAACTTGACGCCCACGTCCTTGATCTCCGGCGGGGTGAGGGGGACGAAGCCCCAATTGTCCGACCAGGCATCGTTCAGGATGTTGAGGATGATCGCCGCTTCTTCCTCGAACTTCGACTTATCGACCTCGCGCACCCGGATGCGCTCGTTGCGCTCGCCCGACTGGATGATGCGGCGGACGATCGGCGGGAAGTCCTGGGTGATGTCCAGATCGTAGGTCATCAGCTGCTTGACGCCGGCATAGCCCGCCGCCTCGATCCAGCCGCGATATTCGGGCTTGGCATGACCCATCATGATCGTCGGCGCGTGGTCGAAGCCTTCGATCAGCAGGCCGGGTTCTTCCCAGATCGACATGGAGATGGGGCCGAGCGCGCGGGTCATCCCCTGGGTGCGCAGCCAATCCTCCGCGGTCGCGATGAGCCGGGCTGCAACCGCACCGTCGACCGCATCGAACAGACCCCACTGGCCGACGCCGGGGCCGAAGCCCTGTTCGGCCGGCATCGTCAGCGCGAGGGTATCGATGTGGGCGGAAATGCGCCCGACCAGTTCGCCGCCGCGCTCGGCGAGGAACAGTTGCGCCTTGGCATGGCTGAACCAGCCGTTCTTTTCCGGCAGCAACAATCCCAGCGCTTCACCCTTGAGCGGTGGAACCCAGTTGGGGTCGTCGGCGTAAAGGCGGAAGGGCAGGTCGACGAAGCGCTTGTAATCGGCCTTCGACGTTATGGGGCGGATGATGATATCGGCCATGATGGGCTTTCGCTAGGACGGCTTTGCAGGCCGATGTGACGAGCGGAATCGATCATAGCAAGCGAGTTTTCCAAGCGCTTCGACCCCTCGCGCCGCCACCATGCAGCCACTATGTTGGGGCAATGGAACACGCGATGACTACGACTGCCACTCTCGACCGCCGGGCGCCCGGCGCCTGGGCCGGAGTCCAGCCACGCGCCGCGGCGGAGAAGATCGCCGATGACAGGGCATTGCTGCGCACTGCTGCCGAAGTGTCGCGCGACCTGCATGCGGCCAATCCGAAGATCTACTGGGCGGACATGCTGGCATCAGCGGTGATCGGCTATGCCGGATTGGCCGGTGCGATTTTTTCGTCGTCGATGGGCCTGGCGATCATCTGCGGTATCGTGGCGGTGTTTGCGCTCTACCGTGCGGGCAGCTTCATTCACGAAGTCAGCCATATGAAGCACGCGCAGGTGCCGGGTTTTCGACTCGGCTGGAACCTGCTCGTCGGCATTCCGCTGATGATCCCGTCGTTCATGTACGAAGGGGTGCATAATCTGCACCACAACAAGACGCGCTACGGCACTGTCGACGATCCCGAATATCTGCCGCTCGCGCTGATGAAACCATGGTCGGTTCCGCTGTTCGTCGTCGCCGCCGCGCTGGCGCCGATAGCGCTGCTGTTCCGCTTTGCCGTGCTGTCGCCGCTGTCGCTGGCGATCCCGGCGCTGCGCCGGACGATCGCAGCGCGCTTCTCGGCGCTGGCCATCAATCCGGCGTTCCGTCGCCGGGACATGACGGACGACTATCGCAAGCTTTGGGTGCGCCTGGAGATCGCGACGAGCGTCTGGGTGATTGCGCTGCTGGCGCTCGTCGTGACCGGCGTCGTGCCGCTGCGCGCGCTGGCCATCTATCTCGGCATCCTGTCGGCGACGATGGTTCTGAATCAGGTTCGGACGCTCGTTGCCCACCTGTGGGAGAACGACGGCGAGCAGATGAGCGTGACCGCGCAATATCTCGATTCGGTCAACGTGCCCCCGCCGGCGTTGCTGCCGATGCTGTGGGCTCCGGTCGGCCTGCGCTATCACGCGCTGCACCATCTGTTGCCGGGCGTGCCCTATCATTCGCTGGGCGAGGCGCATCGCCGCCTGACCGCGACGCTGGAGGCGGGTTCGCTGTATCACAAGGCCAGTTATGCCGGTCTGCCGGGGCTGCTCGATCGGCTGGTCCGCTCGACCTTCGGCCAGCGCTGATCAGCGGCGGCGTTTCCAATCGAGTGAGACGCCGATCCGCGTGGTGAGGTCGCCGGACCACGTGACCGTCAATCCGTGTGCCGCCAGCTCGCTCGCGACCAGCCGTCCGATCGCGACGCTGGCGTCGTCGTCATCGTCGACCGCGCCATAATTCAGATAGAGCCCGGCACCGTCGACTGCCGCCTCAGTATCCTGCGCATGATAAAAAGCGTAGCCGCGGACGTCGAAGCCGGCGGTTTCGATCGCGTCCATCTCGTCGCCGATTTCCGCCGCGCCGCACGTCCCGCAACAGGTGAAATTCTGGCGGCACACAACGCCCTGCGCCTCCAGCGCATCGAAGGCTGCGTCCAGCCGATCGCAGTCGGTTTCCTCCGGCCACGCCGCCTGCGCCGCGCGGTGATCGCGCAACGCTTCGCGCAAGAAGGCTTGGGCGTTCGATCGCAAAATGTCGGGATCGAGTTCGTCGGCATACACGTCGGCGGCGTTTCGCAGCACCGCGTCGTCATCGTAGAAACCGCCGGCCACCTCCCGGCGGATGAACTCTCGCAGATCGTCGAGGTCGGGCGACGGCGCCTCGACCCGAACCGGTTCAGCGGGCGTCGGTGTCGCCTGTCGACCGCGAAAGAGCGCGAGGAGCCGCCGCATCGCTATTCCTCCGTCCGCACCAGCACTGCTTCGCCGACCATCAGGAACAGCAGGAACGGCGCCCAGGCGGCAAGAAAGGGCGGGTAGGCGCCCAGATTGCCCATCGCCAGCGCGAAATTATCGGCAACGAAATAGGCGAAGCCAAGCGCCATGCCGATGACCGCACGGACGAACAGCTTGCCCGACCGCGCGACACCGAAGGCGGCGACCGCGGCGAGCAGGGGCATCAGCACCGACGACAGCGGCCCTGACAGCTTGTGCCACAGCGAGCCCTCTAGCGCCTTGGTCGGGCGTCCGGCGGCGCTCAAGTCGTCGATCGCGTTGCGGAGTTCGCGGAACGAGAGGCTCTCGGGATCGACGCTCGACAGGGTAAACTGATCGGGACGGACGCCACGGCCGATGACCGTGCTGCCCAGTCGCGTGACCTTGCCGGTCGCGACGTCGAACCGCTGCGCCCCGTCTATCCGCCACCCGTCGCCATCGCGCCGGCCGGTGGTACCGGTGGTGACCGACATCAGCCGGCCACCATCGCGTTCGAACACGCTAACGCCGCCCAGCGTCGCCGCATCGCCCCGGCCGCGGATCTGGCGAGCCTGGATTAGGTCATCGCCTTCGCGCACCCAGACGTTGGCGCGGTCGCCGCGATCGATGGGCAGGGGGCCGTAATCGACCTTTTGCCACTGATCGAGCGTCGCGGTTGCGCGCGACACGATGCGGTCGTTGAAGGCGAAGGACAGCGCGGCGACGCCCAGGCTGGCGACGATCAGGGGGGCCAGCACCTGATGCGCCGAAAGACCCGCCGCCTTCATCGAGATGACTTCGCTGTTCTGGTTGAGCGTCGTCAGCGTGATGATCGTGCCCAGCAGGACCGAGAAGGGCAGGAAGCGCGCGATGATCTGCGGCGCGCGCAGGCCGACGTAGCGCCAGATCTCAGCTTCGCCATTGCCGGCACGCGCGAGGATCTGGCCGCTCTCGCTCAGCAGGTCCAGTGCCTGGAGCACGACCACCAAAGCCAGCAGGATCGCAAAGGTCCGCGTGAGGAACAGCCGCGCCATGTAAAAGGTGATGGTGCGCGACGGGAAGAAAGAAGCCAAGCCGCTCATGCCGCCGCTTCCCGCCGACGCCGGGCGCCTGGCAGCCAGCGTTTCAGCACGCCGAACGCCTTGCCGAAGACGCGTTCTAGCGCCCCGATCGGCTGACCGCCGGGGACATAGGCGATCTGGTAGAACATCCAGCCGATCAACGCGGTCAGCAGCACGAACGGCCCCCATAGCGCGATGATCGGGTCGATCCGGCCGAGCCCGCCGACGCTTTCGCCATATTGGTTGATCTTGTGATAGGTCACGATGATCACGATCGACAGAAAGACGCCCAGCGCCGACGTCGATCGCTTCGGCGGCACGCCCAGCGCCACCGCCAGCAGTGGCAGCAGAAACATCGTCGCGACCTCCGCCAGGCGGAAGTGGAAGGCCGACCGACTGGTGTCGCGGGTTTCCTCGGTCGCGCTGCGGTCGCGCCCCAACCGGGCGAGTTCGATCAGATTGCGTTCGATATTCCGTTCGCCGCGGGGGCGGAACTGTTCGAAACGCGGCAGGTCGATCGGCAGGTCGTAGTTGGTGAAGGTCAGCACGCGCGGCGCCTGATAGCCGGGGCCATTGTGGACGAGTGTACCGTTGGTCAGGCGGAAGATGATGACGTCGGGGTCGTCGGTGCGCAGGAACTGGCCGCTCTCGGCAGTCACCGACGCTTCCTGTCCGGGCTGCGGCGTCGCGTGGACGAAGATTCCGTTCAGCCGGCGTCCGTCGTCCAGGCTCTGTTCGATCCTGAGCGTCATCTTGTCGCCAAGGTTGGTGAATTCGCCGACCTTGATCGACGCGCCGAGCGCACCCGACCGCAGCTCGAAGCGCAATCCTTCATAGGCGTAGCGGGCATAGGGCTGGACGAAACCGACGATCGCCAGATTCGCCGCCGCCAGCACGATCGTATAGTAATAGGGTACGCGCAGCAGCCGAGCATAGCTCATGCCGACGCCGCGAAGCACGTCGAGCTCCGACGTGGTCGCCAGGCGCCGGAAGGCGAGCAGGATGCCGAGCATAAGGCCGATCGGGATGCCAAGGCCCAGATATTCGGGCAACAGGTTCGCCAGCATCTTCCACACGACGCTGACCGGCCCGCCTTCGGTCGCGACGAAGTCGAACAGGCGCAGCATGCGGTCGAGCACCAGCAGCATCGCCGCGATGACCAACGTCGAAATCAGCGGCACGGCGATCAGGCGCGCGAGATAGCGATCGATCGACTTCATGGACGCCGGCTATATCGGCGCGAACGGCCGGCGCCAGCGATAATTGCGCAGCACGTCAGGCGGCGCTGCGGATCGCCTCCGCGGCGGGTCGGGCGGCGATGGCGGCGTCGATCGCCGCGGCCAGCGCAGCCATGGTGAAGGGCTTGCGCAGTACCTGCCGCCCGGCGAGCCCGCCCTGTTCGCCGGCATCGCCCGAAAAGCCGGTGACGAACAACACGGCGGCGTCGGGCAGGCGGGCCGTCAAATCGGCGACCAGTTCGGGGCCGGTGCGGCCGGGCATCAGCACGTCGGACAGGATCAGGTCGAACCGCCGGCCATGCTCTTCCACGACGCTTTCGGCGCGCAACGGATCGGCGCAGGCGACCGGGCGGTGGCCGAGCGCCTCCAGCGCGCCAATCGTCGCTGCGAGCACACGCGGATCGTCCTCGACGACGAGAATGTCGAGTGTGGTCGCTGCCGGTACATCCAACGCGACAGGGAACGTGTCGATTGCGTCGCTAGAGACAGCTTGCGCGACGATGTGACGCGGCAGGTAGACGGTGACCGTGCAACCCGCGCCCGGCGCCGACCGAATCGCGACGGCGCCGCCCGATTGCTGGACGAAGCCGAAGATCTGGCTGAGCCCCAGGCCCGTTCCCTTGCCTATCGGCTTGGTCGTGAAGAACGGCTCGAACACGCGGGCTATCACCGCCTCACTCATGCCGCAGCCGGTGTCGGTGACGACGATCGTCACATAGTCTCCCGCCGCGCAGTGATCCACTTGGTGGTCTCTCAACGTCGCGTGGCCGGTGGCGATGGTCAGCGTACCGCGCCCGTCCATCGCATCGCGCGCGTTGACCGCCAGGTTCAGCACCGCATTTTCCAGACCGTGCGGATCGACGAAGACCTGCCAGCCGCCGCTGTCGTCCGTCACCTGAACGGTGACGAGGTCGCCGAGCGTCCGGTCGATCAAGTCCGACATGCCGGCGATGACCGACGCGGCTTCGACCGCGACCGGTTGCAATGCCTCGGCACGCGCGAAGGTCAGCAGGCGGCGGGTGAGGGCGGCGGCGCGGTCGGCACCCTCGGCCGCGCTGTCGAGGTGTCGGACGACTTCACCCGGATCGTCGCTGTGTCGCTTGGCAAGTTCGATCCCGCCGAGAACGACTGCGAGCATATTGTTGAAATCATGGGCGATGCCGCCGGTCAGCTGGCCAATTGCGTCCAGCGTCTGCATCTGGCGCAGCTTCGCCTCGGCCGCGGCACGTTCGCGCGCTTCGGCCTCAAGATCCTCGGTCGTCGTGCGCACGGCGACCTCGAGCAACTCGGCGCGCTCGCGTTCGTCCTCCGCTTCGGCCGCAGCGATCGCACGCGCCGTCTGCGCCCGGACGGTCAACCAGCCGAGCAGGATCGCTCCTAGCACGATCGCAGCACCGAACACCGCGAGCACCGCGGCAGCCCGGTTCGAGCTGGTGACGCTGGCATCGGCGACCGCCGTCCGCCGTTCGAGCAACATGCGCTCGCTGTCGAGAAAACCTTGCAGCAACCGCCCGGTCCGGTGCAGCGCGTCGGCATCGGCGGCGGCATAATAGCGCGACAGGGCCTGCTGGTTCTTTTTGTACCGCGTGCTGAGCGCGATGATCGACAGTTCGTCGCCGCGGCTTTCGTAAGCCGCGCGCAGAGCGCCGACCCGGCGGTTCTGCTCGGGCGTGTCGCGGGTCAATTGGTCGAGTCGGTCGAGCTGACGCCCCGCCTGCTGCCATTCCTCGGAATATTGCTGACCGATCTTCTTGTCGGCGCTGATGACGTAACGGCCGAGCGTCGCCTCGGCGCGCGCCATCGTCTCGGCGAGCGCGCGGGTGCGCAGCATCACTTCGAAACTGTGCGATTGCAGGTCCAGTGCGCGGTCTCGCTGGCGATTGGCCTCGCCCAGCGTCACGATCAGTGCGGTGAACACGCCCGCGCCCAGCGTCGCGACGACCACCAATAGGATCGCACGCCAATGCGCGTGAAGGATCGCCGCGATGTCGGACCCGCCCCGGTCTCTCATACCGAGGGCAATTCTATAGCGCGCTCAAGATATTGGAAAGCGTGGCTCAGCCGATCACGCCCACGGCCTGGCCCGCCGCGCGGAACATGGCGATGACGCGTCGGATTTGCTCGGGTGTGTGTTCGGCACACAACGAGCAGCGCAGCAGGAACGTGCCGGCCGGGGTCGCGGGCGGCCGCGCCATGTTGACGTAAAGACCGCCGTCGAGCAGCGCCTGCCACATCGCCACCGCCTGCGTTTGATCCTCCAGGATCACTGCGATGATCGCGCTGTCGCAATTTTCGGTGCCGAGACGGAAGCCGAGGTCCTTCAGGCCGGCATGGAGCGTGCGGGCGTTGTCCCACAGCCGGGCGCGCTTGTCGTGCGCGGTCGCCAGCTTGCGGATCGATGCGGCCGCGGTCGCGACGACCGACGGCGGCAGGCTGGCGGTGAAAATATAGGGGCGGCAGGCGAGGCGGATCGCCTCGAACTTCGGATGGTCGGAAATGCAGAAGCCACCGACGGTGCCAACCGACTTTGAAAAGGTGCCGACGACGAAATCGACGTCGCCCTCCAGCCCCTGATCCTCATAAACTCCGCGGCCGTTGGGACCGAAGAAGCCCATCGAATGCGCTTCGTCGCTCAGCACCATCGCGCCGTGCTTTTTCGCGACCGCGACCATCTCCTTCAGCGGGGCGATGTCGCCAAGCATCGAGTAGACGCCCTCCAGCACGACCAGCTTTCCGGCATCGGCGGGCAGACGTCCCAGGCGCTTGTCGAGGTCTTCGACCGAGTTGTGGCGGAAGCGGACGATCTCGGCGACGCCCTGCTTGCATCCGTCGTAGATGGACGCGTGGCTGTCGGCGTCGAGGACGACATAGTCGCCCTTGCCCGCGAGCGTCGAAATCATGCCGAGATTGGCCATATAGCCGGTCGAGAACACGATTGCCCCCGACACGCCGTAGAAGTCGCGCAAGGCCTCCTCGACTTCCATATGGTCGCGGAAGGTGCCGTTCAGCATGCGGCTGCCGTTGGTGCCCGACCCGAACTGGTCGAGCGCGGCGTGGCCGGCGGCGATGACGTCCGGGTCGAACGTCATGCCCATGTAGTTGTACGTCCCGAGCAGGATCGTCTCGCGTCCCTTGATCAGGGCTTCGGTGGGCGAGCGCACCTCGTCCATCACGATCGCGAACGGATCGGTCACGCCCGTGTCGATCAGCGCCTGCCGCTCGGCGATCAGCGCGTCGAACTTCGACATCAGGTCGCGGGTGGCCGGCGCCGCCGCTGGATTGGCGGGCAGGGCTTCGGGCTGGAGGCCGGTTTCGGTCATGGTCTGCTCGGGCAAGAAGGGGGGGTCAGTCGTTCTTCAGCTTGGCGACCGCGTCGACCAGCTGGCCGACCGTCTCGATCTCGGCCTGCATGTTCATCGTGATGATGATGTCGAATTCGTCCTCGATCGCCGCGACGAAATCCATGACCGTCAGCGAATCCCATTCCAGGTCGCCCTGGAAGGTGGTGGCTTCGGTCAAGGCGATGCCCTTCTTGTTGAACGGCTCGATCTGGGCGGCGACGATGTCGAAAATCTGGGCGCGGTCGGTCATGGCAGTCCTTCTGGTCGGCAAATACGGCCGGGATTGGGCGTCGCTATAGCAGGCGCTGGGCACGATACCATGCCGCGGTTTGGCTGAGCCCCTCGGGCGTTGGGATCCGCGGGCGCCACAGCGCCTGCGGCGGGCGACGTAGCGGGTCGGACACCCAGTCGGGATGGCACATGTAGGAGACGCGGTCGGGCGTCAGTCGCGCGCCGCCCTTGCGGACCAGCCGGTCGATCGTCGCGCCCAAGGCCATCAGCTTGCGCGGCAGAGCGATGGGCCGCACGCGCTTGCCCACCGCTTCGCCGACCGCGCGCGCGAAGCCAGGGTGGCTCCAGCCGCCCGGGCGGCCGTCGTCGGGCTCCAGGATGGTGCGTGTCGCGGGCGTCGCGGCGAGGGCGAGGAGCAGCCGGGCGAGGTCGTCGACATGAATGGCCGATATGCGCCCGCCCGGCGGCAGCAGCGCAAGGCCCAGCTTTGCCATGCGGAAGATTTCGAGCATGTCCAGGTCGCCCGGGCCATAGACCGCCGGCGGACGAACGATGTCCCAATCCGTATCGGATCCGATGACGAGCCCTTCGGAGGCCGATTTTGACCAGCCGTAGTTCGACAGCCCCGGCTCGCGCGCGGCGAGCGACGAAACATGGACGAAGCGGCGCACGCTCATCTGCTGCGCGGCGGTCAGCACGTTACGCGTACCGTCGATATTGCCGAGTACGAAGCCCGGCCGGTCGGGCGCGTTGACGACGCCAGCGACATGGATCGCGGCATCGGCGCCGCGCATCAGGCTCTGGAGCGCGTTGGGCGTCTCCAGTGTGCCGAACACCCAGTTCACGCCGTCCCCGCCCGACCGCGGCCGGCGGGTAAGCGCGGTGACGCTATGCCCGTGGCGCAGCGCGAGCGCGACCAGGCGCTTGCCGACGAAGCCCGTGGCGCCGGTGATCGCGAGCCTCATGTCAGCGCCATGTGATCGCGGTGGACGAGCGCGGAGCGAGGCGCATAGCCGAGGATCGCGGCATGGTCGTCGCGCTTGCGCCCGATTAGGCGGCGAGCGTCGTCGGCGTCATATTCGCTCAGGCCACGCGCGATGGCACCGTCGGGACCGATGATTGTGACCAGATCGCCGCGCGCGAAGTCGCCATCGATAGCGGTCGTGCCCGCGGCGAGCAGGCTCGCGCCATCGGCCAGCGCCTTCGCGGCACCAGCGTCGATATGCAGCGTCCCTCGCGCGGTCAGCCCGCCGGCCAGCCACGCCTTGCGCGCCGACGTGGCCTTTTCCGCCACGAAGATCGTGTGCCGCGCGGCGGTCGACAGCGGGCGGTCGATCCGGCCTGACGTGATCGCGAGATGCGCGCCAGCGGCAGCGGCGATGCGCGCGGCGGCGACTTTCGATACCATGCCGCCCGATCCCATGCCGGAGGCGGAGCCGGTATCGGCCATCGCAGCGATCTCGCCATCGATGCGCTCGACGCGTGGGATGTGGACGGCGCCGGGCAGGGCGGGGTTGCGATCGTACAGCCCATCGATATCGCTCAGCAGCACGACGCCCTTTGCGCCTGCCGCCTGCGCCACGCGTGCCGCAAGCCGGTCGTTGTCGCCGAAACGGATCTCGGCGGTCGCGACGCTGTCATTTTCGTTCAGCACCGGAACGACGTTCAGGGTCAGCAACCGGTCGAGCGTCGCCGCGGCGTTGAGATAGCGGCGGCGATCCTCCAGATCGTCGAGCGTCACCAGCATCTGCGCCGCGGTCAAGCCTTCGGCTCCGAGCACCTCGGCCCAGGTCTGGCTTAGCGCGATCTGCCCGGTCGCGGCGGCGGCCTGCGCGTCTTCCAGACTGGCACGCCCGCCATTGGTAAGTCCCAGCCGCCGCGCCCCGAGCGCGATGGCGCCCGACGACACCACTGCGACCTGCTGTCCGGCCCGCACCCGTTCTGAAATGTCGGCCGCGATCCCCGCCAGCCACTCACGCCGTACGCCGCCATCGGGATCGACAAGCAACGCCGACCCGATCTTTACGATCAGGCGCGGGCAGGTGTCGGGCGGAAACAGGCTCATGACGCGCGCTCGTTAGCGTGCCGCCTGCGGTCCGCCAATCACCTCCGTCGCCATTAGACCGGCGACCACTCTACCGCGTCCTCGCCTTCATCATCCTCAGGCACGACACCCGACGAATCGCTGATCTTTGCGAGCAGTTCGTCAAGCACCCAGTCTACGCCGATCTGTGCGGCGCCCGAGATCGGGATGACCTGTGCGCCGCTGGCGTCCTCCAGTTCGGCGGATAGGGCCTGAATCAGTTCCTCGTCGAGCGTGTCGATCTTGTTGAGCGCCACCACGACCGGTTTTTCGGCCAGACCCGCGCCATAGGCTTCCAGCTCGTCGCGAACGATGCGGTAGCTGGTCGCGACATCCTCGTCGTTGGCGTCGATCAGGTGAAGCAGCACCTGGCAGCGTTCGATATGCCCCAGGAAGCGGTCGCCGATGCCGGCGCCTTCGGCCGCGCCCTCGATCAGTCCGGGAATGTCGGCGATCACGAATTCGCGGTCGTGGTGGCGCACAACACCCAACTGGGGGCGGGTGGTGGTGAAGGCGTAGGCGCCGACCTTTGCCTGCGCGTTGGTTACCGCGTTGATGAAGGTCGATTTGCCGGCGTTGGGCAGTCCGACGAGGCCAGCGTCGGCCAGCAGCTTCAGGCGCAGCCAGACCCACGCCTCGGCGCCCGGCCAGCCGGTGCCGTGCTGGCGCGGCGCGCGGTTGGTCGAGGTCTTGTAGCTCAGGTTCCCGCGCCCGCCGTCGCCGCCGCGCAGGAACACCTCGCGCTGGCCGACGCGAGTGAAGTCCATCAGAACCTCGTCCTTGTCTTCGCTCAGCACCTGGGTGCCGACCGGGACCTGGATCACCAGATCCTTGCCGCCGGCGCCGGTCATGTTCGATCCCGCGCCGCCCTTGCCGCGGGGTGCGCGGAAATGCTGGGTGTAGCGGAAATCGATCAGCGTGTTCAGGCCGGCGACCGCTTCGAACACGATGTCGCCGCCCTTGCCCCCATTGCCGCCGTCGGGGCCGCCATATTCCATGAACTTTTCGCGGCGGAACGACACCGCGCCACCACCGCCGGCGCCGGAACGAACGAAGATCTTTGCTTGGTCAAGAAAGTGCATGGCCCGCGCTGTAGCGATTTAGCGCAGCTAAATCGACACAAAGCGCGTGGCCCGGCCGGCGCGAGCATCGCGGCCGACGACGCGGCTTTGCCGCGGCACGATCACTCGCTCTTGCGCCCCACCAGCAATCCCCGCGCCGCCAATTCCCGCGCGCGCCCGCGCGGCAATCCCAGCGCCTTCGCCATCGGTCCGCCCAGCAATGCATCGCCGAGCGCCATCAGCACCAGCTGCAACGTCTGGTCGTGGATCGGCTCGCCGTCGGTATCGACCGCGGTCAACTGATCGACCAGATCGTGGATCGCGCTCAGGATGGGGTCGAGCGCATCCTCGTTGCCGGACAGGATCATCCAGCTGGCCAGCGCGCCCGCACCGCCCTCGTCGAACGCGTCGAAGGTCAGGTCGACCACTTCCTGCGGGTTCTGGTCGCCTGCGCGCGCGCGCAGCACTGCTTCGCCGATCCGGCCGGTGATGCGACTGGCCATCGTCTCGATCAGCGCCTTCTGCAGCCCGGCGGCCGAGCCGAAATGGTGGAGAAGATTCGCATGCGTCCGCCCGATGCGGGTCGCGACCGCCTTGAGCGTCACCGCCTGGGGGCCGAATTCGACGAGCAGGTCGCGCGCGGCGTCGAGCGCGGCATCGCGGGATTCGGCGGGGCTCAACCGCTTGCGGATCGGAGTTATTGACATTGTTGTAAGTAATCGCCAGCTAGGACGTCCTGATTGGAGGAATTCGATCGTGAACGCAAAGACTCCCGCTGACCTGACCATCACGCCGCGCGACATGCGCTTCGGGCGGGGTGCGACATATCGCCGGTGGTGGCTGAACAACGATCCCGTCGCGACGGCGTTCTACAACGCTCTGTCGGTGACGTTTCCGAAGGGTGAGGGCTTCTTCATCGATTCGGTGCGCAAGTTCCGCGACGGTACGCCCCCGCGGCTGGCGGCAGAGATCGCCGCCTTTACCAAGCAGGAAGTGATCCACACCCGCGAGCATGTCGCCTTCAACCGCCACGTCACCGACCAGGGCTATGACATTCGCCCGCTAGACGCCGAGGTTGACCGCGTGCTCGCGCTGACCAAGGGCCGCCCGCCGATCGCGAGTCTCGCCGCGACGATGTGCCTTGAACATTTCACCGCGATCCTGGCGCACCAGTTGATCGCCGATCCCTCGCATCTGGAAGGCGGCGACGCTGACGCGGTCGCGCTATGGAAATGGCATGCGGTCGAGGAGATCGAGCATAAGGGCGTCGCTTACGACACATGGCTCCATGCGACGAAGGACTGGCCGCGGTTCAAGCGCTGGCGCATCAAGGCACTGGTGATGCTGATCGTTACCGGGCGGTTCTTCAACGGCCGGACTAAGGGGATGCTGGAGCTGCTGCGGCAGGACGGCTTCACCGGCGCAGGCGTCAAGTGGCGCCTGTTCAAATATGCGTTCGGCCGGCCGGGCATGGCGCGCAAGGTGCTGGGCCAGTATTTCGCGTTCTTTCTGCCGGGATTCCACCCGTGGAATCACGACGATCGCCAGCTGATCGGGCTGGTCGACAGCGAATTCGAGGCGGCGCGGCTGGCGGCGGTTTGAGTTCGTAGCGCGTCATCCCCGCGGAGGCGGGGATAAATTCTGGCTGACCTCGCGACGCTATTCGACAGGCCAGCCAGAATTGACCCCCGCCTCCGCGAGGTAGCAGCAGCTAGGAGGGGCCGGTCGCACTCCTCAAGCCGCCATACGCGTCGCCTCGACGTCGTCGTCCAGCGCGAGTGCGTAGCTAGCACTCGGCACCGCTTCCCCGCGCGCTCGGCTGGACCGCGGCTCGCGGACGCCCGTCGCTACGAAGCCCAGCTTGCGCAGGACTCGGCCTGATGCGGGGTTGTCGAGATGGTGATGCGCCGCCAGCTGCCGATGCCCCAGCCCCCAGCGGGCGATCCCCAGCATCGCACGCCCGGCTTCGGTCGCGTAGCCGCGGCCCCAGGCGTCCGGGGTCAGCCAATAGCCGAGGTTCGGCTGGCCGTCGTCGCGGCTGATCCCGCATCCACCGATCAATGTCGGTTCGGCCCCCATGTCGTGCGCGAACACCAGGCATCGCGCCTCGTCCCGCGCAACCGGCATCGTCAGAAAGGTTTCGGCATCGACCAGGTCGTACGGCCACGGCAGGCGCGCGAGTTTCATCGCCACACACTCATGCGCGACGGCGCGGGTGAGGGCGGGGGCGTCCTCGATCCAGCCGGGCCGGAGCGTCAGACGGGGGGTGCGTGCGAACATGTCCACTCTCCTCGTGTCGCGCGAGCGCCCAACCACGAAGATGTGACGTGGCCGCGACAGTCGCGAAGTGAGGGGAGCAGTAAAAAAGGGAGTCCGGGGCGACCCGTCCTCCCTTGTTTGGCTGGTTCCTTGCGGAACGCCGGGTCGCCCTGGAAGGCAACCCGGTTATCGGTCGCCCGTTATTCGGCCGCTTCGGCCATAATTTCTACGGTCGCGAACTTTCGGCCGAGCTTGCCGTCCTTGAACGCAACGCGGCCGTCGGTCAGCGCGAACAGGGTATGATCCTTGCCCATGCCGACGTTCGCGCCCGGGTACACACGGGTCCCGCGCTGACGGATGATGATGTTGCCAGCGATGACCTGCTCACCACCGAACTTTTTCACGCCAAGGCGACGGCCGGCCGAATCACGACCGTTACGCGACGAACCGCCTGCTTTCTTATGTGCCATGACCTAAACTCTCTTCTTATTCGTCTGTTCGGAAACGCGCTTATGCCTGGGCAGCAGCAGCGGTGTCGGCGGGGGCAGCGTCGGCCGTCTTGGCCTTCGTCGTCTTCGCCTTCTTCTCTTCCGATCCACCGATCGACACGATCTTCAGGATCGTGTGGTTCTGGCGGTGGCCGTTCTTGCGGCGATAGTTGTGGCGGCGGCGCTTCTTGAAGACGATGACCTTCTCGCCCTTCGCCTGCGCGACGATTTCCGCAGCGACCGTCAGGCCGGCGACCGACTTGAGGTCCGAGCCCTCGCCCGCGAGCAGCACGTCACCCAGGGTGATCGACGAACCGGCTTCACCGTCGATCTTCTCGACGACGATCTTGTCTCCGGCGGCAACGCGATACTGCTTGCCGCCCGTGCGCACGACTGCGAACATGGCGTTTCAAACTCTCATCATAAAATCGGACCCGCGCCGGCATGCCGGGCGGGATGAAGGCGCGCTGCTACCGAAAGGGGCGGGGGCTGTCAACCGGAGGAATCCTCGGGCACCCATTGTTGCGCCGCGGCAACAGGCGATGCCCGAAGTGTACGCTCCCCCTTCGATAACCTTGTGACAGCGAACCTTGAGCATAAGATGTTGCGTACAGCCGGCCGATAATGGGCGGAACATTTCTTTCGGGGGGAATTCATGCGATTAAAATTGCTTAGCGTGCTCGCGATGTCGGTGTCGTCGGTCGCTTTGTCGGCGCCTGCGTTCGCGCAGGACGTGCCGGCCGCGCCGGTCGAAGACGCGCCGATCACCGAGGATACGGTCGTCGTCACCGGCAGCCGTGTCGGGGGGCGCACGATCGCGGAGAGCCCGGTACCGATCGACGTCATCGGCGGCGACCAGCTGGTCAACAGCGGCCAGACCGAAACGAACAAGGTGCTGAACCAGCTCGTTCCGTCGTTCAACTTCCCGCAGCCGTCGTTGACCGACGGCACCGATTCGCTGCGGCCGGCGACGCTGCGCGGCCTGGCGCCGGACCAGACGCTGGTGCTGCTGAACGGCAAGCGTCGCCACCAGGCCGCGCTGCTCAACCTCAACGGCTCAGTCGGTCGTGGGTCAGGTGCGGTCGATCTGAACGAAATCCCGCCGATCGCGATCGATCGGATCGAAGTGCTGCGTGACGGCGCGTCGTCGCAATATGGTTCGGACGCGATCGCCGGCGTCATCAATATTCAGCTATCGAAGCGCGAAGGCGTGTCGGGATCGGTCACCTTCGGTCAGTATCGCACGACGCAGAGCGGCGTGAACGAAGTGCTGGGTGTGTCCAACACCGGTGGCATCCCCGATGTTCTGACGAGCAACGGCGGCGCCAACGATATCCTGCGCCTGAACTACGGTGAGGAAGTGAAGCGCCATGACGGCGACACGCTGACGCTCGCCACGCGTCTCGGCCTGCCGATCGGCGAGAACGGCTATTTCACCTTCTCCGCGCAGTTCCGCGATCGCGATCCGACCCAGCGTTCGGGTGCGGATCCGCGGCGCCAGTATCAGGTCGGCGAGAATGCCAAGGAACTCGCGGCCAACCGCTTCAACCACGGTTACGGCGACGGCAAGACGGTCGATTACAATGTGATCGTCAACGCCGGCTATGACATCGGCGCCAATGCCGAGCTCTACGCCTTCGGTACTTACGGTATTCGCGATGGTATCGGCGCGGGCTTCTTCCGTCGCCCGAACGATGCGCGCAATCGCAACTGGGCTGCGTCGACGACGACGTTCGTACCCTATTATGCCGACGGCTTCCTGCCCAAGATCCAGAGCCAGATCGAAGACGTGTCGGGTGCCGCCGGCATCCGCACCGACGTCGCCGGGTTCAAGGCCGACCTGTCGGTCGTGTACGGGTCGAACCAGCTCGATTACCAGACGATCGACAGCTTCAACGTGTCGCTGGGCGGCAATGACTCGCCGCAGCGCTTCGACGCGGGCGGCATCGCGTTCGGTCAGACGGTCGTGAACCTCGACCTCAGCCGCAAGCTCGACGTCGGGTTCCTCTCCAGCTTGGGCTTCGCGATCGGCGGCGAATATCGCAACGAGAACTTCAAGATTCGTCCCGGTAACACCGCCAGCTACATCGGCGGCCGCTATACCGCGAACGGTGCGGCGCCGGGCGCGCAGGTGTTCCCGGGCTTCCAGCCGTCGAACGCAACCGACGTGTCGCGTAACAGCTATTCCGGCTATGTCGAACTCGATGCGAACGTGACCGACGCCTTCACCGTCCAGGCGGCGGGCCGGTACGAGCATTATTCGGACTTCGGCGACACCTGGAACGGCAAGGTCGCCGCGCGGTTCGAGCCGATCCAGGGCATTGCGATCCGCGGTTCGGTCTCGACCGGTTTCCGCGCGCCGAGCCTGGCGCAGCAATTCTTCACGACCACGTCGACCAACAACACGGTCATCAACAGCGTGCCGACGCTGATCGACATCGTGACGGTGCCGGCGACCAGCCGTGTCGCGCTGGCGTTGGGCGGCAAGCAGTTGGAGGCGGAAAAGGCGCTGAACCTGGCGGGCGGCATCACCCTCAATCCGTTCAGCGGTTTCAGCCTGACCGCGGATTACTACAACATCCGCATCAAGGACCGCGTGACGCTGACCGAGAACCTGACCGGCACGGCGGTGGTCAACCTGCTGACCGCGGCAGGCATCAACGGCGTGACCTCGGCGCGCTTCTTCGTGAACGGCGTCGACACGCGGACGCAGGGCGTCGACGTGATCGGCACTTATCGCGTGCCCGAATTCGGCGCGGGCCGTGTCGTCCTGACGGCGGGCTACAACTACAACACGACGAAGATCATCGCTCGTGCGGTCCTACCCAACCCGTTGCTCCAGGGCTCACCGCTGTTCGGTCGCCAGGAATCCTATCGCCTGACCGATTCGCAGCCGCGCACGAAGCTGAACCTGTCGGCCGACTGGGACCTGGGCATCGTCGGCGCGACGGTCCGTGCCAATCGCTTCGGTTCGGTCTGGACCGCGGTCAATGGTGCGCTCAGCGCTCCGCTGGGTTCGGTCGCGGGTGACTTCAAGCTGACGCCGAAGTGGGTCACCGACATCGAAGTGCGCGTGCAGCCGATCCAGCAGGTCACGCTGGCGGTCGGTGCGGACAATGTGTTCGACACCTACCCGGATCGCCTGCCGACCGGCGGTGCGAGCGGCGCACCGGGCTTCACGCCGAACAGCTACTTCCTGCCGTACAGCCAGTTGTCGCCGTTCGGCTTCAACGGGCGGTTCCTGTACGGTCGCGTGGCGTTCCAGTTCTAACGCGCGCTCCCTGCGATTGCGCAAGCAATTGCAGAAGACGCCACGTCGGGCAGCGGGGTCGGCAAAGCCGGCCCCGTCTGACGGCTTGGCGGACACGACGAAGCCGAGCGACGCCGACAAACGGCTCGAAACCAATCTCAACATCAGAAGATAAGTGGCGGAGAGGGAGGGATTCGAACCCTCGGTACCGTTGCCGGCACGCCGCATTTCGAGTGCGGTGCATTCGACCACTCTGCCACCTCTCCGCGAGGGGTTTGCGCCGGGCATCACCTTCTTACGAAAGCCCCGGGGCGGGTCGTGAGGGGCGCGCTTAGCGAAGGAAATTGGGTGTGGCAAGCGCCAAGCTTGTGCGGCGCAAAAACTTGCCTACCTTGGGGACATGAATCGCAGCATTTCCACCGATGACGTCCTCGATACCGGCGTGCCTATGCCCAGCGTGGCGACGGCGCGGTTCGGGATCGGCGAGGTGGTGCGGCACAAGATGTTCGATTTTCGAGGCGTTATCTTCGACGTCGATCCCGTCTTCGCCAACAGCGAGGAGTGGTATCAGGCAATTCCCGAAGGCATTCGTCCGCGCAAGGACCAGCCCTTCTATCACCTGCTCGCCGAAAACGACGAATCGACCTACACGGCCTACGTCAGCCAGCAGAACCTGATCCGCGACGACAGCGACGAGCCGGTCGATCATCCTGCGATCGGCGACCTGTTCGGCGAGATGAGCGAGGGGCGGTACGAACTGAAGGCCGGCCTGCGCCACTAGGGCGCTCGGCGGTTCTGACGGCCAACGGCGGGTTGGGCCGATCGAAGAAAAGCTACGTTGTTGCGATACGTACTCGACACGAGATGTTCGCACATGCAGCAGCTATCCAGATTTCGCCCTTCGTTCGGTATCCAGGTCGCGATCGGCATGGCCGTCGGTGTCGCGCTGGGCGTCGCGGCCAGCCGTACCGGTGGGGCTGACGGGGCGATCGGGTCTGGGCTTCACACGGTCGGGCAGATTTTCGTTCAGTTGCTGAAGGCGCTGGTGCCGGCGCTGGTCTTCACGGCGATCGTCAGTTCGATCGCGGCGCTGCGGGACCTGCCGAACGCCGCGCGGCTGGTCGGGCAGACGCTCTTGTGGTTCGCGATCACCGCGCTGATCGCGGTGTCGATCGGTATCGTGCTGGCGCTGACGCTGCAGCCGGGGCTGCATAGCAGCGCGTCGATCGCCGCGGCGGCTGCGGCGCCGGCGACGGTCGGGTCATGGCTTGACTTCCTCAAAGGGCTGGTGCCGGCGAATATGCTCGGTCTGACCGCGACGACGACCACGACCGTTGGCGCGACCACGACGTCGCTCGGCTTCAATATCCTGCAGATTATCGTCATCGCGATCGCCGTCGGCGCGGCGGCAGTGCGTGTCGGCACCCCGGGCGAGCCGTTCCTGGCGTTCAACGCGTCATTGCTGGCGATCCTGCGGCGGTTGCTGCGCTGGGTGATCGCGCTGACCCCGATCGGGTCGGCGGCCCTGATCGGTGACGCGATCGTGCGCTATGGCTGGAGCACATTGTCGTCGCTAAGTGCGTTCGCTGGGACGGTCTATATCGGCTTGGGGATCGTCCTGCTGATCGTCTATCCGCTGCTGCTGGCGGCGCACCGCATCGATCCCCTGTGGTTCTTTCGCCGCGCGTGGCCGGCGATCCAGCTCGGCTTCGTTACGCGGTCGTCGGTCGGCACGCTTCCTGTCACGCAGGACCTGACCGAGCGCGCGCTGGGCGTGCCGCGGGCGTATTCGGCCTTTGCGGTGCCGTTGGGGGCGACGACGAAGATGGACGGTTGCGCCGCCATCTACCCGGCGGTCGCGGCTATCTTCGTCGCGCAGTTCTTCGGTGTGGCGCTTCACGCGGGCGACTATGCGTTGATAGTGATGGTGTCGGTGTTGGGATCGGCAGCGACCGCCGGACTGACCGGCGCGACCGTCATGCTGACGCTGACGCTGACCACGCTCGGCCTGCCGCTCGAAGGGGCGGGGTTGCTGCTGGCGATCGACCCGATCCTCGACATGGGCCGCACCGCGGTAAACGTCGCAGGACAGATGCTGGTCCCGACGATCGTCGCCAAGCGCGAAGGGTTGCTGAGCGCACCGGCCGACCCGCAGCCGACCAGCGCGCTGCCCGCCTGATCTACCGCGGGCCGGGCGGCAGCTTCTCTTCGAGATAGCGCGTCATCAGCGTGTAGAGGTGCAGGCTGGTGGCCGGTTTCTCATAGATGCCGTGCGCGCGGTCGGGATAGGCCATCATCTGGAACGTCGTCTTGTTGTTGGCGATCAGCTTGTCGAGCAGCTGTTCCAGATTCTGGTAGTGCACGTTATCGTCGCCGGTGCCGTGGATCATCAGCAGATTGCCCTTCAGGTTCTGCGCGAAATTGATCGGTGATCCGTCGCGATAGCCCTTCGCATTGCCCGAGGGCAGGCCCATGTACCGTTCCTGATAGACGGTGTCGTACAGCCGCATGTCGGACACCGCGGCGACGGCGATGCCGGTCTTGTAGAGGTCGGGATAGCGGAACATCGCGTTCAGCGTCATCGACCCGCCGCCGCTCCAGCCCCAGACGCCGATGCGATCGGGATCGACGTAGCTGCGTGTCGTGATCAGCTTGCGCACGCCTGCGGCCAGATCGGCCGACGCCTGGATACCGACCTGTTCGTAGATGCTCTTGCGCCACGCCCGCCCGCGCGGGGCGGCGGTGCCGCGCGGATCGATGCTCGCGACGATATAGCCGCGCTCGGCCAACATCCGGTGCCACATGTCGTTACGCCCGCCGAAGCGGTCGGCGACGGTCTGGCCCCAGGGTTCGCCATAGACATGGACGAACAGTGGATATGTCTTCGACGGATCGAAGCCCTTCGGCTTGATGATCCACGCGTCGAGTTCGGTCCCGCCGCCGATGTCGAGCCGGGTGAATTCAGTCTTACCCAGCCCGCGCGCTGCGATGACGTCGGTCACCGGCTGATTGGTGGCCAGCGTGCGGATAACGCGACCGGTGATCATGTCGACCAGCTCGGTCGTTGGAGCAGTGTCGAAGGTCGAGAAAATGTGCCGCGCGTAACGCCCGGCCGGTGCCATGTCATAATCGTGCGTGCCGACCTGACCCATCGGCGACACGCGTTCGACCCGCTTCTTGCCCGTCAGCGTCGCGCGATAGAGATAGCGCCGAGTAGGATCGCCCGGTGCCGCGGTGAACCATACCCAATTGCTCTTCGAGTCGACATTGAGGACATCGATCACGTCGAAGTCGCCGGGCGTGCGCAGGTCCATGGCCTTGCCATCGCGCGACCCGACGTACAGGTGTCGCCAGCCGTCGCGCTCGCTGAGCCAAGTGAAGCCGCGGCCATCGGTCGTCCATGTCGGGTCGGGGTTCGCCTCCACCCACGCGGCGTCGCGTTCGGTTAACAGCGTGCGGCTTTTGCCGGTGGTGGGGTCGGCCATGATCACCTTGTACGCATTCTGGAGACGGTTGGACTGCTGGAGGAACAGCGCGCGCGAATCCGGCGTCCAGCTCATCTGCGGCACGTAATTCTGGCGCGGATCGCCCTCCAGCGGGATCCAGGTCGTCTTGCCGGTCGCCAGGTCGATCGTGCCAACCGTCGCTGCCGAATTGACCGTGCCGGCCTTTGGATATTGCAGAGGGATGACGCGTGAATATTGGCCTTCGGTATTCGTGATCATGTTGAAAGTGCCGACGCCCGACGTGTCAAACCGCCAGAAGGCGATTTGCTTCGAATCCGGGCTCCAGCTCCAAGCCTTGGCCAGGCCGTATTCTTCCTCGTACACCCAGTCGCCGATGCCGTTGACGATCAGCGTGTCGCCGTCAGCCGTCAGTTGACGGGGCGCGCCGCCGGCGGTCGGTTCGACGTACAGGTTGTTGCTGCGGACATAGGCGATCTGCGTCCCGTCGGGGGAGAAGGTCGCGTACATCAGGCTGGAGGCGGGGGCATCGCCGCCCAGCTTGCGCAGGGCCTTGGTATTCAGGTCCAGCAGCCAGTAATCGCCGAACGCATTGGTGCGGCGAAAGGTCTTGCTGTTGGTGTAGATCAGCAGCTTCCGCTCGTCGGGCGAAAAGCTGTAGCCCTGCACGTCGATCGGCTTCGTGCCCTTTGACACCACCAGCAGCTCGGCCGGCACCACGACGGTGCGGGCATTGCTGATGATGTCGTAGCGGACGATGTCCTGGCCGCCGTCGACCGTCTTCGACGCTTCCAGTTTCAGAAAGCCCGTGCCGTCGCGCGTCCATTCGCCGTCGCGCGCCCAGCGCACGCTGGGCATATCCTTGCCAAGCACGTTTTCGACCGTCAGCGGCGTAGATGGCGTCGGTGTCTGGCCGGTAGCGGGCAGGGCGGTCGCGCACAGCAGGACGGCCAGAAACAGTCGTGACGTGCGCATAGCAATTTTCCCCGATAGCGAGCTTCTCGATCGTCACGGACCGAGCCTTGCCTGCATGTCTGACCGCCGGCCCGGTCGAGTGCAAGCCGCACCGTCGCCTTAGCCATCGCCGTCGCCCCCGATGACAGCCGGTCGATCGCCGGACAGATCGTCGATGCGATCCGGCCCAAGATTACTGCGTCAGACCTCGCGGTCGGCGACCAGTTGACGAGCGTCCGGGGACTTGCCCAGCAGCTTGCGGTCAACCCGAACACGGTGGCGAAGGCCTGTGCCGAACTGACCTTGGGCGGCTGGCTCGTCTCGCGCGCACGGCTCGGCCTCTACAGGGATTTCGACCATGATTGCCGCATGTCTGTTCACCTGCGTTTCCTGCCTGGCGCTTGCCGCTCAGGCCGCGTCCGCGCCCAGCAGGCTGTCACCGGCGCGCTGTCGGGCCAAAAGCTGACGCTGACCGGCGATGCCGCCTACCGCCGCTTCCGCGAGTCGGCCGACACCACGCTCGTCCGTGCGCGAGCCAACCCCGCCGGCAGCACGACGATCATCACGCAGGTGGACCCCGCGGTGGAATGAGGACCTTAGCCGGTCAGCTTGACCGAACGGCTGGTGACGACCGATTCGCCTGCGACCGAGGCGCACAGCGCGCGCGACCTGATGCTTCGCGTCGTGCGGTGCCTCGACCGAAACGGTCTCTGCGACCGGCAGGACCGGGTGCAGATTCGCCTGCGGTTCGTGCGGCGAAACGGCGATGCGGTCGTCGACGACGTCGGTTATCTGACGGGCGTGCCCGGTCACTAACTTCCCCCCACCATGACCTTCGGTGGGGCGGTTCACCCGACGGCGGCGCGCGGCGGGACGCAGATGCTCCAGGCTTCGCTGGGCGAAGACG
>CAJYOI010000068.1 GCA_913776045.1 uncultured Sphingomonas sp.
CGGCGGAGGCCGGGGTGGAACGGATGAACCGGACCATCAAGGAGGCGACCGTCAAACGCTTCCACTATGAGAGCCACGACCAGCTCCGGACGCACCTCGCCGACTTCATGGCCGCCTACAACTTTGCGCGCCGACTTAAGACGCTCAGTGGCCTCAGAACCTGCGAATCCATCGCCAAGATCTGGACGTCAGAGCCAGATCGGTTACGTCGACCCGATCCACCAGATGCCGGGATCAAACGCCTAAGGCGAGGATATAATTGTTGGCGTCGACCACCGTCTCGCCGCCAACGCTCGACCCATCGCGCGAGCGGATGACGAGGAAGTCCCAGCACGCCAGATACCGCGGGAACGTCGCGTTCTTGTCAGCGGGAACGCTGTCGCCGGGGCCGTTGGCGGAGACGATGACCGGATGGCAAAAGCCGGTTCGTTCGCCCCGCAACGGATTGCTGCCGAGATCGGTCGGGTACCAGATATCGCAGACATTGCCTTCCCGGGGGCAGGAGGTGACGCTGACGGTCACCGACGTCGCCCATGGGCCGTCGGCCGAATATTTGCGCTCGATCGGCCCGCCCGGCTCGTACCCTGGCGGTCGCGGCCGTGGGCAGCGTCATCAGGCCGGCGACGAACAGCTTCGCGATCATCGAGCGTCTCCCTTCATGCGTGGTGCGTTCAGCGCCAGCGTCGCTCCCGCAACGTGACGTAAGTGACAGGGCCGAGGTCCGCCGCCGAACGGCCGATGGCGAAGCCATAGCGACCGCCGCGCAGCACCCAGCTGCCGTCGCGGCGATCGGCCAGGACACGCGGTTCGATGGTGATATCGACGGTTCGTGCCTCGCCCGGCTGCAACGTCGCTTGGGCAAAGCCGACCAGCCGTCGCGTCGCATCGGTCGGCGTCGACACCAGATACAGCTGCGGCACGTCGCGCCCGGCGCGGGCGCCGGTGTTGCGGACAGTAACGCGCGCCTGCGGGGTCGCGGTGGCGGTAATCTCCAGTGCCGAATGGTCGAAGCTGGTGTAGCTGAGGCCGTGCCCGAAGGCGTAGAGCGGCGCCCTCCCCGTCCGCGCGTGCCAGCGATAGCCGATGTCGGCTCCCTCGATATTATAATTGATGGGGAAGCGCTTGCCGGCAGCATCGGCCTTGGCGAATGCCGCGTCGCTGTCGCCGGCATAGGGCAGTTCGGGCCGTGGCAGATCGGCGGTCGCGGCGGGGAAGCTGACCGGCAGGCGGCCCGACGGATTGGTATCGCCGAAAAGCACGCCTGCGATTGCGTCGCCACCACGGATGCCGGGATACCACGCCTCGACCACCGCCGGCGTCGCCGCAAGCCACGGCATCAGCACGGGGCCGCCGGTTTCCAGCACCACGATCGTCTTGGGATTGGCTGCGGCGACCGCGGCGATCAGCGCGTCCTGCCCATCGGGTAGCGAAAGGTCGGGGACGTCGGCGCCTTCGCGCATCCACTGCGTCGCGAACACGATCACGACGTCAGCCGCCCGCGCGGCGGCTACGGCATCGGTGATATAACGACCGTCGCGATACGTGACGCTGGCCGCGGGCGCGAGCGCGCGGATCGCAGCCATTGGCGAGGAGGGGGCGTAGGTCTGATTGTTGTACTTCGCGAGCGGACCTTCGCCGCCCATCGGGATCGAGACGGCGGGGCCGCCGACCGCCTCGACCTGCGTCGATCCGCCGCCCGACAGCACGCCGGCATCGGCATGGCCGCCGATGATGGCGATCGACTTGACCGACTTCGACAGCGGCAGCAGCGCGTTCTGGTTGCGCAGCAGGACGATGCCTTCTTCGGCGACCGCGCGCGCCACTTGCGCGTTGGCGGCAAAGTCGATCGGCGCCTTCACCGGCGGGTTGCGGTCTATTCCAACCGCGTAGATCGATCGCAGGATGCGCCGGTTCATATCGCGCACCCGCGTGGCGTAGGCGGGATCGCGCGCTGCTGCCTCGGCCAACGGCGCAGCCAGCCAGCGCCCCTTGTCAATCTGAGCGCCCGACTGCTGGTCCAGGCCCGCCAGCGCGAAGTCGGTCGCGCGCACCGCACCCCAGTCGGACATGACGAAGCCGGGATAGCGCCAGTCGCGCGTCAGTACTTGGTTCAGCAGATAATCGCTGCCGCACGCCTGTGCGCCGTTGACGCGGTTGTACGCGCACATGACCGCTCCGGGCTGCCCCTGTTCTATCGCAATCTGGAAGGCGAGCAGGTCGCTCATCCGGAACGCGTCGTCGCTGATCACACTGTCGACGACATGACGCCCGCTCTCCTGCGCGTTGAGCGCGAAATGCTTGACCGTCGCCAGCACGTGACGCGACTGGATGCCCGCGACCGCAGCACCGCCGAGCAGGCCCGAATGCAGCGGGTCCTCGCCCAGATATTCGAAGGTGCGGCCGTTGCGCGGATCGCGGATCAGGTTGATGCCGCCGCCGAGCAGCGTGTTGAAGCCCTTCGCGCGCGCCTCGTCGGCAATCATCGCGCCGCCGCGACGCATCAGGTCGGCGTTCCACGTCGATCCCATCGCCATGCCGGAGGGAAGCGCGGTCGCCCCGTCCTTGCGCAGCCCGGCGATGTAGGAGATGCCAAGGCTCGCGTCGGTCTCGAGGATCGCCGGCACGCCCAGCCGCGGGATACCCGCGACATACCCAGCGCCGGTCACCGCTTCGGGCGGGATGACGACGCCGGGAATGAGGGGGATCGCCCACAGGCCGTGGGTCAAGACGGTCCGCTCGTCGGGGCGCATCCGTGCTTCGGTCGCCGCCGCCCGGCGGTCCGATTCGTCGGCAGTCTGGCCAAACGCGGGTGCGCAGCCGAGGACCAGCGCGGCCGCCAGCACCGGTCGGATTGTCATCGTTCCTCTCCATGTCGCCAGTTCGCAACAAGCCGAATGCTACACGACTTTCATAAACGTGCAAGCGCGCACGTACGTGTTTACAACTTGGCAAAGTCCTCGAACGTGCCGCTGGGCACGGCGCGGTCGATCAGGCGCGAGAACAGCGATACGGCGTTTTCCATGTCGGCGGGGTCGGCAATGAACGTCCGCCCCATCGTCATCCCGCGGATCGCCCAGACGACCAGCCGGATCGCCGACATGTCGAGTTGCTTACCGCCGATCGTCTGGAGGAAATTGGCGGCACCGGTACGTTCGACCTCCGCCTGCATCGGGAGGACCAATGCCGCGAGTTCAGGGTCGCTGCGCGACGCGACCAGGATTTCCATCACCGCGACGCCTGAAGGGCGTGAAAAGACATCCCACAGCAACGCCGGCCAGTCCGCCATGCGCGATCCCGTGTGCGCCTGCTCCATCAGTTCGCGGAATATGCGCGTTTCCTGCTCGAACACCCAGCGCACTACCTCTGCCATGAACGCGGCTCGCGTAGTGAAATGATGGGTGATCGCACCGCGACTGACGCCCGCCTCGTCGGCGATGGAGGCGTTGTTGGCACCGGCATAGCCCCGCCGGTCGATCGTCTGCACCGCGGCTGCAAACAGCGCGCCCCGTGTGTCGGCGGTGCGCTGTTCCTGCGTGCGCCGGACGCGTTTGGCTTTGGTCGAGGGTTCGGCGGTCGTCATGAGCATGGTCTAAGTCAGCTTTGTCTGCGAAGCGATACCGGTGTCGCCACCTCAGCCGAGCCCGGCCGGCGTAGCAGTGCGCAGCAACGGGACGTCCGCCAACGTGGGGTCGACAAACCCTCCTGCGCGCGCGATCGCGCTATAGGCCAGCGCGGACGGCTTGATCTGGCGCGTCTGCGTCGCGCGATCGACGCCGATGATCCCGAACTTCGGACCATAGCCCGCCATCCATTGGTAATTGTCGAGCAGCGACCAATAGAAATAGCCGCGGACGTCGACACCGTCGCCGATCGCCACCTGCAGCGCATCGAGGGATTCGGTCACGAAAGCCCCGCGCCGCGCATCGTCGTCGCCGGAGAAGCCGTTTTCGGTGACGATGATCGGCGTGTTGGTGCGCTGCCAGACGTAGCGGCAGACCGCCGCCAGCGCGTCGGGCCGATCCTCATATCCCATGACTGTTACCGGTTCGCCGGGCCGCGGTCCGTGGGTGCCGTCGACACGGGATGTCGTGCGGGTATAGGTCTGCACGCCGATGAAGTCGTCGCCGGCAACACGGTCGAGGAACGGGTCGACCATCGCCGCAAGCCGCGCGTCGCGCACGCTTTCCGCGCCGGGTTCGGCTTGTTCGTCCTGCAACGACAGCGTAATGCCGACCTGAAGCTCCGGTCGCACCGACTTGATCGCATCGCGCCCCGCGGCGTGGGCGCTCAGGCCGTTGCCGAACAGCGCCTCGGGCGGGGTGAACAGGAAATTGCCGGTGATCGGACCACCCAGCGCCGCCTCCGCTGCACGCTGCCGCTCAGCCCCCGCGTCACCGGTCAGCAGCCCCAGCGCCACGTCACGGATGATCAGCGGCATGTTCATCTCGTTCATGCTGCACACGATCACCAGCCCGCGCAGATGCCGCGTCACCCGATCGCAATAGCGCGCGAACAGCGCCGGGAAGCGATCGTTCGTCATGCCGCCCGCGCGCGCCAGCCACAGCGGAAGCGTGAAATGGTGGAACGTCACCACCGGCGTGATGCCGCGTTGGTGGCAGGCGTCGATGCAGCGCTGGTAATGGTCGAGTGCCGAGCGCGCGAACACCCCCTCCTTCGGCTCGATCCGCGCCCATTCGATACCGAAGCGATACGCCTTCAGCCCGATTGCGGCCAGGATCGCCATGTCGTCGTCGAAGCGGTTCCACTGGTCGACGGCGTCGCCCGATGGTTCGGCGAAGATCGATGGCCGAGCGTGTTCCAGCGCCCAGCAGTCGCTGTTCCAGTTGTTGCCTTCGACCTGGTGACCGGCGGTCGCCGACCCCCACAGGAAATCCGCCGGAAACGATCGTGTCGCTGGCCGCACGCTCAAGCCTCCCTCGAACGCCCGGAAAAAGCGGCGTCGATGCTCCTGTTCGCGCATCGACGCCCAGCGGGAGGATTCAGAAGCGCCGCTCGAATGCGGCACCGATCCGGCGAAAGGCGTTGTCTGGCAGCGACTGGACGTATTGACCCGCCGAGAAATTGCCGGGGAAAATCGCCGCGGCATAGCGCTTGTCGAACAGGTTGCGCACGAACACGCTGAACCGCGCGCGGCCCTCCGCATCGCCAATGCCGACCGTGGCGTTCACGACCGAAAAGCCCGGCTGGATCGTATTGGGGTCGTTGATCGCGTAGTAGAAGCTGCTGCGATAGCGCCAGTCGGCGTTGGCGAAGACGCGCAGAGCGTCGCCAACCGGCCGGTCGACGCTCGCCGCCAAGCTGGTCGTCCACTTCGACGCGCCGACCAGCGGTGAGCCCGCCGCATTGAAGCTTGGGCCCGGCAGCGAACAGCCCTGCGCGGCGGTCTGCCCGAAATAGCAGGCGACGTTGTAGTTGCCATATTCGGTGTCCAGATAGGTTACGCCGCCGGTCAGGCTGAAACCGCTTGCCGGGCGGACGATCGCTTCGGCTTCGACGCCGCGCGTCTTCAGCGTGCTGGCATTGCCGGTGCGGAACGTGCCGAGCCCGCCGTTCAGCGCGGGATCGAACACCTGTGCCTGGAAATCGCGGAAGTCGTTGATGAAACCCGCGAGGTTCAGGGTGAGGCGCCGGTTGAGCAGGTCGGCCTTCACGCCCACTTCATAGGCGTCGACCCGCTCCGGATCGACCGCGAAGGCGACGCCGGCGGCAGAGCTGATCGCCGGCCCCTTATAGCCGCGGGTGTAGGTGGCATAGAGGTTGGCGGTCCCGAGCGCGTACTCGACGCCGGCGCGGCCTGAAAAGCCGTTGGCCCCGCGGTCGGCAACCACCGGTGCGGCCAGCGCACCGACGCAGGTCCGGCCACCGCTCAGCAGGAAGGTGACGAGGTTGCACACGCCGGGCACCGCAGTGACGGTCGTCGTCGATTCGATCTCGTCGCGCGTGTAACGGCCGCCGGCGATCAGCCGCAGCTGCTGCGTCACGTTGAACGTCAGCTGCGCGAAGGCGGCGTAGCTCTTCGTCGTGTAATCGAAGTTCGACTGGCCGTTGACGGGCGACAGGCGGATCGGCGTGCTGGCCGGAAACACGCCGAACGTGCCGGACTGCAGGATCTGCGCGTCGATATGCTGTCGGAAGTAATAGAGGCCGGCGGTATAGTCGGCGACGCCGCGTCCGGTATTATTGATCCGCAATTCTTGCGAGAACTGATGCGACTGCGAGTTCGCGATGTTCGTGTCGAAGAACGGGATCGGCGTCTGGTCGACGTCGTTGTTCGCGCGCGCGTTCAGATCGCGATAGGCGGTAACGGACGTGATAGCGACCGGCCCGGCATCATAGCTGGCGGTAAACTGCGCGCCGAAACTGCGTTCGTTACGCAACACGTCGTTGCTGCCGATCGCGGTTCGGTTGTTGCGCGGCGATGCTGTGATGCCAAGTGCGGTGTTCTGGACGATGACGAAGTTGGCCGGCGCCAGCGGACGGAGGGCGGCTGGGATAGGTGTGGGGTCGTTGCCGCCGAACTTGCGGATCGTTGAATAGGCCTCGATGCCGCTGTTGTTCTGGTAATCGGCGATCGCATACAGGCTCAACCGGTCGGTCGGTTCCCACAACAGCTTGGCGGTCCCGAACCAGCGGCGGACGGGGTCCAGCTTGCCGGGGCCGACCAGTTCGGTCACCGGCTTCTGATACTGATACCCGCCGACGACGCGCAGCGCCGCGGTCTGGCCGATCGGCAGGTTGACCACCGCCTGCGACTGGACCTGGTTGCGCTCGCCGACCTGCACGCGGCCGCTCGACCCGAACTTGCCGAGTTCCGGGCGGGCGGTGGTGATGGAGATGAGTCCCGCGGTCGTATTCTTGCCGAACAGCAGGCCCTGCGGACCGCGCAGCACCTCGACCCGTTCGACATCCGCCAGCGAATTGAGCGGCACGAAGCGGGGCAGCGTGATGTTGACGTCGTCGACAGCGATGCCGACCGCCGATTCGATGCCGTAGTCGAACGAATTGGTGCCGACACCGCGGATCGCGAAATTGGGGACGCCCGGCGTCGCGGTGAAGTTGAGGCTCGGTGCGCGCTGCGTGATATCGGCGAGCTGGTTGGCACCGGTCTCGCGGATCGACGCGCCGTCCACCACGGTGATCGCGATCGGCACGTCGCGCAGTCGTTCATTGCGACGTTGTGCGGTGACGATGATGTCGCCGGCGGGATCATCGGCGGTGGCATCCTGCGATGTGGCTGAGTCGGCCTGTGCCGTCGTCCTCGCCTGTGCGCTACCCGATACGGCGACCAGGCTGGCGCCGGCCAGCAATACCCAAGCCTTCATCATTCCTCTCCTCAGCGCCGTCACCCGCGGCATGATGGTGAACTGACACGGAAGAAACATACTGTCAAGCATGCACGTAACTTGATTTTATGACGAACGCGGCTCAGGATTTTCGTGGAGGAGAATGCGGATGCAGAAATCGCGTGAAGAGGATGCCGCACACGTCGTCGCGGCCATGGCGCCACCGAGCGACAAGAATTTCGTTACCGTCGCCGGCAAGCGGATCGGCACGATATGCCGCCCGAACGCTGGTTTCGCGTGCACGGACAGGCGACGGTCCGCAACACGGATCGCCCGACGGTGACTCTCGTCCTGCCTGATGGTCCGGCAATCGGGGCGGCGGTCGTAATCGCGCCCGGCGGCGGCTATCCGATCGCATCGATGGGGAACGAGGGATAGAGCGGTCGGAAACCGCTCTAAGGGCGAGGCGGTGGCATTCATGCGGACCTGAAGGTCGGCGAGGTGATCGGTCATAGGCGGCTCAACGCCTGGCCCGCGTCAGTCTCCTGCGCCACGCTGAACCGCGAGCGTCGGCCTTTGCGGCCGTCCGCCACCGCGGTTGCGAAGAAGGCGACGCCGCGGCCCGATACACGGTCGATCCACAGGCCGGAGCACAGGGCACAGGCCGCGCCCGCATGACCGATCCAGGTGCGGCCGTCGCCGAACAGGTCGTCTTCGCGAGCTTCGACACGCTCGCGACGCGAACCGGATCGTCCGCCGTCACCCGCCGGCGGGTCATGCGATCGGCGAATCCCCGCACCTCCATCGACCGCTCGCCCGCTACATCGACACCGACCCGCACTTCCGCCGGCCGCGCCGCGCAGGCACCGAGGAGAAGCGCCAGGAGGAGGGCGGGGAGCTTCACTTCTGGAGCTGGAAGCCGTCGAACACGGTGCGGCCTATCTCGGCCAGGCGGCTGTCGCGCGCGGCGGGGTCGGCGATGCCGTAGGACAGCAGCGCGATAGCGACGCGGTGACCATTGGGCAGCGTCAGCACGCCGACATCGTTGGAGATGCCCGGCAGCGTGCCGGTCTTGTGCGCCCAAGGTGTCCCCGCCGGAAGCAGCGCCTTCACGCGCTTCGTACCGGTCTTGCAGCGGGCGAGCACGTCGAACAGGAACGTCGTACTGGCCGGCTTGAGCAGCTCGCCCTTGCGCAACCGCACGAGCAGGTCGCCCATCGCGCGCGGCGTGCTGCTGTCGCGTGGGTCGGCATCGAAGGCAGCGTTGACCGGCCAGCGTTCGTCGTCGGTCTTCCACGGTTCGACCGGCATGAAGGTCGCGAGCGCCGAACCGTCGGCCAGCTTCGGGTCGGGCGTGTGGCCGCTGACGTCGATCAGCAGGCGAGCGATGGTGCGATCGACCCGCTGGCCCGCGATCCCCTTAGCCTGCAGCCAGCGCGTGACCGCTGCGGGGCCGCCGACTGCCTTCAGCAGCATGTCGGTCGCGGTGTTGTCGCTGACCGTCAGCGACAGCTCGATCAGATTGGCGCCCGACAGCGCGACACCGGCATGCGGCAACGTGTCGGTGATGCCATCGGAGCGGACCCGCATCCCCTCATCGAGGCTGTGCATGGTCGCCAGGCTCCAGCGCCCCTTGTCGACGCCGTCGAGATACGTCGCGGCGATCGCCAGCTTCACCGCGCTCGCCATCGGGAAGCGGTCGTCTGCGTTGACAGCCACACTCGCACCGGTGTCGATATCGATCGCATAGGCACCGACCTTGCCGGCATCGCTCTTCGCGATCTGCGCGACGCGATCGGCCAGACCGGGCGGCAGGGTTTGCGCGGTTGCGACCGGTGCGGCGAGGATCGCGATCGCGGCGGCAAAGTTCACGAAGTTCGCGCATATGGCGTGTGAAAATTTCGGGCGAAAATTGGCCGGGCTGGCGGAGAGGGTGGCGCGGGTCATGATGCTACGCTGCACCAAAGCGGGGCGTGTAGGAAAATGGTATTTTCAGGCCCGCCATCGCCGGGGTCGGATTTGGACGAGGCTGGGCAGAGCTTGTGCTCCGGCGAGACCGGACCGGAGGCGGGCCGGGGGCTGCGGGCGCCTTAGGCTCCGGCCTTCGCTTGAGCGCACGGCGGCAGGCACGCAAGAGAAAGGGCCCCGGAGATTGCTCTCCGAGGCCCCATCCTCCCCATACCTTTCCGGCACGGTATCTCGTCTGGAGACTTAGTCCTTGTCGCCCGTCAGGAAGGCGGGCGCGAATTCGGGCTCTGGGCCCTCATCCTTGCCGCCGTCACGACGCGGGCCGCGGTCGCCGTCGCCGCGGGGGCCACGGTCGCCACGGTCACGGCGGGGACCGCGATCGCCGCGGTCGCCACCACGGCCGCCGCGGTCACCACCGCGATCGCCGCCGTCACGACGCGGACCACGGTCACCACGGTCGCCACGCTCGCCGCGCGGCTCGCGGGCAGGGCGGGTGTCTTCCAGCTCGGCGCCGGTTTCCTGGTCGACGACGCGCATCGACAGGCGGACCTTGCCGCGCGGGTCGATCTCGAGGACCTTGACCTTCACTTCCTGGCCTTCCGACACGACGTCGGTCGGCTTTTCGACGCGTTCGTTCTTCATTTCGCTGACGTGGACGAGGCCGTCCTTGCCACCCATGAAGTTCACGAACGCACCGAAGTCGACGATGTTGACGACCTTGCCGGTGTAGATCTTGCCGACCTCGGCCTCTTCGACCAGGCCCTTGATCCAGTTGATCGCGGCTTCGATCTGCGACGGATCGCTCGACGAAACCTTGATGACGCCCTCGTCGTCGATGTCGACCTTGGCGCCGGTCGTGGCGACGATCTCGCGGATGACCTTGCCGCCGGTGCCGATGACTTCGCGGATCTTCGACTTGTCGATCGTGAAGGTCTCGATGCGCGGGGCGTGCGCCGACAGCTCCGAGCGGGTTTCGCCCAGCGCCTTGTTCATTTCGCCCAGGATGTGCGCACGGCCTTCCTTGGCCTGGTGCAGCGCGGCCTCGAAGATCTCCTTGGTGATGCCGGCGATCTTGATGTCCATCTGCATCGTGGTGATGCCTTCGGACGTGCCCGCCACCTTGAAGTCCATGTCGCCCAGATGATCTTCGTCACCCAGGATGTCGGACAGGATCGCGTAATCCTTGCCTTCGAGGATCAGGCCCATCGCGATGCCCGAGACGGGGCGCTTGATCGGCACGCCGGCGTCCATCAGGGCCAGCGAACCGCCGCAGACCGATGCCATCGACGACGAGCCGTTCGACTCGGTGATGTCGCTGGTCAGGCGGATCGTGTAGGGGAAGTCCTCCTTCGACGGCAGCACCGGATGCAGCGCGCGCCAAGCGAGCTTGCCGTGGCCGACTTCGCGGCGGCCCGGCGCGCCGAAGCGGCCGACTTCACCGACCGAATAGGGCGGGAAGTTATAGTGCAGCATGAAGTGCTGGTACGACAGGCCACCCAGGCCGTCGATCATCTGCTCGGCATCGCGGGTGCCCAGCGTCGCGGTGGCGATCGTCTGCGTCTCGCCGCGGGTGAACAGCGCCGAACCGTGTGCGCGCGGCAGGAAGTGCGTTTCCGCCTCGATCCGGCGGATCTGCGTGGTGGTGCGGCCGTCGATGCGCTTGCCGTCCTTCAGGATGGCGCTGCGAACGATGTTCGCCTCCAGCTTCTTCACCAGCTTCAGCGTGCCGAGATACTGGGCCGGATCGCTTTCCTTCAGGTCTGCGAACGCTTCGCGGGCCTTGGTGCGCGCATCGTTCAGCGCGACCTGGCGGGCCTGCTTGTCGGTCAGCTTGTAGGCAGCGGCAATGTCCTTGCCGATCACCGAATCGAGCTTCTTGAGCGTCGCCTTCTTGTCGTCGACCGGCGCCAGTTCCCACGGATCCTTGGCGGCCTGTTCGGCCAGCTTGACGATCGCCTTGACGATCTCGCGGCACGCGTCGTGCGCGAACAGGACCGCGCCCAGCATGACCTCTTCCGACAGCTCGTTGGCTTCGGATTCGACCATCATGACGGCGTCGTAGGTCGCTGCGACGACCAGATCCAGGTCGCCCTCGGCAACCTGTTCGTCGGTCGGGTTCAGGACGTATTCGCCATTGACGTAACCGACGCGCGCGGCGCCAATTGGGCCCATGAACGGCACGCCCGAGATGGTCAGCGCAGCCGAGGCGGCGACCATCGCCAGGATGTCGGGCTCGTTCTCGCCGTCATAGCTCAGCACCTGAGCGATGGCGTTAATCTCGTTGTAGAAGCCTTCGGGGAACAGCGGGCGGATCGGACGGTCGATCAGGCGGCTGACCAAAGTTTCCTTTTCGGTCGCGCCACGCTCACGCTTGAAGAAACCGCCCGGGATGCGGCCGGCGGCCGAAAACTTTTCCTGATAGTGGACGGTCAGCGGGAAGAAGTCCTGGCCTTCTTTGACCGACTTGGCGGCGGTGACGGCGCACAGCACCACGGTTTCGCCGAGCGTCGCCATGACGGCGCCGTCGGCCTGACGGGCAACCTTGCCCGTTTCGAGCGTCAGCGTCTTGCCGCCCCACTCGATCGATACAGTCTTCTTGTCGAACATTTGGTTTCCTTCACTCCCCGCGCCAAATGCGCGGGGGGCCTTTGGGTGGACCGCCCTTGCGGTCCATTGCGACGGAGGTTCCGTCTGCCAGGGCGCGCGCCGGATTGCGCCGCCCCGAATACGACAAGGGCGACCCGAAGGCCGCCCCTGGTGTTACTTGCGAAGGCCGAGCTTCGCGATGAGGGCCAGATAGCGATCGCCATCCGACTTGCGGAGATAGTCGAGCAGCGAGCGACGCTTGTTGACCATCATCAGCAGGCCGCGGCGCGAGTGGTTGTCCTTCGCATGGCCCTTGAAATGCTCGGTCAGGTTGCGGATGCGCTCGGTCAGGATCGCGACCTGGACTTCCGTCGACCCGGTGTCGCCTTCGGCGCGGGCGTGGTCCTTGATGATTTCCTGGCGGCGCTCTGCGGTGATCGTCATAAATTTCGTGTCCTCGACATCATCAAAGGTTGAAACCGCGGACGACACGGGCTTCCCCGTGAATGACCTCGACCAGCGCGACCGGGATGTCCCCGAGAAGCGCGAAATATTGGCCATCGTCTGCGGCGATCCCGACCAGCACACGCCCCTGTCGGAGCGCCCCTGCCTGATCGGGGGAGAGGGGTAGAGCCGGGATGTCGTCCAGCCCCGCCCTCAGCGGCAGGAGTATCTGTTCAAGGGTGCGGCCCTTAGCGACTTCGTCCAATTTGTCCAGCGATATCGCGCCGGCGAGGGTGAACGGCCCGGCCTTCGTGCGGCGAAGCATCGTGACGTGGCCGACGGTGCCGAGCGCGATCGCGATGTCGCGCGCGAGGGAGCGGATGTAGGTGCCCTTGGAGACATGAGCGGTAAAAGTCGCTTCTTCTAATTCCTCCCCGGTACGGGGAGGACCATGCGAAGCATGGTGGAGGGGCTTGGGGAGTACTGCACCAGCCCCTCCACCACCGGCTTCGCCGGCGATCCCCCTCCCCGTGGCAGGGAGGATTTTCAGGGCGTGGATCACCACGTCCCGGCTGGCTAGGACCACCTCTTCCCCTGCGCGCGCCAGGTCATACGCCCGCGCGCCATCGACCTTCAGCGCCGAATATTTCGGCGGCACCTGCGCAATCGGCCCGGTGAAGCGCGGCAATACCGCCTCGACCGCCGCCAGCGTCGGCCGCACGTCGCTATCCGCGATCACCGCCCCTTCGGCATCGAGCGTATCGGTCTGCACTCCGAACCGGATCGTGAAGTCATAGACCTTGTCGCTGTCGAGCATCCGCCCGGCGAGCTTCGTCGCCTCGCCCACCGCGATCGGCAGCACGCCGGTCGCCAGTGGGTCGAGCGTCCCGCCATGCCCGACCTTCGCCTTGCCGTACCCGCCCTGCCGCAGCGCGCGCTTCACCGCGGAGACGCCCTGCGTCGATCCCAAGCCGAGCGGCTTGTCGAGAATCACCCACCCATGCATGGCCGCGTCAGATAGCGACGCCGGCCAGGCCCAGGAAGCCGCCTGCGACCGCGCGGACGATCGGCACCACCGCGCGCGCGACGATATCGGCCTGCGGCAGGATCGCGGGCACGACCAGCAGCAGGACGATCAGCAGGGGGAAGCCGACCCGCGCCAACTTCTGCCAGCCCGGCACCGCACTGCGCGGCAACAGACCCTCGACGACATGACCGCCGTCGAATGGCGGTAGCGGGATCAGGTTGAAGATCGCCAGAAAGACGTTGATCAGCAGAAAATTGAGCAGGTTGCGCGCGACGAACGCCGCGGCGCCCCCGTCGCCGGCACTCCCGCTGCCGACGAGCGCGGCGAGCCCGAGTGCGGCGACCAGCGCCAGCAGCAGGTTGACGCCCGCCCCGGCGAGCGCGACCAGCATCATGTGCCAGCGCGGACTGCGCAGGCGCGATGTGACGACCGGCACGGGCTTCGCCCAGCCAAAGACCGGCGCGCCGGTGACCGCCAGCAGCAGCGGCAGGCCGACGGTGCCGATCGGATCGACGTGGCGGATCGGGTTGAGCGTCAGCCGCCCGAGCCGCGCCGCGGTCGGATCGCCAAGCGCCCGGGCGACCCAGCCATGTGCGACTTCGTGAAACACGATCGCGATGACCAGCGGGATCAGCCAGGTCGCGATGCTGTAGAGCGTGTCGCTCATGCCGCCGCCCCGGTGGTCGCCAGGACCAGCTCGCCCGCCAAAGCCTCGGCGAAATGGCGGCGGCAGAGCGCGACATAGCGGTCGTTCCCGCCGATCTCGGTCTGTGCGCCTTCGCTCGCCGCCCGCCCATCGGCACCGATCCGCGCGTTCATCGTCGCCTTTCGCCCGCACAGGCACACCGACTTGATCTCGACCAGCGAATCGGCAACCGCCAACAGCCGCGCGGAGCCGGGGAACAGCGCGCCCTGGAAATCGGTGCGCAGGCCATAGGCGAGGACGGGCACGCCCAGCACGTCGCACACCCAGGCCAGTTGCGCGACCTGTTCAGGCGTCAGGAACTGCGCCTCATCGACCAGCACGCAATCGACCTTTGTCCCGTCATGCTCGTCGGCGACGCACGCGCCGATGTCGGTCGCGGCGTCGAACGCGATCGCGGGCATGGCGAGGCCAATCCGCGAGGTGATCGTCCGCGCTTCGTACCGATCGTCGATCGCGGCGGTGAACAGCATCGTCCGCATGCCGCGCTCGCGATAGTTGAAGTCCGCCTGCAACAGCGTCGTCGACTTCCCCGCATTCATGCTGGCGTAGTAGAAATAGAGCTTGGCCATCAGGTGAGGCACTCAACCGTGACGGGGGGCTCGTTGCCCGCGCGCGCGACAAGACGGCGCTCGAAGGAGGCGAACCGACCCGCCGGTCGGGCGGCCGACAGATGAAGGTAATCCGCGAGTTCGCCGGCGAGAGCATAGCGCTCGAGTGCCCACCGGACGTCTGCCGGATTTTCGAAGACGATGTCGAAGGCCTCGTACAGGCTGGCGATGGCCACGACGATGCGGCCACGGTCATAGCCGTACACGGATCGGAGAACCCAGTCGGTTTCGACCAACACGGTCAGGGAGACATACATCGGCTCAGTCGCCGCCAATGCCAGCGCGCGTTGCAGCTGCGTCTTATCGTCCGCAACGATCAGCCTGACGATCACATTCGTGTCGACGGCAACCAAGCGGTCAGTCCTTCCAGTCACGAAACAGCGTACCGATCTGCGCGGTCATGTCCTCGATCGCGACAGGCTTGCCATCATAAGCGGGCACGCGCTGACGAAATTCGGCATAGCTGATCTTTTCGCGCGGCGGCTCTGCTTGCTCGATGATGATCCGTCGACCGATCCGCTCGACCGTTAGCCGCTCACCCGGCCGCAGGTCGAGCGCATCGCGGACATCCTTCGGCAGGACGATCTGTCCTTTTGACGACAAGGTAATTTCGAACCCCATGGCGGTAAGATGCGTCTTACCTCAATCCCCGTCAAGATCGCGCGCCACCTGGTCCGAGCGCAGGATCGCGTCGATGTGGCTGCCTTCGTCGAAGCTTTCGTCCGCCAGGAATTTGAGCCGTGCGGCGTATTTCATCTTCACGCGGTGGGCGACCTCGCGCTGGAGGTAGGCGGTGTTGGTGCGCAGAGCCTTCAGAACCGCGTCCTCGTCACGGCCGAGCAGCGGCTTCACGAAGACGGTCGCGTGGCGCAGGTCGGGGGACATGCGCACTTCGGTGATGCTGACGACGTGGCTGGTCAGCACGTCGTCATGCACATCGCCGCGTTGCAGGATCTCGCTCAGGATATGGCGGACCTGTTCGCCGACGCGCAGCGTGCGAACGGATTTTTCCTGCGGTTCCGAATGTTGGGGCATAGCCCTCTCCCCTTCAGGGAAGAGGGTCGGGAGAGGGGCGGGGTCTCACCGAAACCTTCGCCCGCTGCACTGCCCCTCTCCCAACCCTCTCCCCGAACGGGGAGAGGGCTATAAGATTACAGCGTCCGCTCGCGCAGTTCGACTTCGAACGTTTCCAGATAGTCGCCGGCCTTGATGTCGGTGAAGTTCTGGCTGAACGTGACACCGCATTCCAGACCCGCCCGCACTTCGGCGACGTCGTCCTTGAAGCGGCGAAGCGAAGCGATTTCGCCCTGGTAGATGATGACGTCCGCCCGGGTGATGCGTGCCTTGAGCGCCTTGCGGATGATGCCTTCGGTGACCAGCAGACCGGCGGCCTTGCCGTGCTTGCCCGCCGAGAAGACTTCGCGGATTTCGGCGCGGCCGACGACGGTTTCGAACGCTTCCGGCCCGAGCTGTCCGGCCATGCCGGCGCGGATTTCGTCGGTCAGGTCGTAGATCACGTCGTAGTACTTCAGCGCGACCTTGTGACGCTCGGCGATCTGGCGCGCATTCGCGTTCGGACGCACGTTGAAGCCGATGATCGGCGCGCCGCTGGCGGCCGCCACGTTCACGTCGCTCTCGGTGATGCCGCCGACACCCGAATGCAGGATGCGGGCGCGGATGTCGTCCGTCGAGATCTTGTTGATCGCCGCGACGATCGCCTCGACCGTGCCTTGCGTGTCGGCCTTGACGACGAGCGGATATTCGATCGCCTGCTTGGCCTTCAGCGCCGAGAACATCGATTCCAGGCTGGCCGGCGCCGCGGTCGTGCGCTTCTGCGTCAGCACGCTCTGGCGATATTCGGCGACTTCACGCGCGCGCGCCTCGTTCTCGACGACGCTCAGATTGTCGCCTGCCGACGGCGTGCCCGAAATGCCGAGCACTTCGACCGGCATCGACGGATCGGCCGACTTCAGCTGGCGACCCTTGTCGTCGACCAGCGCGCGGACCTTGCCGCTTTCGGCGCCGACGACGAACACGTCGCCGACCTTCAGCGTACCGCGGGTGACGAGCACCGTCGCGACCGGCCCGCGGCCCTTGTCGAGCTTCGCCTCGATCACGCTGCCTTCGGCGGCGCGGTCGGGGTTGGCGGTCAGTTCCATCAGTTCGGCCTGGAGCTGGATCTTCTCGATCAGCTCGTCGAGGCCGGTGCGGTTCTTGGCCGACACTTCGACGTCCTGCGTCTCGCCGCCCATCGCTTCGACCTGCACGTCATGTTCGAGCAGACGCTCGCGCACGCGCTGGGCGTTGGCTTCAGGCTTGTCGATCTTGTTGATCGCAACGATCATCGGCTTGCCGGCCGCCTTGGTGTGGTTGATCGCCTCGATCGTCTGCGGCATCAGCCCGTCGTCGGCGGCGACCACCAGCACCACGATATCGGTGACGTCGGCACCGCGCGCACGCATGGCGGTGAACGCCTCGTGGCCCGGTGTGTCGAGGAAGGTGATCTTCGACTTGTCCTTCAGCGTCACCTGATACGCACCGATGTGCTGGGTGATGCCGCCGGCTTCGCCCTTCACCACGTCGGTGCCGCGCAGGGCATCGAGCAGCGAGGTCTTGCCGTGATCGACGTGGCCCATGATGGTCACGACCGGCGGACGCGGCTTCAGGCTTTCGGGCGCATCCTCGACCGTGTCGGTCGAAAGATCGATGTCTGAATCGCTGACGCGGACGATATTGTGGCCGAATTCGGTCACCAGCAGCTCGGCGGTGTCCTGGTCGATCGTCGCGTTGATCGTGACGGGCGAGCCCATCTTGAACAGCGCCTTCACCAGGTCGGCGCCACGCTCGGCCATACGATTGGCGAGTTCGCCGACGGTGATCGTCTCGGGCACCTGCACGTCGCGGACCTGCTTGGCCTGCGGCTCGCGCGGGCCGCCGAAGCCACGCTTTTCCTTTTCACGCGCACGCTTGAGTGCAGCGAGCGAACGGGCGCGGGCGCCGTCTTCGTTCAGCGCACGGTTGACGGTCAGCTTGCCGCCGCGACGTTCGTCGCCCTTGCGGTCGCGCTGCTGCGGACGTGCCGGGGCGGCGTTGTTGCGCGGGGTTGCGACGCCCGAGGGCATCGCGCGCTGCGGTGCGTTGCCGCCCGACGACGCAGGGGCGGACGACGCGGCTGCCGGCGCCGGCGTCGGAGCCGGTGCGGGCTTGGGCGCAGGCTTCGGAATTTCCGGACGCGGCACCGGCGTGAAGCGACGCGGCGCTGGACGCGAGGCGTCGGCGGTCAGCGTAATCGGTTCGGGCGCGGGGGTCGGAGCCGGAGCCGGTGCAGGCGCCGGAGTCGGAGTCGGCGCGGCGACCGGGGCCGGCTTGGCCGCAGGCGTCTCGGCAACCGGCGCAGGTGCCGGGGTCGGAGCGGGCGTCGGTTCCGGAGCCGGGGTCGGCGCGGGTGCCGGTGCGGGCTTGGCCGCTTCCGCTTCTGCAGCGGCGGCACGCTCGGCGGCGCGACGCTTCTCGTCCTCGGCGGCCTGGGCGCGCGCCTGTTCCTCGCGGCGGCGCGCGTCCTCGAGCGCGGCCATGCGCTGCTCTTCGGCTTCGCGCAGCAGCTTTGCCTGGCGTTCCTGCGGCGACAGATTGTCGGCGGGCGCCGGGCGCGGGGCGGGAGTCGGCGCAGCGACCGGAGCCGGCGTCGGGGCGGCTTCGGGTGCGTCCTGCACCGGAGCCTCGGTGGCCTGGCCGCCCTGCGGGCCGAGCACGCGGCGACGCTTCACTTCGACCACAACCGTATTGCTACGCCCGTGGCTGAAGCTCTGCTTCACCTGGCCGGTCTCGACCGTGCGCTTCAGCCCCAAGGGCGCGCGCATTCCGAGTTTCGGCTTGTCGTTGTCGGTGTCGCTCATGCGCTCGCTCAAATTCCTGTGCTCGCCGAACCCGCGGTCGGGTCGGCCGTAATGTCTGGTGCCGTCGATCCCTGCGCCGGGTCGGCACAAGGGTCTGCGGCATGCTCGGGTCCGATAAAATGCAACCAGCGGGTCAGCGCGTCGCGCACCCGCTTGGCCGCCTGGGCGTCCGTCAGGCCAGCGTGTACCACATTTTCGCGGCCCAACGCCACGGACAATGTGGTGCGTGTCACCGGCAAAACCAAGCCCTTCAGGGGCGTGCCTTCCCGGTCCGACCCCACGCGCCATGCCTGGGCCAGCTTCGACGCGCCATCGGGACGCGCGTCGGATGCGTGGAGCAGCAGGTGCAGTTGCCCGCCGCGCGCTGCGGTTTCGATGCGTTCGGCACCGATCAGCAGGTGGCCCGCCTTCGCCTCCAGCCCCAGCCGGTCGAGCGCGTCGCGTTCGAGCTGGGTCGCGATCCGCTGCGGCAGATCATCGGGAATCGACAGCGGTGCGCCCTTGAAGGCGCGGGCGAGGGCGCCGCGAAGCTTGCCCTTGGCGATCGCCGCTTGCAACTCGGCGCGCGACACGCCGATCCACGCGCCACGGCCGGGGGCCTTGGCGCGCACGTCGGGGGCCACATCGCCGTCGGGCGACAGCGCGAGTCGGATCAGCCCCTCACGCGGACCAGAGTCGCGTGAGAGGATGCAGGTGCGGTCGTTCATGCCGCACCTCCCATCTCTATTTCGTCATTCCCGCGCAGGCGGGAATCAATTCTGGCTGACGTTGCGGCTCCTCGCCCACTCAGCCGGAATTTATCCCCGCCTCCGCGGGGATGACGCTGGTTGGCTTCTAGCGCAGCCGTATCATTGCCCGGATTCCGCATGCGCGTCCTCCTGAGCAGCAGGCTCTTCGTCCGCGAACCAGTGCGCGCGGGCGGCCATGATGATTTCGTTGCCCTGTTCGTCCGACAGGCCGTAGCTGCCGAGCACGCCGCCCTTGTCGGCTTCGCGTTGCGGGGCCGGCTTGTCCGAATCGCCACGACGGCGCGGTTCCTGGCGCTTCTTGGCGACGAGTTCGTCAGTCGCGAGGTCGGCCAGATCGTCGAGCGTCTTGATCCCCGCCTTCCCCAGCGTGACCAACATCGCTTCGGTCAGATACGGCATTTCAGCGAGCGCGTCCTCGACGCCCAGCGCCCGACGCTCTTCGCGCTGCGCGGTCTCGCGACGCTCGAGCGCTTCGGCGGCACGGCTCTGCAGCTCCTGCGCCAGATCTTCGTCGAAGCCTTCGATGCTCGCCAGTTCGTCGAGCTCGACATAGGCGACTTCTTCCAGCGCGCTGAAGCCTTCGGCGACCAGCAGCTGGGCCAGCGTCTCGTCGACGTCGAGTTCGTTCTGGAACATCTCGCTGTTCGCGACGAATTCCTGCTGCCGCTTCTCGCTCGAATCGGTTTCGGTCAGGATGTCGATCGCCTTGCCGGTGAGCTGCGACGCCAGACGTACGTTCTGGCCGCGGCGACCGATGGCCAGGCTCAGCTGATCGTCGGGGACGACGACTTCGATGCGATCTTCCTCTTCATCGATGACGACGCGCGCGACGTTGGCCGGCTGCAGCGCGTTGACGACGAAGGTCGCGGTGTCGGGCGACCAGGGGATGATGTCGATCTTCTCGCCCTGCATTTCCTGGACGACCGCCTGGACGCGGCTGCCCTTCATACCGACGCAGGCACCGACCGGATCGATACCCGAATCATGGCTGATGACGCCGATCTTGGCGCGCGAACCCGGGTCACGGGCGGCAGCCTTGATCTCGATGATGCCGTCGTAGATTTCGGGCACTTCCTGCGCGAACAGCTTCTTCATGAAATCGGGGTGCGCGCGGCTGAGCATGATCTGCGGCCCGCGATTCTCGCGGCGGACTTCCTTGATCAGGCTACGGACGCGGTCGCCGACGCGGACGAGTTCGCGCGGGATCTGCTGGTCGCGGCGGATGACGCCTTCGGCACGGCCCAGATCGACGACGATGTGACCGAATTCGACGCGCTTGGCGACGCCGATGATGATCTCGCCCTGGCGATCCTTGAATTCTTCATACTGGCGCTCGCGCTCGGCGTCGCGGACCTTCTGGAAGATGATCTGCTTCGAAGCCTGCGCCTGAATGCGGCCGAATTCGATCGGGGGCAGCGGATCGACGATGAAGTCGCCGACCTGGGCATCCTTCTGAAGCTTCTGCGCGCCCTTCAGGTCGACCTGCTTGAAATAGTCGTCGACCTGCTCGACTACCTCGACGACGCGCCACAGGCGCAGGTCGCCGGTGTTCGGGTCGAGCTTCGCGCGGATGTCGTTCTCGCTGCCGTAGCGATTCTTGGCCGCGCGCTGGATCGCGTCCTCCATCGCCTCGATGACGATGGCCTTGTCGATCAGCTTTTCCTTCGCGACCGAATCGGCGATCGCGATCAGTTCGGCGCGGTTTGCGGTGATGCCGCCGGACGGGGACGAGGCCATGCGCTTATTCCTCAGTTTCGATGATCTTGTCGGCGCCCTGCGTCGACAATGGTGCGGTTGCGGCGATCAGCTTGTCGGTGATGACGAGCTTCGCATCGGAAATCTGGTCGAATGGGACGGTCATCGGCTGATGTCCGCGCACGTCGACGGTGACGGTTTCGCCCTCGATGCCGGCGAGCGTGCCGTTCAGCTGCTTGCGGCCGTCGATCTTCTCGGCAAGCGTCACGCGCGCTTCGTGGCCCGCCCAGTCGGCATAGTCCTTGAGCCGAGTCAGCGGACGGTCGATGCCGGGCGACGACACTTCCAGGCGATACGCATAGTCGATCGGGTCCTTGCCCGCTTCCTCCAGCGCGTCGAACACGTCGGAGATGCGGCGCGAAAGGTCGGCGCAATCGTCGATCGTCAGCTGGCGGGTGTCGGGGCGTTCGGCCATCACCTGCAGCGTCGGGTCGGACTGGCCGCCGAACATCTTCACGCGCACGAGGTCCAGGCCCAAAGCCTTCGCTTCGGGTTCGATGAGCGCGGTCAGGTGCGCGATGTCGGCCAAGCAGGTCTTCTCCAAACGAACATGCAGCCTCGCTGCCGGCCCCGGTGGGACCAGCCTCGGCATGTATCACGATGTCGAGAAGGCATGCGCGATATAGAGCGAAGCGGGGGCGGGCGCAAGCGGCGGACAGGATTAGCGCGGCTTTAACCCGACTTGGTGCGGGATCGCGTCAATTCGCTGGAGAATTGCGACCATGTACGAAGGCAAGAAGGCCGGCCGGCTGGCAGGCGTCATCGGCGCAGCGGTACGCGACGCGCGGAACTGACGCCCGGGCTCAGTCGCCCTCGAACCCCAGCCGTTCGCGCACGACGTACAGCGGACGCCCCTTGGTTTCGATCAGGATGCGGCCGACATATTCGCCCAGCACGCCCAGCGACAGAAGCTGAACGCCGCCCAGAAACGTCACCGCGACGAACAGCGACGGGTAGCCCGCGACCGCATTGCCGAACAGCATCGTCTGAACGACGATGAACGCGGCATAGGCGAGTGCCGCCAGCGCCACGACGCCGCCGACATAGCTCCATACCCTGAGTGGCATCGTCGAGGACGATGTGATTCCATCGAGCGCCAGCGTCCACAGCCGCCAGTAATCATATTTCGACGTGCCGATGGTGCGCTCGGCGCGGTCGTATTCGACGCTCGCCTGGCGGAATCCGCCCCAGGCGAACAGGCCCTTCATGAAGCGGTTGCGCTCGGGCATCGCGCGGATCACGTCGACCACGCGCGCGTCGAGCAGGCGGAAGTCGCCGGCGTGCGCCGGGATCTTGTCGCGCGACAGGCGATTGTGCGCGCGGTAGAACAGGTCGGCGGTGCCGCGCTTCAGCCAATGGTCGCTGCGACGCGACCGGCGGATGCCCAGTACGACCTCGTTCCCGGCCCGCCACGCATCCAGCATCGCGTCGAGCACTTCGGGCGGGTCCTGCAGGTCGACGTCGATCGGCACCACCGCGCGACCGCGGACATGGTCGAGGCCCGCCGACAGCGCGGCTTCCTTGCCGAAGTTGCGCGACAGCGACAGGCAGCGGATGCCGGGATGGCGGTGGCGGGCGGCCATGATCGCCGGCAGGGTCGCATCGGTACTGCCGTCATCGACGAACAGGACTTCCCAGCCCTCCTCGAGCGTAAGCGCATCGAGGACGGGCACGACGCGGTCGACGAAGGGCGCGATCGCCGCTTCCTCGTCCTTCACCGGGACGATCAGCGACAGCAGCGGGCGCGACGTCGGCCACACGGCCGTGCGGTCGGCGGCAAAGACCTGGCGATCGGGTTCGATATAGGACATGCGCGCCTTCCGCCTCTTCGCGCCAAGGTTTAGGGCGATCGTGGTTAACGAAATGTCAAAGCGCCGCCGGTCGCCGGACGCCCCCGCGCAACCTCGATCGGCTCTGGGCGTTGCCGGGCAACATCATTACAGGGACCCGTTCATGCGCCTCACCGCCATCCTGCTCGCCTCGACCCTCATCGCCTGTACCGAATCGACGCCAAGCAATGCGCAGAACGGTGCGACCCCGCCGGCCGCAACGACCGCGGGCCTGCCGTTCAAGGTGACCGAAATCGCCGACCTGAATGCGCCCTGGGCGATGACCTTTCTGCCCGACGGGCGGATGCTGGTGACCGAAAAGGCGGGCGAGATGCTGTTGCTGTCGGCCGATGGGCAGCAGAAGCGCACCGTCGCGGCGATTCCCGTCGACAGCGCCGGGCAGGGCGGGCTGATGGACGTCGTTCTCGCACCGGGCTTCGCGAAGAATCGCCAAGTATATTTCAGCTATTCCACCGCCGGCACCGGCGGCAAGGGCGTGGTGCTGGCGCGCGGCATTCTGTCGGGCACGGCCGGTGCCGAGCAGCTGACCGGGATCACCGAGCTGTTCCGCGCGACGCCGTTCGTTGACGGCAACGGCCATTATTCGGGCCGCATCGCCTTTGCACCGGATGGCCGCCACCTGTTCTTCACCAATGGCGAGCGGCAAAAGTTCACGCCGGCGCAGGACCCCAAGGCGACGCTGGGCAAGGTGCTGCGCCTGACACTGGACGGCAAGCCGGCCGGCGATCCGGGGCTGACCGCCAAGGGCTTCCACCCCGCGATCTGGTCGTACGGTCACCGCAACCTGCTGGGCATCGCGTTCGACCGCGCAGGCAATCTGTGGGAACAGGAAATGGGGCCGGAGGGCGGTGACGAGGTCAATCTGATTCTGCCCGGGCGCAACTATGGTTATCCGAAGGTGTCGAACGGCCGCAACTACGGGGCGGCGACCGACGACATTCCTGACCACGCACCGGGCGACGGGTTCGAAGCGCCCAAGGTCTGGTGGAACCCGGTCATCTCGCCGGGCGGGCTGATGGTCTACACCGGCCGCATGTTCCCCGAGTGGCAGGGCGACCTGTTCATCGGCGGCCTGTCGTCGAAGGCGCTGATCCGCGTCGACGTGAACGGCACCAACGCGACCAAGGGCGACCAGTGGCCGATGGGCACGCGGATTCGCGACGTCGACCAAGGACCGGACGGCGCGATCTGGGTGCTGGAGGACGGCGGCCGCGGGTCGAATGGGAAGGTTATGAAGCTGACGAAGCGATGAGGGTAGGTTTCCGAGTGTTTTAAGTACCATTCGTGTTCCCGCGCAGGCGGGATAACGAGCTTCTACTGAAATTCCGTTCGTGCTGATCTTGTCGCGGCACCGTTCTTCGTGGCGAGCGGGGCGTCGAGGACGGGATAGGGAGGGCCACGGCGAAGCCGCGTCGTCGGTCGTCTGCCGGCCGGGGTCGGGCCGTGACGCGGATTAGCTCGGCTGATCCGCTGCCCTCCCCTTGAATCCCTGAGCCACCATGTACCATTCGCTCGAACCCTTGCGGCTGGCCGGCGGCTTGGCATGCTTCACCGTCGCGAAATTGCGCTTCATCCGGGCGACGAACGCCGAATCCGCGCCGCCGGCGAAGACCTTGGCGACGAAGGTCCCGCCCTTTTCCAGCACGTCGATCGCGAACTCCGCCGCGGCCTCGACCAGGCCCATCGTCCTGAGCGCATCGGTCTGCGGGTGGCCGACCGTGTTCGCCGCCATGTCGGAAATGACCAGGTCCGGCGCGCCGCCCATCGCCTCGATCAGCATGGCGGGGGCCGCGTCGTCCATGAAGTCCATCTGGAAGATGGTGACGCCGTCGATCGGATCGACCGGCAACAGGTCGATGCCGACCACCGCCGCCTTCGGACATTTCTTACGTACCACCTGCGTCCAGCCGCCGGGCGCGATGCCGAGGTCGACGACCCGGCGCGAACCGCGCAGGATGGTGAAGCGTTCGTCGAGCTCGATCAGCTTGTAGGCGGCGCGGCTGCGATAGCCTTCCGCCTTCGCCCGCTTCACGTATGGATCGTTCAGCTGTCGCTCCAGCCACCGGGTCGACTGGGGCGTCCGCCCCCGGGCGGTTTTGACGCGCGTGTGCAGGCCGCCGCCGTCTCGGCTCACTGCCGCGATCCCATCAGGCGACGCAGGATCCCCTCGCGGATGCCGCGGTCGGCGATGCCGAGTTGTTCGGCGGGCCAGATGTCCAGAATTTCCTCCAATATGGCGCAGCCGGCGACGACCAAGTCCGCGCGTTCGGGGCCGATGCACGGCACCTTCGCGCGGCCTGTCACGTCCAGGCTGGCGATGCGCCGGCTGACGTCGCGCATGGCGCCAGCCGGCATGATGAGTCCGTCGACCGCTGAACGGTCATAACTGTCGAGCCCCAGATGCACGCTGGCGAGCGTCGTGACCGTCCCCGACGTGCCGAGCAGGCGGCGGCGCTCGATATCCTTCGGCAGCCGTACGGCGAAGTCGGCGAAGCTGTTGCGGACCAGCGCGCGCATCGCGGCATAGCCGTCCCCGCCCGCGCTTTCGGTCAGCGACACCACGCCCCACGGCGCGCTGTGCCAGTCGAGCACCTTGGGCGTTGCGCTCAGCGTATCGACCAGCACCAGCTCGGTCGATCCGCCGCCGATGTCGAACACCAGGGCGGCGCCTTCGCCCGGTTCGATCAGCGCGTGGCAGCCGAGCACCGCCAGCCGCGCCTCCTCCTCCGCCGAGATGATGTCGAGCATGATGCCCGTCTCGCGATAGGCGCGCTGGATGAATTCGGGGCCGTTGGTGGCGCGCCGGCACGCCTCGGTCGCGACCGAACGGGCCAGCGCCACGTCGCGACGCTTCAGCTTGTCGGCACAGACGCGCAGCGCCGCGATGGTGCGTTCGATCGCTTCGTCGCTCAGCCGCCCCGTCGCGGCGAGCCCTTCGCCCAGCCGCACGATCCGGCTGAAGGCGTCGACGACCGCGAAGCCCTGCCCCTGCGGGCGGGCGATCAGCAGGCGGCAATTATTGGTGCCAAGGTCCAGCGCAGCATAATGCCGCGCCTGCGGCCAGCGGCCATGCGCTGGCGATCGTGGGGCCGGACGGGGCGCGTGGGCACGCGGTCCGTACGGCCCTCGGGCGGAAACATCCCCCACGGCCGTAACTTTCTTCTTATCGTTCTCGTCCGTCACGACCGCGAGCCGGTCGTTCGGTGCTTGGATGCGAAGGTAACGGTTCATCGCACGATCGACAAGAGACGTCCGCATAAGTGGTTGACAGTGCCGCAGCGTTACGCCTAGACGCGCGCCTCCAAATGGATCGTTGCCCGATCCTCTAACGGTAAGAGAGCGGACTCTGACTCCGTCAATCAAGGTTCGAATCCTTGTCGGGCATCCATTTATTCTAGCAAAATTAGCACGTTAGCGTGAGGCGCTGGGTGAGCCCCCGTTTCATCGGTGTTCCCAATGAATTCAATCGGTTACGACTGAATACGAGTGGGTGAGAATTGCTCCGTGCTACACAGATGCTACATGCGATGCCGCGCAAACACGCGAAGGTCCGAACGGAATCGGCCCGATTTGATCGCCGATGGATCGTGACCTGATCTAGATGTTTCATCCCACAGTTTGATGGTGTGATCCTTTCGCTGGAATGGAAGGAAGCCGTATGGGACAGGCACGTCATGGGTGCGCCACGACCACGCACGCCGTCCGAGCAGCAGCAATACAGCGCGCCAAGCTTCG